>JAFZPV010000036.1 GCA_017552535.1 Clostridia bacterium
CACGGCTTCCTGGTCGTCCAGGGTGTTGGCGTAGATGAAGTTGGTGCTCATGATGGATTCCACTGGCACGTTCTCGTCTGCCAGGATCAGGCGGCGCAGCGGCAGCGTGCCCCGCAGCTCATGGGACTGTCCCAGCACGTAGAGGGTATAGATGGTCTCCTTGTCGAGGCTGTTCTGCTTAAGGTACTTCATAGCCTCGGCGGCGGTGAGCCCTTCCTTCAGCGAGCAGAACTCTATGGTCATAATGGAGCCTGCGCTGTTTTCGGGATAGTTCAGAAAGCGGTTTATGGTCTTGCGCTGCTCTTCGTTCACGTTTTTGAGCAGGCGCGTAACGAGGTTCGCGGGCAGCTCTTCCAGAAAGTCCACCGCGTCGTCCACGAACATGTTGCTGATCAGCTCGGCGGTCTCGCTGTCTCCGATGCACTCCATCAGGTGCTGCTTCTGCTCGTCGGAAAGGTAGGTGAACACCTCGGCAGAGATGTCCTTGGGCAGGATGCGGTAGGTTTTCAGCATCCCGTCCTTCTCGAGGCCGTCCATATATTCGGCGATGTCCACGACGTTGAGCATCATCAGCGCGCCGCGCATCTCGCCCATTTTGTCCGCTGCCAGAAGCTTATCGAGCCTGGCCTTGATCACTTCAAATTCCATGGGCGCCTCCTTACAGCAGCACTGCCGTCGCCAGTGCGAACAGGATCAGCAGCGAGCAGGTATCCGCCACCGTGGTGATCATGGGGGAGGCGATCAGGGCGGGGTCCAGTTTCAGCGCCTTTACCCCCAGGGGCAGCAGCCCGCCCAGAATCTTGGCGAACAGCACGCAGCACACCATGGATGCGGAAATGGTGAGGCAGATGGCAAGCCGGCTGTCCGGCGTGCCCACCCGGAAGATGAAATACTGTATCACGAAGCACACCGCCGCCAGCACCGAAGACACCAGCAGGGATACCCGCGCCTCCTTCCACAGCACCCTCACCGCGTCGCGCGGCTCCACCTCGCCGGTGGCAAGGCCGCGGATGATCAGCGTGGAAGACTGCTGGCCGCAGTTGCCGCCCGTGTCCATGATCATGGGAATGCAGCCGATCAGCGCAACGCCAACGGCGCTCAGGATCAGTTTGTCCTCGTAGTGGCTGATGATGAGGCCTGTAAAGATGGAGGCCACCAGCATCAGCACCAGCCAGGGCAGCCGGTTTTTGACCAGCTCGAAGACGCCCGTCTTCATATACGTATCGTCGGACGGCGTCAGGGCGCTCATGCGCTCGATGTCCTCCGTGGCCTCTTCCTGCATGACGTCCAGGATGTCGTCCGCGGTGATGATGCCCACAACCCGGCCTTCCTTGTCCAGCACGGGCACGGCCAGCAGGTCGTATTTCTTCACCGTTTCCGCCACGGTCTCCTGGTCGTCCAGCGTGCCCACGGAAACGAAGCTCGTTTCCATCAGGTTCTGCACCGGCACGTCGTCGTCAGCGGAGATCAGCTTTCTCAGCGCCAGCGTGCCCTGCAGGCGGCCTTCCGCGTCCAGGATATACAGGGTGTTGATGGTCTCTTTGTCAAGGCCCGTGCGCCGGATCTCCTTCATGGCCTGCGCCACGGTGTAGCCGCCGGGGAAGGCGCAGAATTCGATGGTCATAATGGAGCCCGCGCTGTTTTCCGGGTAGGACAAAAAGCGGTTGATCACCCTGCGGGTATCGGGGCTCACGTTTTCCAGCACCTTTTTTACCAGGTCGCTGGGCAGGTCGTCCAGAAAGTCCACGGCGTCGTCGATGAACATGTCGTCCACCAGACGGCAGATCTCCTGGTCGCCGATGGTGGCGATCAGCTTTTCCTGCTGGTCGTCGTCCATGTAGCTGAACACGTCCGAGGAGATCTCCGTGGGCAAAAGCCGGAACACCTTAAGCATCTTGTCTGTGTCAAGCTCGCTTAAGTACTGCGCCACATCCACGCGGTTGAGCATCCTCAGCGCACCGCGCAGTTCTGCTTTTTTATCCGCCTCGAGCAGGGCGTCGAGACGGCTCTTTACGGTTTCCCAATCCATGGATATGCACCGCCTTCACAATGAAATACGCGCAGACGCAAACCCTGCGCTGCTTAAAAAGCGTTTGTGAGGGCGTACCGGGAATATCAGACAGTGCCGCAGAAATCAGCGGCATCGCATGATCGGGGCACGCCGTCGCCGGGCATACTTCTTCCGCCGTCTTCCAAGACCTGTCACCTCCCGATGCAAGAATGAATAGGATACGATTTATCCTATAATAATGATACCGCGCCGGTTGCCCTGCGTCAAGTGGATAAATGTTTCACATGTTTGAAATTTCTGGGGCTCTGCTGCAGGCGCGAAGAAATGAAACACTTTTGATATATATCTGACATGCCTTCGCATCATAATAGACGCAATCTTATGCTAATATTCTGAGCGAATACGGAGGTAGAGATATGACACCCATCAGCCTTTTCTACGGCATCATCATATACATGTATACGGACAAATCCCGCGATCTCAAAGTGCCCCATATCCACGCAGTTTTCAAAGAAGAAGAAGTGATCATGGCCCTCACGGGCGAGACCCTGGACGGACACATGAGCTTTAAAAAGCAGGTGCTCGTGCAGGCCTGGCTCGCCATCCATTTTGACGACCTCATGGCCAACTGGCATCTGATGATGAACGGCAACGAGGTCTTCCGTATCGACCCGCTCCGCTAAAAAATTCCCCCTGCGCGCCAAGGCGTGGCAGGGGATATGACGCAAAACATATAAAAACCGCCCGGTGCAGGCCGATTGCATGCCTGCGCCGGGCGGCGTTTTGGTTTTCTGTCGGTATCAGGCGATATATCGCACTATGCTGGCAAAGAACTAATGATCAGATCTTTTCAGACGGCTCGTCGCCCCGCACCGGTATGCCGCGCATGGGAGGAACGGGCTCTCCGTCCGGGCGATGGAACACGTTGGGCAGGCGATGGGGCCGCGGGCGGTCGATGAGATCTCCCGGCATCCTGCGGGGGCAGGGCGGCTCGGGCCTGCCGGGAATGCCGAATTCTCCGCCGCGGGGCAGCGTGCCGTGCGCTGCAGGCGGGAAGGGGCGCGGGGGATGCAGGCTGAGTCCGGCGTTTGCGCAGGCCTTTTCGGCGGAGTCGATCAGCTTCTGCAGGACCCTGTCCAGGCTGTCCAATTCCTCGTCGCTGAGCGCGTCGAAGGGCAGCAGGTATTCCTCCCGGTCGTTCACATGCTCCAGATAGCGCCTGCCCGTTTCGCTCATGAACAGGTTCACCTGCCGGCGGTCTTCGGGACTCGTGCGGCGCTCGATCATGCCGCCGTCCTCCAGCTTGCTCACCAGCTCGCTCATGGAGGAGGGCTGCACGCCCAGCTTTTCCATCAGTTCCCGCTGGGAGATGCCGTCCCGCAGGGCGATCTGGGTCAGCGCCCGCTCCTGGCTGCGGCCGCGGGGGCCTTCCCGCATGCCCCTGGGACTTGACAGGCGGTGCATCAGCATCTGAAAGCGCATGAATTTTTCCATAATTTCTCTTTTATTCGTTTCCATATCAAAACCTCCGTTCATTTGTTCTGTACCGAACGATTGCATTATATGACGGCGCTTCCGCTTTGTCAAGAGAAATTAGTACGGTACAGAACAATTAACAAATTGCACAGACGTGACGTTTATTAAATTGCCGTCAAATTATGAAACAAACTTGTAATATTTAGCGCGGCGTGGTATAATCCGCTTATGCTGATAAATGCTTAAGGACGGATATGCCATGCTGAGCAGTACATATAAAAGATACAAGCTTTCCAACTTCATGCCCAACCGCGGACCTTCCGGTACCGCGTCCGGTTACTTTGAGCGCACCAACAAGCGCTCTCCCTACGTGAAATCCGGCTATATGGAGGAGTATGAGGCGCGCGCTTCCGAGGGCGGCCTGGGCTATGCCCTGCTCACCTTCGTGTGCCTGGCGGTGCTGTATCCCATCGGCCTTGTGATGCTGTGGAGCCGCAGGCTGCGCTTTTCCACAAGTCTCAAGCTTTTGGCTACCTTTGCGTCCGCGGTGATCTTTTGTATGCTTCTGGTGTTCGCCGCCAACGTAGAGACCGACGATCCCCGCATCGGCAGCCTGCAGAACCGGCTGAACGTGGCCTTTGACTGGATCTACGATCATACCAACGACGCACTCAACAACGCCGCCGCCGGCGCGGGAAGCCTTGCCGACCGCTATGCCGAAAAGGCGGTTTACGTCTGGGACGGCGTAAAGGTGAACGCGGCCAAAGCCGGCGTGGAGCTGCTGGGCGATAAAGCGCAGTCGGTCGCGCAGGTAAAGCAGAAGCTGCCCGAAGCCCTGCTTGCGGTATTCAAGCATTATATGGGCTACACCGAGCCTCCAAAGCAGGAAGCACCCAAGACCCAGAACCCGCTGGCGGGCATCGTGGTGACCACGCCGGAGCCTTCCCCCGCGAAGATGCTCTCGGCCACGCCCATCCCCACGCTGGCGCCCACGCCCGAACCCACGCCTACGCCTGTGCCTGTCACCATGCCGGAGATACGCGACGTGGCGGAAGCGCCGGTGTATTACACCCCGGGCGGAACGTACTATCATCTTACCCGCAACTGCTCCGGCATGCTCAACGCCTCCAGCCACACGCTGAAGGAGGCGAAGGACGCCGGCAAGCAGATGTGCGCAAACTGCGGCGTGGTGCCCGTCACCATGATGGACCGCAAGGATAAGGACTATCTTTGGGTGGACGCGAAGAACGTGGCCCACACCTCCGACATCTGCCGCGACTTCTTCCAGGGCACCTACAAGGTGATCCCTTTCGAAGACGTGTACAAGGGCCATTACACCTACTGCCCCAAGTGCCGTGCGGACAGCGTGTTTGAGTACATGCGCCAGAAGGACGCCGCCTTCAACGTATCCGACGGGGATATCGATCCCGCCACCAGGCTGGTGTACGAGTACGAAAAGACCGTAACGGTGTACTACTCCCAGACCAGCCGCTACTACCATTCCTCTCAGGACTGCCAGCAGATGTACGACGAAAAGTACGTGCACTCCCTGTTCGAGGCGCTGCACCAGGACGGCAAGAATCCCTGCCCGGTGTGCGACCCCTTCAACGAGGCTGACGTGCGCGAGCGCTTCGCCAATAAGTAACGGAACGCGAAACAGGTTTTAAAACGGAGGGCATCGCCCTCCGTTTTACGTTGCTTTATCGTCTGTTGCTTTCTTCTCCCTCCACTGCGCCGCGCAAGGTCTTTCCACAAGGTATGTGAGGGCGACGGCGATCAGAAACGCCGCGGCGAAGCACAATAGCGTATACCGGTGCTGCCATACCGTCTGGCCGTCCATGTTGGGCGCGTCGCCCGTATAGGCGGGGATCCGGCCCTGCTTCAAACGCACGGCAATGGCCTGATGCCAGATATAAAAGTTATAGGAGATGCCGGACAGAAACGCGACGGCCGGATTGGAAAACGCCATGAGCACGGCGCGCCAGGTCAGGCTCCCGCACATCAGAAACACGCCGCCCAGCAAAGAAAACGGCAGCGCCGCCCACATCTGCGCCCTTCGCTGCTCCTCGTAGCCGCTCACATAAGACAGGCGGCGCAAAAGCATATACATGCCCGCGCAGGCCGCAAGCGCCAAAATCAGGTGCAACCATTTGAGCCGGCCCGCCTTCTTCAGACGCACGTATCCCCAGGCGGCCAGCATGCCGCAGGCGTACACGTCCAGCATCACGGGCAGGCGGTTGACGAAAAGCGTGGTGTCCGGCTGAAAGTGCTGAACGTACAGTTTGCAAAGAAGGCACACGCCCAGAATACCGGAAAAGGTAACGAGGGGCTTTTTGCGGAACAGGCGGAAAAGCAGGGGAAAGAGCAGATAGAACTGCACTTCCACCGCCAGCGTCCACAAAGCGCCGTTTAAGCGCGTGACGGAATAGGATTCATAAAACAGGTTCTGCGTGAACGTCAGGTGGGCGAAAACATCCGTCAGCATGTGCTTATTCGAATAATAGCTTTCGTTCGGCACGGCGTCAAAGAAAAAGAACACGATCAGGCACAGAAGATAGCTTGGAAGTATGCGCCTCGCGCGGCCCAGATAAAAGGCCTTCGCGGTGGGGTAGCGGCCTGAGTACATACCCAGCGTCAGCACAAAGCCGCTGATCAAAAGCATCAGATACACAAACATGTATCCCCTCGAAACGACGGGATACATGTTGATCTCAAGTCCGAACAGCGTAAAGTTGGGGTTCAGCCAGGACTGCTGCCAGATGTGATACCAGGCGATCATGAAAACGCTCGCCACCCGCAGGATGTCTGCGGCAGGTGCGCGGTATGAGCTGGCCTGCTTCTGCCCGTTCATAAGCGCGAAAGCGCCTCTTCGATCTGTTGTTTTACCAGCACCGGGCTCGTGGCGCCTTTGCTCAGCCGCTTCTTAACGCAGTTTTCCAGTCGGATCGCCTCGTACACGTCCTGGGCGAACAGGTCGCTGAAGCGGCGGTATTCCTCCAAACTTGCCTCCTCCAGCGTCTTGCCTTCGGCGATCAGATACGCCACCAGCTCGCCCACGATCTTGTAGGCGCTGCGGAAGGGCAGGCCCTTGGCGCACAGGTAATCCGCGCAGTCCGTGGCGTTGATAAAGCCCTTCGCCGCCGCGGCGCGCATGTTATCGGTGCGCACGCGCATGGTCTCGAGCATGGGCGAAAACACGGTGAGCGCCATGACGGCGGTATCGAAGGAGTCAAAAATGGCTTCCTTGTCTTCCTGCAGGTCCTTGTTGTAGGCAAGCGGCAGGCCCTTGAGCATGGTAAGCAGCGTCACCAGGTTTCCGATGGCGCGCCCGGCCTTGCCGCGGGTGAGCTCCGCGATGTCCGGGTTCTTCTTCTGGGGCATGATGGAGGAGCCGGTGGAGAACGCGTCGTCCAACTCGACGAATTTGAACTCCCAGCTGCACCACAGGATGATCTCCTCGCTGAAGCGGCTCAGGTGCGTCATGATCAGCGCCAGGGCGCCTGCCAGCTCTACGCAGAAATCCCGGTCGCTCACGCCGTCCAGGGAATTGGGGCACGCGCCGTCAAAACCGAGGCTCTTCGCGGTCATATCCCGGTCGATGGGAAAGGTGGTGCCGGCCAGCGCGCCGCTGCCCAGGGGACACAGGTTCATCCTGCCGCGGGCGTCCTGAAGGCGTCCAAGGTCCCTTAAGAACATCCAGGCGTACGCCATCAGGTGATGGCCCAGGGTGACGGGCTGCGCCCTCTGCAGGTGGGTGTAACCGGGCATGATGGCGTCTGCGTATGCCAGCGCCTTTTCGCAGATCACGCGTATCAGCCTTTTGAGAAGCTCTGCCGTTTCGTCCGTGCGCGCGCGGAGATTCAGTCTCAGGTCCACCGCCACCTGGTCGTTGCGGCTGCGGGCGGTGTGCAGGCGCTTGCCGGTGTCGCCGATGCGGCGGGTGAGCTCCTGCTCCACGAAGGTGTGGATGTCCTCGCAGGACAGGTCGATCTGTAGCGCGCCGCTTTCCAGGTCGCTCAGGATGCCCTCCAGACCGGCCTGAATGGCGTTTCCGTCTTCGGCGGAAATGATCCCGGTCGCGGAAAGCATGGCCGCGTGGGCCATGCTTCCGGTGATGTCCTCTTTGTACATGCGCTGGTCAAAGCGTATGGAGGCGTTATAGTCGTTGGCGCTGTCGTCCAGGGCTTTTGAAAAGCGCCCCGCCCAGAGTTTTTCGTTCATGTATCTTTCTATCCCTTGCGTTTGGCGTCCACCATCGCCTTGACCTTGATGGGCAGGCCGAAGAGGGTGATAAAGCCCTTGGAGTCCGCCTGGTCGTATACGTGATCCTCGTCGAAGGTGGCGATCTCCGGATCGTACAGGCTGTAGGGGGAGGTGACGGAGGCGTTGATCATGTTGCCCTTGTAGAGCTTGAGCTTCACGTCGCCGGTCACGTTTTCCTGCGTCTTGTCCACAAACGCGCTCAGGGCCTCCCGCAGGGGCGTGAACCACTGGCCGAAGTATACCAGCTCCGCGAAGCGGTTGGCCACGATCTCTTTATAGTGCATCGTGTCGCGGTCCAGGCACAGGGTCTCCAGCACCTCGTGGGCTTTGTACAGGATGGTGCCGCCGGGGGTCTCGTATACGCCGCGGCTCTTCATGCCTACCAGGCGGTTCTCTACCAGATCCAGCAGGCCGATGCCGTGCTTGCCGCCCAGCTTGTTCAGCGTCTCTACGATCTCCACGCCGGTCATTTTCTGCCCGTTCACGGCCACCGGTACGCCCTTTTCAAAAGAGATGGTCACGTACTCGGCTTCATCCGGGGCCTGCTCGGGGCTCACACCCATCTCCAGGAAGCCGGGCTTGTTATACATGGGTTCGTTGGCGGGATCTTCCAGGTCCAGGCCCTCGTGGGAAAGATGCCACAGGTTCTTGTCCTTGGAATAGTTGGTCTCGCGGCTGATCTTCAGGGGGATGTCGTGGGCTTCGGCGTAGTCGATCTCTTCCTCGCGGCTCTTGATGCTCCACTCGCGCCAGGGGGCGATCACGCCCATCTGCGGGGCGAAGGCCTTGATCGTCAGCTCGAAACGCACCTGATCGTTGCCCTTGCCGGTGCAGCCGTGGCAGATGGCGTCCGCGCCTTCCTTGAGGGCGATCTCCACGATGCGCTTGGCGATAATGGGACGTGCAAAGGAGGTGCCCAGCAGATACTGGCCCTCGTACTTGGCTCCCGCCTTCAGCGTGGGGAAGATGTAGTCCTGCACAAACTCTTCTTTCAGGTCTTCGATGTACAGCTTGCTGGCTCCGGTCTTCAGGGCTTTTTCCTCCAGACCGTCCAACTCGGTGCCCTGTCCCACGTCGCCGGATACGGCGATGATCTCGGGGTTATCATAATTCTCCTTGAGCCAGGGGATGATAACGGATGTATCCAGACCGCCCGAATAGGCCAGAACGATTTTTTTGAACTTCTTCATAATGACGCCTCCGATTCAAGTATATGAATAATTATGCATCATATACCCGGATATGTCAAGTATAATTCCGGTTAAATGCGTATAAACGAATGGAAGTCGATTAAATAAACGTATAATTATTCATGCACGCTGCTGAGAAGCTCGCCGTATCCGGGGTAGGGCCAGGTCTTTTCGTCCGTGAGGCCTTCCGCCTCGTCCACCCGCAGGCGCAGCTTTTCCATGGCCGGCAGGACGCAGTCGGCATACGCCCTGGCGCTTTGAGAGGTGACGCCCTCGCGGGACGCGTGTAGGATGGCGGCGTTCAGATCGCCGCTCAGGGTCCATATCTCGTCCGTGAGGGAGGACAGGGAGGAGCCAAGATCGTATTCGGCCTGCGCCTTCAAGCCGATGGCCCGCTTCTTCGCGGCGGCGTCCGCCAGCTCGCCCGTGTAGCGGATCAGCGCGGGCAGCACGTCCCGGTTCACCATGTCCAGCAGGGTGTGCGCCTCGATGTTCACCACCTTGGCGTAGTTCTCCAGCATCACTTCGCGGCGGGAGAACATCTCCGTTTCCGAGAAGATGCCGTGGCGCGTGAACAGGCTGACGTTTTTTTGGGTGGTAAACTGCTCCAGCGCGTCCACCGTATTGTTCAGGATCATCAGCCCCCGGCGGCGGGCTTCCTCCGCCCACTCGGCGGAGTAATTGTTGCCGTTGAACAGGATGCGGTCGTGGTCCTTCACGGTCTCGCGCACCAGGGCGTACACGGCAGAGCGCAGGTCGGCCTGCCCCTCCAGGCGGCGGGCAAAGCGTTCCAGCCGGTCAGCCACGGCGGTGTTCAGCACCACGTTGGCGTCAGAGATGGAGAAGGAGGAGCCCACGGAGCGGAACTCGAATTTGTTGCCCGTGAACGCGAGGGGAGAGGTGCGGTTGCGGTCGGTGTTGTCGCGGTACACGCGGGAAAGCGTGCCCACGCCGCTGTTGATGTATTCCCGGTTCAGGCTGTCCAGGGGCGTGCCGCCGGCGATGGAGTCGATGAGGGCCGAGATGTCGTCACCCAGATACATGCTCATGATGGCGGGCGGCGCCTCGTTGCCGCCAAGACGGTGGTCGTTGCCGGCGCTGGCGATGGAGATGCGCAGCAGGTCCTGGTTATCGTCCACTGCCTGGATCACCGCGCAGAGCATCAGCAAAAACGGCAGGTTCTCCGCCGGATGCTCGCCGGGGTCCAAAAGATTCCGGCCGGTATCCGTCTGCAGGGACCAGTTGTTGTGCTTGCCGCTGCCGTTCACGCCTTCAAAGGGCTTTTCGTGCAGCAGGCACACCATGCCGTGGCGGGTAGCTACTTTCTTCATGATCTCCATGGTCAGCTGGTTGTGGTCCACTGCCACGTTCACGCTCTCGTAAACGCAGGCCAGCTCGTGCTGCGCGGGCGCAGCTTCGTTGTGGCAGGTCTTGGCGGGGATGCCCAGCTTCCACAGTTCCTCGTCCAGGTCGCGCATAAAGGCGGACACGCGGGTCTTGAGCGCGCCAAAAAAGTGGTCGTCCAGCTCCTGTCCCTTGCTGGGTCTGTGCCCCAGAAGCGTGCGGCCCGTGTAGATGAGGTCCGGGCGCTTCTCGTACAGCGCGCGGTCGATCAGAAAGTATTCCTGCTCCGCGCCTACCATGGGCACCACGCGGCGTGCGTTCACGCCCAGAATGGAAAGCACCTTCAGGGCATGGCGGTTCAAAAGCTCCATGGAGCGCAGAAGCGGTGTCTTTTTGTCCAGAGCCTCGCCGGTATAGGAGCAGAACGCAGTGGGAATGCACAGCGTTTTGTCTTTTATGAAAGCGTAAGAGGTGGGGTCCCAGGCGGTGTAGCCGCGGGCTTCGAAGGTGGCGCGCAGTCCGCCGGAGGGGAAAGAGGAGGCGTCGTTTTCGCCCTTGATGAGCTCCTTGCCGCTGAACTCCATGATCACCCGGTCGCCCATGGGGCGTATGAAGGAATCGTGCTTTTCGGCGGTGATGCCCGTCATGGGCTGGAACCAGTGGGTGAAATGCGTGGCACCCTTTTCCAGTGCCCAGTCCTTCATGGCATTGGCCACGATGTCGGCGATGGAACGGTCCAGCGCGCCGCCCTCCTCGAGGATGCGCTTGAGCTGCTTGTAGGTGTCATGCGGAAGCCGCTGCTGCATGACGTCGTCGTTGAATACCATCGTTCCGTACATTTCGCCCGGTGCCATACGCATCACCTCAAGATGAAAATATGTTGCATTATATGCCATGCGCCGAAAGCGTGTCAAGCTTTCCGCGCGTTTTTAACCAGATACAGCGCCCAGCATAACAAAAGAAGCAGGCTGATCCACTGGGATGTGGAAAGCGGCCCCAGCGCGCCGCGTACCTCATCGCCCCGGAGGAACTCCAGCCCGAAGCGCATGGGGGCGTACATGAGGATATACGCCCCGAGCAGATGCTTTTTGTTTTTCAGGGACATCAGCGACAACACGGCGCACATTCCAACCAGATACGCCGCTTCGAACAGCTGCACCGGCAGCGCGGCGCGGGGCAGGGCGGGAAAGCGCACGGCGAGAAAAGAGTCGGAAAACCGCCCGTAGCAGCAGCCTGCCAGAAAGCAGCCCACCCGGCCTAAGGCATGCCCCAGGGGCAGGGCGGGAACGAGGGCCTTTTCGTATTCCTCAAGCTTCCATCCGCTTTTTCTGCCCAGCAGGAGCACACCCAGTATGCCCGCGATCAGCCCGCCGTAAAACACGAAACCGGGTTCGAAGCTTCCGTTTTTGATCTGTGCGATCAGCTCCGAAGGCGTATAGCTTACCAGCAGGTACAGCAAAAACGCCCCCGCAAAACCACACAGGCAGCCGGCGAGAAGGAAAAGCAGCACCCGGTACGCCGTAAGGCCGTGTGCCTTGCCGAGGATAAGCGCAAGACATGCGGCCAGAAGTACGCCCAGCCCGGCCATGAGCCCGTAAGAGGCGAAGGCGCGGCCAAACAGGATCACTTCCGGATGCATCTTAAGAAAGCGCACGCACCCACACGCGCATCTCACCTTCGCCCCGGTTGTTCCAGAGGTAATAGGGGATGAAGCGCGCGGTGACGTCCTCGTACACGGGAACGCGGTCGGAAGCGTACAGCTCGTATTCGTCCCAGCCTTCTTCGCTCAGGCGCTTGGCCGGTGCCGAAATGCATACTGCGCCCATGCGCTCCTCACACCTGAACTCCGCCTGCCTGGACAGGGCCAGGGCGCTTAGGTTCTTGCCATTGTCGGCCTCCTCCAGGCAGTATACCACCGGGCCGCGCCTTACGGCGATGAGGCCAGCGTCCTGTGTGACCCTGGGATGGGCGCTCACAGCCTGTACGGGCATGTGCAGATCGTATACGATCTCGTCGCCGGAGGCCAGGCCTTCCAGATACACGAAGCCTTCGTCCATCACGGTCTCGGGCGTTTTGCCGTTCACCGTGAGCTCGTAGGTCTTCACCCAGCGGGGCAGGCGCAGCGCCAGGCGGAAGCCGGGAAAGCTTTCTTTTATGCGCAGCGCGATCTTTCCGTCCCAGGGGTACTTCGTCTCGCACGCCAGGCGGACGCAGCCGCCTTCCAGGGGGATCTCCGCCTCGCAGGAAGAAAACAGGTTCATGTACGCGGTGCTGCCCTCGTGCAAAAACAGGCACGCGGGCAGGTTCGCGATCATGCGGGCGAGGTTGGGCGGACAGCAGGCGCAGCCGAACCACTTTTGCCTGGAAGGCCGGATGTGCCGGTGGGGCTGGCTCTTTTCGCTGCGCTCCGGCACGCACTCCAGGGGATTGACATAGAAGAAGCGGTCGCCGCTTTCGTTCATGCCGCTGATGGTGCCGTTGTACAAAAGCGTATCGCATATGTCGCCGTATTCGCCCAGGGGCTTTGCTTTCATCATGCGCAGGGCAAAAAAGAACAGGGCGATGGAAGCGCAGGTCTCGCCGTACACGGAGTCGTTGGGCAGGTCGTAATCGAAGGTGAAGGCCTCGCCGTATGCGCTCTGGCCCACCGCGCCGGTGATGTACATCTGGCGGCGGGTGACGTCTTTCCACATTTCGCGGCAGACTTTGAGGAGCGCTTCGTCCTGCGTCTCCCTCGCCACGTCCGCCATGCCGCACAGCAGATACAATTGACGCACTGCGTGGCCCAGGGCCTTGTTTTGCTGCCTTACAGGCGTATGCGCCTGATAGTAGCGGTTGCCGGAATACACGCTCCGGTCCCAGGCGGTGCTTTCGCCCCGGCGGACAGCCTCTTCGTTAAAGTAGCCTTCGCCCTGCCCGCGCTGGTCGATAAAGAATTTTGCCAGCTTCAGGTGCTTTTCATTTTGGGTGATCGAATACAGCTTCACCAGCGCCAGCTCGATCTCCTCGTGGCCGGGGTATCCGGGCAGCTTGCCGTCTTCAGACCCGAAGGTACGGTCGATCAGGTCCACGTACCGCTCCATCACGTCCAGAAAGCGCCTTTTGCCCGTGACCTCATAGTACGCGCACGCCGCCTCCAGCAGATGCCCCGCGCAGTACAGTTCGTGATGGTCCCGCAGGTTGGTGAACCGCTTCGTTATGTCTGTGAGCTGGTAGTAGGTGTTCAGGTAACCGTCCGGCAGCTGCGCCTTTTCCATCAGGCGCACTGCTTCGTTTATCTCCTCTTCCAGCTTTGGGTCTGGCTTCCAGGCGAGGGTATAGCTGGCCGCTTCGATCCACTTGGCCAGGTCGCTGTCCTGAAACACGCAGCCGCCGTGCGGGGCCTTGATCTCGCCCGCCGCCGCGCGCAGATTGCGCATGCAGTAGCTGGGCGCGGCGTCCGGCACCAGGTCGTTGAGCGCCTGCCACTGGTAGGGGATCATCCCGTCCGCCACCTTATCCATCAGGTCGGACAGGAAGGAGGGCTTCATATGAACGTTTTTTATCTTGACAAAATCCATGCGTACCTCCGGTGGATCGGATCGTGTCCGGTTTCGGGTATGTTACCTGAGCGCCAGGCTTCCCAGGGCGAACAGGTACAAAGCGAGATAATAGCTGACCATCACGGCTGTGCCGCTGTGGGGAAAGGAGATCTTGCCGAACAGGCGCAGGCCAAGCAGCGTATCGGACGCCACAAACAAAAGCGCGCCTAAACCAAACAGCGCGCCGCATTTTACCGCCAGCGCCGCCATCAGGCAGATGAGGGCGATGTACGCCGCGAACGGCGCGGCGGGAAGGGAGGACTTTCCCTTTTTCTGCGCGTACAGGAACAGCCCCGTCAGCGCGCCCGCCAGCAGGATAAGGCACGTCCAGCTGGCTGCGCCTTCGCACTTCAGGGCGAACGCTGCGATAAAGCACAGATGTGCGCAGCCGAACAGCGCCGCGCCGGGCATCAGCTTGAACTCGATCACCCAGTCGGCGAAAACGCAAACCAGCAGCCCTGCGCACATTAGGCCCTGAAACAGCGCGTTCACGCCGCCGGAGCCCAGCGCGTACAGGGCCAAAAGAAAGCATCCCGCCGTGGGCGCGCATTTTATCGCCGCCCGGGCTCGGCTTTTGCCCTGGCCGCTCAGATAGAGCCGGCAAAACCACGCGCCCAGCAGAAAGACCGCGGCGGCCAGGATGAAGTCTGCTGTCTTCACAGCACGTTCCTGCCGTTGATGAACACGTATCGGTTCACGCAGCTGATCTCAAAGGGATCGCCTTCGCACACCACGATGTCGGCGTCCTTGCCGGCTTCCAGGGAGCCTACGCGGTCCTCGACGCCGATGTGCCTGGCGGGGTTGATGGTCATGGCCTTCAGCGCGTCAAAGGGCTTCATGCCGTTCTTTACGGCAAGGCCCGCGCATACGGGCAGGTATTTCTGGGGGATCACAGGGGAGTCCGTGATGATGGAAACGTGGCAGCCCGCGTTGGCCAGTACGCCCGGCGTGATCCAGCTTTTGTCCTTGAGCTCGAACTTTGTGGCGTGGCCAAGCGTGGGCCCTACGGCCAGCATGTAGCCTTCCTTTGCCAGGTCCGACGCGATCAGATGGCCTTCCGTCACGTGCTCCAGCGTCAGCTTCACGCCGAACTCCTTGGCGATGCGGATGGCGGTAAACAGGTCGTCCGCCTGGTGGGCGTGGGCCTTGAGCGGAAGTTCGCCCCGGATCACCGGCAAAAGCGCGTTCAGCTTCATGTCGAAGGCAGGCTTTTTGGACGGATCGTCTTTTGCGGCGTCCAGCTTCGCAGCGTACTCACGGGCCTTGAACAGCATCTCCCTGAGCTTGGCCGCCGTGCTCATGCGGCTGGAATTGCCTTTGTCGCGGTAGCAGCGCTTGGGGTTTTCGCCGAAGGCACACTTCATGGCGGTGGGCTGCTTTACGATCATGTCGTCCACGCGGATGCCCACGGGCTTGATGGCTGCAAAGGTGCCGCCCAGCACGTTGGCGCTGCCGGGGCCTACGTTGAGGGTGGTCACGCCGGCTTCGCGGGCTTCCTTCAGCGCGTAGTCGCGGGGCTGGATGGCGTCGATGGCGCGCAGCTGGGGAGACAGGATATCGCCCATCTCGTTGTAATCCTGACCCTCGTAGCCGATGCCCCAGCCGTCCAGGCCGATGTGGCCGTGGGCTTCCACGAAGCCCGGGTATACGTTGAGCCCGGCGATATCGATCACTTCATCGCCTTCAGCGGCAAGGTTCGTGCCGATGGCGGCGATCTTTGTTTCTTTGATCAGGATGTCGGCGGTATAGGGCGCTTCATGCACCGCGTCGTGGATCAGACCGTTTTTGAGAAGCATATGCGTTCCTCCGTCAGTTCAGGTATTCTTCCAGGGTGAGGTTGTTTTTGTGCATGTATGCAGCGGCTTCCGTGCCCACGTAGCGGTAGTGCCAGGGCTCGTAGGATATGCCCGTGATGTGGGCCTTGTTGGCGGGATAGCGCTGGATAAAGCCGTATTTCCAGGCGTTCTGCCTGAGCCATGCGTACTGGGGCGTATTTTCGAAGCCGCCCACGTTTTCGGCGGTCACGTCGAAGCACAGCCCGGTCTGGTGTTCGCTGCAGCCGGGCTTCTGGGCGTAGCCGTCCCGGCACTCGGCGTAGACCTCCTTCTGGCGCTCGTAGGAGCGGTATCCGCTGGTGATGTAAAAGCCGTTCACGTTCTCGCTCTCGGCGGCGGCGAACATCTCCTGCGCGGCCAGGTAGGTGCCGTAGGTCAGATAGATATCGGACCGGGACAGGCGGAAGGAGTGGCGCATCTCATACAGGTTCACCAGTTCGTCCGGCACGTAATCCGGGCTCAGGGGATGATCCGCGTTCACCAAAAGGATGTCGCTTGCGCGGCGCTTCTGTCCGGCGCCCTTTTCGTAGCCCAGATAAAACCCTGCCGCGAAGATAAGCGCCGCGGCCACCAGGAGCGCCAGCGCACCTGTCTGCGAAATGCGCCTGCGCTTTTTGAGGACCTTTTTGCCTGTTTCCCTGTTCATGCCTTGGATGCTCCTCCCGTTTGGAACGCTGCGCGCGTCACGCGTCCAGGCAGCCCTTCAGCTCCGTTTTCACCATGGGCGGGCGGCGCTTGAACTTCGTGCTCATCTTCACCCAGCGTCCGCTCTGTGCGCTGCGCTCAAAGCCCGTCATGGCGTCCAGCACGTGGAAGGTCTGTTTGTAGTCCGCCCGCGCTTCGCGTCCGGTGCGGATGGCCACGGCCATGTCGTCCAGACCCAGCGCGCGGCTGTTTTCTTTATAATCGTACATCAGCGGCACTTCGCGCACCTCGCCGTCCTCGGGCCTGAACAGCTTCACGGGGCCGCCGAAGCCGTTGGGATCGGGCACGAACAGCGTGCCGCGGCTGCCGTACACTTCGAAGCGCGCCTGGTAGGGATAATATACGTCGAAGGTGGTGAACAGCGTGCCGATGGCGCCGGAATCGTATTTGATGGTGCCGGCTACATAGGTGTTCACGTTCACGTCTATGGGCGTGCCGGCGAAGGGCTGGCTGGTGATCATGCGCTTTTCAAAGCTCTTTTTGCTGGCGCTCATCACGCTGTGTATGCCGCCGCAAAGATTGATCAGGGCGGTCAGGTAATACGGCCCCATGTCGAACATGGGCCCGCCGCCGTACTGATAGTAAAAGTCCGGATCTGGATGCCAGGTCTCATGGCCGTGGCAGATCATGAAGGCTGCGCTGCCCACCACGTCGCCGATAAAGCCGTCGTCGATCAGCCGGCGGCAGGTCTGTATTCCCGCGCCCATGAAGGTGTCCGGCGCGCCGCCCAGCATGAGGCCCTTTTCCTGCGCCAGCTTCACCAGCGCCTGGCCTTCCTCCAGCGACGCGCCCAGGGGCTTTTCGCTGTATACGTGCTTGCCGGCTTCCAGCGCGGCCTTGCTCACCTCGAAGTGCTCGTAGGGGCGGGTGAGGTTCAGCACCAATTCCACCTCGGGATCGCCGAAGGCGTCGTACATGGTATCGTAGATCTTCGGCACGCCGTATTTCTGCCGGGCGTTCTCGGCGCGCTCGCGCACCAGGTCGCAAACGCCGATGAGCCGGATGTCCCTAAAAACCTTGGTGATGTTCTCCAGATAAATGCCGCTGATGCAGCCTACGCCGATCATGGCCACGTTTACAGGCTTCATGCGTATCCTCCTTAATACATCTTGGCGGTGTTTTCGAATCTCTCGGTGGTGAGGCCGTGGTCCAGGGCGTACTGCTTGCCTTCGCCTGCCCACACCATGCCGCGCTCCATCATGACGGCGGCGCTGGGGGACTTGTCGAACACGTCATCGTGGTGGCCCAGGGATGTATAGAATACCCGGCCGTTGCCCCAGAATTTCGTCCAGGTCACGGGCATGTCCACGGGTTTGTTGGAAATGTGATAGTAGGGCACCAGGGGGAAACGGGTGGTGGCCAGTACTTCGATGGAGGGATCGACGTGCAGGTTATAATGCTCGCTGCAAACCGGGAAATCCTCCAGGCCTTCCACGATGGGGCTGGAGCCGTGGCGGATGTTCACCGTGTAGTTGATGCCGTCTCCGCCGGGATGGGAGATCCACTGGCCGCCGGTCATGAACTGCCACTCCGTGTTTTCGCGGAAGCTGTCGCACATGCCGCCGTGGCAGCCCGCCAGGCCCACGCCCGAACCAACGGCCTTGCAGATGTTTTTGCACTGCTCCCAGGAGATCTGGCCCATGGTCCAGCAGGCTACGATCAGGTCGAGGCCCATCAAGGCGTCCAGGTCCTCCGCGGGGGCCAGGGAATCGTGGATCGTCACTTCGTATCCGTGTTTTTCAAGCATTCCCTTAAAACGCTTGCTGGTGAGCTTGGGCTCGTGTCCGTCCCAGCCGCCCTGAAATATCCAGGCTTTTTTCATCTTGGATTCCTCCTCGCTTGTTTTCGTGGGGCCGCGCCGCTTTTCCGGCAGACGCACAGGTGCATGCCGGCGGTGCTTTATGCAAGCATTATACCACATACTTTGCCCGTTCGATATACCGTCCGGGGATTTCCGGAAAAGAAATTTTGCCTCCCCGAGCCCAAATGGCGGCAAAAGCAAAAAAGGGCTGTTCAGCAGCCCCAAGACGCTTTACGGATGATCTCCGATGAGCTTCTCCATCCAGATCATATTGTACCAGCGCCCGAATTTGTATCCGCACAAATGAAACTCGCCGACCTTCGTGTATCCGAGATGCCGATGAAACTGTTCGCTGCTGCGCGTAAGGTATTCGTCCTCTTCCACCGGGTCCCCGATGCATGCGTACAGGTTTCGTATACCCATGGTCTTCAGGCGCTCTTCCAGCGCCTCGTACAGCTTTCTGCCATAGCCGTGTCCTTTGGATGCATGGTCCACATAGATCGTCACTTCGCTGGAATGCCTGTAGGCGGCTCTGCCCACGAATGGCCCGGCATAGGCGTACCCAAGGACCGTGCCGTCCTCTTCCAGCACCAGGTACGGGTATTTCCGGAGCGTCTTTTCGATGCGCTCCCGGAATTCGTCCGGGGAAGGCACGTCGTATTCAAACGTGATCGCGGTGTTTTTGACGTAATAGGCATATATCTCAAGCAGCCTTCCGGCGTCGTCTGTGGTTGCACTGCGTATCATAAGAAACACCTCATGCGTCCGGACCGCGCCGGCCTTCCGTATCGATCTTTTCAAGCGTGTCTTCCAGTATGGCCTTCCTGAGCTGCGTGAGCCAGGGCGAAAACGCCGCCGCGTCGAACGCGTAGGTCCGGTTCAGCTCGTATTCGTTTTCAGACCATGTGCCGATGGGGGACTCGTTGTGCTGGATCAGGGCTTCCAGCTTGTCCAGTGCCTTACAGATCCTGGCCTCTGTGGTCTTCTGTGCGTCCATCTCGGCATAGAGCGAACGCATTTCCGAAGATACTTCTTTGGGAAGGCCTGCCACCCACTTGCCGAGCAGAGAGTCTTCCGTTTCCCTGTCCCGGTCCGTTTTCACGAACGTGGGGATATCCCCGGTAAAGCACTCGCCCAGGTCGTGTATCAGGCACATCCTCATCACCCTGCCCATATCCGCCTGAGGGAACTCGCTTTGCAGAAGGAAGGCCATCAGAGACAGACGCCAGCTGTGCTCCGCGACGCTTTCCGTTCTGCCTTCCGATGTGGTGCAGTGCCGCGGCGTATCCTTCAGCTTTTCTGCTATATGCAGTATTTCAAGAAAATCCCGAACGTCCATGTTTCTCTCCCAATACATTTCTTTCGAATCGTTTGTGCCGTTATGCCTGCATCCGGTTTTATCGAAAACGGCACAGCCGTCCGTAAACAGCTGTGCCGTCTTTTCAAAGCCTCACCCCTGCGCCTGCACCGCCGTGAGGGCCACGGTGGATACGATGTCTTCCACCGAGCAGCCGCGGCTCAAGTCGTTGCAGGGCTTCGCAAGGCCCTGCAGCACCGCGCAGGCTTCTGCGCCGCCCAGGCGCTGGGTGATCTTGTAGCCGATGTTGCCCGCCTGCAGGTCCGGAAATACCAGCACGTTGGCCCGGCCTGCCACAGGGCTTCCCTTGGCCTTGGACGCGCCGATGTCAGGCACGATGGCGGCGTCGAACTGCATCTCGCCGTCCAGCAGGAGGTCAGGCGCCATCTCGTGCGCCAGGGAGGTGGCCTGCTGCACCTTGCTCACCAGTTCGTGCTTCGCGCTGCCCTTGGTGGAGAAGGAGAGCATTGCCACCCGCGGTTCCTCTATGCCGCACAGCGTGCGCGCGGTATCGGCGGCAGATACGGCGATGCAGGCCAGCTCCTCTGCGGTGGGGCAGGGCATGACCACGCAGTCGGAATACACCAAAAGTCCGTGATGGCCGATGTTTTCATTCGGCAGTTCCATCAAAAAGCTTGAAGACACCACCTTGATGCCCGGCCTGGTCTTGATGATCTGCAGCGCGGGCCGGAGCATGTCGCCTGTGGTGTGCACGGCGCCGGACACGAGCCCGTCCGCGTCGCCCAGCTTCACCATCATGATGCCGAAATACATGTTGTCTTCCACAAGCCGCGCAGCGTCCTCTTCCGTTACGCCTTTCGCCTTGCGCAGTTCATACAGCGCCTGGGCGTAGCGCGCCCTGTCGGGGCTCGTTTTGGGATCGACGGTCTGAATGCCGTCCAGGCACGCGCCCGTCTCTGCTGCGGCAGAGGCGATAGAATCTTTATCGCCCAGCAGCACCGGCTTTGCCAGGCCTTCCGCACAGAGGATCGCCGCCGCCTGCACCGTGCGCTTTTCGTCGCCCTCGGGCAGCACGATGGTTTTCACATCGGCCTTCGCTTTGGCTTTTACCGTTTCCATCAGCCTTCCCATGATGTCATCTCCTTTTTGCGTTACAGACCCAGGTTTTCAAATCCGTTCCATACGGGCTTTCCGGCGTAGCGCAGGATCGGCCTTTCGCCCCGCAGGGCCTTGAGCACCGACCATGCGAGAGCCTCCTGCTCCATCTCGCCGGGATACACGCTGATGGGCGCGATCCAGCCGCAGCGGCGGCGGATGCCCTCCTCGATGTCATAAAAGCGCATCAGCCCGCCGGTCAGCAGGATGCCGTCCACCTGCCCGCACAAGACCGCGCTCATCTCGCCGATCTGCTTGCACACCTGATAGATCAGCGTGTCCCACACCAGCGAGGCCTTGGGATCGCCTTCCTCCACCTTGCGGTGGATGGCGTCGGAATCCGCCGTGCCGAACAGGCTCACGAAGCCGCCGGCCCGGGAGCACATCAGGCGAACTTCCTTAACGCTGTGGGCCTCGATGTAGTCCAGCAGCTGCAGCACCGGCACGCTGCCGATGCGCGTGGGCGTGAACGCGCCTTCACCGTCGGCGCCCATGTTGCCGTCCACCATGCGCCCGCGCTCGTGGGCGCTCACGGTGATGCCGCCGTCGATGTGCGCCACGATGAAATTGCGCTCTTCGTAGCGCATGCCGTTTTTCTGCGCGTGGTATTCCGCCACGGCCTTCTGGTTGAGCACGTGGGAATGGCTCACGCGGTATACGCCCTTTATGCCCGTCAGCCGCGCCAGATCCGAATACTCGTCCACGTTCGTGGGATTGAGAGTATAGGCGGGTTTGCCGTATTCCTGCGCGAACGTCCAGGCCAGCATCACGCCGAGCTTGGCGGGGTGCTCGCTGCCGCCCACGGCCTTCACGGTGTCGTCAAACAGCCTTTCGTCCACTTTGGTCACGCCGCCGGGCTGGGAATACGCGCTTCCGCCTCGGCCCACGTACACGTCTATGCTCTCGGGCGCAATTCCGTGACGCGAGAGCATATCCAGTATCACCTGATAGCGGAAGGGCAGCTGATCGTTCACGTGGGGGAAGCGCAGAAGCTCCGGCGCGTCGTGAAAAATGCTTTCTTCAAAAATGGAGGCTTCGTTTTCAAATAGGCTGACCTTCGTGGAGGTCGAACCCGGATTGATCACCAGGAGCCTCAGTTTTTGTGCGTTCATTTCCATTTGCATTCCTCCGGGAACAGGATAACGCCGCCCATTGTAAACCCGCGCGGTTAAGATTGCAAGAACCCCGGACGCAGTTAACGTAAACGTCCGGGACTTGGTATAAGAGGAAAGGTCAGACGCGCGCTTCCATGCCGTCAAAGCACACCCGAAGGGGCGAAACCGCGCTTCTTTCCAGTTCGGCCTGGGACGGATGGAGCGTGCGGGCGAAATGGGTGAGGAACACCGGCGCGCCTTCGCCCAGCCGCCCTGTTTTAAGCAGGGTCTTCACCATCAGGCGCACCATGTCCACGGAGTTGTGCTCAAATATCCGCCAGTCGCCCGGAAAAGCGTCCCCGATGGTGGCGTCGAACACGGCGGCGGAAAGCACCTTGTTTCCGATCATGCGGTGTTCTGAATTCAAAAGCCACGCGCCGTCCGTGGCGTACAGAAGGCAGCTGCCGCCGCCTTCGATCAGGTAGTGCAGCGTGGTCTCGTATTCGCGCGGGGTGGAGTGGTTGGAGGGCATGGGAAGAAAGGTATATCCGGCTGCTTCCGCGCTCACGCCCGTTTTCAGGGGGATCACGGTCAAACCGTCCCCGGAGATCTCGCCCGCCCAGCTCTCGTGGGCGTGCACGCGGCAGGGCGCGAGCGCCTTGAGGGCCTCCGGATCAAAGTGGTCCCGGTGGCTGTGGGTGAAAAACACGTCCGTCACTTTGCTTTTGTCCGGGATCATGTCCAGCACGGTCTTTGTTACGTCGATCAGCACCCGCCCGTCCAGCAGCGTGCTGGTGAAGCGGCGGCATTCGCCGTTTTCGTCCGGCCCGTTCCAGTCAGCCGCGCCGGTGCCCAGAAATCGTAAAAGCATAAGTCCGCCTCCTGTACGATCTGCATTTGCATTCAAACTGTGAGTGTAGCCTCTTTTTGAGGGCCTGTCAGGCGTATCTTCCGTAGGTGCGCGCCGTTTCGATCATGGCAAAGATGTTTTCGTCCGGCGTGTCCCTGCCGCACTGGTCGCCGGTGGACAGGATAAAGCGTCCTCCCGCCGCCCCGTCGTCTATGGCCTGGCGGCTGGCGCGGGCCACGTCTTCGGGCGTGCCCCGCAGCATCACGTTCGTGGTGTGCAGGTTGCCCTTCAAAACCAGCGTGTCCCCGTACAGCCGCTTGATCTGCTTTAAGTCGCAGTCGCCCATGGGCGGTATCTCCAGCGGGTCGATCACGGTGAGGGCGGTCTCGTCGTGGCAGATGCGGATCAGCTCCTTTTCCGGGCCGCAGGAGTGCACGTGGGAAGGGATGCCGTATTCCCGGCACAGCTCCGTGATGCGTTTCACCACCGGAAGCCCCAGGCGGCGGAACATCTCCACCGTCTGGTACACCAGCGTGCCGCTGCCGCCGGTACATATGAAATCCGGCCTGGTTTCAAGGCTCATCAGTTTCATAAAGCGCTTTTCCATGCGCTCAAGATAGGCGCGGCTGGCTTCCTCGAAGGGCTCAGGATCGTCGTAATAGTCGTAGACCTGTTCTTCGTTGGTCACGAAGGTGCTCCGTCCGCACCATACGCCCACCAGCCCGTGATCGCCCATTTCCTCCTTTACCAGCCGGAGCAGTTTTTCGCCTTCGATGCCCGCGTAGGGGCCGCTGTTTTCCACCGTTTCAAAGCTGGAGGGCTCAAAGTCCGCGCCTGCCTTTTTGAGGCCGATGTCCCGGACCGGAGGATTGTCGCGGAAGTAGACAGATGCCCTGTCCTCCCAGAACAGCCTTCCGTTGGCCTCGCGGTATTTGCGGGTGACGATCCTGTCTTCTGAGCGCAGCACCACCGCTTCCTTCAGGTCCCGGTCGATCTCGCCCAGTTCCTCAAACAGGATGGGTACGAAGCCGTCCATGAGCGAATCGTAGCCGAAATGCTTCACGCAGTCGATGTATGCCTTCCACTGGGGGATCTTCCGGTACAGATAGATGTCCCAGAAGGGCAGACCGGTCAAACGGGCGGGGATCATATTGGACGTGTCGGGACTCACCGGTACTGAGTCCGGTATCTCCCCGCGAAGCACCGTTTCGAGCCGCTGTCTCGAAGTCATTTCGCACCTCCGTACTGCCTGCACCCTTTTACCGGATGCGGACGCGCCTTGCCGTGCCTCAGAGTAGCAGAAGGCAGGGCGTTTGTCAAGGCAGAGAAGAAATTATCACCCTGCGCTGCTCCACAGCGTATTGCCAAAAGACCGGCGCTCTGCTAAAATACCACCGTACAAAAAGAAAGAAAGAGGCATACATATGGGTTTTGAAAACAGGATCGCCAGGATCATGCGCAACACGGGTCCGGCCAGGTTTTTCGTTCCCCTCGGGATCATCCTGATTGTATTCGGCATCATCGTGATGGGCTTCAATACCGACGACTATACCCTGACGATGGGTACGATCACCGCTGTGACGGAATCCGTGACACAGGAGGGTCAGAAGGAATACGACGTACGCTTTACCTATGATGCAGACGGAAAAACCTACGAGGGCACGTTCGCGGGCCTTCCCGGTGATTTTTCTGTGGGAAACGGGATCAAGGTGTACTACGACCCGCAGGACCCGGAAAAGATCACCAACAGCAAGCTGGGCTTCCTGCCCCCGATCATGATCGCCCTGGGTGCCGCGGCCACGGTTTTCGGCGTATGGAAGACGGTGCAGGCCTTCAAAAAGAGCATAGCGCTGGACCAGGCCGCCGGCGGGAAAACGGTAACCGAAGAGCAGAAAGCGCTCTTTAAGACCGCACCCGGCGTAAAAGAGATGTACTTCCGCTTTGACGGCAATTCCCTGAGGCCGGGATACCTGATCGAGGATGCAGACAAAAATGTGCTCTTCGAAGGCAAAATGCTCAAAAACGCCCTCGTGGGCAGCCGCAGCTACGAATTCGTCGATCACGTTTCCGGCCGCAGCGAAACGCACGAGGTGGGCCACACCGTGACCCAGACCTTCGACAACGAGTTCTTCTCCGCCCGATCCTGGTTCAAGATCGACGGCGAAAACGTGTGGGACCTGCTGCATGACCGCGGCCTTCGCATGAACACAGACCTGCACAGCCGCTTTCCGAGTCCCATTTACGACGTGACCAAAGCCGGCGAAATGTACGCCAGGATCGAATCTACCAGCAGATACGTCCACGAGGAAGACGAAAAAGCCCACAGGCTCGCCGTTCCCACCGGCAGGATGTACTACCGCTTCTGGACCGCGTCAGACGACCTGGAAACGATGTTCATCACCATGTTCGCACTCTCCGAGACAGAGCAGGCCGTGGCCGAATAAGACGACAGATATCAGCACACATACAAACAGAAACCTGCGGGGCTTTCCTGCAGGTTTCGTGCTTCTGTGCCTGATCCGTACGGCAGGCCGGACTTATACCCGGATCTGCCCGTGTAAGACCGTTTCGCGCACGAGCGTCCGCCAGTCCTGATCCCAGTTCCAGGCAAGCGCTGCGTACAGCGCTGCGGGCAGGGGGATCTCCCTTTCAAACAGCCCGTCCTCCACCAGGCAATACACCGCCGTATCTTCTTTCCGGGCGTACAGGCGCAGAACGTCCCGGCACATTTCGCCGTGGTCCAGCCATTCTGCCGAGATATACCGCCAGATGCGGCGAACGTCTTTGAAACGGGCCTGTATCGTTTTTTCGTCCGCGCAGCCCAGCCTTTCGGGCCCCGCCTGATGGGTAAAGGCGGGCCAGTTCAGCTGGATCATGCTTTTGAGCACCGCGCCCGTGGCGGCGCCCGGCCTCAGCGCGAGCAGCTTTTCGGTAAAAGCCTTCGTATTCACTGTGTCGCCGATCACGCCGGGAGACGCGTGGTAGGGGAAACCGCCGCAGTTTTCCCAGATGATCTCTATGCGGGGATCGACCTTGGCGATTGCCTCCAGGCGGTTTTTAACGGAATCCGCGTGCAGGCCGAACTGGAGCCTCAGGCCCGGATGCCTTTGAAGCAGTCTGGCCGCCGTGCGGTTCACAAACTCAGTCACCGCCTCGGCGATCAGCACGCCGCCCAGCGTCTCCCGGGAGGTCTCGGTAAAGCTCTGAAAGTAGATGCCGTCTCCGCCGAGATCGGAATACTCTCTCTCGTACTTGTCGATGATGCGCTGCGCGGCTTCCTCGGAGGTATCCAGCCGCATGGCGGTGTCCCAGCCCCAGGCGTAGCCCCAGATGACGCGTATGCCCAGTTCGTGGGCATAGGATACGATATCCTGCCCGTTGAGAGGCGCGAAATCGTTCCACAGGATCAATTCGTTCAGCCTGAGGCGCGCCATGTTTTCCAGATACCCGCGCCAGTCGTACACCGCGCGGCCCCAGGTCCACAGTCCGCGCTTTGGGATGCGCGGCGCGCTTTTAAATTCTTCCGGCGGCAGGAAGTCCTTTTCAAACAGCGCCCGGAAATAGTACGGGTCTGCCGTCGTGTGGCTCACGGCTGCCCGGGGCAGACAGCGATGGCAGAAGTCCATCACGCCGCAGGTGAGCGCTTCAGGATCGCTGCCGTCTATAAAGACCCTCTGCCGCCCGCCCGAGGGCTCCTCGATCTTAACGCGATATCCGTTTGCGGGAACGCTGTCTTTGCGCACGGACAGGCAGACGGCGTTCATGCCGTCTTCATACGCTTTTGCCGAGGGCTGTCCGTGGGCATAGCTGCCCATCACGGCGTGCAGTTCCTTCAGGGCAAAGCGGATCTGCTCTTCCGAAACTCCGCTCAGCCGGATGCACCAGTCCTTCATTTCACGTCACCTGCTTCAGCCCGGGAAATGCTGCCGTATCTCCCCGCCCAGGGCCGCCGTTTTGCTGGGAGTGGAGCGGCGCTGCATGTCCGGATAGCGGCGCTCAATGGCCGCCAGAGCGATTTCCGCGTCCTCGTCCACTTCCTCCGGCGTGTGGGCGCCCACGGTCACCATGTCGCAGGGACGCAGCGTGGCGAAGGAGAAGGACAGGCCCACATAGGGCGAAACTCGGCCCGCAGCCATGGGCTTTATGGTCATCACGGGCTTTTTCGCGTTTTCGATGATGGCGCGCACGCCCTCGATCTCGATCTGCATGAGGAAGCCCGCGCAGTTGTAGATCTGTATGTAGGTCTGCACATCGTACCCGTTTTCGTCGGAATACAGGATCAGCTCCGGCATATGGGCGGAAAGCCCCGGCACCATACCGTGCTGGCGGATCATGTCCAGATAATCCGGCAGGCGGTCCATGGTGCCTTTGAGCTTGTTTACCAGCTTTTCGGCGGAGGAGTGGTGGATCAGGCAGATCTCGCTGCCGTTTGAAGCACATTGGGAGATCACCTTTTCCGCGTCTAAACGGGCCTGGGGGCTGTCGGTCACGTCTATAACGGGCGTATCGATTTTGATGATGTGCCGGCCCAGGGCCTGCTCCGCTTCGCTTAAGCCGGTCAAAAGCGCATCGTGCCCGCCGAAGGGAGCCATCATGGCGTCGATCCCCCAGCGGAGGTAGGCTTCCGCCATCGCCCGGAAGGAGGACGGCGCCTGATAGCGGTTTTGGATCATATGGTCGGCGGAGACCGAGGTGTGGCTCCAGCCGAGCATCCAGTTGGTGCCCATCAGCATGCGGGGCAGAGAGATGTTTTCAACCATTGTCCTTGGAAACGTCTGAGACATGGCCGCGCCTCCTGTAAATGTTATGTCCGTTTGTTTCAGGCGAGTACCGGGGGTTTGAAGCGCACGGTGACGATATACTGCTTTTCGCCCGGCGTCCATGCGCCGTAGGTGGTGGCGGCCACGGTGCCGTCCGGCAGCACCAGCACGCCGGGATAGGCGCAGTCGCAGCCGTCGTGGTTTTTCATCAGTCGCACGCGGTACTCGCCCTCGCGCCCGGAAACGATATCGTCGTACGTGCCGACCCAGGCGCACCAGTCTCCCCGGGTGGGCGATTCGTGGCACATGTCCCGGAAGGATACGATCAGCCGCCCGTCCTTCAGATACCGTATCGTGTGCCTGTCCCCGGTCAGTGCGCCGGGAAGCTCGCGGGGCTCTGACCAGCTGACGCCGTTGTCGTCCGAGAAGGTGACGAAGGAGTTGTATTTGCGGGAATTTTCCCTCAGCAGCATCGCCAGCTGCTTTCCGTCTGGCGAACGCACCACGCCGGGCTCGCACAGGCTGGCTGTGTCGTGGGTGCATACGGGCCTGAGCTCTCCCCAGGTAAGCCCGCCGTCCCGGCTGCGCACGCTGTAAACCGTAAAGCGCCCGCGCCGCGCGGCAGCCCCTTCCACGTCCGAGACCGTGGTAAAACGCTTTTTCCACCTGCTGCCGGGAAGATCCTGAACGAGGCCAGTGGAGTTCCATATGCTGTAGGGCACCCAGCCGCCCTTTCCGTCCGCAGAGGAATACACGATGCGGGACGCGGCGTCGGGCCCTTCGCCCGTCACATAGACTTCGGTCAGGTCCGTGCCCGTGGGCGAGATGAACCGCCCGTCGTCGTGGAAGAAGGCGAGATACTCTCCTTTGCCCACTTGGGTCACGTCTGCCATGGCCACGATGCCGCCGAAATCCCCGATGGGCTCAAGCTCGCTCCAGCTTTCGCCCTCGTCTTCCGAATGGGCCATGCGGATGGGGTAGAGGCCGCTGAACATGATCAGGTGCTTTTTCCCGTCCGGACCTTCGGTGCGGTATATCGTGGGCACTTCGAGGGACGTGGCCCAGGAGGCGGGCACGGGCAGGCGCTCTGTCCAGATCACGCCGCCGTCAAAGCTCTTCTTCATAACGATGGGGCCCCTGCCGTGGCTCTTGGGGTACACGGTAATGATGGTCCTGCCGTCGTCCAGCAGCACGGTGGTGGGATGGCCAAGATACTGCCCTTTTTCCCAGTCTACCACGCTCTGGCGGAACGTGTCGTTGCTCAGGTCGATCAGGGGAATGGTATAACCTCTTTGCATACTGTGCCTCCCTGTATAAGTCTGTTCCTCAAACGCGCCATATCGGGCCGGCGGCGCAGGAGATCTTCGCACCCGGCCGGTTCTTTTTGCCCGGATCGGAAACGTCGTTCAGACTGCCGGACTTCCGGGTGCCGGCAGGATCTCGGCCTCTGGCTCGTGTGCGTAACGCATGAAGGCTTTGAGCCGCTGTTTTAGCTGCGCGCGCACCTTGGCATACGCCGGGTCGCTTACCAGATTCGTGTTCTCGTACGGGTCGTTTTCCAGGTCGTAGAGCTTTTCCTCGACGTACGTCTTCGGATAGGCTTCCTTCGGGTCGAATACCGGGGCGCACACGCAGTATTTCCACTTCTTTGTGCGCACCGTGCGCGCGTTCTCCGCTTCGCTGATCTGCGCGTATACAGTGTCCGGCCAGCCGGAAGCGTCGCCTCTTGCCAGCTGCAAAAGGGAATGCCCGCGGTAGTGGGCGGGTATGTCCAGCCCCGCCAGGTCCAGGATCGTGGGCGGAACGTCTATCAGGCTCACCAGCTCGTCCGTTTTCCCCGCGCTCGCAAACGGGCCGCCCCAGGCGATCAGCGGGATGTGCAGGCATCCGTCCTCGCAGCTGCGCTTGTATTCCGCGTTGCGCGTGCGGAAATGGCTGCCGTGGTCGGAGGAGTACAGGACGACCGTATCGTCCTTGAGCCCCGCCGCCTCCAGCGCGTCCATGAGCCTGCCTACGTTTTGGTCCAGCAGGTTGCACTGGCCCAGATAGTCGGGATAGTTCTCCCGCCAGTCCCCGCCCTTTCCAGCGAGGTCGCCCGGCACGTCGTAGTCTTTAAAGCGGGTCTTGCTGCCGTCGGGACCTTCGTAGCGGTTACGGTCGTTCTGATGGTGCGGGTCCAGCTGGCTCACGAACAGGAAGAACGGCTTCTCCCGCGTGCCCTCGGCATACTTGTGGATATAATCCACCGCGAAGGCGTTTATGCAGTCTATGCGGTGGCCTACGAAATCGTGCCGCCGCATATCGCCGTCAAACACATAGCCGTTGTAGCCGTGGCTCGTCCACTCAAGCGCGTCGGCGGCCATCCAGTACTGATAGCCTCCGCGCCTCTTAGGCGGCACCGCCTCGGTGCGGTAGGAGCTGCCTTCGCAGCTGGCAAGGTGCCACTTGCCCACGTACGCAGTCTCGTAGCCGCCCGCGTTCAGGCGGCGGGCCAGCGTGTCCATGCCCTCCGGCAGGATGCGGTGGTTCGTGTGGCAGCCTGCCTCCGCGGCGTACATGCCCGTCTGCAGACAGGCCCGGGCGGGCCCGCACACCGGCTGGCAGGTGAACGCGTTTTGAAACAGCATGCCTTCCCCGGCAAGCGCGTCCAAAACCGGCGTCACGTTCAGCCTCTGCCCGTAGCAGCCCATGGTGTCCCAGCGCTGCTGATCGGAAAAATAAAAGATGATGTTGGGCCGTTTCATGGGCTTTATACCTCTTGAAGCATGCAGGCCGGGTTGTCCGCCGCCTTCACGTTTTCAAACGCCTTCAGGATCACGCCGTTTTCGTCTATCAGGTAAGTGCTGCGCACCACGCCCATGGTGACCTTGCCGTAGTTCTTCTTTTCCTGCCACACGCCGTAGGCCTGGATCACCTGCTTTTCCGGGTCGGACAGCAGGATGAAGGGCAGCGCATGCGCCTGTTCGAACCTCTTGTGGGAGGCGACGCTGTCCTTGCTGATGCCGATCACCTGCACGCCGCGGTTTTGAAACTCGGCGTTCAGCGCGGCAAAGCTCTGCGCCTGCTTCGTGCAGCCGGCGGTCATGTCCTTCGGGTAGAAATACAAAATCACCTTCTGCCCGCGAAAGTCTTTCAGCGAGCGCATGTCTCCGTTCTGGTCAGGCAGGGTGAAGTCCGGGGCTTTCGTTCCGGTCTCAAGCATGGTAACCTTCCTTTCCCGGCGGAAGATGTCCGCCGACCGCTTTTGTTCAGTACGCTATTCGCTTCGGCTGTTGCCAAGCAAAGGCAGGTCGAATTCGAACAGGATCTGGTTGATCTCGTTTATGTCGAAGTGCCTGGTCCCGATGCAGTATTCCAGGATGATGTCGAACTTGCTGCTGTGGGAGAGGGCGAAGCCCGCCTTGCCCAGCAGCTCCCGGGTTTCGTTTAGCGTAAGCTTCAGCGCTATGGCGAAGGCGAACACCGTGGGCTTGCTGGGCCGGTAATCCGGGTTGGAGCGGATCTTGCTGAACAGCTTTCTGTCCACGTTCGCCAGCTTGTAGCATTGGGTATCCGTCATGCCCTTTTCGTCGATCATGCGCATCAGCGCCTGGGAAAAGCTCTCGTCCGTCCTGCGGAGCAGGTCTTCCCAACCCGACCTGTCGGCGATGAACGCAAGGCCTTCTTTTTCGTCTTCCCGGGATTTTACGGAGCTGTAGGAAAACGCCTTATCGGCGGACACAGGCGGGACCGCTTTCCTCCCGCGGAAGAAGGAAGGGCCGCGCTTCGGGGCCTCACATTCTTCTTCTTCAGGCGTGAACGGCGCAAGCTCCGTGTCCATGTCCAGCGCTTCGGATTCGTCTTCGCGCCACTGCCTCTCCCGGTACCGCTCGGTGTTTTCCCGAACGTGGGTTTTCGCGTAGACGTCGTCGATATATTCCTGAATGTCCCGGAAGAGCTTTTTGCTGGTCATGAATTCGGTATGGCCGAAGACCACCAGATACACGGTCATCTCGTGATCCAGCAGAAAATGGGTGATGGCGCTCACGGCCACGTCCATCGCCTGGTCCTTGGGATAGCCGTAGGCGCCCGCTGAGATCAGCGGGAACGCCACAGTCTCGCAGCCGTTTTGGTCCGCCAGTTCAAGGGAGTTCCGGTAGCATGCCGTGAGCAGTTCCTTTTCCCCCTGCTCTCCGCCGTGCCATATGGGGCCTACGGTATGGATCACGTATTTTGCCGGCAGCCGATAGCCCCGGGTGAGCTTTGCTTTTCCGGTCTCACAGCCGCCAAGCTGCCTGCATTCCTCAAGCAGAAGCGGTCCGGCGGCATGGTGGATGGCGCCGTCCACGCCGCCCCCGCCCAGCAGGGAACGGTTCGCGGCGTTCACGATGGCGTCCACTTTCATTTTCGTGATGTCGTTGCGTACGATCTCAAAGGGCATTCGGTTTACCGCCTTTCATCAGTATAGGGTATGCTTCCGCCCGGGTCATTCGTCCCGCCCGATCACTTCCCACGCCCGCAGGGAGGGGAAGGCTGAGGGGTCGTCGCTCTTTTCCATGCGCTCCAGCCTGAGCCAGCGTATGCGCCTTCCGCCCAGGCCGATCCACTGCCTCTCCCCGGTCTTCTCAAGCTCAAAGGCGATGTCGTCTCCATTGGAATCCACCGCGTGTCCGCGCACCCAGTACGCGTCGTGGGGGAAGTCGGCCCGCAGGGTCAGCGCCATCTTTTCGGCGAAAACGGTCCTGCCGAAATCCAGCAGGCACCAGGCGTCCTCCCGGGCGCCGATGCCCCAGCTCTCAAAAGGCCATTTGCCGTGGGAGGTATTGTGGCGCAGGCCGTCTATCACGTTCCGGGCGGCGAACACGGATTCGTTCCGGGTCTCCACGTTCGCCGTGCAGTGGGGAAAGAATCCGGTGTCTCCGCGAAGATCCAGCGGATTTCGGGCAACGTCCCGCAGGGAGTGTATCTCGTCACTTGTCATAAGGCGGGCGGAAAGGATGTTCCGTTCTGCTTCAAAGGCCCCGGGCGCGTAGGCCAGGCGGTGTTCTTTGGCCGGAACGCGCCAGACCAGCCGCCCGTCCGGGCAGAACACCTCGCCCTGCGGGACCGAAGCACTCATCCTGAGCCAGAGATGGGACTTGGGCGGGCAGGATACCTCTACCGTGTCTCCCTCCTCCCAGGGGCGGCTCAAACAGAGCAGGCATTCGTCGCCCGATTCGGTGCGGGCAAGTTCCTGCCCGAGCGCGTTTTTTACGGTCATCTTCATGGGGCTTTCGTCCTCCGTTGCGTGCGATTGAGAAACGTTTTTCAGAAACCGATCCTGCGTATGGCTTCCACAAGGTTCCTGCCGTAGGTCTCGGCGCCCAGGCAGTTGGGGTGCAGGTTGTCTATAAAGTATTCGGGCAGGTGCGGCACCAGCGTAAAGCCGTCGATCACGGATACGGTGGGGTATTTCCCGGCGATGGCCTTCACGCCTTCGCAGAACCTTACCAGCGTGGGAAGGCCTTCCGGAGAATCGCCCCGCCACAGGGGAGAAATGCACAGCACGGGCGTATCGCCGTATACCGACATGAGCTTTTCGTAGAATGCCTCCACGGCCTCCTTAGTGGGGGAACCGTACTGGTTGGTGCCCAGCGCCACCACGATCTTGTCCGGCCTGTAGCCTTCCATCCTCATCACCGAGCCGCTGTCGTACACGTAGCCGCCGATGCCCTGGTTGATCAGGTCCCAGTTCAGCAGCCGGTTGGCCACGCTCACGTAAGTCAGGCCGGAGCGCAGGGGGCCGAAGCCTTGGGTGATGGAGTCTCCGAGCCACAGCGCCCGGCAGGCTTTTTTGGGCCTTTCCAACGGAGAGTCCGTTTCAAAGCTGCGGATCAGCACCGTGGCGTCGGCGGGCAGATAGACGGTCACGTTCTTCCTGCCGGCGGGCAGCGCGCATTCGAGGCGGCCTTCCGGCGCAAGGTCCTTCACGTACCATATCCGGCTGATCAGCCCGTCCACCGCCAGCTCGAAGGAATCCTGTGAACCGGTCCAGGCGAAACGGTAATCGAAGGCGATCTTTTCAGCCTCTGTGATGAACTCCAGGGTCTTGGCGGTGGACGCCATGCAGCGGTCGTACCAGAATTCGGAGGCGTTGCGGAAATACTCCATCTGCTCTGACGAATACTGGAACGCCTGCAGGTACCCGTCTTTGGTCTCCTGAAAGGAATAGGCGCCGAAATACACTTTTTTCAGCTCTTCGTTGCTTAAAAACATGCTGTTTCCTCCGTTATCGTGCTGCGGGACAAAGCCTTGATCCTTTGCAAGCAAAGCAAACGCGCGCTAATACAGTTCCGGTCCCTCGGCCACCCAGTGGTCGTAGAACTGCACGCCGCGCCACACGCGCTTTACGAGGGCGCGGTGGGTGGTCTCGATGTTCACCCATTCGTCCAGCCGGCCCAGTCCGTAGGCCCGCCAGTCGGTAAAGAAGGAGCTGACCTCCTGGGGGTCCATTTCTTCTCCGCGCATGTTCTTGTTTTTGAGGCGCACCCAGCGCACGCACATGCGGGCCTTCTTCACGCGGAACAGGCGGATCACGTCGCCCTGCACGGCTTCTTCCGCCCTGCCCATGATTTCGTCCAGCTGCGCCAGCATCTTTTCGTCATACAGGGGCGTTTCCGTCTGGTCGTTGAAGCCCACGTGGATATCGTCCTTTTCCGCCCGATCGCACAGCGCGCCGATATACTCGCGCACATATTCGCCCGCCGCGCCGTAGTAGAAGTCGCTGAACTCGCGGATGTGCTTTTCGGCATCGCACCAGGGGTCCCACAAAAGCTTGCCGATCAGGTAGGCGCGCATTTCGTTGAAGTCCGCGCCGCCCCGCACGGAGCCGTTGGCTTGCTCGAACACGCCCTTCACGTGATTGTTTGCAAACGAGCGCATGTTGGGCGCCAGCGTGCGCCAGTTGGGGAAGGGCGCCGCGTAGTGGGCAAAGCAGGTGGTATAATCCCAGATATACAGCCGGTCGTGGTACTCGCCCCACTGCTTAAGGTCGTGTATGAAGGATGACTTCGTGCCGTCCGGAAGCGTCACGCCCCTGTCGTCGTCGCAGGTCTCAAAGGGGTGGGAAAAGCAGCACTCTATGGAGCACAGCCGCACGCATACGTTGTGCCTGGGCCGCGTGATCTTCGGCACGGGCCGTGTATGGTTGTAGGCCAGGGTATCGAAGATCACGTCCGGGAATTCCGGCTCCAGCGCTTCGGCGATGGCGTTTACAAAGCGCAGCAGCGTGCCCGCGGGGCTGCCTTCCTCCCGGTCGGCGGCCAGGCAGTTTTCGCACTGGCAGCCGGGAGTCACGTCGTTTTGCGAGATCGAAATGATGCGCGTGCCCGGATGCTCCTTAAGGGCCCTGCGGGCGCTCTCTGTTGCGATGGAAAGCACTTCGGGATTGGTGAGGCACAGCTGCGTCCTTCCCCGGTCGAGGGTGCGCCGCTTGCCGTCGTACATGGCAAAGTATTCGGGATGCTCCTGCCCGTACACCGTGGTGGGCACGAGGTTTTCAAAGGTATGCACGAACCAGGTATAGGCGTTGTGTCCGCCGAAGCGCTCCGGGATATTTGCGCTGTTGCCGTTCAGGCGCGTCTTCACCGCGAAGCGCGGGCAGGTTCTGAAATAATGGTAGTTGTGGTCGCGGTACTCGAAAACGGGGACCCTTCGCACGTCTGCGGGCTCAGCGGCCAGGCAGGAGATCACGGGCACCTTTTCACATTCGGGGGTAAAGAAGCGGCAGCCCAGCGCTTCCAGAAACTCGTACACGCCGTATATCACGCCGCGCTTTCCGCCGTCTATGGCGACGTATTCGTCCGTCACTTTCAGGCGAAAGCCGTCCTCGCCCAGGCCGTCGTCCGAGCCGAGCAGCTCCCGCGCGGCGGCGCCCACGCAGATGTTCTTCCCTTCCGCGGCTTGCTGGACCGCATCGAAGGCCGCGCCGCTGATCATCGTAAGGTAATTCCTCAGTTCCGTGGCCGCGTAGGCCTCCTGTTCCGAAGCGCCCTTCGCGGTCACGATGAGCGCCAGGGCTTTTCCGTCTTTCGCCAGTTGAAATGACATGCCTGCGTACCTCCTGTGCCGGTCGGTGTGAATGGGGGATTTGCTGCCAAATAGTTTATGTTCCGCTTTACAAAGCATAAACCCAAGCGCCCGCAATGTCAAGCAAAACCGGCCTGCCAGAGGGAAAAACCTGCGCGTGCACGAGATTTCGCCTGCTGCCTTCAGCCGGGAGCTTGACAGTGCGCGCCGCAAGGCGTATCATGGTTTCACAGCGGGAAAGGCTGCGCCCTCTGCGTGGCCTGAGTTTTCCGGTTTTCCCGAATGAATACCGTTACAGGAGCTGTTGCGAATGGCTTGGTCGCTCAGAAAATACACTGCGCCGGATCTTTCTTCAGACCGGTTTGTTCAGGCCCCGGACGCGGTCCTGTGCCCGGCGCCCGCGGACGGAACGGCCCCGGCAAACTTTCACGCCACCAGCATATTTCCGGAATACTTCAAGATCGGCGGCGTCTGGCGCCTGGCCGGGGAGAGCCGCATGGACTGCGCGGCCGTATGGCAGGACCAAACGATCATCGTAAAGGAATTCCGCCTGCTGAAAAAGGGCGACCTGGTGGTGACGGGCCGCACGGAGAACTGCGAAGAGGGCATCTTCGTGCATACGGACGGCTTTGCGGAGAAATCGGATTCCTCGCGCGACGCGTTCTCCTTCCGGCAGAACCGCTCGCGGGAGACGGCGTTTTCCCGGGATTATGACGAACTGTACAGCGTGCTCAGGCACGACCGGGACAAAGGCAAAATCGTGTGGGTGATGGGCCCTGCCTTCGCCTTTGATTACGACGCCCGCAGCGCCTTTTCAAAGCTCATTTCCGCCGGATACGTTCACGCGGTGCTGGCGGGCAACGCCCTGGCCACCCACGACCTGGAGGCCGCCTATCTGAAAACGGCGCTGGGGCAGGACATCTACACGCAGCGCAGCCAGCCCGGCGGCCACTACAACCATCTGACCACCATCAACGAGGTGAAGCTGGCCGGCGGGATCAGGCCGTTTCTGGAAAGAGAAAAGATCGAAGACGGCATCATGTACAATCTGGAGCGTCACGGCGTGCCCTATGTGCTGGCGGGGTCCATCCGGGACGACGGACCCCTGCCGCCCGTGATCGGGGACGTGTACAGGGCCCAGGACCGCATGCGGGACCAGCTGCGCGGCGCCACCCTTGTGCTGTGCATGGCCACCATGCTGCACTCCATCGCCGTGGGCAACATGACGCCCAGCTACCGGGTGATGCCGGACGGCACGGTGCGTCAGGTGTACTTCTACTGCGTGGACATCTCGGAGTTTGCCGTCAACAAGCTCACGGACCGGGGCAGCCTGTCCAGCCGGGGCATCATCACCAACGTGCAGGACTTTATCGTCACCCTCAGCAAAGGGCTGGGACTGTGACTTAAAAAACGACGTCAGGAGAAAGCTATGAAGGATATCAACATCGCCGTGATCGGCTGGGGCTTTATGGGCCGCATGCACACCTATTCTCTGAGGGCCATACCGCTCATGTACCGGGATCTGGACTTCAGGCCCGTCCTCAAGTGCCTGTGCTCTGGACATTTGGACAACGCAAAGGCGGGCATGGAGGCCGCAGGCTTTGAAAGCTGCACAGACGACTGGAAGACGCTGCTTTCGCGGGACGACATCGACGCGGTGAGCGTGTGTACGCCAAACTCCCTGCACGAGGAGATGGTGCTGGCGCTTCTGAAGGCCGGCAAGCACCTGTACATCGACAAGCCCCTCACCACCTCGCTTGAAAGCGCCAGGCGCATACAGGCGGCGGCGGAGCAAAGCGGCAGCACCGTCCAGATGGTGATGAACAACCGCTTTCTGCCCGCCACCCTGAGGGCAAAGCAGCTTGCAGACGAAGGCGCGATCGGCAGGATCATGTGCTTTGGCGCCCGTTACCTGCACTCGGGCAGCGTGGACCCGAACAAGCCCATGGGCTGGAAGCAGGGCGCCGAGGGCGGCGTGATCCTGGACCTGGCCAGCCACGCCCTGGACCTGCTGGGTGAGCTGGTGGGCTTTCCGGACGAGGTCATGTGCGCTTCCAACACCGTGTATGCATCCCGCCCCACAAAGGACGGGGGAAAATGCGAAGACCTGGGGGAGGATCACGCGCTCATCACCATGCGCCTGCCTTCCGGCGCGCTGGGCTTCTGCGAAGCCGGAAAGATCTCCACCGGAGCCAACGATGAACTGTCTTTCGAGATATACGGGGACAAAGGCGCCCTGCGCTTTGACCTGATGGAGCCGGGCTGGCTGTGGTATTACGACAACACCCTGCCGGAAGCGCCCTACGGCGGAAAGCGCGGCTTTACCCGCATCGAATGCATGGCCCGCTATCCCGTGCCCGCCGGAAGCTTCCTGCCGCCCAAAAACGCCGTGGGCTGGGACAGGGGGCACATCCACTGCTATTATTCCTTCCTGGACTGCCTGGCCCACGGCAAAAAGCCTGCCTGCGGCATAGACGAAGCCGTAAAGCTCCAGGCAGTGATGGAGGCCGCCGCAAGGTCGTCAAAGAGCCGCATGTGGGAGAAATGCGGCGCCTGACATCTTAAAGCCAAAGGAGACTTTTATGAAAAAGCTCACCGCTTTTCTGACCGCCCTTATCCTTTTCTTGCAGATGGCAGGGTCCGCAGGGGCTTTGGCTGAAAGCGGAAGGATCAGGAACTTTGAGGAGTTTGAGAGCCAGGCAAAGTCATACACAGACGTTTGCGCGGAGTCTTTTCGGCTCGATGTTTCCTATCCTTTTGCGATGCAGATCCCAAAAGAACAGGAGCGCTTGCGGGACACGGTCAGGCAGAACGGCATCATTCGGTGCTCTTTTGAGCTGTGTGAGACCGGGCCTTTGATCAGACTTACACTGAGGGCCGAGTATTATCCCGGCAAAAGGTGCGCATATGCTTTTGCGTCGGGTGATACGAACATGCTGAACGGTGAAGAAAAGGAGCTGCTGGGCAGGGCGCTGGAGATCGTTTCGCCCATGAACGGCAGCGACGAAGAGATCGTAAAACAGATACACGACTATATCTGCAAAAACGTATCGCCCTGTGACGGTGCCTCCGAAACCCGTACGGATGGGTGCAACACCGCTGCCGGCGCTTTGCTGAGCGGCATGGCTCAGCCCGACGGCTACGCAGACGCGTTTTGCCTGCTGTGCAGCCTGAAGGGCATCGAGGCGATGTATGTGCCGGGCAAGATTAAAGCAAACGGGAATGGAAGCGCCGAGGGCACGGAAGAATTCGGAGAATACTTCTGGAACGCGGTGAAGCTGGACGGCCAGTGGTACATGCTGGACGTGGCTGGTGCGGACGGCGAAAGAGCAGTGAATTATCTGTTCTATCTCCTGGGCACGGACATGATGTCTGCGGACTTCTCCTGGTCAGCCGTATTCCCGGAAAAAATGAGCCGGGAAGCGTACGCAAGAACGGAAAACCCGTTCATCCCGGTAAACAGCTGGGACGAAGCGGGAGAAAAGATCATGGAAGCCTTGCGCCAGGGCAGCGGCAGGCTTTGCCTGACAGGGCTGGATTTTCAAGCCGGCCGTGAGAAACTCACAAGTATCGTCAGAAAACTTGTACGCATGTCCGACTTGGATATCGGATACTTCATGGCGAACGACCGGTGTGAGATCGTATTCAAGCCTTAGAGAAAACACATACGAAAACGGGCCGGAGCGGCCCGTTTTTGTATGGTCTTACATGATGCAGAAGCTTTTCGGCTTGAGTCCCGGCTTCTTCTCCGCCAGGAACGCGATCAGCCCTTCTGGGCCGCCCTGCGTAAAGCCCGATTTGCTTACGCAGACGGCGACGGCGGCCTTTTTGTTCAGCAGATACAGCGCGTCTTTAGTCTCCAGCAGGCGGAAGATGTCTGCGTAGGAGATGTGCACGACGCTGCCGGTGTTTTCGTCGCGGTATACGATATCGCTGTCGGTGAACTGGGCCGTTTTCTTCGGGTCGGCCTTGCACAGCGACCGGTAGGATTCAAACGTTTTGCGCACGTGCTGCCGCCGGCTGAAAACAAAGTATTTGAGCAGTATCGCGGCGATGAGCGCAACGTATAACCAGAAGAATCCCCACAACTGCCGTTTTGCGCTGTCGGCAGCCATCCAGACCGAAAAAATCGCAAGCAGCGCATAAAACGCAAGATACCGGAGCTTATGCACCCTGTTTTCGAAGGACAGCGCCAGCTTTTCGTCCATGACCGTCGTGACGGAAAAACGTACCTCTTCCATACCGCGCACCCCGCCTGAAATTCTTTTTTGTATTATATATGACATATATCTGAAATGCAAGCGTATCTTTTTTGTGATATAAACAAACTGAGATTATATAGGATATCATACTATCACAGTCCGCACGGGCGGATACATCACGCGGAGGAAATGCATGGCACAGGATTATACCGCAAAAGATATTACCGTACTGGAAGGCCTTGACGCAGTGCGCATGCGCCCGGGAATGTATATAGGTTCCACCGGCAGCCGGGGCCTGCACCACCTGGTGTGGGAGATCGTGGACAACGCCATCGACGAGGCCTCGAACGGTTACGCCTCCGAGATCAGCGTCACCCTCAAAAAGGACGGCTCCTGCGAGGTGACCGACAACGGCCGCGGCCTGCCCGTGGACATCCACCCCAAGCTCGGCGTGAGCGCGGTGGAGGTCATCTACACCCAGCTGCACGCGGGCGGAAAATTCGACAACAAGAACTACGCCTATTCCGGCGGCCTGCACGGCGTGGGTGCCAGCGTGGTGAACGCCCTGAGCGCCTGGTGCACCGTGGACGTATACCGGGACTTTACCCACTATTTCATGCGCTTTGAGAGCGTGGAAGACCCCAAGACCCACAAGATCATTTCCGGCCGCCCGGTGGCGCCGCTGGAAAAACTGGGCAACACCCGCAAGCGCGGCACCACCATATGCTTTTTGCCGGACGAGCGCGTGTTTGAGGACATCACTTTTAACGGCGACACCGTGCGCCACCGCATACGGGAGCTGGCGTATTTAAACAAGGGCGTTCGGTTCATCTTTACCGACGAGCGCGTGAAGGACGAAAAGTACCGGCGCATCGAATACCTCTACGACGGCGGCCTTACCGACTTTGTGGGCTATCTGAACAAGGATAAGACCACCATCACCGAGCCCATCCTGCTGGAGGGCGACACGGGGGACATGCGCATACGCGCCTGCATCCAGTATACGGATTCCTACACTGAGAGCATCTTTTCCTTCGTGAACAACATCCCCACTCCGGAGGGCGGCACCCACGAGACCGGCTTCAAGGCCGCGCTCACCAAGGTGTTCAACGATTACGCGCGCAAGTCCGGCGTGCTCAAGGAGAAGGACAACAACCTGCAGGGCGAGGACTACCGGGAGGGCATCACGGCGGTGCTGGCCGTGAACGTGAAAAATCCCCAGTTCGAGGGTCAGACCAAGGGCCGCCTGGGCAATCCCGAGGTGAGGCCCATCGTGGAAGGCTGGATCGGGGAAAAGCTTTCCGTGCACCTGGAGGACCTCAAAAACCAGACCTCCGCCCGCCTGATCCTGGACAAAGCCGTGAAGGCGGCCAAGGTCAGGGAGGCCACCCGTAAGGCCAAGGAGGTGGCCCGCCAGAAAAACGAGCTGGAGGCCGCGCCCCTGGTGGGCAAGCTTTCCGCCTGCACGGGCAGGGACGCCAAGCTCAACGAATTGTTCATCGTGGAGGGCGATTCCGCCGGCGGCAGCGCCAAGCAGGGCCGCGACAGGCGCTTTCAGGCCATACTGCCCCTGCGCGGCAAGCCCCTGAACTCCGAAAAGAAGCGTTTGGACCAGGTGCTGGCCAACGAGGAGATCCGCTCCATGATCACGGCGCTGGGCACGGGCATCGGCGAGGACTTCGACCTGAGCCGCCTGAAGTACGACAAGGTCATCATCCTCTCGGACGCGGACCAGGACGGCGCGCACATCCGGGCCATCCTGCTCACCTTCTTCTACCGCTACATGAAGCCTCTGATCACCGAGGGCCACGTGTACATGGGCATGCCGCCGCTGTACAAGATCCAGAAGGGCGACACATCCATTTACTGCTACGACGACAAGGAACTGAACGAAGCCATGAAGGGCGTGGGCAAAGGCTATACCCTGCAGCGCTACAAGGGCCTTGGCGAGATGAATCCGGAGCAGCTTTGGGAGACCACCATGAATCCCGAGGGCCGCAAGCTCACCCAGGTATCCATCGAGGACGACACCGAAGCCGAGCGCATGGTGACGATCCTCATGGGCGACAAGGTGGAGCCCCGCAAGGACTACATCTTCATGTACGCCGATTTCAACAAAAAAGACGACTTCCAGCCCGTCGGCGAGGAAGGAGGCCGAGCCTAAATGCCCAAAAAGACCCGAAACGAGCCCATGAAAGGCGTCAAGACCGAGGTCATCATGCAAAAGACCATGGAGAGCGTGATGCACGCCTCCATGATGCCCTACTCTGAGCACGTCATCCTGGACCGGGCATTGCCCCGGGTGGAGGACGGCTTAAAGCCCGTGCAGCGGCGCATCCTCTACACCATGCAGGAACTGGCGCTCACGCCGGACAAGCCTCACCGAAAATGCGCCCGCATCGTGGGCGACTGCCTGGGCAAATACCATCCCCACGGCGATTCTTCCGTGTACGGCGCGCTGGCGCGCATGGCGCAGGATTTTGCCCTGCGCGCGCCTTTGGTGGACGGACACGGCAACTTCGGCTCCATCGACGGCGACAGCCCCGCCGCCATGCGATACACCGAAGCCCGCATGACCCCGCTGGCCGTGGAGATGCTCAAGGATATCGACAAGGACACCGTGGATTTCCACCTGAACTTTGACGATACCCAGCGCGAGCCGGACCTTCTGCCCGGCAGCTTTCCCAACATCCTCGTAAACGGCGCGGACGGCATTGCTGTGGGCCTTGCCACCAACATCCCGCCCCACAACCTGGGGGAGGCTATTGATGGCGTGATCGCCGTGATGGACAGGCCGGACATCACCACGCGGGAGCTTATGCAGTTTATCCCCGGGCCGGACTTTCCCACCGGCGGCGTTCTGGCCTGCACCGAGGAACTGTACCAGGCCTACGAGACCGGGCGCGGCAAGGTACAGCTGCGCGCCAAGGTGGATATCGAGAAAGGGCAGAACGGCCGCACCCTTCTGGTGATGACCGAGATGACCTACGGCAAAAACAAGGCAGCGCTGCTTGAAAAGATCCTGAGGCTCTCCGAGGAAAAGAAAGAGCTCTTCGCCGACATCTACGATATCCGCGACGAGAGTGACCGCACGGGCATGCGCGCCGTAATCGAGCTTAAGCGCGACGCCGACCCCGAGCGCGTGCTGGCGGGCCTGTACAAATACAGCGAGCTGCAGGATACCGTGGGCGTGAACATGGTTTGCATCGCCGAGGGCAAGCCCATGCAGCTGGGCCTGAAGGCCATACTGCAGTATTACATCCGGCACCGCAAAAACGTGGTGCTGCGCCGCACGAAATACGATCTGGACAAGGCGAAGGCCCGCGCCCACATCCTGGAGGGCCTGATCATCGCCGTGGACAACCTGGATGAGGTGATCGCCCTCATCCGTTCCAGCAAAAACCCCAAGGAAGCCCGTGAGCGCCTGATGAAGCGCTTTTCCCTCACGGAGATCCAGGCCCAGGCCATCCTGGACATGCGCCTGCAGAGGCTCACGAACCTGGAGATCCTTACCCTGCGGGAGGAATATGCCCAGGTACTCAAGCTCATCAAATACCTGGAGAGCATCTTAAAGAGCGAAAAAAAGCTCATGCAGGTGATCAAGGACGAGCTTCTGGAGGTCAAGAGCAAATACGCCGATCCCCGGCGCACCAGGCTGGTGGACGCCTTTGAGGAAAAGGAGCCCGAGCCCCTGCCGCGCGTGGCGGAGGAGGCGCTGGTATATGTAAGCCGCGCAGGCTTTATAAAGCGCGTTTCGCCCCGACTGTTCGACAAGGCAGTAGCTTCCGGCGAGGCGGCGGACGTGGGGGACCATCTCTTCCGCTGCGACACGGATACCAGGCTTTTGTTCTTCACCAACCGCGGCAACTGCTATCCGCTCACGGTGGACAAGCTGCCGGAGGTGCGCGTGAAAGACCGCGGCACGCCCCCGGGCGGCCTGCTGGCCGGCCTCGAGGCGGGAGAGGCGCCGGTGAGCGTGCTGGCGGTTTCGCCCGGCGCATTCGAAGGAACGCTTCTGTTCGTTTCCGAGGGCGGCGTGGTGAAGCGCACTGCATTCGGCGAGTACGATATCAACCGCGCCCGCTTCCAGGCCTGCGGTCTCAAGGCGGGGGACAGCCTGAAGCAGGTCGCGCTCCTCGGGGACGAAGAGAACCTGCTGATCCTCACGCAGAACGGCATGAGCGTGCACTTCCGCATGGAGGAGATCACGGTGATCGGCCGCACCGGCGCCGGCGTAAAGGGAATAAGCCTTGCCGCGGACGACAAGGTGTTTGCCGCCTTCCCCAACAGTGAGGAAGGGGAGACGCTGCTGGTGAGCGACAAGGGCTTCATGAAGCGCGTGCTTCTGATCGACTACGATCTGCAGGCCCGCGGGGGCAAGGGCGTCAAATGCTTTAACTTCCTTAAAAACGGCTCCAACGGCAGCCGCATCGCCGGCGCGCTCGTGGTAAAAGAACCCTTCGACTTCGAGTACCGCCAGAAGAGCGGCACCGCGCTCACCCTCAACACGGATACCGTGCGCATAGAACGCCGCGAGAGCAAAGGCACCATGTACGCCATGTGCGTGCTGGACGACGTGATCGAGGAAGTGCGCAGGGTCTGACACAAAAAGAATTTCAGGAGGAAAAACCATGATCCGTCATATCGTCATGTTCAAGATCAAGGACGAGTACAAAAGCGAGCTGCCCTCTCTGGTGCAGGGCTTTTACGGCATGAAGGGGAAGATCGAGGGCATGCTGGACCTGGAGGCCGGGCAGGACATCCTGGGCAGCGAACGCTCCTACGACCTGGCGCTGATCACGCTGTTTGAAGACCGCGCCGCTTTCGATGCCTACCAGACGCATCCGGTGCATATGCCCGTCAAAAAGCGCATGCACGAGGTTCGCTCCGCCTCGGTGGCCTGCGATTTCGAGGTATAAGGCCAAGACAGGCTCTCCACGGTCGCTCGGGAATGGCGGTCCTGCATTCCACCTCATCACCGCCTGCGGCGGAGCTTCCCCTGAAGGGGAAGCCTGATTTGCCTTCTCCTGGAGGAGAAGGTGGGCCGCGAAGCGGATCGGATGAGGTGTGGGTCTGACAGAAGTCCCTGAGTTTGCGAAAAAGACCCCAAAACAGTACACGCCGGCGGTGCGGGAATGTTCCCGCACCGCCGGCGTATGTTATCCCTTGGTCTTACAGAGTATCCGCCTTGTAGCTCACCAGAGAGGCTTCCTTGATGCCCTGCAGGGAGAGCAGCTTATTCAGGAAGGCTTCGCTCTTTTCCACGCGCACTTCGTAGGTCAGTTCAATGCCGCTGCCGGTCACGGTCTTGCTCTTGAGCTGCTGATAACGTACCCTCGTGAGCAGCTTCTGGGCGTTCGCCTCGCCTTCGGAGTCGGCGCGCACCACCAGCAGGTAGCTGTCTTCGCCCTTGTTCATGATCACGCTGCGCAGCACGAAGATCACCACCGCGATGCCCACCACGGCGATGGCGGACAGAAGGAACTGGCCGGCGCCCAGCAGGATGCCCATGGTGAGGGCCCAGAACATGTAGGCGGTATCCAGCGGGTCCTTGACCGCCGTGCGGAAGCGGACGATGGACAGCGCGCCCACCATGCCCATGGACAGCGCCACGTTGTTGCGGATGCACAGCACCACCGGCGCGGTGATAGTGGTCATCAGGATCAGGGTCAGGGCGAAGTTCTGCGAGAACATCACGCCCCGGAAGGTCTTCTTGTATACCCAGTAGATGAACAGGCCAACGGCGAAGGCCATCAGCAGCGTAAAGATCACCAGCGCGATGGAGTTGGCGCCGATGGACTGATTCTGAAAGATCTCCTGGAAGATTTTGCTGTTTTTCACGAGGTCGGTCCCCTTTCGATTGGTATTAAAGTGTTTATGTTCAGCCTCGCGGCCAAATCGTCATGCGAGAGGTTCAAAGCGGCGGCACAGGACGTACTTGGAGATGGCGCAGTATTCGGTGGGCGTATCGTACAGGATCGCCGCCACGAAGTCCGGAAGATACCGGTCGTATTTGACCTCCAGGATCTCGCGCCCGTCGTCCAGGGGGCTCAGCGTGAGCAGGCGGCTGCTGTACAGGTCTGTGCTGCCGGGGCAGGTGGCCAGATGCTTGTCGAAGGTCACGCGTACGTTTTCCACGCGGCCCACGAAGGCTTCGCGGGTATAGTCCACGATGGTCTTTGCCCGCAGCAGGTGGTTTCGCATCTCGGCGTACATATCCAGCAGCAGCGGGTCGTCATACCTGAGCAGCGGAGAGGGGTTGCCTTCGATCAGCTGCTGGGCGAGCTTTCGGCTGATGCGGCAGGCGGACTTCTGGATGAGGTTTCCTTCCTTGCGCTTGCGCTCCAGGTACGTCACGTCTTCCTTCAGGCTGTAGATGCGTATGCGGTACTTGTCGCGGTGGGCGACGCCGTCCATTTTGTCGTAATAGGCGCTGTTGAAGACGTCGTCAAAGTACAGGGAGCGGATAAAGTAGTTGCCGTCTTTGTCGGCGTGGCTGTCCCTGGAGAGCACGCGGCTCAGGCGGGAGCGCAGCACAGCCATGTCCTTCGGGTTGATCCAGTACTTTTTCTCGTGCCTTTCCGGAAGGCGGATGATCTTTTCTTCCATGGTGCCTCCCTTAATAGTACGAATAGCTCTTGCCCTTGTCGTCGATCAGGTCCACGCTGCGGGCGATCTCGCCGAAATAGTGCTCAAATTCGGTCTTGCCCAGGGCGTTGTAGAAGAAATACAGCAGGCGGCCCGGGCGGTTCTTGGCGTAATTGACGAACTTCTTTAGGTGGTTGTTGTATTCCGTGCTTGAAACGCCCCAGCGGCTCAGGTGCTGACTGAGCTCCGGCTCCAGCTCGTTGTAGCGGTCTGAGATGCGCACCAGCATTGCCTGGCTGGACCAGTCGCTCTTGAGCTTTTCGGCGAACAGCGACAGGAAATAGTCCCGGCAGCGGCGGTTCTTCATCAGGGCGATGAACAGGGAGTTGTCGCACTTGTTGCCGTCGCCCACGCCGCCGGGCTTGAGCCAGCGGCCTACGGAGTTGGTGTCGGTGTAGAAGGCCCAGTCAAAGTCGTACAGCACCCATCTCCACTTTCCGTCCACCGCGGCGCAGCGGTACTTTTTGCAGTTGAGCAGGTCGGTGTTGCCGGTGTAGATTTCCACGGCGCAGTAGTTGAGGTAGTTCCAAACGTCGATGTACTGCTCGGCGACGGCCAGCTCTTCGTCATTGTCGATGCCGTTCTTGGTGTACCAGTCCTTGAACTCCGTCCAGGTCTTCTTGGAGCCCTTCATCAGGTTGTCGTTTGCCTTGAGCAGGTCGATGCTGTCCTTGAGGCTCGTGTCCCAGCCTTCCCACTGGCAGATGGAATAGGTGTTCACGCGCTCGCGCATATTGTAGTGGCCCCAGTATTCGCCGTTTAAATACACGATGGCCAGGCTGGTGTCCTGATACATCACGTCCAGCCCTTCGGCGAGGGAGGAGAGGATGCTGTCGCGCATGCGGGTATAGCGGGTATCCTGGCCGGACTGCCTGAGCAGGAAGGATTGGTATTCGGTATAGTCCCGGTTGGGGAAGAGTTTGGCGTAAAAGCGGTTCTGGCCGTATTTGGAGTTGGCGATCACCTTGAAGGACTTCTGGTTCTCCTGGCGGCTGTACTGGCCGTGCAGGCGCACGCCGCAGCCCTGGGAGAGGATCGTGCCGCTTTCTTCGTCAAACAGTTCCACGTTGGCCGTCTTTTCCCAGGTCATCCAGAAGTTGGCGCCCTTGTTGATGGAGCCGTAGGGGGCGGAGGCGGTGGCGTTCGGGCCTTTTACGTACAGGCCCTTGCTGTAGCCCCACAGGTCCTCGGGGTCCATCACCAGCGAAACCACCTGCATCGTGTGGTGTACGCCGAAAAAGTACGTCTGGGTGTTGATGAGGGAGGAGAGCTGCCCGTTCTTGGCGGCGATGGCCCGCACCACCGTGGTCTCGCTCAGATGGATGGGACCTTCGTATACATATGTGCGGGTGGTGCCGGAGCGCCTGGAGGCGTATTCCGGGTCCACGGTATAGCTGTAGCCGTTTACTTCGGTAGGATCGGGCTCGGAGGAATCCAGCGTATAGTAGATGGTGGCGCCGTCCTCGCAGTATATCTCCAGCGTCAGGTAGTCGCCTGCCTCAAACAGACCGCCCTGGGTGGAGAAGGTGGGGGAGAGCATGCGCTCTTCGTAGCCCGCGCCAGCGTTGGCACTGCCGGGGGTGGCGGAGGCCAGGTAGTAAAAACCGCTGTCCAGGCTCGTGCCCATGCGGCCATAGGACATATCCGTATACTGCTGGCCCATCGGGCAGCGGTCCAGGATCTTTCCCGTGGGGTCGCTGAGCACCAGCGTTTCGCCCTCGGTGGCGGACAGGGAAAAGCTGGTGTGCAGGTACGCGCCCACTTTGTCGTCAAGACCGCTTAAATAGACGCCAATCAGCGAGCCCGCCGGCACTACGGTACCTTCCGGAAACTGCCACTTGCGGGGCTTTCCGGGGTCGTCGCTCAGGCCGTAGCCGGAGATGTCCACGTTCTGGTTCGTGGCGTTTCGCAGCTCCACCCAGTCGTAACTGGAGTTGTTCACGTTGGTCTTGGAGGTGGACGCCATGATTTCGTTGATAAATATCCCGCTTGTATTTTGCGCCGCGAACTGACCGGAGATCAGCGCGGCGCTTGCAAAGGTGTTGGCCATGCCCGGCGTTGGTGCTTTGGTTGTCACCCAAACCTCGTCGGACTGCCTTGAGAGGGACTGATCGGCTTTCAGCAGATCGTACTCCACCTTGTCTATGATGTAGCCGGAGGAGTCGGTAAGGTATACGCCTTCCTTCTCGGTGGCCAGCTTGAAGTTGGTGTGCAGCGGTTTGGAGGCGTCGCGCCGGTCGTAGCCGGAGCAGTACACGATCATGTACTGGCCCGCGTCAATGGATATGTTGGGGAAGGTCCATTTGCGCAGGTTGTCCTCGCTGTCGCTTAAGCAGTAGCCCTGCAGGCTGATGGAATAGGAGGAAGAATTGTAGATCTCCACCCAGTCCACGTATTCGCCGTTTTCGTCCGCGGCGTAGGAAACGTTCTTCGCCATCAGCTCGGTCAGGCGGATGGGGCTGTCCTTCACCTGGCGGTTGGAGCGCAGCGCGAGGTAGTTCTCGTGGGTGTTTTCCATCAGGGGCGTGGGCTCGTCGCAGATTTGGAAGCTGCCGTCTATCTCCGCGTAGGAGGTGTTGGCGGTAAGCTCCGGCACGTTCAGTGACTGTACGGCTGTGCCTACGGAGCTGAACAGGATGATGGTGTCGCCGGAGGAAGAGATCTTGAACGGCGCGTGGTAGGTGTAGCCGTAGATGTCCCTGGTGGTGCTGGTGCAGAACACCAGCACGCGTTCCCCGCTTTTGAGCACGTGGCTGGGGAACTCAAAGTATTTGAGCATCAGGCTCGCGTCCTTGGCAAGCTTCCAGCCCTTTAAGTTCACGTCGGAACCGGAAACGTTGGTGATCTCGATCCAGTCGGAATAGGCGCCTGTGTCATCCTGGATGGAAGAGGCGTTGGAGCTCATGATCTCGGTGATGCGAACGGAACTGGCTACGTCGATCTCGGGCACGGCGACGCTTTCGTCCTGCTGGCGGGGAAACACTTTGTCCTGCAAAAACCAGCAAAGCAGGATGAAGGCAAGGCCGCCTGCGATCACGAGAGGCAGGTAGCGGTTTGTTTTTCCGCTGTTCTTTTTCGCCGCGGCCTTCTTTGCGGGCCGGGCGGATGCATGTTTATTCTGCACGCAGTTTCCTCCGAATGTGGTATATATGAGGGCGTGCGCCCTTCGGGTAAGCGGCGGGCTGTGCGCCGCGCCGGTATTCTGAATGATAACAGTTTATATTATAGCGCCAAAGCGCTTTCTGCCAAGAGCCATTGCGTTAATTATTCAGTTCAGCGGCAAAAAGTCGTAGCCTTCAGATCGGGCGTAGCTTTCGGCCCAGCTTCCTTCCGGCGCCAGTATGAGGGTGCCCGCCGGGAACGCACCCGGGGCGATATAGCATATGCCTGCGGGCAGGGCCGCCGCCCTGAGCCTCGGGCAGTACGCAAACACCGACGCGTCCAGATCGGTCACGCGGGAAGCGGAAAGGTCCGCGCAGGTGATGAGCGTTCCCGAAAACGCCTCTTCCCCCAGGGCCGACAGAAGCGTGCCCGCCGTGAAGGTGTTCGGGCCGAACACCACCAGGCAGCCAAAGCCGTTTTCAAGCGCCCAGCGGTGGGCATAGCTTCCGGGAAAAGCCGCCAGCATCGCGCCGGAGGGGAAGGCGCCGTCCTCGATATCCGTTACGGTCGCGGGCAGGTACACGGTGCCGGGGAAGGGCAGAAGACCGAACGCGCCGGCCTGCACCCGCTCCACCTTGATGCCGTCTATGCTGGCTGGCACCGTCACCTGCGCGCTTTGGCCGGTGTAGCCGGTGATCACGCACGCGCCGTCCTCCACGCGGTACAAAAGCTCCTCCGGCGTGTACAGAGACCATACGGCGTACAGTGTGACGCTGCGGTTCTCCGTATAGCTGTCTCCGGGGGCGTAATCCGGCACGATTGCGTCCGGGTCCGGACTCCATCCGGTAAAAACGTGCCCCGGCTGAACGGGCACCTGGCTGCTCAGGGTGAGGGGCACGCCTTCGATCTTGCTCTGGTTGCCCGGTACTCCGCTGCCGCCCTGGGCGCTGAAGTGCACCGCATAAGTCTCGTACGTGCCGCCGTACATGGTAAAATACCTGGTCACTGCGGTCCTGCCGCGCTTGATGCCTTTTTCGTAGCGGTTGGCGGGGATCTCGAAATACACGCAGAAATACCAGCCCGCGTCGTATGCACCCTGGGGCGTGTCCGGTACCTGGGACAGGAAGGCGCCCACCTTCTTTTTGTTGTTCACCAGCTCGTATCCCAGGTATCCCAGCTGACCGTATATATCCTGCCAGGACTCAAAGCCGTTGCGCTCACAGTAGTTGATCAGCGACTGCCTGCGGCTGTTCCACTGGCAGATGCCGTAGGCGTTTCCGCCGTCGCCGACGGCGTTCGGGCGGAAGTTGCTTTCGTACTGGATGTTCGACATGATCCCGCAGGCTGCTGCCCGGTTGTAGCCAAGGGTTTCGGTGATGTATTCGTATACGATCTGCATGTTTTCGGCGGTGTCTGCCCGGGCGGAGAGCGCAGCAAAGCCAAGCGCCAACAGCGCCAGCGCGCAGACGACGGCTTTTTTCATGCGCTCCTCCTCGTGATAAATACTTCTGCAATCATATGATAACATTTACAACAGGATTTGTCAAATAAAGTGCGGTATCTGAAATATATATGAAATGTTCCGCTGCGATCAGTCCGGCAGGAATACAACGGACCGTGTTGCGCCTGATTTGCATGTTTCGGCATAAATGCCTATTGACTTGGTAGGCATATGATTATATAATGTGCATGTCAATTCACAAAGAAGACAGGGGTGGAACCATGAATTCAAAGCAGAGACTCAGCGCTTACCTGAAAGGTGAAAAAGTCGACCGCCGTCCAAGCCTCATCGTCATCGGCAGCGCCGTGTGCCGCTTTGCCAATGACGGCCGGGGCATGGACATCGAGACGTACTGCAAGGACTGGAAAAAGATGGCCCAGGCAGCCGCTGCTGCAGCCAGAGAATTCAAGCTGGATTTTATACAAATCGCATCCGACCTGCTGCGTGAGGCCGAAGGCTACGGCTCCCAGGTGACGTTCTACAAAGACAAGCTGCCCACGATGACCAGGGCGGCGCTCAGCGATATTTCGGAAGTGGACCGTCTGCGTCCGCTCAAGGCAAAGGATATACCGCGCCTGTACGATCTGGTAGAGGCAGCCCAGTGGGCTTTGTCCGATCCGGACGTGGACCCCATGGTGCTGGCGGTAGGCCCGATGACCGTAGCGGGCAACGTGCGCGGTGTGGAAGACCTGATGGTGGACATGCTGGACGAGCCTGAAGCCTGCGAAAAACTGCTCGATATCGTAAGCGACACCACGCTTGATTTCATCAGCTGCCTTGCGGAAAAAGGCGTGAAATACGTTTACGTCGCCGATCCGGTCGCTTCGCTCGTTTCGCCCGCGGTGTATGGAAAGTTTGTTTTCCCCGTACACAAAAAGATCTACGATCACATGAAAAAGCTTGGCATCACGGGCCGGCTGCACGTCTGCGGCAACACGTCCGGCATCATCAAGTATACCTCGGCGCTCGGCGCCGCGATCGTCGACGTCGATCATCTGGTGGACTTCCGCCAGGCGCTTGAGATCGCGGACGGCAAGTGCCTGCTCAACGGGAACATCGATCCTGTCGCCGACGTTTACACCTGTGACGCAGCGCATACCAGGCAGGCCATACTCGATGCGGCTTCATCAGTCAGCAATGCCAGAGCGCTGTTCATGCCGGGCTGCGAGCTGCCCACGGATACGAAGGCAGAGAACATCCTGGCCATACACGAGGCGCTTGTGGAGATCGGAGGATAATTTTTCCGCCTGACCGTTTATCGGAGACGGATCGCGTCCATACAGGCAGAATAACAGAAGACGGCACAAAACAGCCGAAAGCCATAGCAAAAGGGGCTGTTGCACAGCCCCTCGTTGGAAATGAAATAAGATTTCATTTCCAACGGTTTAGTTTTGGACACATTTGAACCGTTTTATCCGAAACGTCAATCATTCACCAGCTTGTGCAACAGGTTTTCAGTTTTTTCTGAAA
>JAFZPV010000037.1 GCA_017552535.1 Clostridia bacterium
ATATACTACGCCGTAAAGGTGCGCGGCTACTCCATAGACATCACGGACTTCATGGCCTGGGGCGAAAGCTTCCGCACCCACGGCCTGAGGTTTTATGCGGACGTGAGCTTCTGCGATTATCCGCCCGTGTACATGATGCTCATGGGCCTGGTGAGCAGCATCCGGCAGTGGACGGGCGTCATGTACAATTCCGCGGCGCACGTGCTGATGGTAAAGTCCATCCCCATCCTGTGCGACCTGGCCGCCGCGCTCATCGTATACCGCCTGGCGCGCAAAAAATGGGACGCAAGCAAGGCGCTCATCCTTTGCGCCTTCGTGGCGGTCAATCCCGCCTACATCGTAAACAGTGCCGCCTGGGGCCAGGTGGACAGCGTGCTGGCGCTGATGCTGATGCTGTGCGTCGTGTGGGCGATGGACGGCAGATGGACCCTGTCGCTGGCCGCGTTTGCGCTGGCGGTTCTCACCAAGCCTCAGGCGCTGATCTTCGGGCCTCTGGGCCTCATCCTGATGGCGTCTGACTTTGTGAAAAACAAATCCAGCCGACGCGGCGCGCTGATCGGCATTGGCGTATCGCTGGGGCTCATTTATCTGGTCAGCCTGCCGTTTGCGTCTTTCGTGTATGCAGCCGAAGGCGGAAACAGCCTCCCGGCAGCTCTCATATACCCGTTCAAATGGATTTGGGGCCAGTGGTTCTCCGCCGCGGGTGGCTACGCGTGCCTGAGCGTGAACGCCTGCAACCTGTATACGCTGATCGGAAAGAACTGGGGCGAGCTTGGCAGCGATCCCCTGAGCATCTTTTCCTGGGCGATGCTGGCAGTTTCGTATCTGCTGGCCTGCATTCCGGTGATCTTCGGCAAAAAGCGCGGGCGGCTGCCGCTGGCGGGCGCGCTTCTGATGGCGCTTCTGTTCGCCTTCGCGCCCATGATGCACGAAAGATACCTGTTCCCGGCGCTGATCCTGGCGCTGCTTGCGTATATACGGCTTGGGGACAGGCGCATTCTGTACTGTTTTATTCTTGCTTCCGCCGCCCAGTTCCTGAACGCCGCGATGGTGCTGGAATGGGGGCAGTATACGGGCTTTGAGGATTACGGCCACCTGCAGGCCTCGGAGCAGGCGATCAACGCCGCCGTGTCCGCAGTCAACGTGGTGGCCGCGCTGTTTCTGTGCTGGGCGGCTTATGATGTGTTGCTGCGGGGCAGGGTACGGCATGTCAGGCCGTACGACGCGCCGGGCACGGTTTTGCAGTGCAGGGACTGCCGCCTGCATCTAAAGCGCCTGGACGTGCTTCTGATGGCGGGCGTGACGGTGGTCTATTCCGCCTTCGCGTTCTGGAACCTCGGCACGCGCACCTCTCCTGTAACGGAATGGACGAGCGGATACTTTGAGCAGGTCACCTTCGACCTGGGCGAGACCAGGACTTACCGCTTTACCTACTTCGGGCGCATCAGCAACACGGGCTTCACCGTGGCACTGTCGAACGACGGAGAAAACTGGACGGAGGAAAACTACGCGGCCTACTCCGCGGGCTACATGTACCGCTGGCTATGGTACGTGCCCCAGCGCATGGGTGACGACGGCGCTTTCAGCAACGCAGGCAAAAACAGCCAGCCTGCCGCCGACACCGGCGAAGGCGGCGCGAGCGTGACCTATGCTGACAACCAGAATAAATATCCGCTCCAGACTTCCCGCTATCTGCGCATCACTTCGAACGGGGCGGGGCTGAAGCTGGGCGAAGTGGCATTTATCGATACGGAAAACGAATGCCTTTTCCCCGTGGCGAGCGTTTCCTCCGCCGCGGAGAACGCGACTGTGTCCGCCCTGACCGACGAGCAGCACGCGGTGTCGCTGGTGCCCAGCTACTATAACGGCATGTATTTTGACGAGATCTACCACGCGCGCACCGCCTACGAGATGCTTCAGGGCTACCGCGCGGAGGAGATGCTGGAGTGGTCGCACCCGCAGCTGGGCAAGCTCATCATCATGATCGGCATAAAGCTGTTCGGCATGACGCCTTTCGGCTGGCGCTGCATGGGCACGCTGTTCGGCGCGCTGATGCTGCCGGTCATGTACCTGCTCATCAGGCAGCTCACGGGCAAAACCACGCTGTCCGCCTGCGGCATGCTGCTTCTGGCGCTGGATTCCATGCACTTTACCCAGACCCGCATCGCCACGGTGGACACCTACGCCGTGTTCTTCATCATGCTGATGTACCTGTTCATGATACGCTACTATCAGATGAACCTGCACACGGACGGCATGAAAACGCTGATCCCCCTGAGCCTGTCCGGGCTGTGCATGGCTCTGGCCTGGGCCAGCAAGTGGACGGGCCTGTACGCCTCCGTGGGTCTGGCGGTGATCTTCTTTATGAGCCTTTTCAGACGCCTGCGTGAATACATGCGCTTGAAGGACAGCACGCTGCCGGAAGACATCGCCATGCGAAGGCAGTTCCGTGCCAGGGTCGAAATCACGCTGGGGGTCTGCCTGGTGATGTTCGTGGCCGTTCCCGTTCTGGTGTACTATTTCCACTACTGGCCCTGGTTCCGCACCAGCGGCGGGCTGAGCGTACAGAAGGTGTGGGACCTGCAGCTGAGGATGTACAACTACCATTCCACGCTGGTGGACAACCACTACTTCAAGACCCCCTGGTACGAGTGGCCCCTGATCGTGAAACCCATGTGGTATTACAGCGCGGACATGGAATATGTGGGCCGGGGCGCGGTGTCCTCCATATCCTGCATGGGCAACCCTGCCGTGTGGTGGACGGGCCTTGCCGCCCTGATCGCCGCCCTCTGGCTATTGGCCTTGGAAAAAAACACGGACCACGCCATACTGCTCACGGTGATCGGCTTTGCCAGCCAGTTCCTGCCCTGGGTGCTGGTTCCCAGATCCACCTTCATTTACCACTACTTCGCGTCGGTCCCCTTCATCATCGTCGCCATCGCCCTGATCTGGGACCGCTTCGTGCGCTTCCGTCCCCGCGCGGCGAAGGCGGGCATGTTCGCCCTGCTTGCGGCGGCGCTGGTGCTGTTTGCCGCGTTCTACCCGCTGGAGTCCGGCTATCAGACCACGCTTTCCTACGCCAGGTACCTGCGCTGGTTCAACTGGTATAACTACGACCCGCAATAGGAGGCCAAAAGATGCTCGCCAAAACACTGTGCTATGCGCTGGGCGGCATAGACGGAATCCCCATCACGGTGGAGTGCAACCTTTCAAACGGCCTCCCGGCATTTGAACTGGTAGGCCTGCCGGACATGGCTGTAAAGGAGGCGCGGGAACGCATCAAAAGCGCCCTGCGCAATTCCGGCTACGAATTCCCGGGGGACCGGCTGGTGATCAACCTGGCCCCGGCGGACATCCGCAAGGAAAGCGCGGCCTTCGACCTGCCCATCGCTATTGACATCCTGGCCTGCTGCAAATTCGTGAACGCGGAAACGATCGCGGACGTCGCCATCATGGGGGAGCTTTCGCTGGATGGCCGGCTGCGGCCGATACGTGGCGCACTGCCCATCGCCATCTCCGCAAGGCAGGGCGGCGTAAAGACCCTGATATTGCCAGAGGACAACGCGGGCGAGGTATCCTGCGTGGAGGGCATCACGCTCATCGGCGCAAAGAGCCTGAGGCAGGTGGTGGAGCATCTGTCCGGCAGGGCGCCCATCGAGCCCATCCGCACCCGCTCCTACAGCGAGCTGCTGGGGGAGAGGACGTTTTCTTCCGACTTCGTTCACGTGCGGGGCCAGTCCGCGGCGAAGCGCGCGCTTGTGATCGCGGCGGCGGGCGGACATAACGTGCTCATGGTGGGCCCGCCAGGCTCCGGCAAAACGCTCATGGCGCGCTGCGTGCCCTCGATCCTGCCGGACATGAGCTTTGAAGAGGCGCTGGTCAGCACCCGCATCCACTCCGTGGCGGGCACCCTGCCCGAAAAGGGACTGCTCACCGAGCGGCCCTTCCGCGCGCCGCACCACACGGCTTCCCAGGTGTCCATCGTGGGCGGCGGCGTGCACGCCGTACCCGGTGAGATCAGCAAGGCCCATAACGGCGTGCTGTTCCTGGACGAGCTGCCCGAGTACCGGCGCGACGTGCTGGAAGCCCTCCGCCAGCCCATGGAGGACGGCTTCGTCACCGTCACCCGCGTTTCCGCCCAGAGCACCTATCCCAGCGAGTTCATGCTCATATGCTCGATGAACTTCTGCAGCAACAGTATAATACGAAAGCGGCCAAAAATGGCCGCTTAGTGAGTGCTTTAGGGGTATATTTGGCGTTTTTAGGGGTTTTTATCCCGTATCAACCTCGGATGCATAATAGGGTTCTGGCGTTGAAGATCGATACTTTTAGCGTTTGCACACCCTTTAACGATAACCATATGAAGTGTTAAACGGTATACATCGTTAAGTGATTATCGAGTCATTGAAGTACAATTCCTACAAAACGCACAGAAGCATGCTGATGCGCCTATCATCCTGTAACTACATTGATAATTGTCACCACGTTATTCTGACAGGCGCTTCAGGCCGCGGTAAATCCTACATCGCTTGTGCACTCAGCAACGCAGTTTGTCAGAAATTCTACCATGTCCGCTATGTCCGGATGAAAAACCTTTGGATGAGATAAATCTTGCCCGGACAGATGAGCGCTGTCGGAAAGCAGTGAAGGCATATGTCAAGACCAACCTGCTGATTCTGGATGACTGGCTACTCAAAGAGCCGCTTTCGTCACAAGAAATCTACGATCTCCTGAGCTCTATGGTATACTTATCTCCTACTCCCGGCATCCTTATCAGTGTGCTTTCTTGTTCCTGAAGGATTTTCTTGGTGTGATCGCCGATCCATTCGTATAGATTTCCTGACTCGATATCCATCCCAAGACAGGCAATTTGTTTCTCTTTTGCAAAACGGTACTTCTCCGATTCATGGCCCATCAGCTTCATCAAATCCAGTTCCTGCTCAGATGTTGGAATGAGCTCAACAATGTCGGCAAGAAGCAACTCATAAATCTGAAAATGCTCCTCAAACCGAAGCTCAGTTATGTGTCTTCCACAATAACGATATGAAATTTCCTCCCAACTGAATATTCCAGTATCTATTAATTCTTCTCTCAACTCACGTCCAACGTTTTCGATGCGTTCTCGTTCAGCTTTTTTATTGTCAAAACGCTTCATGAATTTACGGAGATATTTATTCTTCATCCGTAAGCGATAATCGTCTCGGGATGATTTATCAATCGGAATCTTGTTGTCATCCATGATATGATATAGATTTTTTAGTAATGCTTTCTCATTGCCTTTGAGTTGATAAACCCCACCTACCGGTTGATACTTACCAGTATTTCTTGAATTCTGAACAAGAAAATACTCATCACCAACTTTAATTCTGAACAAGTATGCGAAAGAAATACGAATAATGGTATTATCGCTAATGAAGCCACCACGTTTTAACTTTCTCTGGGATGCTTTCCAATCTGACGTGTCTGCTATGTCTTGGAAAGCAGTCGCTCCGCGTTCTATGAAAATGGCAATGAGGGCACCTGCAATAGCCTCCATCAAGCCATAATCATATTTCCCGCATAGCCAGATGCCTATTGCACTTGTAATTGTCAAAACAGCCCAAAGGATAAGCATGAATACTTTCTTTTTCAAAAGCACTTACCTCCTACCAATTGGAACATTAATTCTTGTCCGGGCGACACATATGCCATCTTTTATGACATAGCATTCAATATAGTGATTACCAAAAAAACTGGTGGGCTCAGATATTGTTTTTCCTCTTTCCTGTATCTGCCCTCGTAAGCAGTTCTTTCTTTCGGCTTCTGGGCCAACATTTTTAACTTTCCAGAAAACTCTATAATTTCCCGGACAATCTGTATAACTAAGGACACATCGTACTTGAAAGTGGTGAGGAATGAACTTTCTAAGTGCTGAGAGGAAGTTCGCCAAATGTGATTCCCTCCATCCGTCACCGCTAACAAAGCATTCAACTCTGCAATTATACTGGATGCTAATAGGGAACATGTCTTCTATGAATTGCTCCGTGTCGTTATATGAAACGATGGACTTTTTGACGGTTGCTAAAGAATAGCTGGAAGCCTCAGCCACCTGTTTTTTCCAAAAATCATGATTAAAAAAACCATACCAAGCCTGAATCGCATCATCCAAGGAGCAATCATCTTTAAAGAGCACATCCAAGTCTTCCAGCTTACTCTTTAAACGGTTCTTCCAATTGGTCATCTTCTGGAGATCGCTCTTCCTGGGAGTCAGATCTCGTCCATTGTCAACAGGGGCCATTACCGTGGTGTCTGACTCCAATCGATTCACAATTTCCTGCATTGTGTAGTAGAATAGTTTATCGATTCGGCCATATGCAGATTGCAGCTTTTCAGCACAGAGGACTGTCTGAAGCAGACCACTTGGCATGTTCTTCCATTCTTCTCTTGATTTACAAAACATTTTTGAAAGGCGGACGACTCTCCTCAGTTTTCCATCGGAAGCATCGTTTTGTTCTCTAAACCAATTGGTCAAACCTTTCAGTTCCCGTTCTGTCCAATCTTCCCCAGCATGTTCGTATTTATAGCATCGTGTTAGGGAATCCCAATGCCGCCTAAAAACAGCAAAATCAATGTGATACCCATCTGCATATCTGACCCGCACACAACTTGTTTTGACTTCCGGTTCAGCATTGAACTGCTTCGTCTTTCTCTTTAAGGCGTTAGCCACCATATTCCTTGTGGCTTGTGCTCCTTTTTCTCCGAGTGAGGATTTATCGAAAACTATTGCTACATCAATGTCATAATCATTTTCTTGATTCTGAACAACAGTTGACATGGCAACTGATCCTTGGACGCACGTTTCGACTATCGAATATGAGGTACCATTTTCTACGTTATACTCTTTCAACCCATCCTTGAGCCGTTGGAGATTTATGTCCTTCTTTTTATGGAGTTCATCTTGGCCTGGCTGTGGAAGAACAACGTAAGAAGTGTAAAACGTATTAAACTTAGAGGAAAGATCAAACATCGCCATTCTCTTCCTGCTTCTTTAATGCGTGTATTACCACTGATTGCTTCTTTTTATGAGCTTTTAGCATGTGATCACCGTCCTTATTCATTGAGAATTATTGATACAATTTTATATATCTCGGTTGACGGCATAAAAGCTACAGTATGAGGTTTAAGTCCTAATTCCAAACAGTGTCTTTCGAGTTCCTTTGCGTTTTTTATGGCGTCGTTGCTTTTGTCACCTAATATACTCCAAATACCTGTCATACTCTTGTTGTATTCGGGAATATATCTCTTCAGAGTGTCAATCACTTCTTTATTGGAGCTAAATTGCCTTGTTGATTTGACATAATGACATAGGTACCAAATCTCAAAACAGGGACTTGATACAATTACAGTTGCAACATCTCCAGCTTTTATTTCTGCGTTTTCTATCTGTATATCCTTTGTAGGATCTAAGTCTGAATCAATAAGGCAATAAGCAACATCTCCCATCTCTGTTTCAAGGCCTTGGTCTTCGAATTCAGTTTTAAGAGCATGCACCAGATTCACTGGGTCAGTATAGTTCCCTGGTGCAAAGCGGATAATATACGAAGATCCCGACAAGCTTCGGAAGTAGTGTGTTTCTGTTTTATTCTTTCCTTCTGTCGCCAGCAAGATGATTTTTTTTCGCTGCCTTTGATTCGTATTCCTGGGCTTCGGCTGATATCCATTTCTCTTTGTCATAATCCATCTCCATTGCCTAGATTCGGGATCGATCCGTAACGTCCGAGAAGATATGCTTTTTGAATGTCCTCACGTGTCCTAGGAGAGAATTCGTCTAATGAATACAACGTAGAGCATCCTGTTAAACGATCCTTTTCGACGAAGTATATCTGATCGCGCCTTAGAGCCTTAAGGTTCAACAAACCTGATGTATGAGTAGATACAATAAGCTGAGCATTTTTCTTATTCACTTCGGGATCGTTAAACAATCCTACAAGATAATGAACAAGCAGTGGATGAAGCGATTCATCAAATTCATCTATACAGAGAGTTTCTCCAGTCTCGAAGGCACGCTTTATGATAGGTGCAAAGAAGAAAAGATTTACAGTGCCATTAGATTCATCTCGCAGATTCAAGGAATAAGTCTTTCCACCTTCAACTTTATGCAAGGTGGTAATGGTATACTCTTTCCCAATCAAATTTACCCCAGGCTGTGGTGTTGCTAATGGTAGATCTCTGCTTTCAATCGTAAAATCAGAGATGTTTATATCTGCTTCATGCAATAGTCTATTTGTAAACCCACGTAAGGAAGTATCCTTGTCCTGTTCAAATAAAGGCCCGGTTACATTCAACATCTGCTGATAGTCCGGTGAATAGGTATTGATTCCTTCCATGAACCACATCAGAGCATCGCGAGTTCCTTCATAATTCCATGCCGTAGCAGTTGCAAGGAAAAGTTTATTCTCTGTATTATGATGGGTAAGGGGTTTTAGTTTCTTTGCTATTGCTGATGATGTAAACGTGTACTTATTATTCTCATCACGTTCAAATATAGTTGTCGCTCTTGATGAATTAAAAACAAACAAATATTCGTTCATGATTCTCTCATTGGTCGCTGAAAAACCATAAACATACTTCTTACCACCTGCTATGAAAACGAATTCAAAAACACAGGGCTGTTTTGAAGATAGATCATCAAACGCAAAGGGAACCATGAAAGATAAAGGCTCACCAACTTGCCTGTTGTTTGACAAGCGAACCAACAGAATAGCGGCTGTCAGTGCTTTAAAGATATTTGATTTACCCGACGCATTAGGGCCGAAAATAGTAGCAACTTTCATGACTCGGCGTTTTTGTTCCTCGACGATGTTATTCGGCAATTCCTTATCGGAAGATGCCTCCAGAGAGAGTACAGCTTTAGTCTTAAAGGATCTGAAATTCTCTACTGAGAACTGGAGCAGCATGGCAATACCTCCCTTCATGACTATTCCTCACGTTGCCAAGCATACGATAGTATTATACTATATCTCACTTCAAAAAGTCAATACGAAAATTTGTTTTTTGCCGTAAATTGTCAAAATTAGCAATTTCACAACGAAAATATGACCCGGGTTAGCGTTCTTGCCAAATCGTATCTGTAATTGATCTCATATCCACTGCATCTGCAATATCTGTAATGGTCTTAATCGATCAGGATAGTTTTCTTATTGAGGAAAAAGAGCAGTCACCTTTTAGTCTGATGACTGCTTGGAGCTTATAGTGTCCGCTCAACAATGGTCTGGGTATAATCACTATACGACTTATCATGTGTTTCGGATGTACACCCATCTTATGGGTGATCAGGTGATAGACAGCTGGATGCCGGAGAATACTGTTGAAGTAAAGTCAACCAAGCACGGAGAGGAACGCCAGGTCGAGATGCTGGACGCACTTGCCACACGATGCAGCAAGAGCGGCAAACTGGCTATTTCTCTGGTGAACAAGTATGCAAATAACATACAGACGATTGATATAGAGCTTCCCGGTGGATATAATTTAGAAATGATGATGAGTCTGCGAGGCGGATCGCCGGACGATTACAATGATATTGATCGCGAAAATGTAGTCCCGGAGGATCTGACAAACAGCGTAGTGCAAGAAAACGGCAGACTGCGCGTAAGCGTCTCACCGCACTCAGTGAACATATTGGTTTTACAACCATAACGCATAACCTGATACGTGAGCAAGAGAAAAGCGGAACCGCCAATCCCAACGAAATACACTTGGTTTCATGCTCATTCAGTCAAATGTTACATCATCAGAGAGCAGAGCATGAAACAAAAAGCACAAATTCGCAGATGTATTACGATGCATAGCGAAATTGGACTCAAAAGTGTGTGCAAACACCCGTTTTAGGGGGTGCAAAATGGGTGCACTGTTAAAAGGTATCGTAAGTGAGTTGCGTATAAACCCCTGCCCCTGCGGAAACTACGGCTCCCGCACCCGGCAGTGCCGCTGCACGCCCCTGGACATCAAGCGGTATCTAAGCCGCATTTCCGGCCCGCTGCTGGACAGGATCGACATGCACATCGAGGTGGAATCCATCCCGCCTGAGCGCCTGAATGACGAAAAGCCGGGCCGTTCCTCCGCCGAAATGCGCGCGGAAGTGGAAGCCGCCAGGGCGGTCCAGCGGGAACGGTACAACTCGGAAGGCATCGCCTGCAACGCCCGGCTCTCCGCCGGCACGCTGAACCGTTACTGCCGCCTGTCGGGCCAGGCCGCGCAGATCATGAACGCCGCCAGCGAAAAGATGGGCCTGAGCAACCGCGCCTATACGCGCGTGCTCAAGGTGGCCCGCACCATCGCGGACCTGGCGGGCGAAAAGGACATCTCCGTCGACCACATCGGCGAAGCCCTGCAGTACCGCATGATCGACGCGAAGTACTGGGGATAGGTTCTGCTTTTTGCGGCGATAAAAGGAGCAGGAGACAGACCTTTCAGCATTTGCTTTCTCCTGCCCCGGCGCTCCCAAGGCGAGTTTTTGGTTGACACATCGGTCATTATTTGTTACAATTGATTTATCTGAACGTTTTGTGCGTTTTGGCGAAACGTTCACCACATAAAAGGAGGAAAAACAATGCGCAAACTTCTGGCTCTGCTGCTTGCCGCAATCATGCTGGTAAGCGTATTCTCCGCTTTCGCCGAAGGCGAAGAGCCCTTTGTGATCACCGTGCATCTGCCCTACTACGGCGAAACTGAGCCCGTGGGCTGCACCGGCGAGGAAGGCAACCCCCTGCTCAAGGTCATCGAAGATGCCTGCAACGTGGATCTTCGCATCACCTGGGCGCCCCAGGGCGACTACACTACCAAGTTCAACACCGTGATGGCTTCCAACGAGCAGCCCATGGTCATGGTCATCAACTCCGGCATCACCACCAACGCCAACTACCTGCAGATGTGCAAGGACGGCGCTTTCTGGGATCTGACCGACTACCTCAAGGGCAACGAGTTCATCATGGAGAACCTCGCTTCCCCCAGCTCCCTGGCCATCACCTCCGTGGGCGGCAGGAACTACCTCTTCCCCTCCATGGCGGCGGCTGCCCGCGTAGGCATCCTGTACCGTGAAGACTGGATGGAGAACCTTGCGGCCAAGGGCATCGAGCTCGAAGTTCCCTACAACATCGACACCTTCAAAGAGATGGTCAAGGCCTTCACCGAGAACGATCCCGACGGCAACGGCGAAAACGACACCATCGGCTTTGCCTACTGCGACAACAAGGACAACGAGCTGACCTACGCCGGCTTCAACACCCTGGCGGTCATGATGGGCGCGCCCAACTACTGGGGCTTTGACGAGGACGGCGAGCTGCTGCCCTACTTCATGTTTGACGAGTATTACGACACCCTGGACCTGTTCAACTGGATGTACGTGAACGGCTACATGAACAAGGACTTCGCCATCAACACCGATAAGCACGGTCCCCTCGCCAACGGCGTAGCGGGTTCCATGATCACCACCGCCACCAACCAGGCCGGCAACAAGTATGCCAATGCCAAGAATGTCGACCCCAACGCGAAGATCGCGCAGACTCAGGACTTCTTCACCGCTGACGGCGAGCAGGTCATCAACTCCGTGCTGTCCGTGGGCGGCCTGGGCGGCATCCTGATCCCCACCGCTTCCGTGAAGGACGCCGAGACCGTGCAGAAGATCATCGACTTCATCGTGAAGCTCAACGACGAGTGCGGCATCTACCTGGCTGTGGGCGTGGAAGACCTCCACTGGACCCGTCAGCAGGACGGCACCATCACTGTGAGCGACGAGCAGAAGCAGCGCCGCGTGGACGACGGCTCCAGCGAAGCCTTCGCTTCCATGTTCCCGCGCCGTGTGCAGTCTCTGGACTACGGCCAGGGCATGAGCGCCACCCAGGTGATCACCGCTTACTCACTGAGCATCGAAAAGTACTGCAAGGTCGATGAGTCTATCGGCTACATGAGCGAGGAATCCCGCGCCCTGCAGACGGAGATCGCCTACATCATTTCCGACGCCCGCGTGGCCTACATGACCGGCGAGATCGACATGGAAGGCTTTGCCGCCGCCATCGACCAGTGGCTCGCCGCCGGCGGACAGGAGATCATCAACCAGGTGAACGAAGCCTACGAAGCCGCGCAGAAATAAACTTTCCGCGTACCGAAGCTTCCAAAGGCATGCGGAGCGCCGCGCCAGCGGCGCTCCGTTTTTCAGGCAGCCGCATCTCATGCGCAAACGGACGTGTGCGCCTGAGATGCGACAGCGTCAGATAAGGAGGGATCAGTTTGAGTGACAAAAGCGCCGTAATCAGGCAGAACACGCCCAACCCGCGCGGTGTGGAAGTGGCGGCGTACAGCGCGCTTTTCGTAAGCGCCGCGGTATTCCTTGCCGGGTTGATGGGAATGATCCTGGGCGGCTTCGTAAAGCAGCTCAACGCCTGGGCGCTCAACAACACAGTGAGCGCGTGGCTGCTGATGTTCGTGCTGGGCGCGGCATGCCTGGCGATATCCGCCTATGTGGTAAGGACCAACCGGAAGGACCCGGCAAAGCTCAGGCACATCGCCCGATACAGGTACATATACCTGATGCTGATCCCGGGCGCGCTGTACTACCTGGTGTTCAAATTCCTGCCGGTACTGAACCTGAAGATCGTGTTCCAGGTGTATTCTCCCACGCTGCAGCAGCAGGAGAGGGTCAGCTGGCAGGCGCCGCTTTTGATGAACTTCACCAGCTTCTTTTCCAACGTCTGGTTCTGGAAGCTGCTGAGGAACACGCTGATCCTGGCCTTGCTCAACATCACCTTCTATTTCCCCTTTCCCATCATCATGGCGCTTTTGCTCAATGAGATCAAGCATATGGGCTTTAAGCGCATCAGCCAGTCGGTGCTGTATCTGCCCCACTTCGTGAGCTGGACCGTACTGGGCTCGCTGATGATCATGCTGCTAGGCCCCGAACCCAATGGCCTGGTCAACTCCATGCTGAAAAACTCCGGAAGCGACACCATCCCGTTCATGATGAGCGAATCCTGGTTCCGGCCCCTGTACATCATGGAGCTCATCTGGAAGGAATCCGGCTGGGGCACGATCATCTACCTGGCCGCGCTTTCCGGCGTGGACGAACAGCTGTACGAGGCGGCGGTCATCGACGGCGCCGGGAGATTCAAGCAGCTTTTGCACATCACGCTGCCGTCCATCCTGCCCACCATCATAACGCTTTTGATCCTGCGCATGGGTTCGTTCCTGGACAGCGGCTTTGACCAGATCTACCTGATGCTGAACTCCAGCAACCGGGAAGTCGCCACGGTCTTCGATACATACGTGTACGACATGGGCCTTGCAGGCGTGCTCACATCGCCCATCGGCACCACCAACTACTCTTATTCCGCCACGATCGGCGTGTTCCGCAGCGTGGTCAGCCTGATCCTGGTCATGGGCTCCAACGCCATCGCCAAGGCTGCAGGAGAGGACGGTGTGTATTAAATGAAAAAGAGCTTTACTCTTTCGTATGAACAGATCCGTCAAAAGCAGCTCAGGCAGAGCCGTGTCCTGATCGCGGTGGGCATCGTGCTGATCGCGGTGGCGGTCTTCGGGTTTTCCGTGTTCGCGTCGGGGCAGCGGGACAGGCTCTATACCCGGCAGCTGCTCCTCTCCCTGACCCGCAGCGCGTATACTGCGGCGATCAATACCGACGACGGCGGCGCCGGCGCGGCGGGGGAAGACGTGAAAGCGCACCTGCTGAACACCGTGGAGACCGCTGCTTCAAAGCGCGTGGCGCTGCTCAAAAACAAGCTGGCGGAAACGCCCGACGGCGCGGACGAGGCGGCAGACAGCGCGTCTTCGGTGGACGGACAGATCACCCAGTGGAACGCGCAGCTTGCCTATGTTACAGATTATGTAAACGGGGCCATGGACGAAAGCACCGCCCGGACCATCCAGGCCCAGATTATGCAGGCCAACAGTGAAGCGGCTTCGGCGCGTGAAAAGTACGCCGCTGCCGCCGCGGACAGCCGGAGCGCCGGCAACAAGGTGACCAAGGCCAAGGGAAAGCTCAGCCGCGGCAGCATGACCCAGGAAGAGTACGACGAGCTGGTCAAAGCCCAGATGGAGGCGGACGGGCTGAAAAACGCCGCCTACGAGGCGCAGACCAAAGCCGAGGCGAGCCTGAAGGACGCATATCTCTCTGCGCTGAAGTACTTGCCCGGCCTGAGCTCCGGTCAGAAACTGTGCCTCAAGCTTTCTTCCGTGGGCTGGTGGCTCACGCTGCTGGTGCTGGGCCTGGAAGCGGCGCTGATCGGCATCCTGGTGATCAGAAAGCCCAAATACAAGCCTTCCAGCCTGCTGATGGACGTGATCATCTACGACTTCTTTATCGTGCTGGGCACGGCGATGCTCTTGCCGCTTCTGTACGTGGCCGTGGGCTCCGTGTCGTCCACAGGTCTGGCACAGCTCCGGTTCGGGCGGTTCGACATTTCTGCCTATAAGATGATCGCGCTGTCCAAGCGCACCCTCAGGACCCTGGGCAACTCCTTCCTGATCACCATCGTGGGCACGCTGTTCAACATCAGCGTCACCGCCGTGACCGCTTACGGCCTGAGCAAGAAGGACCTGCCCGGGCGCAAGTGGATGATGCGCCTGGTGGTGATATTCATGCTGTTCCACGCGGGCCTGATCCCCGATTACATGCTGGTGGCCAACTCCCTGCATCTGACCAACACGTACTGGGCCATCTGGCTGCCCGTACTGATCTCCTCCAGCAACCTCATCATCATGAAGAACTTCTTCCAGCAGCTGCCGGAATCCATAGAGGAGTCCGCCCGCATAGACGGCTGCAACGAGATACAGAGCTTCCTGCACATCGTTTTGCCCATGTCCATGGCGTCCATCGCCACCTTCAGCCTGTTCTACGCGGTAGGCCACTGGAACAACTACCAGCGCGCGATGATCTATCTGAGCGACGACAAAAAATATCCCATCACTGTTCTGCTCAGGCAGATCGTCATCCTGTCCCAGGGCTCGCTGGCGGACGACGTCCAGCCGGACGTGCAGGTGTGGGCGCCGACCTCCTCGGTCAAGTACGCCACCATCATGGTGGGCACGATACCGATCATCTGCGTGTACCCCTTCCTGCAGAAGCACTTCACCAAAGGCGTGCTCATGGGGTCGGTGAAAGGATAGACCTCCCCGGTACGCAAACGGCAGCCCGGAACGGTTTTCCGGGCTGCTGCACTGCCTGTCCGGTGCTGCTTATGCAGCGCTTTGGGATAGCGGACTCCACGAAGCGTAGGTTGCCTTTTGGCCCTGCCTGTGACATAATGGCGCCTGTAAGGAGGCGGTTTTGATGGACCGATATGTTACCGGCAGCGTGATACGCAAGATGCGTGAAAGCCGGAAGATGACCCAGGAGGAGCTGGCAAACAGGATCAGCGTCAGCCCCAAAGCCGTAAGCAAGTGGGAGACGGGCCGCGGATTTCCGGATGTGAGCCTGCTCGAGCCCCTGGCAGGCGCGCTGGGGATCAGCGTGATTGAGCTTCTGTCCGGCGAGGACGTGCGCAACCTCAACACGTCCGGCAATATGGCGAAGGTGCAATTCTATATCTGTCCGGTGTGCGGCAACGTGATCCAGGCGACGGGCGAAGCTGTGGTAAGCTGCTGCGGTATCACCCTGCCGCCGGCGGAAGCGGAGCCGGCGGACGAAGAGCACAGCTTAAGCCAACGCATCTCGGACGGGGAATACCTGGTCACGGTGGATCACCCAATGGAAAAAGGCCACTATATCTCGTTTATCGCGTCGGCATCGGACGGCTCCGTGCAGCTTGCAAAAAAGTATCCGGAAGGCAGTCCGGAGGCGCGGTTCCGCATCGACGGGGCGAAGTGGCTGTACTTTTACTGCAACCGCCACGGGCTGTTCAGGGCAAAGCCGGGCAAATAGACGCCGGAAGCGGCACCAATATATAGAATGGGAGACAAAAGCATGGAATTTCTGGAACGGTACATATCCTGCACGGCAGCGGCCAGCGGCAGCCAGAACTGGTTTGAAACGGATGGCGCGGAGAGGATCACCTGCCGGGCTTACTTCAGGCTTTCGCGGGGCGTGCGTTCCTGCGCGCTTTTGTACTCCAACCTCATAGACTCCACCTACGCGGACGGCAGCCGCAGCCACGCAAACTTCGTGCCGGGCGAATGGACGATCCTCTCCCTGCGGGCAGGCGCTGTGAAGAAATGCGGCATCGAAGACTGCCGTGAGCCGGACGCGTTCACCCAAGTGCTGTTTGACGGGCAGAGCGTCAGGCGCGTGCGTCCGGGCGCGATCTTCGAAAGCGACCCGTTCGCGTTTTCCGCCGGCAGGGGCGAATACATGTGCCTGGAGATGGTATTTTCCGGCAGGCGCGTGCCGTGCCATACAGAGAGCCTGCTGCCGGCCTTCCGGCTGACCAAAGACGGGTGGCAGCGCTCAACCGAGATGCCGTTTCCCTGCATGATCGGCACGGAGCGGGAGGGCGAGACGCGCGTCGGCCTGATCGGCGACTCCATCACCCAGGGCATCGGCACCGAAGCCAATTCCTACACCCACGTGGCGGCGCTGCTCCAGGACGCGCTGGGTCCGAAGACCGCGGTGTGGAACCTGGGACTGGGCTACGGCCGCGCCCACGACGCGGCGCTGGACGGCTCGTGGCTGTTCAGGGCGAGGCACAACGACATCGTCTCGGTCTGCTTCGGCGTGAACGACCTATTGCAGACCGGAAACGCCGAACAGCTGAAAAAGGACCTTACGTACATCGTGCGGGCGCTAAAGCAAAGCGGCGTCAAAACGCTGATCCAGACGGTGCCGCCCTTCGATTACGCGCCCGGACTCAGGGAAAAATGGATGGACGTGAACGCTTACATCCGCGGAGAACTGGCCCTGGAAGCGGATGCCGTGTTCGACAACGTGCCCGTGCTGAGCCGCTCGGAAGATGAACCCCACATGTCCCGCTACGGCGCGCATCCAAACAAAGAAGGCAACGCCGCCTGGGCGGAAACGCTGCTGCCGGTGCTGAAAACGCTGCTGCCGAAGGACTGAATATCGCACAGACTCCGGTTTCGGATAATCAATCGCCCTCCTCCGTTTTTCCGGAGGAGGGCGATCGGCTGCAAAGCCATTTGGGTTTACTGTGCGTCTTCGGCGGTAAAGACGATGGACACGTTCACGCTCACGCTGATCTTGTCCGGCTGAACGAGGGTGGGCGTGTAATCGTCGGCGGCCGCGGCTTCCAGGGTGAAGCTGTAGTTGCTCATGAGCGTGCGGGAGGAATAGCCTGTGCTCTGGGAAATGCTCTGCACGCCGGTGATCTTCAGGCCCAGCGCCGCCGCCAGCACCTCTGCCTTGGCTTTGGCGTCCTGCACCGCGATCACGGCTGCCTGGTCGCTGGCGGCCTTGGTGTCGTTCGCGTAGTAATCGATGCTGCCCAGCGAGTTCGCGCCCGCGCCGAAGGCCGCGTCGATCATCGCGCCGATGCGGGTCAGGTCGCTGACCTTGATCTGCAGGGTCTGGCTGGCGCTGTAATAGTCCACCTTTGAGCGGGAAGACTCGTACGAGGTGTAGATGCTGATGCGGTCGGTGCTGATGTCGGTCTCTTCGATGCCGAACTCCGCCATGGCAGAGCGCACAGCCTGTATCGTTTCGTTCACCTGGGACTGGGCTTTCATCACGGTCTTGCCGCGCATCTGCACGCCTAGGCTGATCACGGCGTATTCGGCGCGCATCTGCACCGTGCCGCTGCCGCTCACGCTGATCTGCGTTTCGGCAAAAGCGGGAACGGACAGAAGCATGATCGCGAGGATGAGGGACAATACTTTTCGCATAAAGGATACCTCCTGCATCGGATAAACGTTATTTGATTGGTTCCAGACAATAAGACGGTGCAGAGGGCAAAAATGTGACATGTCCAGAGTTAAATATACGTTATTTCGGATGAGAGAATCCCGGGCGCGTGAGGCGGGCCTTGAGACCCGTCTGCCCGCGCGCCGGATACGACTCTTGAATGGGGAGAGCCGGTCAGGAAGGCCCAGCGCCGGGCCTTGCGGGAGGCTCTCCAGCAGGCGGCGGAAGATGCCGGTGAACCGGGCCGACTGTTTGACCGCCCAGTCGCTGCAGGGGTCCCTTTTGATCTCTTCGGCGAGCTTTGCCATTTTGTTCCACTCTCTGGCCACGTTGCCAACGGCCTGGTTCGCGGTGGGGTCGGGGAGCTTTCTCATGTGCCATACCTCCTTCTGGCCGATCGCAGGCTGCCTTTATCCGCCCGGCGCTCCGCCTTCCGGCGTGGGAGAGTCCAGGCGCACAACGCCCCGCATTATACTTTTTCCAGCTTCTCCGCGCAATGAACCGCTGGTTCCATTTTGGTTTTTGGCAGGGTGAGAAGTGCTGCGTTTTAACAAAATATTCATTTTACATACCGAAGGTTCTGTGATAGAATAGCGCCCGTGTCTTTTGAGACTGCTTTGGACCAGACCAAGGAGGTGTTTTGATGATGCAGCACCGTTTTCCCGTCATTGATCCCATCGCCACCGGCCGCAACATCCTGAGCCTTCGGAAGAATAGAGGCCTCAGCGTAAGAGACCTGCAGGAGTGGTTCAACTTCGAAGAGCCCCGCGCCATCTACAAATGGCAGGCGGGCAAAACCCTGCCGAGCATCGACAACCTGTTCGCCCTGAGCGAGATATTGGAGGTCCCGGTCGAAACGATCGTGGTACGCAGAAGCCTTCCCTTTGAGCCGCATACCGAGGTATGCGACCCCGTTTTTTTGTTCATATCAGCGTTTTTGACGCCGGACAAAGCTTTCCGGTTGACATATGCCGGCGGAAACGGTATTATAGGATAAGCAAAAAGACCCAAAACGGGAGGGCAAAATGGATCTAAGCGGCATTACCGATATCATTCAGACCCAGGGCATGAAGCTTCTGGCGGGCATCATTGTGCTGGTCGCGGGGCTGTTCCTCGTGCACTGGCTGATGAAGCTGATCACCAGAAACCGGCGCCTGGACAGGATCGACCCGACGCTGCGGGGATTTTTTGAAAACCTGATCAAGCTGGTAGCCTACATCATGATCGTGCTCACCGCCGCCAGCGTGATGGGCATTCCGCTCACCAGCTTCCTGACATTGCTGGCTTCGGCCAGCGTGGCGGTCACCCTGGCTATGCAGGGGGCGCTGAGCAACTTTGTGGGCGGCGTGACGGTGCTTTTACTCAAGCTCTTCCGCAAGGGGGATTATGTGAAGATCGGCGAAACCGAGGGCACCGTGCAGAGCATCGGCGTATTCTATACCGAGCTGGTCACGCCGGACAACCGCCACATTTCCCTGCCCAACAACAGTTTAAGCAGTACCGCCATCGTGAACTACACGCGGGAAGGCACCCGGCGCGTGGACGCGGTGTTCTCCGTAAGCTATTCCACCGACATCGACGCCGCTATCGAAACGCTGAAGGGCGCCGTGCGGGCTACCGGCGGCATACTGCCCGCGCCGGAGCCCGTCGTGAAGCTCACCCAGTGCGCCGACAGCAGCCTGAACTTCACCGTGCGCGTGTGGTGTAAGTCCGCGGATTACTGGACCGTCACATGGGACTTGCTGGAAAACGGAAAGCGCGCCCTGGACAGAGCGGGCATCGAGATCCCGTTCCCGCAGGTCGATGTACACATGAAATGAGGCGCTTCACGGATAGTCCGGGAATGGCAGTTCAACAGCCACCTCATCACCGCCTGCGGCGGAGCTTCCCCTGAAGGGGAAGCCTGATATGCCTTCTCCTGGAGGAGAAGGTGGGCCGCGAAGCGGCTCGGATGAGGTGTTGGTTTATCACAAATCCATCTAAGCTTCCGGGAAGCACTTGAAATAACCCACAAAAATGGACCGCGCTGCGCTTTATGCGCCGGCGCGGTCTTGTGCAGTGAATGATTCAGCTTTACCCCCGTTCCCAGAATTTCTTCAGGGCAGCGGGGAGCTTTTCTTCGCTCACGGGAGCGGGCCGGATGTGGTCGGGCAGCAGGCGGCGATATTCCTCCAGCCGGTAGCGCTCGTCTATAAACAGCACGGCGCCCTGGTCGGACGATGTGCGGATCACGCGCCCCGCGGCCTGCAGGCATTTGCCGATGCCGGGGTACATATAGGCGGTCTCAAACCCGCCTTCGCCGTCCTCATCGTCGTACAGCAGGCGCATCTGGTCCCGCTCGAAACAGATCTGCGGCATGCCCACGCCCACGATCACCGCGCCGATCAGCCGGTCTCCGGGCAGGTCCACGCCCTCGGAGAACACGCCGCCCATGGCCGCGAAAGCCACCAGCGAGCGGGCAGGCGCTTCCTCGAAGCGGGCCAGGAAGGCCTCGCGCCGGCGCTCGTTCATGTCCCGCTGCTGCACGAGGATGTCTATATCCGCGTCCTGCGCCGCCAGGAACCCGGCCACGAGGTTCAGATACTCGTGGCTTGGAAAGCAGGCGAGGTAATTGCCCCTGCGAGCTTTGGCCATGGCTGCGATGGCCCGGGCTACGCGGGGCGCGCTTTCCTGGCGCATGCGGTAGCGCACGGGGATGTCCAGGCACAGCGACAGCAGGTTTTCCCGGGGAAAGGGGGAGGGCAGATCGAGAAGCCGCCCGCCTTCGCTCTCTTCCACGGCCAGAAGCTTTCCGTAATGCTCAAGAGGGGAGAGGGTGGCCGAAAACATCACCGTTCCCCGCATGCGCTTTACGGCGCGTTTGAATCTCGGCGTGGGGTCCCAGCACCACAGGAGTATGTCCGGACGGGAGCCGGACGGGGTGATCAGCGTGCGGTAACAGTCTTCGTCATAATCCCCGGAGACCCGCACGAAAGACGCGGCGTCCAGGTACGCTTCGCTCAGCTCCTTCGCGTAGACGCGGCTAAGGGAAAGGTATTCCTTCGCGGCGTCCATAAACTGCTTGGCGGCGTTCACCGCCGGAAGGGGCAGCTCGCTGCGCATTTCATATTCGCGGGAGCGTCCGATCTCCTTGAGCAGCAGCGAAAGGCTTTCGTACAGGGAATTCTTTTTTCCGTCCGCCTTGCCCACCTCGCGGCGCAGCGCGCTTAACCGGCTGCCGCTGACGGAAGCGGAATACATGCCGCGCATGCGGTCCGGCAGGTTGTGGGCCTCGTCGATCAAAAGCGTGTAGCGGCCTGAACGGTCGAAAAAACGCCTGAGGCGCACCTTGGGATCGAACACGTAGTTGTAATCGCATATCACGATCTGGGCGGTCTCGCACAGCGCCAGGGAAAGTTCGAAGGGGCACACGCGGTACTCTTCGGCCAGGCGGCGCACGGCGCTTTCGTCCAGGGCGCTTTCGCTCCAGGAGGCCTCCACCGCCAGCTTCTGCCGGTCGAAGTGGCCGCGGGCCCGGGGGCAGGTCTCGGGATCGCACACGGGCTGGGGCATGGGGCAGATCTTCGCTTTGGCGGTCACGGATACGGAGCGCACGCACAGGCCCCTTGCGCGCATCAGCTTAAGGGCCTGCTCCGCCGCGAGGCGGCCCGTGGAACGGGCGGTGAGATAGAAAACGATGTCCGTCAGGCCTTCGCCCAGGGCCTTCACCGCGGGGAACAGCGCGGCGGCGGTCTTTCCGATGCCCGTGGGCGCCTGGACGAGCAGGCGCGTTTTGTCCCGTATGCTGCGGTATACCGCAGCGGCCATTTCCCGCTGCCCCGAGCGGAAGCTGTCGAAGGGAAAGGCACCCTCCCGCACGCTGGGCAGCGATCTTTCCTGCCAGGCCTCGGCGCGTTTTAAGCGCCGGACGTATTCCCCCGCGTACAGAAAAAACAGTTCCTTGAGCCGGGAGGCAAGGTAGACGCGGCTGAACTGCACCCGGCTTCCGCCAAAGTCCGCGTAAACGAGGCGCACGGTGACGGAAGAGAGTCCGTTCAGCTCTGCTTCGATATAGCCGTAGATCTCCGCCTGTGCCCAGTGTACGGGGTGGTCGTTTTCCCGTACAGCATGCGGCGGGATGGAGGTGGTCTTGATCTCCTCTACCACGCACACGTCGCCCTGAAGCATCAGCCCGTCCACGCGGCCCTGCACGCACAGGCTCAATCCGTACACTTCGCGCACGAGCTTTACGGGCACCTCGGCGCGGCAGCTTTCGTCGTAGGTATTCTGAATCAGGAGGTGCCCCTTGAGCCCCTCCTGCATGCGGTCCAGCGCGCCGGCGGCGGGCAGCAGATCGCCGCCTTCGTAATAGGTCTCTGCGATGGTGCGTACGTTAACGTGATACGTCATTGGCAAAAACAGCCCGTGGCTGTTGCACAAGTTGGTGAAAGCTTTACGTTTCGGACAAACTGGTTTAATTGTGTCCAAACCTAAACGCTGGAAATGAAATCTTATTTCATTTCCAGCGATGGGCTGGTTAGCAGCCCCGGGACGAAATCAGGCGTCGAAGATCTGCATGATCGCGCACTTCAGATACCGGGTCTCGGGGCTTGCGGGCAGCACGGGATGGTCGTGCCCCTGGGAGCGCAGCTCCACCAGCCGCACGCGCTTTTTGGCGTCCCGCGCGGCGATGTTGATCATATCCACGAACTGTTCGGTGGACACGTGCTGGCTGCAGGAGCAGCTCACCAGGAAACCGCCCTCCCGCGTGAGCCGAAGGCCCCGCAGGTTGATCTCCTTGTAGCCCCTCAGCGCGCTTTCCACCTGGGAACGCGTTTTGGTGAAGGCGGGCGGGTCCAGGATCACCACCTCGTATTTTTCCTTTTTGTCGGTCAGCTCCCGCAAATGATCGAAGCAGTTGTGAGCCTCGAAGCTCACGTTGTCAAGCCCGTTGCGCCGGGCGTTTTCCCTCGCCACCTCCAGAGCCTCCTCGGAGATGTCCACGCCCAGCACTTCCCGGGCGCCGCCCTTTGCGGCGTGCAGGGCGAAGGAGCCGTTGTGGCAGAAGCAGTCCAGTACCCTTGCGCCTTTGGACAGCTTCATCACCTCCAGGCGGTTTTCCTTCTGGTCCAGGAAAAAGCCCGTCTTCTGGCCGTGCTGTATATCCACGGAGAACAGGATGCCGTTTTCGCGCATGTCCACGCGCTCGGGCGCTTCGCCCCAGAGGGAGCCGGTGGTCATCTCCATGCCCTCCAGGCGCCTTACGGGCACATCGCTGCGCTCGTATATGCCGCGGGGCTTTACCACGTCCGCCAGGATATTCACCAGCGCGTCTTTCCAGCGCTCGATGCCCAGCGACATGCTCTGCACCACCAGCATATCCGAGAACTTGTCCACGATCAGGCCGGGCAGAAAGTCGCTTTCCGAGAAGATCAGGCGGCAGCTCTCCGGGTCGCAGAACTGCCTGCGGTATTCCCAGGCGGTCTCCACGCGGCGGCGGAAGAAGGCTTCGTCGATCTTTTCGTCCCGGTGGGTGAGCATCCTCAGCGCGATCTGGGAGGCAGGATTGTAGAATGCCCTGCCCATAAAGGTGTCCTTGCTGCTGTATACGTCCACAACGTCGCCGGGCTCGAAGGCGCCCTGCACGTCGATCACGTCTGAACTGAACACCCAGGGGTGTCCGCCGCGCACGCGGCTTTCCCGCGTGGGCTTCAGGATCGCTTTTGCCATATCGGTCTCCTTTTATCTGTTCTGCCGGCCCGGTCAGATCTGAATGACCAGGTCCATGCAGTATTCGCCGGGGGCGACGGTAAACTCTTTTTGCTGTACCGTGCTCCACGCCATCGCGCCGCCGATGCCCGCGTGTACGGCGTCCGTGTGTACCACGGTCTCGTGGCGCCGGATGAGCTCGTGATCATGCATGGCGCCGCGAAGGTCGCTGGCAGTGTAATGATGCGCGTCAAAGTGCATGGGGCAGTCCGACTGGAACGTGACGGACGCGCCGTCGGGAGATTTGAACGTCACCCATCGCGCGTCCTCGCGACCGCCGTTTTCCGCGGGCGGCGTGAAGGGGAAATGCATGTCGCTCACGCTGTCGCTGTACACGCCCATGAGAGCGCTTTCCTTCCGGTCCGGATAGCTTTCGCCGGGACCGCGGCCAAACCATTCCACGCCTTCAAAGTCCTCGGGCAGCACCCAGGTGAGCCCCAGGCGTTCCACGCAGGGAATGCCGCTTAAGCGGAAGCGCGCCGTCAGGCGCATGCGGCCGTCGCCGGATACGGTAAGGGCGGTCTCCGCGTCCACGGTCGCCCCGTCCACCGTGCTGGAGGTCAGCCGGCTTAAGCGCTCCACGCGCACGCGCCCGTCGGAGAGGGACAGCACGTTCAGCGAGATCAGCTTGCGCAGGCAATTTTCAGGCTCGAAGGCGGCAAAGTTTTTGTACTGCCCCCAGCCACTCTGAGCGTTTAAGCCGCTTAAGCCCCGTATGGCGCATTCGCTCAGGCCGCTTATCATGTGCTCGCGCCCGTTTTTCGTAAGGCTAACGATGCAGCCGGTGGTCTTGCTGATCTCCAGCGTGAAATCCTGTCCAGTGACTGTAATGGCGCCGTGGGAGTCGTCGAAGGATACCGCCGCGGGGCGTATCCTGCGGCGCATCATCGGTACAGAATACAGGGGGAACTGCTGGGTAAAGCCCGTGCCGTCCGGGAAGGACACCTCCATATCGATATACGCCACCGTGCCCTGGGCGCTTTCCGGGCCGCAGGTGAAGGCCGCCTCGGCCATGGGGGCCAGGCGGGGCAGGGGCATTTCGCCTGTGGATACGGCTTCGCCGTCAGCAAAGGCCGTCCACGTCAGGCGCATGCCCTCCGCCCAGGTGGCCATGTACCGGTTTTTGACCACGTACGCACAGGGACCGGTCTTTTCGATGAACACGGGCCGGTACACACAGGCAAGCTCCACGCCCGCGGGCTTCACGGTGAGCTCGTGGGTCACGATGCCGTTCATGCACATGAATTTGGGCTCCAGGGGATCGGTGATGGTCTCATAGAAGTCGCCGCCATATCCCGCGAAGCGCTGGCCGTTTTCGTCCTTCTGCCACAGGGCTTTGTCCTGGAAGTCCCACACGAAGCCGCCCTGGAAGCGCGTGAAGCGCTCTGTGAGCTCCCTGAAGCGCGCAAGCCCGCCGCCGGAATTGAGGATCTGGTAGGCGTATTCGCACAGGATCACGGGACGGTCGTCTGACTGGTCAGACAGAAGGTCCACGATGCGCTCGTAGGTGGGATACATGGGGCAGCGGATGTCGCTCACCGCTTTGCCCGGCGCGCCGGACTCGTACTGCACGGGGCGGGTGGGGTCGTACGCCCTCAGCCAGCCCGCCATGGCGGCGTGGTTGGGGCCGACGCCGCTTTCGTTGCCGAGGGACCAGATGATGATGGAGGGGTGGTTTTTGTGGATCTGGGCCATGCGGCGCGCCCGGGTCAGGAAGCACTCCGCCCATTCGGGGTCGTTGGTCAGCATGGAGCCGGAACCATGGGTCTCCAGGTTCGTTTCGCAAACGGCCATCAGGCCGTATTCGTCGCACAGGTCGTAAAAATACGGATCGTCGGGATAGTGGCAGGTGCGCACGGCGTTTATGCCCATCTGCTTCATCAGAAGCACTTCCCGCTTCATCTGTTCGTGGGGCACGTGCCTTCCCGTGGACACGCAGTGCTCGTGGCGGTTCACACCACGGATGATGGCGCGCACGCCGTTTATCTTCAGAACGCCGTCTTCGATCTTTACCGTGCGGAAGCCGAAGCGGATGCGCTCGCGGTCGGCGGCGTCGCCGCTGCCAGGGTCCAGCAGGGCCAGGTGCACGCGGTAGAGATTGGGCGTTTCGCACGTCCACAGCCGGGGAGAATCGATATGGATATGAAAGCGCGCGTGGCCGGGCATGGGGGAGGAGGTGTCGCCGAAATGAGGCATTTTTGCGGACGGGGAACGCTTTTCCTTATAGATGATGTTGCCGTCCGGATCGTATATGTGCAGGCGCACCAGCGTGTCCGCGTAGCCGCTCACCCGCGTGACCGATACGTCTACCTTTAAGTTTCCGTCCATGTCGGCGGTCACGAAGGCGTCTTCGATGTGCGTGCGGGGCTTGGCAAACAGAGTAACGGGCCTGAAGACGCCGGACAGGTGCCAGTAATCCTGATCCTCCAGGTACGTCGCGTCCGTATAGCGCATCACCTGCAGCGTCACCTGGTTGGTGCCCGCGTAGCACAGGCGGGTGATGTCGAATTCCGCGGCCAGCTTGCTGTCCTGGGAATAGCCCACGGGATTGCCGTTCACCCACACGTAGAACCCGCACTCCACGCCGCCGAAATGCAGTATCAGCCTTTTGCCCACAAAGTGGTCCGGCAGATCGAAAAACCGCCGGTACAGGCCCGTGGGGATCTTGTCGGGCAAACCCGGCGGGTTGCGCGTGGCGGCGTAGTCCGAATCCGCACTGAAGCCGGGAGCGATCTGGTGGGCGCCCGGCTCGTCCGTGAAGGGATATACCCAGTTGGTGTATATGGGCTCGCCTTCGCCCTGCAGCTCCCAGTTGCCTGGCACGGTGATGTCCCGCCAGTCTTCGTCGTTGAAGTCCGGCAGATAAAAGCCCGCGGGCAGCTGGGAAGGATGCTCGCACAGCTTGAAGCGCCACGAGCCGTCCAGCGAAAGGGCGTAGGTGTTTGCCCAGGGAGAGTGCGCGGGCAGACGGTTGATGGACTGCACCTCGATGTTCTGCCATTCTGGTCTGGTATGGAAATCCATATGCGGCGCTCCTTTCGTGGTTCAGGTGAAACGGTATGAATTCGGGCAGTGCTGCCGGGTCAGATAAGCGGGGACTGTATGTTTTCCGCTTCCTGCAGGCCGCGGCCCAGGGACAGGGCCATGTCCTCCAGCCCGAAGCGGGGCTGCCAGCCGAGAGAGCGGAGCTTACTATTGTTCATGATGAACGAGGTGTCCGGCGCGTAGGGGAGGGCATCCGGGCTTTCACCCAGGCACCTGACCTGGCTCTTTCCGCCGGAAAGCGTGCGGCTGATCAGAAGCGCCAGCTCCCGTATGCGCGCGTGGCATTTGTCGCCGCAGACGTTGTAGCTTTCGCCGGGAAGGCCCAAAGCCATCAGGTATATCAGTGCGCTCACCGCGTCGGCCAGGTGGACATAATTGCCCATGGACGCGCCTGCTGTTTTCAGAACGATATCATCGCCCTTCAGTGCGCTTTTCGCAAACTGGGAAAACGCACGGCTGTCGCCGGGCCGTGCGCCCGCGCCGAAGGTCTGGGCCAGCCGGGCGCTGCAGGCGGGCAGGCCGTGCTCCCTGGCATAGCACAGGCACATGAGTTCGCAGGCCCGCTTGCCTTCGGGATAGCAGGAGCGCACGCTTGCGGGGTCCACGTATCCGAGGTCCGCCTCCGAGACCTTGCCCTGCTGTACGCCGTATACCTCCATGGAGGACAGATAGACATATCTGTGCACATTCCGGCTCTTCGCAAAGGAGAGCAGGTTCATCTGCTGGGTGATCATACCGGTCAGAACGCCCGCCGGATGCTCCACAAATTCCCTTGACGCCGTGGGCGACGCCGCGTGCACGATAAAGCCCACGGGCCCGTCAATCTCGATTGGATGGGTCAGGTCGCAGGCAAAAACCTCCGCGTCGTCCCTGCCCCATACGCCTTGCAGGGCTTCCTGGGCCCGGCCTTCGTCCCGCACGGGCAGAAGCAGCTTTATGCCCAGATCCAGCGTGCGGTTCAGGTACAAAAGCGTGCGGGCCAGCGCGCCGCCCAGCATGCCGGTGGCGCCGGTGATCAGCACGCGTTCGCCCCGCAGAAAGCCGGCGTCCGGTCCATGGGACGCGGCGCTCAGGATGACCTTGCTGTATTCTTCCCGCCCGGGGCATTCGCTGATATAGCTCATAGGCCGAAGATCTGGCTGTTCTCCCGCGCGTCCATGATGGCGCGGGCCATATAATAGTCCGAGGCTGTGGTGATCTTGATGTTCTCCGCGGGGCCGTCCACGGTAAAGAGCCGGTGGCCGTAGTGGCGCATGAGCGTGGCAGAGTCGATGGCCTGGGTGTAGCCTTCTTTTTGTGCCCTCAGGTGCGCCTCGTAGATGTCCTTCAGGAAGAAGCACTGGGGCGCGCGCACCAGGCGGGCGCGGGTGCGGTCGATCACCGTGTCGATGTTGCCGTCGTCGCCCGCGGCCATGATGGTCTCGATGGCGTTGGTCACGGTGATGGCGTTGCCGTTTTTGCGGGCGCATTCCACACAGTCAGTCACGGTCTTGTCGCTGATCAGCGGCCGCACGCCGTCGTGTATGAGCACCAGGGTATCAGCGGGATCGCTGTCATGCTCATATATGGCCTGAAGGCCCAAAAAGATGCTCTCCTGACCGGTGGTGCCGCCGGGAATGACGATGTCCGCCTTGCTGATGTCGTACCGGGCCAGAAGCGATTTGAGCTGCGGGATGCGGCTTTCCAGGCACACCACGCAGATGGAGTCGATCAGGGGACTGAACTGGAAATACTCCAGCGTATGGATGATCACGGGCTTGCCCGACAGGATCAGAAACTGCTTGGGCACGGTGCCGCTGGTGAGCCGGCTGCCGGTTCCCCCCGCAAAGATCAAAGCGACGTTTTTCATCCCTGCCTCCGCGATAAACAATATTCTATTCTACATTATAACAGAAAAGCACGCGGATGACAATATTTTGGCCTAAAAACGTGAAGACGGCACGCGAAAGCGAAATGCACACGCCGGCGAAGATCTGCAATCGCGGGCTGAATCCCGCGAAAAGGAGCAGACCGGCTTGTAAATCCGGCTGCGACGTGCTAATATGTAAACGGAAATACGGGAGTGATGTTTATGAAGAGGCTGCTTTTGATTTGCATGATGCTGACCCTCATGCTGGCGGGCACTGGTTTTGCCGATACGCAAAAACCGGATGGCCGGCACGCGGAAACGAGTTGTTTGATGAAAAGCGGACAGGATGCGTATGAAATCGGAGACGTCGTATCATTCGGTTCCTATGAGCAGGACAACAATGCCGAAAATGGCACAGAACCGATCGAGTGGATCGTCCTGGACGTGCAAGCGGACGGCAGCCTTGTCCTCATCAGCAGGTATGCTCTGGACGCGATGCCGTATCACGAATCTTACAGCGGTGTGAGCTGGGAGACGTGCATGCTGCGCAGGTGGCTGAACGAAGACTTCTTTGACGCGGCGTTCAGCGCGGAAGAGCAGGCGAAGATCAAAACCGTCACCCTCGTCAACGAAGGCAATCCCGGTTATCGTTCAAAAGGCGGCAATGACACAGATGATAAGGTGTGGCTGCTGAGCATCAATGAAGCTACTGGTCGTTCCGGCGAGGGTAAAGACTACAGCTGTTTCATGCTCGACAGCGTGCGGATCTGTTATCCCACTGCGTATGCGGAGATACAAGGCGCGTTCGCCTTATATGACGGTGGATGCTTTTGGTGGCTGCGCAATCCTGGCAGAGCATACTGGTATGCAGCCTTCGTTGACGACGCAGGCTGCGTCTACAAAGCCGGCTCATTTGTCGTCGGAGACTTCGGTGTTCGTCCGGTAATATGCGTCCTGCCGTAAGAACCATCCTTGTAATCCGACTATAATCCAGATGCGGGCTGCAAGACTGCATCGTCCGTTTCCACATATGCGGGACTGGATCCCCGGGGCGAAGATTCCGAAGGAAGTCCCAGGAAACGGGAAGGCAGGAGGACGAGGAATTGTCGCATGCTGTTAATGCTCAATAAGGCCGCCCCGGCGAAGAATCCCAAATCATAACTTGACACCGGCAGGACGCGCAACTATAATACTTTGTACGGTATGAGTCGGCTCCCGGTCCGGCGCCGCGTCCGCAATAGCGGCATCGCGGAGGTGTATCGAAGTGGTCATAACGGCCCTGACTCGAAATCGTCCCGGCAATTTGGAACACCCCCTGGCGGAAATCCTTATTTTTCAAGGCTTCCCGGGTCTTGAAAAGGTTAGAACCTCTTGCTTTCTCTCCTGGTTTTCTCTCCAATTTACAGGGTGAAAATCAGGGTGGAAATATCTTGGAGCGGTATCGAAGTGGTCACAACGGCCCTGACTCGAAATCAGGTGACGGGCAACCGTCCGTGGGTTCGAATCCCACCCGCTCCGCCATTGACCCGTCTGAAACGTAGGTTTCAGGCGGGTTTTCGCATGTCAGGAGCCATCAGAAATCGACGAGGTTCCAAATTGAGGGGATGATTTTTGGTCATGTCCTCAATCCTGCGAGGGGCCTTGAGACATAAGGATTTTCATGGTGTTATGAGCGTTTTTTGCTCTCCTGGCCATTCCACCATTTTGATGCATCTCTGAATTTTGGAGAGAAAACGCATCCCCTGCAAACCCTTGCGTGATAAGGCTTCGCAGCACTTCATTGATTCGCAGGAGAGAAAAAAGCGCTCTTGATTTTTTCTCTCCTGGTACCTCTGGACATTCCGGTTACTCCGAAAGAGGCTCAATTCCCGTTGCTTTCAGCCCCAGACCAGCCAGCATTGCTTCCGCCGAAGTGACCTTCGACTGGTAATCCAGGTGGGCGTAGATGTTTGCCGTTGTGGAAAAATCGCTGTGCCCCATCCAGTCCTGAATCTGTTTCATGGGAACGCCATTGGCCAGCAGCATCGACGCACAGCTATGTCTCAAATCGTGGAATCTGATGACGCGCAGCCCGTTTTTCTTCAGGAATTTCGGAAAATATTCCGTGATGTAATCCGGGCTTGTCCGTTTCCCAAGCTGATCAACACAGATGTAATCCAGGTAGTCGGTGCAGTACGTTTTTCCACAAAGGCGGCGAAATTCTTTCTGCTCTGCCTGCTTTTTCAAAAGCAGCTCCTTGAAAACCGGCACCAGCGGCAGCGTCCGCAAGCTGGATTTTGTTTTCGCGGTGTCAGAAGCCAACTCCACCTCTTTTCCATCCACTTC
>JAFZPV010000038.1 GCA_017552535.1 Clostridia bacterium
GACTTTCCGCTTCGCAGTATGTACTCCGCTGTTTGCTCCCGCATCTCCTGGGTATACTTGCTGTTGTTGCTTGGCATAGAATCCTTCCCTTCTATGCATATATTATATCACTACCCACTAACCTTTTTCCATACCAGTCCAGTATTCCTATTAGTATATTTTACGTATCTCTCCGGTGATGCCGTAAGTCTTTTTGAATTGTTCCAGGTCCTCCGGACCGCGCAGGAGCATGATTTCCTCCATGCGCCCGTTCGCGCCGTCCAGAAAGCCCGCAACCTGTTCCCCGTTGCAGATGCTGCAGCGTATCACCGGCGTATATCTCTGAGGGTCGTACCTTGTGATTTTCTCTGTTTTATTCCGGCCGAACATGTTCTTCTACAGCTCCCTTTATACGATCGCGTTTATAATGACGGTATACAGCGGGATCACCGCGAAAGACAAAAGCGTCGTTAAGGCCGTTGCGCCCGCCGTGTATTCGCTGTCGCCGCCGCAGCTGCTTTCCACGATGGTGGTCTGCGTCATGCTGGGCATGGCGGATTCCATGATGAGCGTACACTTGAGCTGGTCGACCAGCACATTGTTCATAGCCGGAATCAGGGAGAACAGCTGGATCAGCGCTATAACGATGCCGGGCAGGAGCACGAACTTCCCGGCGATCACCCAGGAATAGCCCTTCTGCCATCTGAGCTGCCCGGAACGGATCATTCTCATCAGGCAGCAGCCTATATAAATCAGCGAAAGCGGCGTTACGGTATTGCCAAGGTACTTCGTGGTGTTCATGATAAAGCCGGGCAGACTGACATGCAAAAGGATCAATATCACGCTGAGGATCATGGCCAGCAAGGGCAGCGGAACGGTCTTGCTCAGAAAAAACAGCGCGTTTTTGGCCGGAACATACCGTTCGTCATTTTTGTCTTTTGCCAGAAGGTAAGCAGGAATGGAAAGGAAGGAGCGTTCTTCTTTCTGAACTCCCCCGTCCCTTCGCATCAGGGCATAGCCCGCAGACCAGAACATCACGGTATTGGCGATATAGTAAATGAGGGTATATGTAGCCGAGTCTTCCCCGAAAAGTGCGTTGCATACAGGCAGGCCGATAAAAACGCTGTTGGAAAACGTGAAGGTGCATACGAACGCGCCGAAACGGTTTTGCGGCATGTGCAGGCGTTTTGCGATCAGAATACCCAGGCACATCACGATCGCGATGGCTGCAAAAGGCAGCACAAGGCCTGCCGCCATGCTCTTGAGGGATTCGGCAGTGAACTTGCCGAACATATTCTGGATGACCGTCGCGGTCAGCGCGACCTTCACCACGAATTTTGACAAAAAAGAAGACGCGCCGTCTCCGATCCAGCCGATGTGCGTAAGCAGCATACCCACGCCCATCAGGATAAAGATCGTCAATACCACCCCAACCGCTCCGGACATAGTTCCCTCCCGAACACACTTGCTTAGGCGCTACAGAGATATTCATACTCTATTACAAAAATCCGGCGTTGTCAACCGTAACAAGTGACGGGTTTATGGCAAAGTAATCCGTTTCCTTATGCCGGTTGGAAGCACACAGCTTAACGCACTTCATGGTTGCATGCTTTCGGTTTTCTACTTGATAATAATATATCGGCGCCGCCCGAATGGCAAGATGGGAAAGGTTATTTCCAAGAAACTATGGAATATTCTTTTTATGATGAATCGTACTTTTACAAATTATTACGCGCTGGAACTTGATTCCCGGGCTGCGGTTTCCTATAATTTTACACGACTCGCCGGAGGTGTATATGCTTTTTACGAAAGACAGAGGCTTCTATAAAAGCTATTTCTCCCTTTTGTTCTTTATCGCTTTTCAGAACCTGCTTTCCTTCAGTGTGGCGCTGCTGGACAACGCCATGCTCAGCCGGTATTCCGCCCTGGCGCTGAACGGCGCAACGCTGGCCAATCAGATTCAGTTCCTGCTGCAGATGGTGGTAGTAGCCGCGGGAGAAGGCGTGGTGGTGCTGGGCGCGCAGTACTGGGGCACCCGCCGCGTATCGCCCCTGTACAGCATAAGCAGCATCGGGCTGATCACGGGCCTATTCTTCGGCATGCTGTTTCTGATCCTCACGAGCGTTATGCCAGGACAGATACTTTCCCTTTTGAGCAACGACAGGGAGATCGTGGCATCCGGCTGCGAATACCTGAAGGTGATCCGTTTTACCTATCCTGTATGGTGCATAAGCACCGTGATCCTGGCAGCGCAGCGCTCGGTGGAAAACGCAAAGATCGGCTTTGCCGTGATGCTGTCTTCCCTGTTCGTCAACCTGTTTTTCAACTACTGCCTGATCTACGGGCACTTCGGTTTTCCGGAAATGGGCATTCGCGGCGCAGCCATCGCCACTTTGATCGCCAGGTGCTTTGAGCTCGCTGTGATCCTGGTATACACATTTTTAACAGACCGAAAGCTGCGTCTGACGCCGCGCCGCATGTTCACGTTCAATTCTGTACTGTGGCGCGACTATTTCAAATACGCCACGCCCATCATGCTGGGCGGCGCGTCCTGGGGCATCGCCATGTTCATACAGACTTCCATCATCGGCCACATGAACGCGGACGCTATCAGCGCCAATTCCCTTGCGCTTTCCACATTCAACGTGATCAGCGTGTTCGCCTACGGCGGGGGCAACGCTGCAGGCGTGCTGACCGGGAAGCTTGTGGGCTCCAAAGACAGCCGGCTCAAGGAATACGTGCACACGATGCAATGCCTTTTCCTGTTGACCGGCATCGTTACAGGGCTTACGATCTTTGCGCTGCGCATGCCGGTGATACGGTTTTACAGGCTGGAAACAGAAGCCGCCGAAGCGTACGCGCGGCAATTCCTGCTGGTGCTTTCGATCACGTCCGTCGGAACGTCGTACCAGGCGCCGTGTCTTACCGGCATCGTGCGTGGCGGCGGACTTACGAAATTCGTTTTCTACAACGACCTGATTTTTCAATGGGGCATCGTATTGCTGTTCTCCTTCCTGGCGGCATATGTATGGAAACTTGAGCCTGTATGGGTGTTTCTGATCCTGAAAAGCGACCAGCTGCTCAAATGCGCCGTGGCTGCTTTTGAGGTGAACCGCTTCACCTGGATACGTGATCTTACGAAAGGAAGCAAAGAAGATGGGACGGTTTAGCGGAACGCTTTTATGCACTGATTTTGACGGCACGCTGGCTTCCCCCGACGGCAGCGTTTCTTCAAGGAACCTCGAAGCCATCCGCTGGTTTCAGGAAGAGGGCGGGCTGTTTACCGTGGCCTCCGGCAGGAGCCCGGAATTTCTGAAAGACCTCGTACACATCCTGCGCCCGAACGCTCCCGTTATGGCGCTCAACGGAGGCCTGATCGTGCACCATGAAAGCTTCAGCGTGCTGGACTTTTGCTGCCTTCCGGATGAAATCCTGACTGCCGTCAAAGCGCTGTGCGCTCCCGGAACATGCCAGATCGATCTGTGGTACGGCGAAGGCGAGCTGCTTCGCTGGAAGCGGGATGAAAACCGGAGCCTTGCAGATGCTTTCGCCGAAGCGCGGCCCCCGTTCTATAAAGCCGTGCTGATCGAAAATACGCCGGAACAGGCTGTTTCACTAAGGCTTGAAGCTATCGAAAGGTATAAAGGCAGATTTTTGTTCGAGCGCTCCTGGCCGGTAGGACTTGAAGTGCTGCCCTCTCACGGCGGAAAAGGCGCGGCTCTGAAGCGCATAAAGCGGTTATGCCCCGGCGTTTCCCGCGTGGCAGGCATGGGCGATTATGAAAACGACGTGTCGCTCGTGCGGGAGGCGGATATTGGTATAGCGGTCGAAAACGCGCTGCCGTGCGTAAAGGAAGTGTGCGACGCCGTGAGCGCCGCAAACGATTCTGACGCTGTATGGTATGCGATCCACAATCTGTTATGACATAAAGCTGTAATATATTTGACATAATTATGCACAAGGGGTATAATGCCCTATGAAAGCAAAGAATCTGCGCCGGTGACAAAATGCCAAAGCATCCTTTTCCTCCGGTATACGCCGCGGACAGCCGCGTGCTCATACTGGGGACTTTCCCGTCCGTCCGTTCGCGGGAAACGGGCTTCTATTACGGCCATAAGCAAAACCGCTTCTGGCGCGTGATGGCCTGCCTGTTTGAGGAAAGAGTTCCGGTCACCGTCGAAGAGAAGAGGGCGCTTTTGCTCCGGCACGGGATCGCATTGTGGGACGTGCTCAGGGAATGCGATATCACCGGCTCCAGCGACGCTTCCATACGCCGCGCGGTCCCAAACGATATTCGCGCACTGATTGAACAAACCCGCATCCAAAGCGTCTATACCAACGGGAAAAAGGCGCACGAGCTGTACCTGCGATATGCTTTTGATTCGTCGGGGATCGAGGATATATGCCTGCCGTCCACGAGCCCGGCGAACGCCAGAACCGATTTAAGCGGGCTGATCTCAGCCTGGCAGGTCATTAAACCAGAGCTTTCTTTGGAGGAGAAAGATTGAAACGCTTCCTGTTCTGCCTGGCACTCATCGTGCTGGTTTTGGGGCTTTCCGCTTTGGCGCACGCATCCCAGGATGCGAGCGTTTCTTCGCGTATCAGCTTTTACTACCAGTACGAGGGCGGCGCCCGCAGCACGGAAGGCTTCTGGGACCGCATGCTGAAGGACAGGCTGCTTGCCCTGTACGGCCACGATACGATATATCCCTACTCCGATAAGTTCCTTACCGGCAGAGGCTGCTGCCTGTTTTCGTTCTCCCACGCCTATCAGTATCTGTGCGGTTATGCGGGCACTGCCCAGGCAAAAGCAGATATTCTATATAATTACCTGTCCGTAAAGCCCGTATGGTCCAATACGGGTTCCAGCATGTCGCCGCCAAACGCCGCCAGCTACTACGCGTCCTATCTCAAAAACATGCCCGGCGTATCGTTGTATACCGGCTCTCTGGATACGTACGCGAAGCTGCAGAGCTTTCTGAACACGGGAAAAAGCGTGGTGATCGTGAACGTTCCGGGGCACTACGTGATCGCCGTGGGCTGCACGAAGTACAACGGCGTGGAATACGTGCACATTGTGGATTCCCTTCTGAGCGCCACCATCAAGACCGGACGGCTGAGCCGCGGCATGTCCATGGATTTTTCGGTCACGTTCACGCCCGCAAATTCCGCTTCCTACCAGGCCGCTGTGCACGAATACTGGGTGCCCTATTCCCAGATCGCGTCCAGCTGCAAACTGAAATACGCTTTCCGCACCGGCGGAACTCCGGCGCCCTTCGTGCTGTCGGCACAGAAAAACGAGCTTCTTCTGAAGGCCGGTCAGCAGGCGGACATCGTGTTTACCAACACCGATGAACTTATGGCCTATACCAGCCTGGACGAAGACGTATGCACGGTGGACGAAAGCGGGCGCGTTACAGCCGTTTCGCCGGGACTGACCGATGTAGTATGCGTGTCCCTTGCGGACAGCCGGCATTCCCTGGTCATACCGGTATACTGTGTGGACGCGGAGGAAGAGCAGCTGTGCCTTCTCTATCCCGGAGAGAGCGCACCCGATCCCGCCCTGGAGGGCCCGCTCCCTGAAGGAGCCGCGCTTATTTCTGCTGGCGAAGAGCAGATATCATCGACAGTCAGGGTCGAAACAAAGCAGCTCCTCGATGCTTTCGGCGATAAAGTATGCGAGATACGCGTGACAGTAATTGCGCTGGACAGGGATCACGTGATCGTACTGGGCAGCGGGATTGCCGAAATCGGAGAAGAGGCGTTTGCGGATGGCGCGTACATGGCGGTCGCTGTTCCTGCTTCGGTGCAGAATGTAGGTCCCCTTGCTTTTTCAGCACCGGATCTGCAGGTGGTTTTTGTCCAAAGCGAAAGCACGGTATTTGCTTCGGATGCATTCGGCGAAGGCGCGCCGCTGATCACAAGAGATTACGGAGCATTCCTTTCCTGGTACCAGAGACACGAATAAACTACTGATTCCGGAGGTCGTTATGAAGATCCTGTCCATCGGCAACAGCTTTTCGGTAGACTGCCAGCGTTACGTAAGGGATATTGCCCTGTCTGAAGGCGAAGACGTCCGCCTGGGAGACCTGTATATCGGCGGCTGTTCCCTCGAAAGGCACTGCGAAAACCTGCAAAGCGGCCAGCCCTGCTACGAATACTACGAAAACAACGTGTCCCTGGGCCGCGCGTCCCTTTTGACGGGCGTAAACGACGATGACTGGGACGTGATCACCCTACAGCAGGCCAGCCATTTCAGCGGCGTGGAGGAGACATATTTCCCTTACGTCGAAACCCTGGCGGCCTTCGTGCGCGAGCGTCATCCCCGCGCAAAGCTGTTTATCAACGAGACCTGGGCATACGAGTATGATTCCACCCATCCGCAGTTCGTCACCTATCACAGCGACCGCTTTGAGATGCACGAAAGGCTTTCTGCCGCGTACCGCAAAGCGGCGAAGGCCGTTTCCGCCGACATTATACCGGTAGGCGACGCGGTGGCCAAAGCGCGAAAGCTTGCCGCGTTCGACCCCGAAAAGGGCGGCATCGCGCTTACAAGGGACGGATTCCATCTCTCCTACGATTACGGCAGGTATCTGGCAGCCGCGGTATGGTTTGAAACGCTGTTTGGCCGCGCGCCCGGCGAAAACAGCTTTGCGCCCGCTGAACGGGAATATACAGGTAAAAACGATTCGGGCAAGCCCCAATACCGGAACATCCCCGGAACGGAGGCAAACCCGAATCTGATACGTATTCTGCGCAGCGTGGCGCATGAGGCTGTAAGCAGCCTTGGCTAAGACTTCGTTTCGCAGACGATCCCGCAGCGCATACGGTCAGCAGCCGCCTGCGCTGCTTCTTTTGTGTGAAATACACCGTATACGGCGGAGCCGCTTCCGCTCATGCGCGTAAATATGCTGCCGAGGCGCCTGAGTTCTTTTTTCGTTTCTCCGATCTCGGGCATCAGCGCCGAAGCCGGCTTTTCCAGGTCGTTCAATTCCATTTCGTCAAGGAGCTCCCAGTCCCCCGCAGAAAACGCGCGCATGCACGTTTCCATATCCAGTATACTGGGCGGAAGGTGCATTTCATCGTATTTCCCGTACACGTCTTTTGTGCCGAGGCCCTCCCCCACGCGCACGATCACCAGATACTTTTTATCCAATGGCGCGAGGGGTTCGATCTTTTCACCGATGCCGCGCACGCGGCACAGGCCGCCCGTGAGAAAGAACGGAACGTCCGCCCCAAGACGGAGCGCAATGTCCTTCATATCGGTCCGGCTGATATTGATATCGTACAGCTCTTTGACCGCCAGCAGCACATTTACCGCGTCGGAGCTGCCGCCGCCGAGCCCCGCTCTGGCGGGTATCCTCTTGGTCAGGTCGATTTTTACACCGATCGGTCTGCCCGCAAAGGCAGTAAGCGCGCGCACGGCTTTTACCGCAAGATCGCTTTCCGGGTCTTTTGAGGGTTCGCCGTTCACGATCAGTTGGATGGAGTCGCTTTTTTCGATCACAAGCGTATCGCTTAGGCTTATCGTCTGCATCAGCATATCGAGCTCGTGATAGCCGTCGCTTCGCGTGCCGCGGATGAAAAGCGCCCAGTTGATCTTGGCGTACGCCTCCGCGCGTATACAGGAAAGCCCGGCATGCTGCCGGGCTCCGGTCTTATTCGTCATCGTCGTTCGCGCCGTCGAACGCTCCGCTGTTGAGCAGTTCAACAAGCCGGGCCGCCAGGCTGTCGTCCACGGGGACGAATTCCTCTTCGTCGTCGCCCACCGGAACGATCTTCATGATGGTGACGTCCACCTGCTCGTTTCCCGCTTCGCAGGTATCGCAGGACTGCGTTTCGCACGCGGCGCATTTGCTGTTTGGATCGTATTCCACCAGGGTAGCGTATTCTTCGCCTTCGTAGAAGAAGTAATCCAGCACTTCCATGGTGATCTCTTTGTCGTTTTCGTCTTTGAACACAACGAGATCGCGTTCCTGATTCTCCATGTATGTACACTCCTTTTTGACAGATGCGTATATTATACCTGAAAGTGCATTAAGATTCAACGAACGGCGCTTGATTCCGCGTACAGTTATGCTATAATATGTCTACAGATAATTATGCGCCGGGCGCAGCTTTCGGAGGCAGTATGTACAGAGGAAAATACATGACCAGCAGAGACGAAGCGTCGTTGATCGCCGTCGATCTCAGAAAGGACATTCCCGAATTCCCCGATGGCCGGGACGAATGGGACCAGATGGCGTTTTACGCTGTCTGCTTTGATGAAAACGACGTGCCCGCGGGGACCGGGCGCTTATATATCGACGCCGACAGCCATTTCCGCATCGATCTGTTGGGCGTCGTTCCTGAAAAACGCGGAATGTATATCGGCGATCTGCTGGCACGGATGCTTTTGTATAAAGCGCAGGAGCTGAACGCGGCAGGCATCTGCATCACCTGCTCTTCGGACACCGTGCGCTTCTTTGCGCGCTACGGGTTTACGCTGGTCGGAAGCGAAAACAGCCTTGCCGATATGTCAGTCGCGGCAGACGCGATCCGGCTCGAAGGCAGCTGTTCCAGAAATAAAGGCGCCGCCTGCCCCGGAAACTGCGAATCCTGCCAGGCGTAAACAGCCATTAAAAACAGCCGTCCGGTTTTTCGGACGGCCGTTTTTTACGCGGGTTGTCTGTAGAGTTTTTTCCGCTGCGCCATGTTGGCGTGCCGGATCGCGATATACGCGGTGAGCGCGATCACCGGCAGCAGCACCAGCGCGACCTTCACAAAATCGAGCGCGAATCCCGCAAGACCGCCCGTTTCGCTCGGCCTGAAGAATGCCACAAACGATCCAAGCGCAGCCCTTTGGCGGATGGTATAAAAGACGGTGGAGTACTGGGTATCCGCGAGGTACGCGTTCTGCTCGCCTCTGAACAGGTCGATATCGTCGTACATCCGGTTGATCTGGTCGTACAGAGCGGCGATTTCGGCTTCCGGTACGGTTTCAAGACGCCTGGTCAGTTCCTCGATCGCCCGGTAGGCCGCTTCCAGCCTTTCGCTTCCGTCGCGGTACAGGGTGCTGATATCTTCTTCAAATACGTTCAGCTCGATCCCTTTGAACCGGTTCTTCAGTGCGTCCGCCATTTCCTCGAACTGGTCTGCCCGCACGCGAATGCGTCCGCTGATGCTGCTGTCGTCGTCTTGGGCATATTCTTCCGATTCGATATACGCGTCAAAGTTTTTCACCAGCGCGTGCATCTGTGAGTGGGTCTCGCCCGGATCTTTCACGCTCAGGTCAGCGTACGCGTATTTGACGATCTCCGGAGAAAAGCCGTATGCGCCGGTATCCGCTTTTGCGGCCAGCATCATTTTGACGTCGGCGCTTTCTTCTTTGGGAAGCACGTTTTCGTCAGCTGTCGTGAAGGTGAGCGTTTCTTCATCAATGTCATCAGTGCCGTTCGTTTCTGCAAGGCTGCTGTCGGAAGCAAGCAGCGTCATGGCGGCGCCCTCTTCCTGGAGAATGTAGATATACTTTTCGCTTTGCGCCGGGCCGGCCTGATCGCCGTGCGACTGGGGCTTCAGCGCTCCGCGCCACAAAAAGGTCAGGCCCACCATCAGCACGATGGCCGCAGCCATTTCGCCCCAGCGCCTGAGCCTGGGCAAAAAACGGATAGAAGCGGCTTCCTTGCGAACAGCCCTCCTCCAGGCGGCAGAAACGTCCAGCGGGACCTGGATGTCGTCATCCAGACCTTTCAGCAGTTCGCTGATCTTTTCGTCGTTCAGATCGTTCAAACGTATATTGTTCATTTCATCAGCCTCCACAGCTTTGACGCACGATATTCAATCCAGTTCGCCTGTTTCGATCAAAAAGTTTCTGAGCCTTTCCCTGCCGCGGTTTATGCGGCTTTTTACCGTGCCGATGTTGATATCCAGGGTCTCGGCGATCTCTTCGTAGCTGAAGCCGTGGATATCGCGCATCACCACAGCGGAACGTATGTTGTCCGGCAGCAGGGATATTCCGCGGGACAAGGCGCTTTTCAGGGATTGCCTCTCCAGTTCTTCCTGAGGCCCCGGCGAGGGATCGGGCGCGGTCCATCCGGCTTCGTCAAGCTCCTCGAGGGATTCTGCCCTTCTCACCTTTTTGCGCCTGTGGCTGTCCAGGCAGGTATTGTTTACGATGCGGTAGATCCAGGTGGATATGGAACTGTCGCCCCGAAAAGTCGGAAGGGAGCGGAATATGCGTATCATGGCGTCCTGCATGCAGTCCTTGGCGTCTTCCGGGTTTTGGCACATGCGCAGGGCCAGGGCGTACATCATCTTTTCATGCGGCATAACCAGGCGTTCAAACGCCTGGCTGTCGCCTTTCGCGGCCAGTTCGATAAGCTCAAGCTGCTGGGTATCCAAACGTTTTCACCGTCGATCTTTTACATGATTTTATTGGCGTCAAGGCTTGATTTTCGCTTCTCAAGCAGATATAATCTATTTGTTTGCCGGTGTGTTGGAATTGGCAGACGAGGCGGACTCAAAATCCGTTGGGCTCATCACCCGTGCGGGTTCGACCCCCGCCACCGGCACTGGACCTTTCCGCAGCAGCGGAAAGGTCTTTTCAGTCCACGATCACGAAATAGTTCGGCACATATTCCACGTGCCATTTTACATTCTTTGCGTACGCGCACCCGTCCATGGCAAAGGACCACAGATCGAATTCCAGCGCCGTGAACTCGAACTTTTCACTCAGGGTGAACACCGCGGTGTCGATAAAGCCGTCTGTGGGTTCCTCCAAAGGAACCGCGAGGTAGATCTTTCCGTCCTGCCTCCAGCATACGGAGTACTCGCTCTGCACGTTCAGGTTATAGATCCTGCGGCAGTTTTCGTCCACGATGCGCGTCAGCGCGTCCTTGCTCAGCCTGCCCTTGAGGCCAAGCGTCTCCACAGCGGCGGAAAACTTTCTTTCACTCATCTGCACGACAGCCGCTTTCGCCGCTTCGAACACTTCATCCGGCGGAAGCTCTCCGCTCTCCGATAAGGCAGATGCCGCCGAAAGCATGAGCATACATATCATCAGGATAGCGATCAAACGCTTCATAATACATCCCTCCGGATGATTTGTCGCAGAAAAGGCGGTTTTGTTCCGCATACAATTTATTTTTCAGAGCTTTTTTTGAGAACGATCATCATTTCGTGCAGGCCCATCAGGTCGCTGCGGATCTCGCCGGATTTTATGCGGAAATCAGTCTGCGTGCTCTTGCGGTATGCGCTTATCAGTTTATTGAGATCCGCCCTTGCTGCCTGGGAGGCTATCCTTTTTGCGCTCCAGTCCTTGATGCCGAGCCTGGAGGCGACAGTTTCGATTTTCAGCCCCTTTTGAGTCAGCGCCTTCACGTGCGCCATAAGGCGGAGCTGGCGCGTGATCATGCTGAGGATAACTGCCGGATACTCATTTCTTGAAAGCAGCTCGTTCAGGATCTGATACGATTTTGCTGCCTGCCCCATCAGCATAAGGTCGATCATCCTGAAAACGGAATCTTCGACGCTGACGGACGCAAACTGAAGCACATCCTCCACCCCGATCTGTCCCTGGGCTTTATAGGCGGTGAGCTTTTCGATCTCTGCAAGCAGGTCCAGCATGGAATGCCCCACTGACGTGATCAGCGCATCTACAGCATCCGCGGTGATATCGCATTTGCGTTCTTTGCATTTCTGTTTTATGAATTTTATAAGGTCGTTGTCCTGCAGGCAGTCAAACAGAACCACCCTGTCCTGCTTTTTCAGGAGATTATAGATCTTCCCCTTTTTGGCAGTCCCGCGCATGTACAGGATCACCACGGAGGAGCCGGGATTGTTCTGTACGAGATCGATTATCCGGTTTCCGGTTTCTGAGGGTTTGTCTTCCTCAGGAGCCTCCGCGGGCTGATCTCCCTCGGATTCGTCTTCGGTTTTTGCCCGTTTCAGGAAAACGGGGTCTTTTGCGATCACCAGCCGTTTGTCGCACATGAACGGAACCGCCAGCGCGCATTCGTATACCGTGTCGGCGTCGGAATCCTCCAGGATCGTTTCATTGAGCGCTTCAAAACCCGGGGTCAGCAGGTTTTGGCACAGAAAAGCGAGGGTCTCTTCCTTCAGGTATTCCTCCTGCCCCTCAAAAAGATATACGCCGGAAAGCTCGTGTCTTTCCGCCCGATCCCTAAAAACCCGATGATCCATTTACGCCTCCGTATCCAGGTAGGTATCGATATAATATTCTCCGTTTGCGTATATGTCCGCGAATACCGCTCCGCATTCGTCCGTACGGTAAACAGTCGCTTCTATGCCATTCAGGCGGTTCAGCACCTCTTCGGTTGGATGCCCATGGGCATTGCTGCCTACAGATATGATCGCCGCCTCGGGGCGGACGATATCCAGAAACGCCTGACTTGTCGCGTATTTTGAGCCGTGGTGGGCGACCCTCAGTATATCCGCCCGTGTAGCACAAAGCGCGTCGTATAAATCCGTGATGTCCCCCGCCATTAACACGCTTCTGCCCGCATAGCGGATCAAAAGCACCAAAGAGCCGTCGTTGTCGCTTTTCGGCGTGAAACCCTCCGGCGGCCAGAGAACGTCAGCCGTGACGTCTTTTGAAAGTTCCACCGTATCACCCGCACAGAGGTAGGTGACGGTTTTCCCCGAAAGGGCTTCGGTCAGCTCGTCAGGCACTGCCATGTCGTCCCAGCACGCGGGCAGATATATGCGCGTCCTCGGATACCGCTTCAATACATCATATACGCCGCCGTAGTGGTCGATATCCGGGTGCGTGAGGAAAACGCCTGCCAGCGCGCTTCTCTGGTTTATGAGGTAGTCCGCTTCCACGCCGTTGTCTCCCCCGCAGTCCACCGCGTAGGAATGCCCCTGGGCGTTGATCACCGCGCCGTCCGCGCTGCCCACGTCCAGGAACGTGATGCGCAGGTGGTCTATGGGCCGCGCAGGCAGAAGCGTGACAAATATGATCAGCGCCGCCAGCGTGGTTCCCGCGATATGCCGGTTTTTGCTTTGACTTAAGTATGCCGACCCGAAGGCGGCTGCCAACGCAAAAATTGCGATCAGCATCCACGGCCAGGGCCCCGTGGAGAGCGCTGAAAACCGCAGGTCTCCCACAAAGCCGCTGACGGATATGATGACCTTCCATATCGCCCTGACCGATGCGCTGAGGATCATCGCCAACGGCGCGTATACGCAGCCTATGCATAGTATCACAAAACCCGCAAAGAGCGCAAGCATGGCCAGCGGAACGCACAGCATGTTTACCGGCACACTCAGAAGCGGCACGGAGCCGAACATGCCCATGAGCAAAGGATATGTGAGGATCTGCACGGAAAAGGATGCTTTTCCGCTTTCGGCTGCCGCGCTTAAAAGCCGCCCGATTCCCTTCCTGCTTTTGCTGATGCCGAATCCGAAGCTGAGGATGGCAGCGACGGAAGCATAGGAAAGCACAAATCCGTTGTCGCTTATTAAAAGCGGATTATATGCCAGCTGTATGAGAAAAGCCTGCGACAGCCTCGTGAGCGTATCTGACAGATAGCCGGCCAGGGTCGTTATGCAAAGAAGCGCGTACATGATCACCGCCCGCAGGGTGCCGTGTCCGCTGCCGGTCATAACGGCGTAGAGCGCGAGCAGCAAAACCGTAACCGTATAGCGTACCGTTCTGGGCATGCGCAGCTTTTTGAAAAGCCATTCCAGCATCAAAGCGATGGCGCTCACGTGCAGGCCGCTCAGCGCGATCAGGTGGGATATGCCAGTCCGGCTGAAGCTTTCGTACAGCCCGTCATCGATTCCGCTTCTGTCTCCCAGCAGGATCGCCTTCATGATGTCGGAAGCGTCGCCGAAAGCCCGGTCCGCCGTTTGGCTCAGCTTTTCCCGAAGCCGGAAGAGCGCGCGTTTCAGCGTTGCATGATCGGCGGTCACGGTGATATCGTCCGCGTCTGCCGAAGCGCACAGGTAAATACCGTCTTTTTTGAGATACTCGGCAAATTCAAAACCACCGGGATTGTTGTAGCCCCGCGGATACGTGAGCTTTGCGCTCCCGATGCGTATCTCGTCACCGATCTCAAGGCCGGTACCCAAGGTATACACGTACAGGCGCAGCTTTCCTTTTACAGGCTTCCCGTCAGCAACTGCGTCTTTCAGGGTGATCACGCTGCGGTGCTTATCCGGCTGTTCGGTGACCTGATCTGCCACGCGGGCGGTAAGCAGGTATTTGTCCTCTTCTGTATCAGGCACAGCGGCGTCTTTTATGGTATACCAGCCTGTGAACGCGCAAAAGACCAGCAGAGCGCAGGCCAGTTTCCTTCTTTTGCCGATAATGCACAGGGCGGCAAGCGTCAGAACAAAAACAGCAGCCGGGAGTGCGAACTGCCCGGCATACGCCGCTGTAAGACTGCCGCACAGGGCGCAGACGGCGGCAGAAGCGCTTCTTCGCCTGTCGAAAAACCGGGCGAGCCTGTTATACTCTGATGCGCATATCCGGCTCAGCCAGATACGTATTTGTAAAAACAGCCCGCGCTTCATCCAGCAGCTCCCCGCTGTCGTATCTTGGTGAAAGGTGTGTAAGGATCAGCTGATCCGCTTTGGAATTCTTGGCAAGCTTCGCGCACAGCGCAGGATGCATGTGAGGTTTACCCGGCATCCAGTCCTGCCGGGAAAGCCCGGCATCCGCCAGTATGGTATCGGCGCCGAAAGCAAACAGGTCGATCTCAGCGCACTCGTTCGTATCGCCTGTATAGACGAATACGCTTTGGTCGCAGGTGACCTTTATCGCATAGGTCTCAACAGGGTGTTTGACCCGCATGAACTGGATATCGAATTCATCCAGCGTAAAATCCTTCGGCGGGTAGACATCGAACTTTCCTTTTATCAGTTTTCTGACGTCCGCGGGTGTGTCCGGGCAGACGAGCTTCATGGTTTCCCTTGGCGAAAAGTCCAGCAGATATCCAAGCACCGTGACGTCGCTCATGTGGTCGAAATGGAGATGGCTCAGGATCACAGCGTCAATCTCAGATGCCGGATCGCACAGTGCGCACAGGCGGCTGAGCGTACCGCTTCCCAGGTCCAGTACGATTTTGGTCTTGCCGCTGTCCGATTCAAGCAGGTAACCGGAGCACGCGCCGCCGGGAGCGGGATATGGCCCGTTGCATCCCAGAACATGAAGGAACATATCTTCACCTCTAAAGACAAGCTGCCTCCTGCGAGGCAGCTTGCCGATTGGAATCAGAATTATTTATACATGGGGCCGTAGGCGGCGCAGGCACGGTAGTCGGCGCCTTCCTTGTCCATGCCGAAGGCGTTCCAGCTGGCGGGGCGGAAGATCTTTTCTTCCGGCACGTTGTGCATGGCTACGGGGATGCGCAGCATGGAGCAGAATGTGATCAGGTCGGCGCCGATGTGGCCGTAGCTGATCGCGCCGTGGTTGGCGCCCCAGTTGTTCATCACGTGATAGGCATCCTTGAAGGGGCCGTCCTTGCCGTCGGTGCGCGGGGCGAACCAGGTGCAGGGCCAGGTGTAGTCCGTGCGCTTCCAGAGGATGTCGTTCACCTTTTCGGGCAGCTTGACCGTCCAGCCTTCTGCGATCTGAACCACCGGGCCCAGGCCCTTTACGAGGTTCAGGCGGATCATGGTAACAGGCATCTCGCAGTCGGTAACAAAGCGGCTGGAGAATCCGCCGCCGCGGAAATAGCCCAGATCGGCGTAATTCCAGGTGGTGTTGGCCATGATCTCCTTCTGGTCTTTCTCGGTCACTTCCCACCACTGCTTCATCACGCGCTTGCCGTTTTCGTCCACAGCGCGGCCGGTGGCGTCCAGGCAGCAGGCGCCGGAATTGATCAGGTGGATGAAGCCGCCGGCTTCCTTCGCAACGCCCTTGATGTCGTAGCCGGTTGCCTTTTTGACCGCCTCGGGGCTCCAGTAGGTGCGCACGTCCGCGAACATCTGGGCGCGGTTGGTGAGCAGCTTCATGAACAGCATGCTGATGCCGTTGAGCGTATCGTTTTCTGTGGCCAGGATGTAGGGCTCGCGGGCGCCGTTCCAGTCAAAGCTGGTATTGAGCAGGGCTTCCGGATAGTCGCAGTTGGGATAGAAATCTGTCCACTGCCGCTGGCCCTGGAAGCCGGCTGCGATGGCGTTGTGACCAACCATTTCTTCTTCGCGTCCCTTGGGGAGCCTGGGATTGCCGTTCATCAGGTCCTTGATGATGCACATCATCTTTACCGTGAACTCCCAGTCCTTGTCCTTTTCCTTGCGGGTCTTCTGGAGCTCTTCAGGGTTTTTGTCAAAGCCTTCTACGGCGTGGGCCTTGGTCCACTCCAGCGCCTTTTTGTATTCGCGCTTGTCGTAGATGCCTTCGGTCATGCGGCGGATGATCTCCACTTCGTCAACGGATTCCACGCGCATGCCGAGATACTCTTCCACGAATTCCGGATTGATGATGGAGCCGGCGATGCCCATGCAGATGGAACCGATCTGCAGGTAGCTCTTGCCACGCATGGTAGCCACTGCCACGGCGGCGCGTCCGAAGCGGAGCAGCTTTTCTTTTACGTCTTCGGGGATCTCGGTGCAGTCAGCATCCTGTACGTCCCTGCCGTAAATGCCGAAGGCGGGCAGGCCTTTCTGGGCATGGGAAGCCAGTACGCTGGCCAGGTACACCGCGCCGGGACGCTCGGTGCCGTTAAAGCCCCAGACCGCCTTGATGGTGTCCTTCTCCATGTCCATGGTCTCGCTGCCGTAGCACCAGCAGGGCGTGACGGTAAGGGTGATGGCCACGCCTTCCTTTTTGAACTTCGCGGCGCACGCGGCGGTCTCGCCCACGCGTCCGATGGTGGTATCGGCGATAACGACCTTGACCTTCTCGCCGTTGGAATATCTCAGGTTGTCTTCAAACAGCTTCGCGGCGGATTTCGCCATGTTCATCGTCTGTTCTTCCAGGGACTCGCGCACCTTCAGCGCGCCTCTGCGTCCGTCGATCACAGGGCGAATGCCGATCGCCGGGTATTCGCCGATAAGTCTGCTTTTTGCCATGCTGAATCCTCCAATCTCATATTGAGCCTGAATACATTATACTCCGTTTTCCGCTTTTTTCAAGCGCAGGTTTCGGTCAGAGCGTGATTTTCATAAAAGCGAATACCGCTTAAGGGCTTCGATATCCCTTTTGGCGGTCTCGGGATGCGCTTCTTCCCGCAGAACGCATATGCCGGGTTTTGCGCGATTCAGCTTTTTGTAGAAGTATTCGTGGTCAAAAATGCCGTCTCCGATCACGCAGCGCCTGAACGCGCCGTTTTCCATGACCACATCCTTGGCGTGGACCGCCACGATACGGTCTGAGAAAAGATCGAAGCATTCGTCGATGATGTACCTCTGTCTTTCGATGTTTTCGGGGGACAGCAGGTTTATGGGATCGAGCACGATCTGAAGCGCGGGACTCGCTATATCGCTTAAAAGCTTTGCTGCCAGGGCAGGCGTGTTCAGGGTGTGCGCCAGCACCGGCTCGATGCCTGCGAACACGCCGAAGATCTCAGCCTGACGCGCCATGCGCTGTACGCTGTCTTTCAGAAGCTCATACCTTTTTTCCCTTTCGTCCTCCGTGCAGCGGCTGGTCTCCGTGGCGACGATGGACGAGCCCAGCTGGCGGCAGTAGGCGATCTGCTCCAGAAAGCGCTTAACGTCGTACAGGCGTTTTTCTTCGTTCAGGTCGGATGGTTCGATATAGCAGCCCAGCACAGCCACTTCCAGCTTCCGGCTTTCAAAGGCCGTGCGCACGTCATGGCAGAAGCCGGGATTCAGATGCCCGTATTCGGTGGCAAAGCCCTCGATCGCTTTGTGCAGAGCCAGCTGAAAGCAGCTGAAGCCCGCGTCTGATATACGGCGCGCCATTTCCTGGGGAGAAGCGCAGCCGTAGTCGTGTCCCCGTACGCCGATCTTCATGTTTCGTCCTCCAATCTTTGCAACGCCCGCAGGGCGGCATTCCGTTCGTTCTCGTCGTCGCTTTGCGACATAAGTATGAGTTCAGGTTTCAAGTCCCTTCTGCCGAGGTTAGCCGCCACCACCGCGGCTTTTTTGCGAAGTCTCCGCTTGCGGGCATAGTTTGTGCCGATGTTTGCCTTAAGGTCTTCGATTTCACCGTTCAGCAGTGCCTTGAGCGGCACCGTAAGGTTCTGTCCTTTCGGAGATACAGCGTTCCGCGGACATACGCTCTGGCAGACGTCGCAGCCGAGTATGCGGTTTTCAAGCGCTTTTTCGAACTCTTCGGGAATGATCTCCTGTTCGCTCACGCTTCTTAAGCAGCGGGAGACGTCGATCATTCCGTTCTTGCCGATGGCTCCGGTCGGGCAGGCCTTTACGCACAGGCCGCAGGATGCGCAGATATCGGAAAAGCGGTCCCCGTCATGATACGATTCGGTGCTGTACGGAAAGCACGCATTTGTCAGGATGGCCTGTACGTGGAACGCGCTGCCCACGCCGTCCACGGCGATCAGTGAATTTCTGCCGAACGATCCCAGGCCGTATCCGCACAGGTACTTTTTGAGAGGGATCTGCACGTTCGATATCGCCTGGCAGCCTTCGCCTCTAAGCTCGTCCGCAAGCGCTCGTGCTTCCTTAAACGCGCGGTTCGAGGCCGGATAGTACGACGAGATGACGCCTTCCTTATGCCCGCACGGCTGCCCTGCCGCATACGCCATGATCAGAAGGATCACCGTTTTTGCGTCTTCCAGCACAGTGTACGGGTCGGTGACCAGTGAAGGAATAGAAGACGGAACGCGCACGGGCGGCAGAAAAAAGACCCTGCAAAAGCCGCGCTCCAAAGCGCCCTTTTCAAAGCTCAGCCTGTCCATCACAGCGCGATCAGGCCCGTTCTTGCCGCGTGGAACATGAACTGCTGCATGATGCCGCAGTTGCTCCCGAAAATGCGCCTGCCTTCCCGGCTGACGCTTTGGGGCGTTCCGGTGACGTGAAACCATTTTTCCATAAACCTGGCTACCCATACGTCCACGGGAAACGCGTCGCCTTTGCCGCAGCCGAAAAGCAGAACGCACTGGGCCACTTTGGGCCCCACGCCTTTGAGCTTTTTGAGTTCGTTTTCGGCTTCTTCCACAGTCAGATGCTTCAGCGCCTCCAGGTCAAAGCCCCGCTTTACCATCTGAGCCGTTTCAATAAGATACTCTGCCCTGTAACCGCAGGTCACGCGCTTTCTGAGCTCGGCGGGGTCCAGGGCGGCAAGCGTTTCGGGCTGCGGAAAGCCGTAATACTTTTTGCCCTTAAATGTATATGCATCAGAATAGGTCTCGTTCAGCGCATTTGTGAGGCTGCGGATGCGGCTTATGTTGTTGTTTGCCGACAGGATGAACGCGATCAGCGCCTCCCATACAGGCTGGTTCAGCACCCTCAGACCCGGCAGCAGGCGCATCGCTTCCGCAGCCTGCGGAAAGAAGACGGCCTCTTTCTCGACGGCGGAATAATCGCGGGAGGCGTCAAAATACTCAAGTGCCTCTTTATCACCATCCCTGTCCGTCATGATGCGTCCGTTCACGACAGCAGCATATCTCCCGTCACGGGTTTTCTGCCAGTGGAACACCTGGCCGCTTTCCGTGAGCGTAAGGTCAAAGTCAATTTCGCGCATATGTATTCATAAAACGATACCCGCGCGGTTTTCCGCACGGGTATCAGTTTTCGTGGATTATTCCGCGGCGGCCTCAGCCTTGGGATAGATGCAAACCTGCTTCTTATCTCTGCCCAGTCGCTCGAAACGCACCACGCCGTCGATCTTGGCGTACAGTGTATCGTCATCACCGATGCCTACGTTGAGGCCGGGATGAATTTTCGTGCCGCGCTGACGAACAAGGATGTTGCCCGCCTGAACGAACTGTCCGTCCGCACGCTTCGTGCCCAGCCTCTGAGCGTGGCTGTCACGGCCGTTGCGGGAGGAGCCCATTCCTTTCTTGTGCGCGAACAGCTGAAGATCCATCTTAAACATGTTTCTACCTCCGTTCCCTGGTCATAATCCGGACGGTGCCGGAATACTGCTTGTCGTTGGAAATGCCGGTCAGCGCCATTTCAAGCGTCTTGAGAAGGATTTGCGCCTTTTCCATGATGTCATCGGGCTGGTCATCCGCGAGCACTGCCCGCAGAAGGCCCTTTTCAGGATCGATCCTGCTCTCCACCTTTGCGCCCACGACCTGCTCGAGGCCCTGCCAGACGCTTTGGGTGAGAGAAGAGACCGCAGCGCATACGATATCCTGTCCGTAATCAGCCCAACCCGCGTGGCCTTCTGCCTGAAAGCCCGTGATCAGGCCGTCCTTCCTTTTGAAAAACGTGACCGTCGTCATCGTTTATCAGCCGTTGATAGCGGTGATTTCAACCTTGGTGTAAGGCTGACGATGACCCTGCTTTTTGCGTTCGTTCTTCTTGGCCTTGTACTTGTACACGACGATCTTCGCGCTCTTCACCTGGGAAACGACCTTGCCCTCGACCTTGGCGCCCTCAACGACGGGCGTGCCGATACGGGTCTCGTTGTCATTTCCGATGAGCAGGGCGTCAAAGGATACCGTTTCGTCCGCCTGCGCATTGAGCTTTTCCACAAAGATCACGTCGCCCTGCTGGACGCGGTACTGCTTGCCACCGGTCTTAATGACTGCGTACACGCGTTGCACCTCCTATTACCATTACTCGCCCGGACGGAGGCAGCATATGCATGCGTTTATAGCCTCTCCGGAGCGGCTTACCGATGAATTATACCACAGGGCACAGCCGTTGTCACGTTATATTTACGAAAAAAAGTTTGCTCTTCAATTTTACTTGTACTGGCAGTTCTTTTCATGTATAATATAATCAGGTTTATATTGGAGATTTATATATGAACGAAACGATCCGCTTCGTGCTGGCCTCCGGTTCGCCGCGCCGGCGCGAGATACTCACCAGGCTCGGCTGCAGTTTTACCGTGCACACCTCCAACGTTCCCGAGGACGACGTACAGGGAAAAGTGGAAGATGTGGTCAGGACCCTGGCGCACCGCAAGGCGGCGGAAGTCGCCCAAAGCGAGAAGGACGCGGTGATCATCGCCGCGGATACCCTTGTTTGGGCAGACGGACAGGCGCTTGGGAAACCTGAGGACGCCAGCGACGCCTGCCGCATGCTCAAAGAGCTTTCCGGCAGGACGCACGAGGTAGTGAGCGGCTTATGCCTTGTAAACACCCGCACAGGCCGCGAGTTTACCGGTTTTGACAGGACGTACGTGCACTTCAGGGAACTCTCCGGTCAGGAGATCGCCTCATATGTGGAAACAGGCGAGCCCATGGACAAGGCAGGCGCGTATGCGATACAAGGCGGGGCAGGCGCGTTCGTGGAAAATATCGAAGGGTCTTACGACAACATCGTAGGCTTCCCCACTGAGCTTTTTCTGAAAGTGCTTCCCGGAATACTTGAACAACAAGAGGAAACGATATGCCTTCGATCTCATTTCTGAGTCAGATAGCGCTGGATCTGGGCAGCGAGAACACATATGTGCTGCTGGACGACAAGTCACCCGTGTACAGGTGTGCCAGCTGCGTTCTGCTGGACGCCCACAAGGAGGGCACCGTATACGCCGCCGGTGACGAAGCCCGCCATATGGACGGACGCACCGGAGAAGATACGCTTTTGTTTTCCCCCATCCAGTACGGCGGAGTGGCAGACAGCGAGCTTGCGGCGATGCTGCTCCTGTCCGCCATCGAAAAGGCCAGCGGGCGCAGAAGGGGCCTGGACAAAAGCCGCCTCGTGTTTGCGATACCGGACGGCGCCACACGTGTGGAGCGGGCGGCGCTTGCGCAGGCCGCTCAGCTTGCCGGCGCGAAACGCACGCTTCTGGTAAAGGCGCCCCTTGCCGCGGCGATAGAACTGAAAAAGCACGTGGAGCGGGCCGAAGCGCAGCTGATGGTATCCATAGGCGCGCAGGTAACGGAAGTTTGCGTGATGAGCGGCTGCGGCATTGCCCTGTCCCGCCATATGAAGACCGGCAGCGCCGCTTTTGACGCCGCCATCGTGGAATATATCCGCAAAAAGCACGAGCTTGTGATCTCCTCCCTTCTGGCCGATGAGATCAAGCGCGATCTGGGCACGGCGGTCGCTCCCGCCACCGAGATCACCCAGACTTTGAGCGGCCGCAGCGTGCGCACCGGAAAGCCCGTCACCGTGCAGCTTTCCAGCCAGGAGATATACGAAGCCCTTTCTGCTCCCGTGGAAGCCCTGATCGGGGCGATCTGCGACGCGCTTTATCACGTGCCGGCGGATTGTTCCGGCGATATCCTCAAAAACGGCATCTGCCTGACCGGCGGCGGCAGCGAATTGTTCGGCCTTGCCGAGAGACTGGGCGAGGACACCCAGCTGGAGATCCATCACAGCATCCACCCGAGCTTCGACGCGGTGAAGGGCGCTTATCAGATCGCGCAGGACGACAAGATGGTCCGCGCGCTCACCAACGCCTATTCCGCCTACGAAATTTAGGAGTAAGATATGGCTACGACCAAGCAAACAAAAAAGTCCCGGCAGAAACGCAAGCGCAGGATCGCCTATACCCTGCTGGTGGTATTTGTGGTGTTTCTGCTTCTGTATTATCTGGTCACTCGTCCCTCCGGCGACATCTCCATCGTGGAGAAGGGCGTAGGCACCGCCGTTACCCCGATACAGAACGCCTTCAGCAGCATCACGGAGTTTTTCAAAAGCTGGTTCGGCACCTCCAAGGACACGAACGCGCAGGATGAACTGGAACAGCTCAGGATCGACCTGGAGCTGATGCAGATACAGCTGAACGGATACAACGAGCTGGAAGTTGAGAACGAACGCCTAAAGACGGCCCTGGATGCCAGGGAAGAATACGAAGCTCTTGATCCTCTGTTTGCAAAGGTCATCGCGAAGGACACCGGGCTGTGGTTCGAGACCTTTACCCTCAACAAAGGGCAGAACGACGGCGTGATGCCCAACATGGCCGTGGTCAACGCGCAGGGCCTGATCGGGCGCATCAACACCGTAGGCTACAACTATTCCACGGTGATCAGCATCATCGACAGCCGCTCTTCCGTTGCTTCGCTGATCGGCCGCACCCGCGACAACGGCATGCTGCAGGGCGCCCTGCAGTCCGAAGGCAGCGAGACGGAATGCCGCATGTACTACCTTACGAACCTTGCAAACGTGAAGGTAGGCGATCAGGTGTTCACCAGCGGGCTGGACTCCCGCTTCCCCAAGGGCCTCCTGATCGGCACGGTGACCGCCGTGAGCCGGTCCGCCCAGTCCTCGGACAAATACGTGTCGGTGCTCCCGTCCGTCAATTTCTCTTCGATCGAAGAGGTATTCATCCTGCGCGAGCAGGTGGAATCCATCGACGACCTGCAGCCTGTTCCCACGCCCACGCCCAACCCCATCGTTACGGTGCAGCCCACGGCCATCACGAACATCTACGCCTACAGCACCCAGTCCGCCGTGGAAGACAACGCGATCTACCACTTCCCCACGCCCACGCCCGACCCCAACGTGACGCCTACTCCCTCCCCCACGCCGAAGCCCACCAAGCCCGTGCCTGAGGCGGCATGGCTCAATTACCGCTGACGGAGGCAGAAGATGCGCAGAAAAAGGATGTTCTTTCTGATCGTCTTTACGCTGTTTGCCGTCATGCTGGACGCGTCGGTTTTGCCGCATACGGGCCTCAATATGCGCTATGTTCCGCGCATCTGCCTGGTGGCCGTGGCGCTGATCGGAACGGTGCTGGGCAGCATCCAGGGCATCATTTACGGCGCGATGGCGGGCATACTGCTGGACATCACCGTATATCAGCCCGCGGGGCTGGTGGCCGTGGTATACACGCTGTGCGGGCTGATCGCCGGATTCATATCCTACCGCACGCGCGCGTACCTGGTAACGCTGATACCCCCGGCAGTCGTCATGCTTTTCTACACAGCCGTGATGTCCCTGTACGTATATTTCAGCACAGGGGTATACCCCGCGGACAAGCTGGGCTACGCGCTGATCCAAATGGTGATATCCATGTTCCTGGTGCAGCTTTTGTATCTGCCGCTCGTAAAGATATTAAAACCCACGCGCATCGGCCGCAGAAGGCGCGCATAGTTTTCATCAAGAGGATAAACGATGAAGAAGAAAAACAAAGATCGGTACCTGGTGCTGTGCGCCGTGATCGGCGTGTTCGCGCTTGCCATGATCATACGCCTGTATTCCCTGCAGATCGTGCACGGGGACGATTACGTGCAGCAGGTGCAGGACAAGTCCACCAAGACCATCAAGCTGTACGGCATGCGCGGCACGATCTACGACAAAAACATGATCCCGCTGGCCTACGACCAGTCGTCCTACAATATCCAGTTCTACCGCGACCCCTCCAAGTCTTCCTCTGCCGACCGCGCTGCTTACACCCAGTCCATATACCAGACGATCCTCCTGATCGAATCAAACGGAAAATCCACACTCGATCCCGACACCGAGTTCTGGCTGAGGAAGAACGACTACGGCCAATGGGAATGGAACTTCAGGACAGATTCCGAGATCGTAGCCGAGACCCGAGAAAACCAGTGGCGCGGCAACTTCTATCTTTCCAACAAAACGCGATATCCGGTAGAAGTGCTTTTCGAAACGCTCTGCACAAACTACGCGATCCCGCAGGAGCTTGACGAAACGTACAAGCTGAAGATCCTGGCCATCTGGCAGGCCTCCCGCATGAACAACTACAACTCCACGCCCGTGACCATCGCCTACGATGTCGGATTTGAGACCGTGGCCGAGCTGGAAGTGCGGTCATTGGAGCTGGAAGGCATGAGCGTGCAGGAGAGCTCCACCCGCGTATATCCCTTCAACAGCACAGCCTGCCACGCCATCGGCTATGTGAGCAGGATCACGACTTCCTCGGCGCTGGACACCTACCGCAGCATGGGCTACCCCACCGACGCCCAGGTAGGCGCAACGGGACTTGAGTTTTCGATGGAAGACCAGCTCTCTCCCTACATGCAGTACCGGCAGGGCGAACGGGTGGTAGAGATCAACACCCGCGGCGCCGTGATACGTGAGCTCAGCTACGAGGCCCCCACGGACGGAAACTCCGTGGTCACCACCATCGACACATCCCTGCAGGCCGTGATGGAAAAGGCGCTGGCGGACGTGATCGATGATATTTACGACAAGCAGTACGCCATTCTGTACTCCCAGAACGATGAAGGCCTGCGCTGGAACCAGACCCATTCCGCAACGCTGGCGTATTACGCCGAAAACGGATTTGAGGTCTCGCTTGCGCAGACCGGCGCTATGGTTGCCATGGACCCCAACACAGGCCGCGTGCTCGGCATCGCGTCTCACCCGACCTTCGACCTGAGCATATTCGAGGGTGCCAGCGTCGATCCCGGCGGATGGTCGCTGATCGCCACCGATCCGCGCAATCCCATGTTCAACCGCGCCATATCCGCCAAGGACACGCCCGGTTCCATATTCAAGCTCGTCACGTCCCTGGGCGGTCTCAGCGAAGGCGCAATCACGCTGAACGAACGCATATCCGACGGCGGCGAATACATGAATGAAGGCACGGATACTTCCTATCATCCACGCTGCTGGATCGGCGAAAGAAAGCGCTATCTGCACGCCAACCAGACCATCGTGGACGCCATCAAGAACAGCTGCAATTACTTCTTCTACGAAGTCGGCTACCGCCTCGGCTCCGCGAACCTCACCAAATGGGCCGCGGCGCTGGGACTCACCACCAAGACCAACATCGAGCTGCCCAGCGAGAGCACCAGCTTCGTGGGCAACCAGTCCATGCTGTACGACCCGGACCGCTCGGTAAAGGACCAGTATACCTACAAACCGGAGATCGCAGCGGCGATGATCAAGCGCCTGCTCCAGCAGGTGGCTGCGGACCGGGGCACGGAATACAGCGACGATTTTCTGGACGAGATCGCTACTTCCATGCTGAACATCGTGACCACATACGACAGCAAGATCGAGTGGCTGCCGGCCATACGCGAGGTTCTTTTGTACGACGTGAAGCTGCCGGCAAATTACATTTCCTCCCACTACATGGTCAACACCATCAATACATACCTAAACGACCTCAAATGGACGCCCACCGAGACCATCATGGTGGGCATCGGCCAGTCCATCACGCAGGTGACCCCCATCGCCGTAGCCCGCTATGTTTCCGCCATCGCCAACAACGGCACGGTTTACGACGCGCAGATCATCGACAAAGTGATTGACGCCCAGGGCAACGTGGTGCTGGAAAAACAGCCGGTCATCGCCAATCAGATCATCACGAGCCAGGCGTACTTTGATGCCATCCACGAAGGGATGAGAGAGGTTACCGCGGTAGAGAACGACGGTACCGCCGCCGACCAGTTCAAAAACGCCAGATACAAGATCGCCGCCAAAACGGGAACGTCACAGCGTACCGATCTGGACCTGGAAAACAACGCGTGGCTGGTGACCTACGCCCCGGCGGACGACCCCAAGATCGTAGTGGTGGTGTACATCCAGAACGGATACGCGGGAGCGTACGCCTCACAGGCAGCCATCACCACCATAGAATACTATCTGGATTCTCTCAACTATACGGAGCCTGTGACCGTCCAGACGGACGACTCGCTGGCGGACTGAGGAGATAAAGAGCAGGATGGGAAAGCTGATCGTTGTCACCTCCGGCAAGGGCGGCGTGGGCAAATCCACGGTGGCCGTGAACCTCGCCTACGGGCTTGCGTTCGACGAGCGCCGCGTTTTGCTGATCGACATGGACGCGGGGCTTCGCAGCCTCGACCTGATGCTGGGAACGGAAAACGAGCTGGTATTTGACCTTACGGACGTGCTGGACGGCATATGCACGCCCGAGCAGGCCATTTTCGAGATCAAGTGCCGGCCCGGTCTGTTCCTGCTTCCGGCTTCCCAGAACAGCGGGTCCGCCGCCGTGACGCCCGCAAACGTGCGTTCCCTGCTGGCGTCACTCAACAGCGCTTACGATTACATCATTCTGGACTGTCCCGCCGGCATCGAGCGCGGCTTCCGCAACGCGGTTACCAGCGCCGAAGAAGCGATACTGGTGATCACGCCGGATTATATCTCCCTGCGCAGCGCGGAGAGGACCTTTCAGCTCCTGACCAGCGAAGGACTTGAAAATATCCGCCTGGTGATCAACCGCATCGGAAAACGCCCGCCGGTGAGCACCGACGAATGCATACACCGGCTGGAGCTTCCGGTTCTCGGCTTCGTGCCGGACGATCCTCACGTGATGCGCGCCCAGTCGCAGGGAAAACCCGTGATCGCCACGGAATCCCCCGCAGGCGACGCCTTCGAGCGCATCGTGCGCAGGATACTGGGCGAGTTCGTCCGCTACCGCGTGCCGCATAAGAGTCTCGTATATAAAATCAAAACCGGCTTCGGGAAGGAAAGCGCATGCAAAGATTCATAAAATGGTTGTTCCGGCTGTTCCGCAAAGACAGCTTTCAGCGGTTACGCCAGGACTGGACCGCCAACAAATACAGGCAGGGCCTGTTCATGTCTTTCGACTGGCCGCTGTACGCACTGGTGATGGCCATATCCGTCTTCGGCGTCATAGCCATATTTTCAGCTACCTCCGCCGCCACCGACGAAGAAGTGACGGGGCTTGTGAACCTGCTCAACACCCATCCCATCACCTACGCCAGGCTGCAGTTTATCTGGATCATTTTAGGCAACCTCGTGCTTTTTCTCGTGGCCTCGCTTGACTATCATTTTTACGGAAAATACGCAAGGGTCATCTATTTTGCCAACATCATCGTTCTTTTGTCAGTGCTCACCGTGCAGGCAGGACGCGGCGGCATGAGGGCGTTCTTCTCGGTCGGCGGCTCCAACACGACGCTGGGCCAGCGAACGTTCCAGCCCTCCGAGTTCGGCAAGGTGGCGATGATCATCTCCCTGGCACATGGCTTCTCCCAGCGCAAGTCTCCCATCCGCAACCTGAGGGAGCTTTGGCCCACGATGCTGTTCGTAGGCCTGCCCATGGTGCTGGTGTTCCTGCAGCCCGATTTCGGCACGGCGCTGGTGTACATGGTGATGTACGTGGTGGTGCTGTATATATCCGGAACCAAGCGAAAACTGATCTATGGCCTCATCGCCGTGATGATCGCTGTGGCGATACCGCTGTGGTTCTATCTGAATACGGCTTCCGACTCCTTCCGCCTGACGCGCATACTGATGTGGCTCAATCCTTCCCAGTATCCCGACGACGCCCGGCAGGTGATCAACGGCCAGATCGCCATCGGCAGCGGCGGGCTTACCGGCAAAGGCGTCACGTCCGTAGGCTCCTTCGCGTCTCTGGGCTACATTCCCGACGACCACACGGATTTCTGCTTCGCCATCGTTTGCGAGGCTTTCGGCTTTATCGGCGGCGTCGCGCTGATCATCGCCTTCATGCTGTTCCTGGCGCGGCTCATACAGCACGCGCTCCATACGGACGATAAATTCGGCGAGTATGTCATCGTATGCACCACAGCCATGTTCATGTTCCACATACTCGAAAACATATGCATGATTCTTGGCATACTGCCCGTTACGGGTATCCCACTGCCCTTTATCAGCTACGGCGGCTCCAACTATCTGACCAACATGGCTGCCCTCGGTCTGGTGATGAACGTAGTGATGCGTTCCAGGCAGAAACAGCTGGGCGGTACGCAGCACGTTACCAAAAAGCTGTGACCCTTTGCCGTACAGAGCAATGAGCATGCTTTCCAGATGGTTCGGAGACCGGGCTTTCATCAAACACCTGAACAGCATCGCCATTCCGGTCACGCTGCAGTCTTTCATGCTGGCTGCAGTGGCAGCGGCGGACTCGCTGATGCTCGGCAGTCTCGACGCAAGCTATATGTCCGCCGTATCCCAGGCTACGCAGATACAGTTTATCCAGAACATGCTCATATCCTCCATCGTGAGCGGCGCCACCATCCTGGGCGCGCAGTACTGGGGAAAAGGCGCAAAGCAAACGGTCAGGGACATCTTCTGCATGAGCTTGAGGCTGTGCTCGCTGATATCCCTTGCGTTTTTTCTGTGCTGCGAGCTGTGCCCCGGCGCGCTGATGAGGGTATTCACAAACGTCCCTGAGCTCAAGGAGATCGGCATCGATTACCTGCGCATCGCGGGCTGGAGCTATCTGATCACGGGCATTTCCCAGTGCTACCTGGGCGTAATGAAGATCAGCGAGCACGCGGACGTTTCCGCGCGGATATCCATTACAGCAGTCGTGGTGAACATCGTTTTGAACGCCTTCTTCATCTACGGCATCGCTTTCTTCCCCCGCCTGAACGCAAAGGGCGCAGCGCTTGCCACAGTGATCGCCCGCGTGATCGAGCTTCTGCTGTGCTTCGCATATTCCTTCAAAAAAGATTATATCCGTCCTTCCCTGAAGGGCCTTGTACGCTTCTACCGGTATATCATCAAGGATTTCGCCAAATGTACGCTGCCCGTAATGTCATCATACCTGCTTTGGGGCGCGGGCTTTACCTCCTATACGGCGTTTATGGGCCATATGGGCAAAGATGCGGCAGCTGCGAACGCCATAGCGGCGGTGGTGCGCGATCTGGTGTGCTGCGCCTGCAACGGCATTGCGTCCGCAGCCGGCATCATCGTTGGCAACGAGCTGGGCGCCGGGCATATTGAAAAAGGAAAGCTGTACGGAGACCGCATCACGCGTCTTTCCTTCGCGTGCGGATTCGCTTCCACGCTTGTGATGTGCGCCGTGACTCCCCCGCTGCTTCTGTTCGTGCGTCTGGACCCCGAGGCCAGCCGGTATCTGATACAGATGATGCTCATCATGGCGTTTTACATGATCGGACGGTGCGTGAACACCATCGTGATCAACGGCATCTTTTACTGCGGGGGCGACAGCATTTTCGATATGTATTCCCTCATCGTCTGCATGTGGTGCGTCGCCGTGCCTCTGGCTCTGATCGGCACGATCCATCACTGGCCTGTGGCGGTGGTGTACGCGTGCACCTGCGTGGACGAGGTGGGAAAGATCCCCTGGGTGATGGCGCGCTACAGGAAATACAAATGGGCAAAGGACCTGACACGCAGCGACGTACCGGTCGAATAGCAAATCGGATCATTTTGAAGTCGAATGTATCAGCAAGTTGGTTAACAGAGTTCATCCCCCACAGTTTGCAGTTGCCATGGCAATCCAAGCCGTCTCTCTCCTTAGTCGAAGAACGTTCGACGTCTCGGATAACCATAAAAGTAAGCGGGGCCGGTTCGCGGCTCCGCTTATTATTTGGAACGCTTCTATACCCGATACTTTGCCGGGCCTTCCTTGTATATATCGTTCCCGAAGGTGTCTATGGCAACGAATACGGGAAAGTCCTGAAGCTCCAGACGGTATACGGCTTCGGCTCCGAGGTCGGGGTAGGCGCATGATTCGCATGCCTTAACCCGTTCTGCAAGAAGCGCCGCCGCTCCGCCGACCGCGGCGAAATATATGCCGCGGTATTCTTTGATCGCCCCTATGACCTCCTCGCTACGGTCCCCTTTGCCGATCATGACGCGGGCACCTTCCCGCAATAGCATTGGAGCGTATGCGTCCATGCGGTAGGAGGTGGTTGGGCCAATAGGGCCGACGGCGTGACCTGCCGATGCCGGAGCGGGACCTGCGTAGTATATCGCAGAATCCTTCAGTTCAAAGGGCGGCTTTAAACCTGCGTCCAGAGTTTCGCATATGCGCCTGTGGGCAGCGTCCCGCGCTGTATATGCGGTGCCGTTCAACAGGCAGGCGTCACCCGCCCGCAGGAAAAGGATAACTTCTTCTGAAAGCGGCAAAGTCAGCCGTTTGGGTTCCTGCGGCATACTATATCTCCGTTTCCGCGTGACGGGATGCATGACAGCATACATTCACCGCCACAGGCAGGGAAGCAATGTGGGTTGGACGGGCGCATATGCGTATGCTGAGCGCCGTGGTGCTGCCGCCGAAACCGGCGGGCCCGATTCCGAGACGATTGATTTCCGCAAGGCATGCTTCTTCAAGATCGCGGTAATGTTCGTCAGGGTTTTCGTAATCAAGCCCAACTGCGGTCATTCGCTTGGCTTCCATGGCGGCCTGTTCGAACGTCCCGCCTACGCATACGCCGAGGATCATTGGCGGGCAGGCGTTGGCCCCCGCCAGGCGTGCGGTCTCCACGATGAAATCTTTTACCCCTTTGACGCCCGCAGAAGGCGGCAGCAGCTTTATCCTTGACATGTTCTCGCTGCCGAAGCCCTTGCATATCACCAGCAGCTTAATGCCGGCTCCTGGCACGATGCGGCTGTGGATCACAGCGGGCGTGTTGTCGCGGGTGTTGGTGCGGTCAAAGAGCGGATCGCGCACTACACTTTTACGTAATCCCGCATATGCCCGCCTCACAGCTTCCTGAATGGCGTCCTCCAAATATGTTCCGCTGATGTGCACATCCTGTCCCACATCCATAAAGACGACGCATATGCCGGTATCCTGGCAAATGGCCAGGCGCTCCCCGGCAGCGATCCCACGGTTTTCCAGTATCTGGGAAATCACCTGTTTGCCTAAGGGTGAACGCTCTTTTTCCAGGGCGTTGCGCAGGGACATATCAAGATCGGCGGGCGTATCGTACTGCGCCCGCCCGATCAGGTTTTCTACAGCTTCAGCGATGATTCCGGAATCGATGATCCTCATAACTCAGAAACGGAAATACTTCTCCGCGTTTTCGAAGCAGATGCCCTGCACGATCTTTTTGAGCGCTTCCATATCGCAGGGATATTCGCCGTTTTCCACCCACTGGCCGATCATGTCGCACATGATGCGGCGGAAGTACTCGTGGCGTGGATAGCTCACGAAGGAACGGGAATCGGTGAGCATGCCTACGAAGGCACTCAGCGCGCCGAGGGCCGCCAGCGTTCGCATATGCTCGTACATGCCGTCCTTCTGGTCGCAGAACCACCAGGCGCTGCCGAACTGCATCTTGCCAGCGATGCCGCCCTGGGTCTGGAAGTTGCCGATGGCGGTGCCCAGTATGTAGTTGGCGGCGGGATTCAACGTATACAGGATCGTACGCGGCAGGCAGCCGTTTTCTTCCTGGGCGTTCAAAAGCTTGTTGAGCTTTGCGCTGATCATTTCGTCGCTGATGGAATCGAAGCCCACGTCGGCACCGTACTTGCGGTAGATGGGGCCGTTGTTGTTGCGCTGTGCGTTCATATGATACTGCTGTGCCCAGTCAAGATCGTGATAGATCTTTCCAAGGCCGATCATCAGATACGTGCGGTAAGCGTCCACCTCGCAGGCGTCCGGCTTTTCGCCATTCAATGCCTTGATGAGAGCGGCCTGCGCTTTTTCAAAGCTGTTCTCGGTGTAAGGTACGGTGTCCAGCGCGTGGTCGGAGATGCGGCATCCGTGGGTAGCGAAGAATTCTGCGCGGTTCCTGAGCGCCTTTACGACGTCATCTACGGTTTCGATTTTGATGCCGCTGACGGCAGAGAGCTTTTGGATATACTCCTTGAAGCCGTCCAGATCGATCTTTACCGCCTTGTCCGGACGGAAGGTTGGCAGTACCTTTACCTTGAAGCTTTCGTCTTTTGCCAGCATCTCGTGGTATTCCAGCGTGTCCACGGGGTCGTCGGTCGTGCATACGACGCGTACGTCGAACCTTTCGATCAGCCTGCGGGGAAGGAAGTCAGGCGTGGCCAGGAGGGCGTTGCACTTTTCCCAGATCATGGGAGCGGTCTTTTCGGTCAGGGGTTCGCTTATGCCGAAAACGCGCTTGAGCTCCAGGTGCGTCCAGTGATACAGCGGATTGCCGATGGCCATCGAAATGCAGCGGGCGTAGCACAGGAATTTTTCGTATTCGTCGCCGTCTCCGCGGATGAACTTGTCGTCCACGCCCATGGAAGCCATGAAGCGCCATTTATAATGGTCGCCGCCCAGAAACAGGTGGGTGATGTTGCGGAAGGGCTTGTTTTCGGCGATCTCTTTGGGCACCAGATGGCAGTGGTAGTCGATGATGGGCATCTTCTCGGCGAACTCATGATACAGCGTGCGGGCTGTAGGAGTGGAAAGCAAAAAATCCTCGTCCATGAACTGCTTCATATATGACCTCCGGGCCGCTGCGGCAGACGGCAGACTAAAAGCGAAACCGCCGGTTTCTTCGCTCGTTTACAGGCATTAAAATAACACCGTTTTTGCGCCCTGTCAAGATAAATAGCGGGAAGCGCTTGCAAAATTAAAGACATTACGATACAATAACCAAAAACAGAATTCGGAGAATGTTTATGGCAAGACCTTTGGTTGCGATCGTGGGCAGGCCAAACGTCGGCAAGTCTACGTTTTTCAATAAAATGTCCGGCAAGCGTATCGCCATCGTAGAAGATACGCCCGGTGTAACGCGGGACCGCGTTTATGCGGACTGCGAATGGCTGGACCATAAATTCACCCTGATCGATACCGGCGGCATCGATCCCCACAGCGAAGATCCGCTGCTCAAGCAGATGCGGCGCCAGGCTGAGATCGCCATAGAGACTTGCGACGTGATCCTTTTCTTCGTGGACGGCAGGCAGGGCCTGACCGCGGACGACGAAACGGTGGCGGATATGCTTCGCCGCGCCGGCAAGCCCGTGATCCTGGTGGTGAACAAGATCGACAACGTGAAGCTGATGGACGAAGTATACGATTTCTATCAGCTCGGCATCGGCGATCCAATCGGCATCTCCAGCCTGAATCTGCTGAATCTGGGCGACCTGCTGGATCTGATCGTCGGCTATTTCCCTGAGGACGCGGACGCACCCGACGATGATCCTGCCGTTTCCATCGCCGTGGTAGGCAAGCCCAACGTGGGCAAATCCTCTCTGGTCAACCGGATACTCGGCGAAGAACGCGTGATGGTGAGCGATATCGCGGGTACCACCAGAGACGCCATCGACACGCGCTTCAAAGACGGTGAAGACGAATACGTCATCATCGACACGGCGGGCATTCGACGCAGGCGCGCCATAGAATATCAGTCGCTGGAGCGGTTTTCCGTGGTCAGATCTTTTGCGGCCATCGACCGCTGTGACGTGGCGCTGCTTCTGATAGACGCAAAAGAAGGCATCAGCGAGCAGGATACGAAGATCGCCGGCTATATAGACGAAAAAGGCAAGCCCGCCGTGATCGTGATCAACAAATGGGACGCCCTCGAAAAAGAGACCGGCACCCTTGAAAAGTTCACAAAAGACGTTCGGGAAAAGCTGAAGTTCATGGAATATGCGCCCATCGTTTCCATATCCGCGCTTACAGGTCAGAGGGTGAACCGGGTGCTGTCCATGGTAAAGAGCGTGTACGAACAGGCGAGCCGCCGCATCACCACGGGGCTTCTCAACGATATCCTGACGGACGCCCAGACGGCTCTGCAGCCGCCGGCCACGTCCGGAAGACGTCTGCGCATCTATTATGCAACACAGCAGGCAACGAACCCGCCCACCTTCGTCCTTTTTATAAACGACGAAACGCTCATGCATTTCTCCTATCAGCGGTATCTCGAAAACCGTTTCCGCCAGGCGTTTGGATTTGAAGGCACGCCCCTCAAATTCATACTTCGCCAGAAAGGGAGCAGCGAGGAATGAAAACAGCTCTTTTATACCTTGCTTCTTCGCTTGTCGGCTATCTGCTCGGCTCGTTTTCAACGGGCGTGGTGGTCGCACGGCTGTACGGAGATGTGGATATACGCAATTATGGCAGCGGCAACGTGGGCATGACGAATGTTATGCGCACCCTGGGCTGGGTGCCCAGCTTTTTGACGCTGGCAGGCGATGCGCTGAAGGGCCTTCTGGCCGCCTGGCTCGGCAGACTGATCGCCGGAGAGATCGGAATGCATCTTGGCGGGCTTTTCGCCGTGGTGGGACACAACTGGCCTGTGTTTTTCCGCTTCAAGGGCGGCAAAGGCATGTCCACTTCCCTCGGATATCTGATCATTTCAGACTTGCGGATCGCCCTGATCGAATTTACCGTTCAGGTGACCATCGTGCTGGCAACGGGCCTTATGTCCCTGGCTTCCATAATAACGGCGATCCTGCTGCCCATCATCACGATCATCTTCTGGCCCGGCAGCGCCCCCTATATCGTTACCGCTGTCATTCTTTGCGCGCTCGCGCTTTACTCGCACAGAGAGAACATCAAGCGCCTGCTGGCAGGCAGGGAGAATAAACTCAACGCCAATAAGATCACGGAAATATCCAAAAAAATGGTGCAAAAGCTCAAGGACAGGAGGAACAAAACCAAATGAGCAGATATCTGATCGGACTCGACGTAGGCACCTCCGGCGCAAAATGCATTCTTTGCGACGACCAGGGCAAGGTGCTGGCATCCTCGACGCAGGAATACCCGCTGTATACACCCAAGCCCGGCTGGGCGGAGCAGGACCCGGAAGACTGGTGGCAGGGCGTAAAAAGAGGCCTGAAAGCCATACTGGCAAAGCATCCGGTACAAAAAGGCGAGCTGGCCGGTATATCCTTTTCCGGTCAGATGCACGGCCTTGTGGCGCTTGACGAAAACATGCAGGTCATCCGTCCTTCCATCCTCTGGTGCGACCAGCGCACGCAGAAGCAGTGCGACGAGATCACCGAAATGGCGGGCGGCCTTGATTCTCTCCTTGGCTATACCAACAACCGTATGCTTACCGGCTATACCGGCGGCAAGATCCTGTGGCTCAAGGAAGAGGAGCCCGAAGCCTTCGTGCGCATGAAGGTGTTCGTCTGTCCCAAGGATTATATCCGGTATAAGCTTACCGGAAAGATCGCCATCGATATGTCGGACGCTTCCGGCACCGGCTTTTTCGATACGAAGAACCGCAAATGGAGCGACGAGCTGATCGCCCGCTGCGGGCTTGACAAGGCCATCTTCCCGGACTGCCTTGAATCTGTTGACCTGGCAGGCACCGTTACAAAGGAAGCGGCGGAAGAAACAGGCCTTGAGGAATGCGCGAACGTATATGCCGGCGGCGGTGACGCCGTGATCCAGACCACGGGCACCGGGCTTGTGGAGCCGGGCGTGCTGGGCGTCGTGATCGGCACCAGCGGGAACGTCTCCATGGGCATGAACGCGTTTGGCCCTAATCCCGAAGGCAAGCTGCAGATGTTCTGCAACAACGACAAAACCCTCTGGCACTGCTTCGGCTGCACCCTCACTGCCGGCGGCGCGCTGAGCTGGTTTACCAAAACGCTCTGCGGAGAAGACAAAGCGGACGCCCAGAAGCTTGGCAAAAACGTGTATGCCCTGTTAGACGAAAGGGCTGCAGAGGTGCCTGCCGGTTCAAACGGCGTGCTGTTCGCGCCGTATCTCACGGGCGAGCGCTGCCCCTATCCGGACCCCAACGCCAGGGGCATCTTCTACGGCCTGAGCCTCGGCACCACCCGCGCCGACATGGCAAGAGCGGTGATGGAGGGCGTGACCTTCAGCTTAAAGCAGGTAGTGGAGCTGATGGCGGCGCAGGTGCGTCCCGAAAAGGTATATCTTTCCGGCGGCGGCGCCTCCAGCGAACTGTGGAAGCAGATGGCAGCGGACATATTCGAGCTGCCTGTATACACCATGTCTGCCGCGAAGGAAGGCGGCGCTTACGGCGCTGTGCTGGCCGCAGGCGTGGGCGCAGGTATCTGGAAAGATCTGCACGAAGCCATCAAGGTACTGCGTGAAGACGAAAAGAGCTACCAGCCGAATCCCGAAGTGATCCCGGCATACAGAAAGGCCTACGAAAAGTACAAAGCCATCTACGCGGCCAACAAACCGCTGTTCGATATGGAATAAAAACAGGGGCTGTTGCACAGCCCCTCGTTGGAAATGAAATAAGATTTCATTTCCAACGGTTTAGTTTTGGGCACATTTGAACCGTTTTATCCGAAACGTCAATCTTTCACCAGCTTGTGCAACAGGTTTTCAGTTTTTTCTGAAATGCCTGCGGCCATTTCCGGGCGAAAAAACTGCATAGTAGCGATTCTTTGCTCTCGGCGGGCAAGCTCGCCTTCGCAAAAATCGCTCCTCGGGCCGGCAAAGCTGGCCCTGCGGATTGAAATTGGAGGGGTAAACCCCTCCAAACCACCGAGTGGGTTTTCCCTACTTATGCAACAGCTTCGATTCCGACATGGAGAAAGTTATGTACACATCCGAGCAGATTAAGCAAATGGCCCGTGAGCAGTATGAATGGGCCGTGAATACCAGAAGGGCGCTGCACCGCATACCGGAAAAAGGGTTTGAAGAACATAAGACCAGGGCGCTGATCGCCCAAAGGCTTGAGGAGATCGGGCTTGAGTATGATATGCCCTCCGGCGGCTGGATCACGGCGTATGTGCCCGGGAACCAGCCGGGCAAGATAACTGCCATCCGCGCAGACTTCGACGCGCTTCCCATCACGGAGCCTGAAGGCTGTCCCTTCGGCAGCGTTCATCCGGGTTATATGCACGCCTGCGGGCACGATATGCACACCGCCGTCCTGTTGTCTCTTGGCCGCCTGTTAAATAACGCGCCGGAGGGATTTCCCGGTGGCTGCCTGTTGATGTTCGAACCAGCGGAGGAGACCGAGGGCGGCGCAAAACCCATGGCGAAATCCGGCATGATGGAAAAGTACGGTGTTGACCGCGTGTACGGCCTTCACGTGATGCCGCGGCTCATCGCAGGTCAGGTGGAAACGCGCCCGCTGACTTTGAATGCCGGCACAGACAGCGTGTTTATCCGGGTACGCGGCACGCGCTCCCACGGCGCATATCCCGAAAACGGGACGGACGCCATCGTGTGCGCCTCAGCTCTGGTCACAGCGCTTCAGACACTTGTGTCCCGCAACGTATCGCCCCTGGAAAACGCCGTGCTTACCATCGGCACGATAAAGGGCGGCGAAGCTTCCAACATCATCTGCGACAAAGTGGAGATGACCGGGACCCTGCGCACGGCGGACAGAACGCTGCACGACAAAATGGTCAGGCGCATCCTGGAGACTTGTGAAGGCACGGGAAAAGCCTTCGGATGCCGCATAGAGGCGGAGGTAAAAGAGGGTTACAGCGCCCTTGTAAATACGCCGGAACATGCAGCGCGCGTTCTGGAAACAGCCAAGGAGCTTTTTGGCAGCGAAAACGCCCTCATCAAAGAAGCCCCCAGCATGGGAGCTGAGGACTTCTCTTATTTTCTGGATCACGCACCGGGCGCGTTCTTCCACGTGGGCTGTTCGCCGGACGCAGATCACATCGGCGCGCCCCTGCACAGCGAAAAGTTCTGCCCGGACGAAAGGGCGATGGAAATCGGCATCGCGATGGAAGCCGCGCTGGTCATGCGTCCCTGAGCGTTCAGATGCCAGCCCTTGCGCATTCTGCGCACATGATCAGGAACGCGCCCACGCCGTGCAAATCGTTTACGGAGGTCGGACGGTTCAGGTAATGTTCAAGGTCTCCTACCCCGGTGCCGATGCAGACGTCTCCGATCAGAAGGTCTTTTCCGTCCTGCTTAAGTGAACGGATCACGCCTTCATATGCCTTTCGGGCCTTTTCAAGGCAGGAACCATCCATGAGACCCAGCCGTACAGACTTGCAAATTGCGGCGGCGTACAGGCAGGTGCATGAGTTTTCCGGCCAGTTGCGTTCATCGTCCGGGCGGTTCGTCACCTGATACCACCTTCCGTCCGCGCCCTGGTATGGCAGAAGGGCACAGAGCAGATCGGTCGTCTCTTTTTCAAGCTCGCGCCGCTTCGGATGGTCCGCGGGGAAGAAATCCAGATCATTGAGTATCGCAACGCCCACCCAGCCCATGGAGCGCCCCCAGAACTCCGGCGAGCGCCCGGTAACGGGATCGGCCCATTCCTGCACGCGGTCGTGATCCCAGGCGTGGTACATAAGGCCGGTGGATTCGTCCCGGGTCTTATTGCCCATCATCAGGGCCTGACCGGCTACGAAGTCGAAGTATTCGGGCCTGTCAAAGGTCTTTGCGTATTCCGCTACGATCGGGCCGGCCATGTACAGCCCGTCCAGCCACATCTGCTGCGGATAGCGTTCCTTGTGCCAGAGCCCGCCTTCCTGATTCTTCGGAAAGCGCATCACCGTGTCGGTCAGCGTATCGAGCGCGGTCTTATAGCGGCTGTCCCCGGTCCGCTTCAAAAGCGGATACAGCAGGATGCCGGGCTGCACATCGTCCAGCTGGCTTGAATCAAAACCTGATATGGAGCCGTCGGCGCCGATGTGACTGTCGCACCAGGCGCGCATGTACTCGAACCAGTCTTCGTTGCCGGTGAGAAGGTAGTTTTCATATACGCCGGAAAGAAATACGCCCTGATGGTAATGGAACCTGTCCCTGGGCGGAAGATCGACGGCTGGGAATTTGCGCATCATCGTCTCTATGGACATGCGGGCTGCTTCGAGCGGTTTGAGATACATAGCCTGGCCTCCCTGAAATGATAGTGGCTAAAGTATAACAGGAAACGGTGCGCTTTGCAAGCGCGGTGAACAAATGACCAGAAGCGAAAAAGACGAACGCATCCTCTGCTGGTTGTCGGAGTATCTGAACGTTTGCCCGGACGCCATCTCTCCGGACATGATGCGCGGCATGGAGAACACAGGTTACGATCTGCCGAAAAGATATGCTCTTCTGGTGGGCGCTGTGCTGGGCCTCGAAGGCGCAGACATGCGGCGGCTGCTGGATGAGGCCGGGCGTTTATTCATTCCCTGCCGCGCTGAAACATTCAACAGCGATCCCTATCTTAAAACCTGTGTCTTTGACGATGAAAAGACAGGCTCCTGTGAGCTTAAGCGCTGTGCGTATGCTCCGTTTGAAGCCTTTCCCTGCGGTGAGATGACATGCTGGTCCGACGGCGCGGTCCTGCCCAGGATCGGATGGTTCGAAGAAAGCTTTTCCTATCCGGCACTGTATTCCGGCGGCAGGATGTACATGAGCGTTACGCCAAACGAGATCCTTACGATCTCGCCAGCCGCGAAAGAAGCCTCCGGCCATGTGCTCGCATTGGGATTGGGCATGGCGTATTTCGTTTTTATGGCCCAGCAGAATCCTTTGGTAGACGATATTGCGGTCGTAGAATACAGCAAAGACGTGATCCGGCTTTATGAAAAATGCATAAAACAATGGTTGCCAAAGCCCGAAAAGGTGAATATAATATACGGCGATGCTTTTAAGAAGGCACCGGAATTGTACCGCTCAGGCCGGTATGATTTCGTTTTTGCCGACCTTTGGCACGACGCTGCGGACGGCCCGGAAATGTACCTGAAGCTCAAAAACATGGAACATCTTGCGTCCAAAGCAGTATTCAGATACTGGATCGAAGATACTTTGAAATACTACATATAGAGGTCAAACATGAACAAAAATGACGTGAACAAGCTTAAACGCCGTCTCTCGCCCGACGGGCGCAATCCCATCGTGCTCAGGGGCTGGTATGTGAACAGCAAAAAAGTCATCGTGAGTGAATTCAGCCGCAGCTTTATGTCGTTAAGCCAGCTGGAAAGCGAAAAGTACACGCAGATATTCAAGCGCGTGCTGTCCGGTGATATCGGCAGGAACCTCACCGTGGCGAAATTCCCCCTGGGCGAGGTGATGGAAGGCAAGATACACGCGCGCCTGATGCAGCTGGTGTCTTCGGACCTTACGGATGAGGAAGCGCTGGGCGGCTTTATACAGGGTCTCATCGAAAGCACGAAGCTGGAAGGCAACAATCTAATCCTCCTTTTGCACGATACGTACGATACGGATTACAAGGCGTCCCAGCATGACGAAGGCGCCATAGACGAGAGCCTTCCTTCCAACGTATTCCGCTACGTGCTGTGCGCGGTCTGCCCGGTAAAGCAGGGCAAAAGCCAGTTAAGCTACGATGAGGCCGAAAACGAATTCGTGGCCCGCGATACCGGCTGGACTGTGACAGCGCCGGTGATGGGCTTCCTGTTCCCCTGCTTTGAGGACATGTGCGCCAATATCTCCCAGGCACTTTTCTACGCCCGGGACGCGGGCGAAGACCACAGCGATTTTCTTACCTCCGTTCTGGCAGTCGAATCCGTGCAGGCGCCTCTGGAAAGCAAGGAGGCGTTCAAAGCCGTCCTCATGGATGCGCTGGAAGAGGAATGCAGTCTGGACGTGGTGCAAAGCGTGAACGGCCAGCTGATCGAAAGGCTGGAAGAAGAAAAGAAAGACAAAACCAGCGAGCCTGGCCGCATCGGCGGTGAGGAACTGGCTAGGCTCCTGTCCGCTTCGGGCGTTTCGGACGACAAAGCCGACGTGTTCAGGGAAAAGTTTGAGCAGGAATTCGGCCAGGGCGCCGATCTTCCGCTTGCAGGCATCACGGACGAAAAGACCTTTGAACTCAAAACGCCGGACGTAGTGGTAAAGGTCAGCCCCAAGCAGGCCTCGCAGATCGAGACCCGCGTGATCGACGGCGTAAAATACATCCTGATCCCCGCGGACGACGGCGTGACCGTAAACGGGATCAGCATAGACATTTAGCGGAGGAAAACGACATGAAGTATCTGTTTATCGCTTACGCAGCCGTCATGGTGCTGATGAGCCTGATCGCCTTTGCCGCCTACGGACGGGACAAGGGACTTGCGAAGAAAGGCGCTTACAGAACGAGCGAAAAAACCCTTCTGCTTCTGGCCGCTTTCCTGGGCGGCACAGGTGCATTCGCGGGAATGCGCACCTTCAGGCATAAAACGAAGCACCTGCGCTTTCAGCTGTTCGTCCCGCTTTGCATGATCGTTCAGCTGGCAGGCCTCGCCGCGCTGGCTTACTTCGCTTTCGCCGCCTGACAGTCCACCAAAACATAACGTCCCGGTGCTTCGGCACCGGGACGTTTGCGTGGGTTTCAATCACCAGGCGGGCACGAAGGAGCCGGGATAGAGGGTGTAGAAGATGTTGGCCACTTCGTCGCACTGGTACGCTTCGGCGATGCGAAGGTACACGGGATTTTCGGCATCCTCAGCCTTGACGGCGATGATGTTGATGATGCCCTTCTGGCCGGGGTTGTCTGGATCGAAGGCTTCCACGGCGATGGCGTCTTCGTGGGCGTAGCCGGCCTGGGTGGCGTACTGGCCGTTCATGAAGCCGCAGGCTACGGAGGAGTCGTCCATCTGGGAACCGATCATGGCGGCGTCGAGCTCGATGATGTTGAGCTCCAGGGGATTTTCAACGATGTCCAGCACCGTGGCGTAGCTGGTGAGGTTCTCGTCCAGTTTCACAAGGCCCATCTGTGCAAGCATCTGCAGTGCGCGGGCTTCGTTCACCACGTCGTTCATCACCAGGATGGTGTCGCCCTTTTTGATCTCGTCCACGCTCTTGTATACGTTGGAGTACAGAGAAAGAGGCGCGATCAGGGTTTCACCGATGGCGGCAAGGCCCTTGCCGGTGCCGTAGGAAGCGGCGTTCTCGGCGTTCCAGTTGTTCATAAAGTTATAGTGCTGGAAGGCGTTCATGTCAACGTCGCCTTCGGCCAGGGCGATATTGGGCATCACGTAATCCGAGAAGTATACGATCTCGATCTCGATGCCTTCATTCGCCAGCATGGGTACGAGCACATCGGTCCACTGTTCGTTGGTGGCGCCCACCACGCCGACCTTTACAGTCTCGGCAGAAGCGAAAGCCACGGTGAAAAGCAGCGAAAGGGCGATCAGCGTGCAAATCAGCTTTTTCATAATCCTACCTCCATTTATCATCAAACCGCGCAGGCGGCTTGTGTCAGTGTGAAAGCTTCCTTTCCAGGAAGGTACCAAGGGTCTGGATGATCGTAACGAGTATCAGTATGATGATCACGGTTGCCACCGTAACGTCGGTCATCACGCGCTGGTAGCCGTAGCGTATCGCGTAGTCGCCCAGTCCGCCGCCGCCCACGGTGCCGGCCATGGCGGTCAGAGCCACGATATTTACGATGGTGATGGTGGCGCCGCGTATCATGCCGGGCAGGCCTTCCCACAGGTATACGCGGAATATGATGGCGGCGGGCGAAAGTCCCATCGCCCGGGCGGCTTCGATCATGCCGGGATCGATCTCGCTGAGGGCCGCGTGGATCTGGCGTGAGAAAAACGGCACCGTGGCTACGACCAGCGGAAAGATCGCGCCTTTCACGCCGATGGACGTGCCCATGAGCTTGCGCGTGGCGGGGATCAGCAGCGCTACCAGTATGATGAACGGGATGCTCCTCAAAAGGTTGATGATCTTGTCCAGCACCTGGTATACGGGTTCGCATTCCAGGATATGGCCTTTCTGCGTAGTCACCAGCACGACGCCGAAAAAGATGCCGAAAAGGAACGATATGGCCGAAGTGTAGCCCACCATCTGAAGGGTCTGGATCAGGCACTTTTTAAGCTCCAGCCGCGTCTTGACCACGTTGCGGATATCGATCTCCCAGGCGGCGCCAAGGTGAAGCACAGTATCGTTCTGCGGGTTAAAGTATATGAACTTTACCAGTGAGTACAGGACCGCAATGCCCATGCATGCTCCCATGATGCCCATGAGCGTTTTGTAAAAGCGCTTTGAACTGTCAGACATCCGCGATCACCTCCGCTTTTACGCCAAGCCCGTCCAATGCGCCAAGCGCTCCGTCTACGGCGTGTTTTTCACCGCTTAGAACGGTGATCATCCTTCCCAGCGGCTTGGTGCCAAGCGTCTCGATATTGCCGTACAGGATCGATATGTCGATGCCGAACTGCCTTGACAGCATGGATACGATGGCCTGCCCGCTGGACTGCCCGCTGTACGAAAGGCGCACCAGCTGGCCGTGCTTTGAACAGTACTCAGACGGTGAGGAAAGGATCTCTTCGAGCGCCTTGTCCATGCCGTCCACGGTGCCGATAAAGCGCCGGGTGATGGGCATGCGCGGATTGGAGAACACGTCGTAGATATCGCCCCTCTCCACGATCTGCCCGTCCTCCATGACCGCAAGGGAGGAACAGATCTGCTTGACGACGGCCATTTCGTGGGTGATGACGATGATGGTAATGCCAAGCTCCTTGTTGAGGCTGCGAAGCAGCTCCAGGATCTCCTGCGTGGTCTGGGGGTCAAGGGCGCTGGTGGATTCGTCGCACAAGAGCACCTTCGGATCGCTGGCCAGGGCGCGGGCGATAGCCACGCGCTGCTTCTGTCCGCCTGAAAGCATGGACGGATAGGCGTCACGGCGGTTCTCAAGGCCCACGATGCGCAGCAGGTTCATCACCTTTTCCTCACGCTGCTTTTTGGGTATCCCGCGGAAGTGCAGCGGGAACTCCACGTTTTTATATACGGTGCGCCCCTTCATCAGGTTGAACAGCTGAAAGATCATGCCGATTTGGCGGCGCTGTTTGCGGAGCGCCATTTCGCCCAGGTGCGTAAGTTCCACGCCGTTTACCCACACCTTGCCTTCGGAAGGTCTTTCCAGAAGGTTTATACATCTTACCAGCGTGCTTTTTCCCGCGCCGGAAAAGCCGATGATGCCGTATATCTCTCCGGGCATGATCTCAAGGTCTATGCCCCTGAGCGCATGCACGTCCTCTCCGCCGCCGGTGAAGGTCTTTTTAATGCCTTCCAGCTTTATCATTGGCTGCAAACGAATCACCTCATAAAAACAAAACAGACAGCCCGCAAGCTGCCCGGTATATGGATAAACGCAGGCACAGCGTTCAGGCGATCACAACGTTACCGCGCATGCCAGCCATACGGCGCATGCGCTTGGGCATCATCATGATCAGAACAGCCTTTGCCATGTGTGCACTCCTTTTTCGTTTATGGAAATTATAAAGGGGCATCCCTGCTTTGTCAATATATTTTTGGCGTCAATCATGCTTTTCGTCAGGAAATCCGTTACAAATAACAATCCCGTGAAGCACCCGGCGGCAGGACTTCGCTGCAAAATGTCGAATTTTTGGACCGAGAGGTGAAGTAAATGGACGCCATGCAGCTGGCTTTGAACGAGTTTGATTCGCTTTCATGCGATTACCGACATTTGCACATGTATCCCGAGATTTCCCGCCACGAGGTGAACACCCACGCCTATATACGGAGCTGCCTTGATAAAAACGGGATCGAGTATCTGGCGCCGAAAGACAATATCACGATCGCCGTGATCAAAGGCGCGCTGCCCGGCAAAACCTGCGCCATCCGTTCGGACACGGATGCGCTGCAGGTAACGGAAGATACGGGCCTTGAATACGCCTCGCGCAACCCCGGCGTGATGCACGCCTGCGGGCACGACGGCCACACCGCCATCGGCATCACCTGCGCAAAGATCCTGAACGACCAGAGACAGTCCCTTCACGGGACCATAAAGGTGATCTTCCAGCCGGCGGAGGAAGGAGAGCTCGGCGCGCAGGCGGTGATGGATACCGGACTTGTGAACGACGTGAACGCGTTTTTTGGCGTGCATCTGTGGAGCACGTTTGAATCCGGCGAGCTGCGCGTGCGTACGGGCGGCGCGTCCGCCAGTACGGACATGTTCACCGTGCGGATCACGGGCCGTTCGGGCCACGGCGCCATGCCGGAGATCTGTGTGGACCCGATCGTATGCGCCTCGGCGCTGGTAGGAGAACTGCAGCACATCGTATCCCGGTTCTCTTCTCCGTTCGAGCCTGTGGTGGTCACAATAGGCTCCTTCCACGCGGGAACGCGCTGCAACATCATCGCGGGCGAGGCGGTGCTGGAGGGCACGATACGCACCTGCGATCCGGAGGTATACAGGTCCGTGCACGAGAAGTTTGACCTGATGGTCAAAAACACCTGCGAATCCTTCGGCTGCAAGTGGGAGATCGATATGCGCCCTGCCTGCGGCGTGACCTTCAACGATGAAAAACTCTGCGCCCTGGCAAGGCGCGCGGCAAAGGAAATCGGCAGAGAACCGCTGGAAGACATACCCACCATGATCGGCGACGATTTCGGCGATTTCCGAGCGTTCGCGCCGGTGTGCTATATGCGCGTGGGCGTGCGCAATGAAAAGCTCCAAGCGGTGTACGCCCATCATCATCCCAGATTCCGCATAGACGAAAGCGCGCTGCCGCTGGCGGCCGCTTGGCTCGTGAAAAACTGCGAGATGTATCTGGAAGGCCGCTGAAAAGCTTTGGTCGCAAGATTATAACAGGGGCTTTCTTGAACTAAAACCTGTCATATGATAATATTACATCAGAAACTTTTTCGGAGGGGATCATCGGCATGAAGAAGTACGATCTTATCACCGCCACCAGCATGGGCGTAAGGATCACGCCCGAAGACCGTCAGCCCGTAGGTATCGGCAACCGCTACATTATGCAGGCCACCAGCGCCGAGAGCAACGTGCTCAACGTCTCCGCGTCCCTGGGCCTCAAGACCAAGGTCCTTACCGCTTTCGTGGAAGGCAGCCCCATCGCCGCCTACATCAAAGGCGAGCTCAGGCGCCGCAACATCGATTTTGAAGGTCCCGAAGTAGCGCAGGGCGGCCCCTGGGGATACCGCCACCAGTTCAACATCGCGGACACCGGCTTCGGCATGAGAGGTCCCCGCGTGCACAACGACCGTGCCGGCGAGGTAGGACGCACTCTGAAGGCGGAGGACTTCGACCTTGACCGCATCTTCGCACAGGACGGCGCGCGTCTCATGCACATTTCCGGCCTGTTCGCCGCGCTGTCTCCCGAGACCGGCAAGCTTTGCCTTAAGCTCAGCGAGCTGGCCAAGGCCAACGGCACCAGGATCAGCTTTGACCTCAATTACCGCGCATCCTTCTGGAAGGGCCGTGAAGAGGAACTCAGGAGCATCTTCTCCGCCATCGCCGCCCGCAGCGACATCCTGATCGGCAACGAAGAAGACTTCCAGCTCGCCCTGGGCATCGAAGGCCCCGAGGCAGGCGGAAAAGACCTGGCTTCCAAGATCGAATCCTTCAAGGAGATGATCACCCGCGTGCAGGCGGCGTATCCCAACGCCAGCTGCTTTGCCACCACGCTGCGCGAAGTCATCAACGTGAACGCGCATATGTGGGGCGCCATCATGTATGCCAACGGCCAGTGGTACGTGGAGCAGCCCCGTGAGATCCCGGTGCTGGACCGCATCGGCGGCGGCGACGGTTTCGTGGGCGGCATGCTGTACGCATACCTCACCGGCAAGCCGGAAAGCGACTGGGTAAAGTTCGGCTGGGCCACCGGCGCCATGGCTGTCACCATGCTGGAAGACTACGCTACCCCCGCTGACGAAGACCAGGTTTGGAGCGTCTGGAAGGGCAACGCCAGAGTAAAGAGATAAAGGAGAATCATCATGAAAGCTTTAGCGGATATCGGCCTGATCGGCCTTGCGGTCATGGGTGAAAACCTGGTAATGAACATGGAGTCCAAGGGCTTCACCGTGGCGGTGTACAACCGCACCACCTCCAAAGTGACCAACTTTGTGGAAGGCAGAGCGAAGGGCAAAAACATCATCGGCTGCTACTCCATCGAAGAGCTCAAGGAGAAGCTCAGCAAGCCCCGCAAGGTGATGATGATGGTCAAGGCGGGCGACGCCGTGGATTCCATGATCGAGCAGCTTCTGGCGGTCCTGGAGCCCGGTGACATCATCATCGACGGCGGAAACTCCCACTTCCCGGATACGGCTAGGCGCACCGCGTACGTGGAGAGCAAGGGCCTTCTGTACATTGGCACCGGCGTGAGCGGCGGCGAAGAAGGCGCCCTCAAGGGCCCCAGCCTCATGCCCGGCGGCTCTCCCAAGGCCTGGGAAAGCGTAAAGCCCATTTTCCAGAGCATCTGCGCCCACGTGAACGGCGATCCCTGCTGTGACTGGGTGGGCGAGAACGGCGCCGGCCACTTCGTAAAGATGGTGCACAACGGCATCGAATACGGCGATATGCAGCTGATCTGCGAAGCCTATCAGCTGATGCGCGACTATCTCGGCATGACGCCCGACGAGATGCACGAGGTCTTCAAGACCTGGAACGAAGGCGTGCTGGACAGCTACCTGATCGAGATCACCACCGACATTCTCGCCAAGAAAGACGAAGACGGCCAGCCGCTGGTGGACAAGATCCTGGACACCGCGGGCCAGAAGGGCACCGGCAAATGGACGGCCATCGCCGCCCTGGACGAAGGCATGCCGCTGACTCTGATCGGCGAAGCCGTGTTTGCACGCTGCCTTTCCGCCATCAAGGAAGCCCGCGTGGAAGCCTCCAAGGTGTTAACCGGCCCCGAAAAGAAGTTTGAGGGCGACAAGGCCGCCTTTATCGAAGACATCCGCAAGGCCCTGTACGCCGCAAAGATCATCTCCTACGCCCAGGGCTACGCCCTCATGCGCGCCGCCGCGAAGACCTACGGCTGGAACCTCAACTACGGCGGCATCGCCCTGATGTGGAGGGGCGGCTGCATCATCCGCAGCGTGTTCCTCGGCAAGATCAAGGAAGCCTTCGACAAGAACCCGGCGCTGGAAAACCTGCTGCTGGACGAGTACTTCACCAAAGAGATCTCCTCCTGCACCGACGGCTGGCGCCGCGTGTGCGCTTCCGCCTGCCTGGCCGGCGTGCCCGTGCCCGCCATGACCAGCGCGCTGAGCTACTTTGACGGCATCCGCACCGCGCGCATGAGCGCCAACCTCCTGCAGGCGCAGCGCGACTATTTCGGCGCCCATACCTACGAGCGCGTGGACAGGCCCCGCGGTGAATTCTTCCATACGGACTGGACCGGTCACGGCGGGAACACCACGGCCAACACCTACAACGCGTAGGAGGCCATTATGATCGGCAAAAGCGTTTATGCGGCCGCACCCGAAGGCCTTTCTGACGGGCAGATCCGCAAAGAGCTTGAACACTCGCTGTCGGACGTGCGGGCGCAGCTCAAAAAGGTATTGATCCTGCCCCCGGACTACACGCGCTTCCATTCCAACGCCGGGCGCATCACGCAGCTTCTGTACGAGATGCTGAAGGACGACTGCCAGGTGGACATCATGCCGGCTCTGGGGACCCACGTTCCCGTGAGCGAGAGCGAGTGGAACCACATGTTTGCCGGCATTCCGTACGAAAAGATGATCGTGCACTCCTGGCGCAGCGACGTGACCAAAGTGGGCGTCGTTCCCGCCCAGTTTGTAAGCGAAGTGTCCGAAGGACTCGTGAATGATCCCATCGATGTGGAGGTCAACAAGAGGCTTCTCGATCCTTCCTACGATCTGATCCTGTCCGTCGGCCAAGTGGTGCCCCATGAAGTGGTAGGCATGGCAAACCGCAACAAGAACATCTTCGTAGGCTGCGGCGGCTCTTCCATGATCAACTCTTCGCACATGTTGGGCGCGTTCTACGGGCTCGAGCGCGTGATGGGCAAGGACCATACCCCGGTTCGGAGGGTGTTCGACTACGCGGAAGAGCATTTCCTGATGCACATACCGCTGTGCTACATCCTGACCGTAACGGACGCACCGGGCGGCGTGATCCGCACCCACGGCCTGTTCATCGGCAGGGAAAGGGAGTATTTCGAGCAGGCGGTTGCCCTTGCGCAGAAAAAGAACCTGAATCTTGTGGACAAGACCTTCAAAAAAGTCGTGGTGCTGCTGGACGAAAACGAATTCAAATCCACCTGGCTGGGCAATAAGAGCGTGTACCGCACGCGCATGGCCATCAGCGACGGGGGCGAGCTGATCGTTCTGGCGCCCGGTGTAAACAAGTTCGGCGAGGACGCGTCCATCGACAAGCTGATCCGCAAATATGGCTACTGCGGGCGCGAAAACGTGCTCAGGCTCGTAAAGGAGTGCGACGACCTGAAAGGCAACCTTTCCGCCGCTGCGCACCTGATCCACGGCTCCGGCGACGGACGTTTCTCCATCACCTACTGCACCAGACACCTCACGAAAGAAGAAGTAGAAGGCGTATGCTACGGCTACATGCCTTACGACGAAGCCGTAAAGCTGTACGACCCCAAGACCCTCAAAGACGGCTGGAACACCCTTGCAAACGGTGAGGAGATCTATTACATCTCCAACCCGGCCCTGGGCCTCTGGGCAGACAGAAAGAAGTTCTGACAGGTATCAAGATAGACAGATCTGTTGCACAACTCTACACCGGAAATGAAAAAGATTTCATTTCCGGTGTTATTGTTTTGGATGAAAGTGGAATTGTCAATCCGGTTTGAATCCCGCGTTTATGTAGGCCGCAAGCATATCGCTGATGCGGGCGTTTTTGCCGCCGCGGGCCACGATGATGTCGGCGTAGTTCACGTAGGCGCGGATGTATTTTTCGTACATGGGCTTTACGGTATTTAAGTACTGCTGCTCAATGCCCTCGATGTCCCTTCCCCGCTCGACGATGTCGCGCTTGATACGCCTGAGCAGGCAGATGTCCGGGTCGACGGAGATATACAGCTTAAAGTCCATCAGGTCGCGAAGGCGTTCGTCGTGAAAAACGTGTATGCCCTCGATGATCACCGTATCCGGCGGATCGATCTTCTCGTCCGGTATGTCGGCGCGGCAGTGATGCGCGTAATCGTATGCTTTCCGGGTGATGGGTTTCCCGCTCTTCAGGCACTGGATATCGTAAAGCAGCTCGTCGTGTTCGAATACGTCCGGCTCGTCGTAATTAATCTTCACGCGCTCTTCAAACGGGAGATACGCGTGGTCGCGGTAATACGCGTCCTGATTGAGCATCAGGGTATTGCCTTTGAGTTTTTGCTGCAGTTCCTTGGCGAGCGTGGATTTCCCGCTGCCGCTGGCGCCGCATATGCCGATGATCAGCATTCCTTTTTCCCCCTCAGTTCCGTTTTGCGCGCCCGGGCGCCTGAAAGCATGCTCCTGGCGTGCTCGGTGCCGCTCAGATCTTTTTCCGCTCCGCCCACGAGACGGGCGATCTCGCTTAAGCGCCCTTCCTCGTCAAGCTTTTTCACTGTGGATACGGTGCGCTCCCCTTCCACGCGCTTTTCCACCGCGAACTGCGTGTCCGCAAGTGCGGCGATCTGCGCCAGGTGCGTGACGCATATCACCTGCTTTTCCGCGCCCAGCAGCGCCATTTTTTCACCTACGGTCTGCGCCATACGGCCTGAAATGCCGGTGTCGATCTCATCGAATATCATGGTTTCGATGCCGTCGTTTTCGGCCAGGATCACCTTGAGCGCCAGCATGAAGCGGGAAATCTCGCCGCCGGAGGCGATCTCCGTAAGCGGGCGCAGAGGCTCGCCGGGATTTGGCGAGATCATGAACTCCACGTCCTCCGCGCCGTCTTCACGCACTTCCTTAAGCGGTGTGAACCGGACCTCGAAGCGCGTGCGCTCCATGCCCAGATCCTTCAGCTGCTCCGTGACCGCCCGGCAAAGACCATCCGCCGCTTTTCGCCGAAGGCCGGAAAGCTCATTGCTAACTGAGAGCAGTTCTTTTTTGCATTCACCACATATCTTTTCAGCTTCTTCGCGCCTTTCGTCGATTCGGTTCAGGCTGTCCAGTTCCGCTTTTGCTTTATTGCCGTACTCGATCACGTCTTTCAGTTCCGGCCCGTATTTCCGCTCAAGCTTTTTGATCAAATCCAGTCGGTCCTGCACGCGCTCGGCCTCCTGCGGGTCGAAGGAAAGCTCTTCGTATATGCTCTGAACCTCATAGCCCACGTCCTTCACCACGTACAAAAGTTCCTCGAGCCTGCCCTGAAGGTCCGCATATGCCTGATCGAGATTGGCTATGCCTGCAACAGCATCCGCGGCGCGCTTGATGCTTTCCTGCGCGCTCAGGCTCTTGCCGCCCAGATACAGCCGTTCATAGGCGACGCGCATGGACTGCGAGAGCTTTTCGGAGTTTTCGAACAGAGTGCTTTTGCGCTTTAGTTCTTCTTCTTCGCCTTCCTTCAGCTTTGCGGCGCTGATCTCCTTCACCTGCATGCTGAGCAGGTCAGACTTTTGATTGAGGAGCCTTTCGTCCTGGCTTAACTGTTCCAGTTCCCGGCACGCGTTTTTGTATAAAGCGTATGCTTCACCGACTTCTGCGTGCTTTTTTTCGATCGTCTCTCCGCCGAAACCATCCAGGTACGCCCGGTGGAAAGCCGGGTCCATGAGCTTTTGATGTTCCTGCTGGCCGTGCAGATCCACGAGCAGCGAAGAAAAGGCCTTCAGCGTGCCAAGCGGCGTCACGCAGCCGTTTATGCGGCAAATGCCCCGACCGCTAACGCTGATCTCCCGGCTGATCTCCGCGTATCCGTCGTCGTAGTCGATCTGCATTTCGTCCAGAAATGCTTTGGCCTGCGGGCAGTCTCCGATATCGAACAGGGCCCGCACATGACCTTTTTCTTCTCCGGTACGAACCATCTCGCGGCCGCCCCTCTGGCCGAGAGCCAGATTCATGCAGTCCACCACGATGGACTTGCCTGTACCCGTCTCGCCGGTTAACGCATTCAGCCCCCGCGTAAATTCTATGCGGAGGCTGTTGATCAGAGCGATGCTTTGTATATTCAGTTCTTTGAGCATTTTATGCTTTCTTTCCGATCATCGCTTCAAAGCGGGCGATGACCTCGTCTACGTCCTCTATGTTCTGTATAATCGCAAGCACGGTGTTGTCTCCCGCTATGGTGCCCACGATCTCCGGCCACTTGAGGTTATCGATGAATTCCGCCGCTGTCTGCGCGGCAGCCGTATTGGTTTTGCATACGATGAGGTTGCCCGCACCGGCGATGGAGCGCACGGACTGGGCGAAAAAGCGCATCATATGGTCTGTCCCGGCCATGCCGTCATCAGAGCCGTCCGCAGATTCTGCCTTATCGGCCTGTGCGTATTTATACGCGCCGTTCTCCGTAAGCACTTTAACGAGGCGAAGCTCCTTGATGTCTCTGGAGACCGTGGCCTGGGTGACCTTTACGCCGCTTTGTTCCAGTGCCTGGGCGAGGCTTTCCTGGGTCTCGATATCCTGCGAAGCGATGATCTCAAGGATGAGTGCGTGCCGTTTGCTCTTCATGTGCGCCTCCATGCATTCTTATGGTATAAGTATACAACATTTATGCATGAATATACAAGTCATTTGCTAAAATTAACATGGGCGCGCGTGACGGTCTGCTCTATGGTATCGTCGTCTAAATGATCACAGGAAGGATCGTTTTTCGTGTGCAGCAGGAATTCGATGTTGCCCTCCGGCCCGCGGATCGGCGAATAGTCGAGGGCTACCGTACCAATACCGCTTTCGCGGCAGAAGGAAACGATGTCGCGTACCACGCGCAGGTGCACGCCTTCGTCCCGCACCACGCCCTTGGGCCCTACGTCCTCTTTGGGAGCTTCGAACTGTGGTTTGATGAGCGCGATGAAGTCCGCATCTGGCGCGAGTACAGAAAACACAGCGGGCAGTATGGCTTTGAGGGAGATAAAGGAAACGTCCGTCGCACCGAATTCGATGGTTTCCGGAAACATATCGGGGTGCAGGAAACGTGCGTTCGTCTTTTCCATGCATACGACGCGCGGGTCGGAACGTATCTTCCAGTCCAGCAGATTGTAGCCTACATCTACACTGTATACTTTTCGGGCGCCTCGCCGGAGCATGACATCCGTAAACCCGCCCGTGGAAGCGCCTACGTCCATGCAGACCTTGTCTGCCGCGCTGACAGAGAATACCTCAAAGGCCCGGTTCAGCTTGTGCGCGCCGCGGCTCACAAAACCGTCCATGTCGCCCTTTAAGCGCAGCTGACCCGCGTCTTCTATCTTTTCTGAGGGTTTCAGTATCTTGCGCGTACCGCAAAGCACGCGTCCCTCCATGATGATCGCCCTCGCCAAGGAAAGATCGCCGGCAAGTCCCGCCGTTACCAGCGCTTCGTCAGCTCTCGGCATCGCTTTTTCCTTTCCCGTTGTCCAGGAGGATCTCTTTTACGATCGTATCCCGGTCCAGGCCGCAGAAATCAAGCTGCTGGGAGATCGTACCAGAAGGAATGAATCTGTCCGGGACACATTTTACGACCACCTTTGTTTTGCCTTCACTCCTTGTTGCGATCTCTTCTCCCAGGCTGCCGGCAAGCACCGTATCTTCAAGGGTGTATATGAGCGGATAACTGTTCAGGATGCGCGAAAGCATGGTTTCATCTATTGGCTTCAAAAAGCGTGCGTTTGCCACGCCGGCGGAAACACCGTTTTCTTGAAGCGCATTCGCCGTTTCCAAAGCGATGCTCACCATGCGCCCGTATGCGATCAGGCATACGTCCGTTCCTGCGCGCTTTTCCTCCCATTCCCCGATTGAGAAAACGGTTATTTCTCCCGCCGGGAGCTTTTTAGGGTATTTGATCGCCATGGGCCGGTCATTTTTGAGGCTCAACTCCAGCATCTGCTTAAGTTCCCAGATCGAAGCAGGCGCGCAGACTGTCATACCCGGAAGCCCGCGGAGAAGACCCGTATCGAACACGCCCTGATGGGTTTCGCCGTCAGGTCCGTTCAAGCCGCTTCTGTCGACCAGCAGCCTTACGGGAGCACGGTTGAGCGCGATATCGGTATTCATTTGATCGTATGCCCGCTGCAGAAAGGTGGAATACAGCGCAAGATAGGGCTTTTTGCCTCCAAGAGCAAGCCCGGCAGCCATAGCAGCCGCGTGCTCCTCGGCGATGCCCACATCAAAGCATCTTTCGGGGTTTTCTTTGCAGAAAGCGTCAAGGCCTGTGCCGGAGAGCATGGCTGCAGAGATGCAAACGATATCGTTATCTGCTTTTGCTTTTTCAAGCAGCCACTCCCCCAGCTTCGCCGCGGCGGTCTCGCCGCTTTCCTCCAAAGATGCATCCCTCGGGGAGACTGAATGGAAGCGGTCCGGGATCTCTTCGGCAGGTGCGTAGCCCTTTCCCTTCTTCGTCACCACATGGACGACCACGGGTTTATCGTATGTGAGGGCGCTTTTCATCACGCGTTCCATTTCCCGGATGTCGTGCCCATCGATGGGACCTAAGTATTCGATGTCCAAAGAATCAAAGAACAGATCGCTGACGAACAGCGTCTTCAGGCTGTCCTTAATGCGCGTGAGAAGCTTCTCGGTAAACCGGCTGCCCCGGGGCATACGGTTTATGAGTTTGCGCAGATATTGCTTGAACGAGCGGTACAAACTGCTCTGGCGCATATGGGTAAGGTGCTTTGAAAGCGAACCCACGTTGCGGGAGATGCTCATCTCGTTGTCGTTTAAAACGATCAGCATACGAGCCTTGCTCTGGCCCGCGTCGTTGAGGGCTTCGTAGCACATGCCGCCGGTGAGGGCACCGTCGCCGACGACGGCGGCTACCGCGTAGTCTTCGCCGCTTAAATCCCGCGCCCGGGCCATGCCCAGGGCCAGGGAAATGGCATCAGAGGCGTGGCCGGATGCTGCGTGATCGTATTCGCTTTCGCGGGGACGGGTGAATCCGCTGACCCCGCCCATTTTGCGGAGCGTGTCAAAGCGCGCATACCGCCCGGTGAGGAGCTTGTGCGCGTAGCACTGGTGGCCAACGTCAAAGAAGATTTTGTCCTTTGGCGCGGAAAGCACGCTGTGAAGCGCGATGGTCAGTTCCACAGCGCCCAGGTTCGAGGCCAGATGGCCGCCGTTTAACAGCACGGTATCCGTGATGGTTTTGCGTATCTCCCCTGCCAGCGCCTGCTTCTGGGCAAGGCTCATGGTTTTGAGCTGTGCCGGGGACGAAATCGTTTCTAACATATCAGTGGGTTCTTTCAAACATATCCGTTGTGAGATTTCTGAAATAATCGGCTTCTGCGCCGAAAGCGCCAAGGGCAGAAAGAGCCTGCTCTTTAAGCGCAGTGCTTCTTTTTTTCGCACCGTCCAGCGTGTATACGGACACGGCGGTCAATTTGCCTTCTTCCGCGTCCTTGCCCTTGGTTTTACCGAATTTGTCCGCTTCCGCTGTGACGTCCAGAATATCATCAGTCACCTGGAAAAGAATGCCGAAAGCTTCGGAGAACCTGGCAAGGGCGTTTATGCTGTTTTCTTCCGCATCCGCCAGGATCGCGCCAGCCGTAACAGCACCCTTGAACATGGCCATGGTCTTTCCCTCGTGGATATACGAAAGCAGTTTTTCGTCCTGTGTACCGATGTTTTCCGCGTACAGGTCTGCCACCTGGCCGGCGATCATGCCCGTTACACCCGCGCCGGAAGCGATCGCGCACATGGCTTTTGCGTTTCTGAGGGCTGTTTTCTGATCTGAGACCGTGCGGGCGAGCATCACTTCGAACGCGTAGTTCAAAAGCCCGTCGCCAGCCAGGATCGCCTGTCCTTCTCCGTAGACCACATGGTTTGTGGGACGGCCCCGCCGGAGCGTGTCGTTGTCCATGCCTGGCAAGTCGTCGTGGATCAGGGAGTAGGTATGGATCATCTCGATGGCGCACGCGAAATCCAGCGCTTCGCATACGTCTCCGCCCAGCATCTCGCAAGCCGCCAGCAGCATACATGGACGCAGGCGCTTTCCCCCGGCCATGAGGCTGTAGCGCATGGAGGCTGAGAGGAGCCGCGGCATACGGCCCGATTCGAATTCATCTTCCGCTTCCGGCAAAAGCTCACGTAAGCGCTTCTCCACAAGCGCTTTATATTCTTCATGCGTACGCATCTTAGCCTTCCTCCGCGTTTTCCTTTGTGAGTTCTTCGATCCTGGCGTCGCCTTCGTCCAGGATCGCCTTCAGGCGGCGGTAAAGCTTTACGCCTTTCTGGTATGCCTTGAAGGATTCGTCCAGCGTGATCTCACCGTTTTCCAGGGATTCCACGATCTGTTCAAGCTGGCTGAGGCCCTCTTCGTAACTCATTTTGTCGCTCATGATCTTTTCCTCCGAACCGCTTTGACGCCAGCGTCGAATTCTCCGCCCAGCATCTCCACGCTCACCAGGTCGTATGTGTTTATATCCTTGATGGAACTGACAATCCTTCCGTCAAGCCGTACGCAGGCATAGCCGCGCTTTTTGATGTTGTCGGGATCGAGGGAGCGCAGCACGCGCATGATGCCTTCTGTTTTGATCCGCTCATCGCTCAAGCGTTTTTTAACGGCACCGTCCAGGCGCGCTTTCTGGTTGGCAAGAGTTTCGTTTCTCTGCAGGATGAACGTCTCTCTGGGTGCCGAGAAGGCCCGGCAGCGCATCAGTGCCTGCAGGCGGAGCCTTCTCTTTTCCTGCGCGCTTTTCACAGACTGATCGAGCCTTGTGCGCAGGCTCCTCAGCTGCGCCTCCAGCTCATGTACATCTGCAACGGCAAGCTCGGCTGCGTTGGAAGGTGTGGCAGCCCGCAGATCCGCCGCAAAATCAGCGATGGTGAAATCCGTCTCGTGGCCGACACAGGATATTACGGGCGTACGGCAGCGGTAAATCGCACGGGCGACAGCTTCCTCGTTAAAGGCCCAAAGGTCCTCCATGCTTCCGCCGCCGCGGCCCACCAGGATCACTTCGGCTCGGCCATCCTTGTCAAGGGCCTCAACGGAGCGGGCGATCTCGAATTCAGCTCCCCTGCCCTGTACGGCGCAGGGAGCCAGGATGATGTTCACGCGGGGATTGCGCGCATGCGCGACTTTGATGATATCCCTTACCGCCGCGCCGCTCAATGAAGTGGCAACGCCGATGGTGGAGACCTTCAGCGGTATCGGCTTTTTGGCGCTCTGATCGAAAAGGCCTTCCAACTGCAGGCGCATTTTCAGTTCCTCAAAGCGCCTGAAAAGGTCTCCCTGGCCGTCCTGCGTCATGCTGTCTACCATCAGCTGGTATTTGCCCCCGGCCACGTACAGGCTCACCTGGCCTTTCGCGGTGACCTTTGTGCCCGTTTTCGGCAGGAACCTCAGCAGCGAAACGTTGGCGCGCCACATGGTGCAGCTGATCACGGCGCCTTCGTCTTTGAGCGTGAAATAGGCATGGCCGGAGCCTGCCTGTACCCTGTACTCGCCGATCTCGCCGCGCACCTGTATGCGCTTGAGCATCGGGTCCATGTTCAGCTTGCCGCGTACGTATTCGTTGAGCTCGGTTACGCTTACGGTGAGTTCAGACATTTTGCGTTTCCGCCGCGATGAGGGTGTTTTCCAGAAGCATCGCTATGGTCATGGGGCCTACGCCGCCCGGGACAGGAGTGATGAAAGAAGCAACTTCAGAGGCGCTTTCAAAGTCCACGTCTCCCGTGATGGTGCCGTCTTCGAGACGGTTGATGCCCACGTCCAGTACGGTGCAGCCGTTTTTCAGCATATCGCCGGTGATCAGGCGCGGTTTGCCCACCGCCGCGATCACGATGTCCGCCTGGGAAAGCACGGCCTTCAAGTCCTTCGTGCGGGAATGGCACAGCGTAACGGTAGCGTTTTCCCTCTGCAGCATCACGGCTACGGGTTTGCCCACCAGCACGCTTCTGCCGACCACCGCGGCATTTTGGCCCGATACCGGAATATGGTAGTATTTGAGAAGCTCCATGCAGCCCTTCGGCGTGCAGGGCTCAAGAGGCGCACGGTTTTTGAGCATCCGTCCGGCGTTTACGGAGTGAAGGCCGTCTACATCTTTGCGGGGATCGATGTGCTCGATGATCGATTCTTCGTTCAGATGCTTTGGAAGCGGCATCTGAACAAGGATACCGTTTACGTCGGGATTTTTGTTCAGGCTGTCGATCAGTTCAAGAAGTTCAGCCTCAGTGGTACCTTCTTTAAGCAGGATCGTTTCGCCGATAATGCCGACCTTTTCGCATGCCTTTTGCTTATTGCGCACATAGATGCAGCTTGCGGGATCATCGCCCACCAGGATCACGGTCAGATGCGCTTTTTTGCCGTGACTTTCTTCAAAGGCGGCTGCGCGGTTTTTAATGCTTTTTCTGATCTCACCCGATACGAGTTTTCCGTCAATGATCTGAGCCATATGTTTCCTTTCATTCATCTCTGCGCCGATCAGCGCTACGCCGCAGGCGTTGTCTCCCGAAAGTTCAGGCTTCCCCCAATACAAGCGTATCTCGTTGTTCAGTTTGGATACGCGCATCTTCAGCAGATTTCTCAGAAGATTTGAGGACGCAACTCCGCCCGCAATAAGGGCCCTGTTTACGCCGGCAGTTTTGCAGGCGCTGCATACGAGCCGCGCCACGGAGCGGGCAAGGAACGAATATACTTCGGCGGCGACGTCTTCTTTGCGCATGCCGCTTAACAGCATTTGCCTGACCCGGTTTTCGGCGCCGGAGAAAGAACAGGTCAGGTCTTTTTCGCTCACCGGTATCAGGTGCCTGGCTTCGCCTTTTACGGCAAGCTCCTCCAGATACCTTCCGGACGGAAATGGCAGCCCCATGCTGACGCCCGCGCGATCTACAAGCTGGCCGGCGTTCAAATCGCTGCTGCCGCCGATATCTTTGATTGAAAGCGTTTCATCGGTCAGGAGGGTTTGCGTCGTGCCGCCGGACAGGTGCAGCGCGACGAACGGACCGCAGGGTATGCCGGAATCCTGCATGGCTGCCCGTATGTGGCCCTGCTGGTGGGAAGTAAAATATGCAGGCACGTTCAGTGCCGCGGCGATGGCCCGGGCAAAGGATGCGCCTGCCGTAAACACGGGCATATAACTGTCCAGGGCGTCTCTTGGTCTATCCGAAGCGCAAACGCAGCCGATACGTACATTTGGGCACTCCGACAGCATTTCCTCCAAAAGGGCCGGCAAGGCGCGCACGTGCTGGAACACGCCGTCAGACTGCCGCAAGCCTTTTTCTCCTTCCGGCACCGAAAGCAGTTTTCGCTTGGATTGAACAACGCGTCCGGCGCTTGCCAAAGCGACGGACGTGGTGTAGCAGCTCGTATCGATGCCGAGGGTCAGTTCATTCATTTTTAAGGCTCCGCGCCAGGCTGCCGAGCACGCCGTTGATGAACGCGCCGGCCTTGTCTGTGGAATACTGGTGCGCCAGCTCGACGGCTTCGTTTATAACGATGCTGTCGGCAAGATCCGTTTTGGTCAGCTCGTATGCCGCGATCAAAAGGATCGCCCGATCCACGCGAGAGAGGCGCTCGAGCTTCCAGCCCTCCTGCAGGAAAGAAGCGATCTTTTCGTCCAGTTCTTCATGATCGCGTATCACACCTTCAACGAGCTGGTTCATAAAATCCGCTTCCGGCTCGTCGGGCATTATATCCAGAAGGCCCGTAAGCGTTTCGTTTCCGCCGTCCCCGCCCAGCTCCCACTCATAAACGAGCTTCATCGCGCAGGCTCTTGCGTTTCTTCTGTCCATGTTTTATTCCTCGGCGGGCTGGTCGCTCGTCTGTTTATCTTCGGTCTGCGCAGGTTCTTCTTCCTTCTGCCCGAGCAGGTAGCTTCTGTACTCGATCTCAGCGGCTTCGCGGTTTTCCTTGGCGAAGCTTAAGCCGGTCACGTGAACGTCAACGTTTTTGACAGTCATGGCCGTCATCTGTTCGATGTTTTTGATGATGCCTTCCTGGATCTCGCGGCAGACCTGCGGAACAGGATAGCCGTATTCCACCACCACGGACACCGCTACGCTCACAGTGTTGTCTTTTACGTCCACCTTGATGCCGCGGGAAGCGCTTTTGACCGTTACGGGCTTTTTTGATTTCTTCTCGTATCTTTCGATCCCTTCCACTTCCGTAAGGGCGATACCGGCGATGGTGGCAAGCACGTCCGGAGCGAACGAGACAGAACCGTTATTGACAGTATCGAGTTTCAGATCAACGGTATTTTCCGGCATTTTCATCCCTCCAAGCGATTGGCAGTTACATATATTATATCAGATATGCTTTGGAAACGCAACTGCTGACAAATACTTTAAAAAACCTTTCGATATACTGCACATACATGCAAAACGCCGCCGGTCTCCCGGCGGCGTGTAGTGGTAAGAAAGGCTTAGCTTACTTGCCTTCGCGGGCAGCGAGCTTTTCCTTGATGCCGAAGTACAGATGCACGCCTGCGACCACAAGCAGGACCGCAAAGCCGATGGTGTGCAGCGTGTGCTTGTCGCCAAGCTTCAGGAAGTCGCTGGCGAGGTAGGCGATCACGCCCAGCAGACCGGCGAGGGTCGGGCAGATGGCGGAGCCGAAGCTGTCCCTCTTGATGATGGCGAACACCAGGCCCAGAACGAGCAGCACCAGCAGCACGATGGGCATAAGGATCGCAGAGTTGCGGGAGTAGCCGTACACCTGATAGGCGACTTCTTTTTCGAAGGTGTCTTTCAGATCCTCAGGGAAGCCGACGAAGCCCAGGATGGAAACTTCTTTGGTTCCGTCGTATTCTACGCTGGTTCCGAAGGAAGTGGTCTTGGTATCGCCGTTGGCGAAGGTGATGTCAACCTTGCCCACGGTGTCGGTGTTCCTCTTGGAATACTTCACGGTGCAGGGGGTCTTCATCAGGGTGTCTTCTGTCTGCTTGGCTTCCAGTTCGTCAGCCTCGAACTCGTCGAGAGAATAGCGCTTGACCGCAGCGGGCTTGAAGGTATCCTCGGCGGGCTCCTCTTCGGCCTCGGGGACGGTGATTCCGTACTTCTCGTACAGGGCGGTGATGTTCTTGAGCTGCTTTTCGATGTTGGCGGGGATCTTGGCAGCCTTGTCAGTGGTCTGCTTCTTTTCGCCGGCCTTCAGGGCAGCGGCGGTTTCGGAATCAGCCTTCTTGGCGGCAGCGGCGGCTGCGTTGCTCTTCGCCTTCATGGCGTTGAGCTTGCCGTACACCTGCTCGTCGCGCTCTTCGTCGCTGATGCGGGAAGCGATCTCGTCCAGGGTCTTTTCTACGGCGCCCTTCACGTCGTCAGCACTGAGCTCGCCGGCGGCAGCCATAAATTCCTTGTACAGATCCATCTTCTCAGCAGCGCTGAGCTTGGGCATGATCTGGTCGTAGAGCTTGTTCTCGGGCTTTCTGTCGGTGATGGCAGCAAACTCGTCGGGATACTTGGTGGCCAGGAACTTTTTGAAGTCGCCGTCCTTGGATACGGCATAGCCCACGATGAAATCGTCGGGATAAGCTTCGCGGATGGCATCGTTGTAGGCATCAGTGGTTTCGGTGACCCAGGCAAAGCTGGCGTCGATGTCCTCGGCGTATGCACCCTTCACAGCTTCGTAGGCCTGATTGAGGGCAGCTTCTGCACGGGCAAGGTTGGCTTCGGCAGTGGCCTTGAAGCCTTCAGCCTTGACCAGTTCCTTCTCGGCCTTGGCGATAGCGTCGGTGAGTACCTTGTAATCCACGTCGGCCTCGTTCGCTTCCGTGGCAGGAGCTTCGGCGGCAGGCGCTTCAGCAGCTTCTTCAGACGCAGCTTCTTCAGATGCGGCACCGGCGGCTTCCGCTTCGGCGGCGGCTTCGATGGCTTCCGCGGAGAACGGGGTCTTGCCAAGCTTCACGGCCACCAGGTTGGCAGCGGAGATCAGCTCTTCGAGCTTTTTGTCACACTCGTGGATGTAGGTCTCGCAGTCTTCAACGTTCTGGGCGATGGCATTGTAGTTGTCAAGGCAGGTGTTGAAGGTGGCGATAGTGTTCTTCTGGTTGACGCGCAGGATGTTGGTGGTGTACAGAGTGGAAGAATTGTTCTTTCCGTCGGTACCGACTTCGATCCTCTGGTAACCGTCCTGATCCTCGGTGGCGCCGCTCAGAACCCAGGTGCGTCCGTACAGGATGTTCTGGTCGCCCATGGTCTTGCCGTCAGCGGAATTCTCCGGCACGAGGGTGGTGGCATTCTTGCCGTAGGTGAAGTAGGGGCTCAGCATCATGATGATCAGCACAAGGCAGAGTATGGCGATCACACAGCTGAACCAACGGGAACGGTTCATTTTGATCTCGTAAGTCTTCAAGTTTTTCTCCTCGCTTCCTTTTATATTTGGCTGTATAGATTTTACAGCAGCTTAATGGCGTTGTCAATAGATTTCGTGCAGTATTTTCGGCACTTTGAAAAAAATGTGCAGTTTTTTGGGGCTGTCAGGCGTTCTCCCAGACCTCCGGGTCCATCTTCCGGAAGGTAAGCTCGCAGCTTTTGTTGCTTACGCGGGTGCGCGGAGGCACAGATCCGGTAACAAAGGCGTTGGAACCGATCAGGCAGTCGTCGCCTATCTCGGTCTCGCCGCCCAGGATGGACGCCCCTGCATACACGGTCACCCGGTTTCCCAGTGTGGGATGGCGTTTTACTCCCTCCAGCATGTGCCCCTTGCGGGTGGAAAGCGCACCCAGCGTTACGCCCTGGTACAGTTTTACGTAGTCTCCGATCACGGTGGTCTCGCCGATCACGACGCCGGTTCCGTGATCGATGAAGAAGTAACTGCCGATGCGCGCGCCGGCGTTGATATCGATGCCTGTCTTTTCGTGGGCGTATTCCGTCATCATTCTGGGAATGATGGGAAGGCCGAGGGTATACAGAACATGAGACAGCCGGTACACGGTGATCGCCAGCAGGCCGGGATACGAAAATATCACGTCCACCCGAGACATGGCCGCGGGATCGCCCGAATACAGCGCCTCCACATCCGTAGCCAGTATCTTCTGCACTTCCGGCAGGCGCGAAACGAACTCCGCCACGATGGACTCTGCCCGGCTTTCAGCTTCTTCTAACGGGCATACGGTGCGCAGCGCCGCCTTTGCCTGAGTAAACAGTTCAGCGCTCACGGAGCTTAACGTGCTGCCCAGCGCGTAGGCGTTGTCCTGCTGCGCGGGCGTTTCGAAAAAACCGGGGAACATCACGCTTCTGAGTTTTTTGGTGATCTCCACGATCTTATCCCTGTCGGGAAGCTTGTGCCCGGACACAGACATATTCTCGTATGTGCGGCTGAACGAAAGCATCTTCTCCGCTGCGGTGCTTACAGCGTTACGTATCGCGTTTGACATAGGTCTTTTTCCTTCCTGTATTTCGTACTTCTTCGGGGAAGCGTACGTTTTTGGCTGAGCGCAGGGCATAATCCGTAAGGAATCGGCTGTAGGTGCGTATGCTCAGCATGAACTTACTTTCTTTTTCCTGAATGACCGCCTGATCGTTTATGCGGGAAAGCTTTGCCAGCGCCCTTTCCCATTTTCCAGTGGTCAGCGCGCTGGACATTTCGTCCGGCACGACTTCTATGAGCTTCTGGCCTTTCTCCGTGGAAACGAGGGTCTTCTTTTCCCGTTTGATATAGCCTACCTGGATCAGCCTCTGGATGATTGCGGCGCGGGTAGCGGGCGTCCCCAGGCCGGCGTCCTTCATTTTCTCACGCAGCTCTTCGTCGTCAATGGTCTTTCCGGCGTCCTCCATGGATTTGAGCAGCGTGTCTTCGGTGTATCTGGCGGGCGGCTTGGTTTTCAACTGTTTGGCCGCGGCGCTTTTGAGCTTTGTCTGATCGCCGTTTTTTACTTCCGGCAAATGCAGCGTAAGTTCCGCCTTGTCGTCCTTTTCGTCCTTCTCCCCCGCGTATACGGCTTTCCATCCTTCCCTGACCACGTTGTTGAGCGACGTTTTGAAATGCTCGTTTTCGCATTCCGTTACGATGGAGAGCGCGTCGTACTCGTAGGCGGGATAATGGTTGGCGATCAGGCGGCGGCAGACCATGTCGTAGATGTTCTTTTCTTCCTGCGTCAGGGTATCCAGCATTGGCTGCTTTTCGGTGGGCACGATGGCGTGATGGTCGCTGATCTTTGTGTTATCGTATATCCTTTCCGCTGTGGCAAGAGGTTTTACCTGATCGACCAGCGATATGTACGGTTCCGGCAGGCGGCACAGCGTGGAGGCGATCTTCGGTTTCATGTCGTCCGGCAGGTACCTTGAATCCGTGCGCGGGTAGGTGAGCAGTTTATGCCTTTCATAAAGCGCCTGGGCGAGAGAAAGCGTCTTTTCGGCGCTGTAACCGTATTTGCGGTTGGCTTCACGCTGAAGCGTGGTCAGGTCGTAGAGCCTGTCCGCGTTCACGCGCTTGTGCTCCGTGCGGCATTCCGTGACCGTTCCGGTTTTTCCTTTGGTCTTGCGGATCACTTCTTCCGCCGCTTCTTTGGTTTTGATGCGGGTCTCTTTGGTATTTGGATCGAACCAGGTGCCCTTCCAGTTTTCAAACTGCGCGGTGACCTCCCAGTAATCCTCAGGCACGAAAGCACTGATCTCCCGGTCCCGCTTTACGATCAGCGCCAGCGTTGGCGTTTGCACGCGGCCTACAGACAGCAGCCGTCCGTACCTCAGAGTGAAGGCGCGGCTCGCGTTCATGCCCACCAGCCAGTCGGCTTCGGAGCGGCATCTGGCAGAGGCGTAGAGGCCTTCATAATCAGCAGAAGGGCGTAGGTTTTCAAAGCCGCTGAGGATGGCCGCGTCCGTCATGGAGGATATCCACAGGCGCTGAAAAGGCTTTTTGCAGCCCGCCATCTGATATATATAGCGGAATATCAGTTCGCCTTCGCGCCCGGAGTCTGTGGCGCAGATGATGGAAGAGACCTCTTTGTCATTCATGAGCTTTTTCAGGATTCTGAACTGGGACGCGGTGTTTTTGATCACCTTGAGCGGAATGTTTTCCGGCAGGATCGGGAGGTCTTCCCGCCGCCACTTGGCGTATCTTTCGTCCAGCTCGTCAGGTTCCTGCAGGGTCACAAGGTGGCCGATCGCCCAGCTGACGATGTAGTTTTCGCCGACCAGGCAGCCGTCGCCCTTTTCCCTCGCCTTCAGCACCCGCGCGATATCCCGGCCAACGGATGGCTTTTCCGCCACCACCAGCGTTTTCATCCGCTATCCTCCGTCAGTCCTCTGGATGGATGCCATCGCCGGACGCAGTTTTAGGTGCTCCCACCCTGCGGTACAGCTTTCGGTCCAGCGACCAGATGCGGTCGGTAAACCCGCCGGGCTTTACTTTTTCAAGCTCAGATTTCATTTCGAACATGCGGGCGTCCAGCAGGTCCAGGATGTGCAGAGCTTCTGCTTCCGGGAACATGGGCGGCTTGGGCGAGCCGTATTCCGGCAGATCGTGGTGAGAAAGCACCATATGCTCCAGGATCACGAGCAGTTCCCGGTCTGTGCCCAGTTCCCGTCCGCAGCGGTCCAGCCTGCTGACTCCCATCACGATGTGGCCCAGCAGATTTCCCTCTACAGAATAGTCGGTCACCAGTCCCAGCTCGTCGCAAATCATCTCATCGATCTTGCAAAGGTCATGGATGATCACGCCCGCCGCCAGCAGGTCTTTATCCAGGAAAGGATACAGTTCGCATATCATCCCGGCGCCGCGAAGCATCGTGGTGGTGTGGTTCAGAAGCCCGCTCCTCTGGGCGTGGTGAAGGTTTTTCGCGCCGGGCATGATGCTCAGCTTATCCCCCGCCTCGTCCAGCATCTTGAGCGTCAGTTCCCGAAGCTGGCGGTTCTCTATGGCGTCCACGCGGTTGATGATCTCTTCCAGCATGTCCTCCGGCTGTCTCGGCGCGCAGGGGATCAGGGCATTCATGTCCACTTCGTCTTCTTTTGCCGCCGGACGCATTTTGTCGATCCTGAGCTGAAGGCGGTTGTTGTATTCCTGCACCAGCCCCCGGACTTTGATCACTTCACCCGTGGCAGGCGGAAGTTCCGTGCCGTCCCAGCGCTTGGCGTTGATGTCACCTGAGGTGTCGGTAAGGGTAAGGTCCAGATATTTGCTGCCGTTCATGCTGGTTTTCTGCTGGGCGTTTTTGACCAGCAAAAAACCTTCGAAATTAACGTTCTTGAAGAGATCGGCGATTCTCGTCTGCTCCTTCATGCTCTCACCTCAGACAGTACATATTTGGATATATTTTATACGATTTTGGGCTCTATTTCAACCGTTCCCGGAACGCTTCATATTTATTGACATTTTGAAATACTTATGATATACTTTATTAATAAATCCGAAATGGGGGTTTATGCGATGAAACGCATCGTACGCGCGCTTTCGCTTTTCGTTCTTTTGCTGCTGGCTTGCGGGTTTCTTTTCTCCGCCCATGCAGAACTGGATAATTTCGCTTTCGTGAAGCGCACCAAAGCCACTCTGTATTCTTCTGCGTCCATGTCGTCCCGCAGCCGTTACGTGTATAAATACGAGATCGTCACGGTGGAATCTACGGACAGCGTGAAGGCGAAGGTCAAATACGGCGAAAAGTCCGGCTACATGTATCTGAAAGACCTGACTATGGTCACTTCGCTGAACCGCGAAGCCGTGGTGAACCGCAACACCAAAGTGTATACAAAGCCCTCGACTTCTGCTTCAAAAAGCAGCGTTTCCAAAAACACGCCCGTCACGGTGCTGATGGTCAACGGTTCCTGGGCGATGATCGAACGAAGCGGCAAAGCCGCCTACATCAAAACGGCATATCTTTCCGATCCCTCCACCGCGCAGCCTTCCGTGACCCCGACTCCAAAGCCCGCCGACAAGGACAGCTACGTTTTGAGCGGCAGCGTGACCCAGTGCGATTTCGACGCATACATAAACGCCTCTTCCCTTTCGGTATATGCCAAGGCTTCTGCTAGTTCCACAAAGCTTGGCACGCTGAAGCGCGGAAGCGTGGTGCGCGTGTACGCGTATAACGGCACGTGGGCCTACATCGAGCTCAACAGCCGGTACGGGTACTGCAAAAAATCCTACCTCAGGAAAATCGACGAAACGACTCCCGCCCCTGCGCAGTCCGCTTCGGCCGGTATTGCACCCTGTGAGCCTTTCGAAGCAAAAACCAACACGAAGATCTATGTATACGCTTCCAGCGACGATAAGAGCGAAAAGATCGGACAGCTGAAAGCCGGTGTCACCGTGGAGGTGCAGGCGTACAGCAGCGACTGGGCTTATATCCATCTGAACGGCAATTACGGCTACACCCAGACAAAAGGCCTTACCCGCCTGCAGCCTGCTGCTACCCCCACCCCTGTTCCTACGCCAACGCCCGCTCCCACCGCAACGCCTGCGCCCACGCAGACGGCGTACGTATCCACTGATCCCATTTTCACCAACACTTCCACCAGCAACGAACAGAAGATCTACCAGTATCTGACCAGCGAAACCGAATACAACGAAGCCGTGGCCTGCGGCATCCTTGCCAACATCAAGCAGGAATCCAACTTTAATCCCACATCCGGCAAAGGAAAAAGCTATCAGGGCCTGTGCCAGTGGAGCACGACCCGCTTTGCCATCCTGGAAAAGTGGTGTGCGCAGAACGGCTTTGATCCCTACTCCCTCGAAGGACAGATCAAGTTCCTGAAATACGATCTGTCCGCGCGCTACACGCTGTATCACAAAGCCCTGAAAGCCATCGAAAACACCTCAGAAGGCGCGTATGAAGCCGGGTACTATTTCTGCTACCATTATGAGCGTCCAGCCAGTCTGGAAAGCTCCTCCGTAGCCAGGGGCAACAAGGCCCGCGACGTATACTGGCCGAAATACGCCAACTGATCCAAAGGAACACAGCATGGAGCTTTTCGATACCCACTGCCATTTGAACGATCCGGCTTTTGACGAAGACAGGCCCGAAGCAGTAAAACGCATGCTGGAAGCCGGCGTAACCAGAGCCGTGATTGTCGGTGACGCAACGAATGACGGCAGCGACGTAACCGGGCTTTTAAAGGATCATCCGTTCCTGTACGGCGCGTACGGACTGCATCCCCACGACGCGCAGAAATGGCAGGAGTCCTTCGCCGTGCGCATCGCAGAAGTGCTGAAAAAAGAAAGATTCGTGGCTCTCGGTGAGATCGGCCTGGATTACCACTATGATTTTTCTCCCCGCGAGGTACAGAAGCAGGTATTCATCCGCCAGCTGGAGCTTGCCCACGAACTGGATATACCCGCTGTGTTTCATATCCGCGAAGCGCACGGTGACGCATATGATATCCTTACAAGCTGCATCAGGCGCGGCATACGCGTGCAAGGCGTGATGCACTGTTTTGGCGGCAGCCTTGAAAGCGCGCTGGAGTACGTGCGGATGGGGCTGTACATTTCGTTTTCCGGTTCCCTTACCTTCAAAAACGCTCCCGTTCTTACGCGCTGCGCCGCAAATCTTCCGCGGGATCGAATCCTGATCGAAACCGACAGCCCTTATATGGCCCCCGTCCCCCTTCGCGGAAGAAGAAACGAACCCGCCTTCGTGGCCCACGTTTGCGAAAAGCTTTCTTCCCTTCTGGATCTTTCCGTGGAAGAAACTGCACTTATGACTTACCAAAACGCATTGAACGCATTTCATATACGATCGGAGGAAGCGTCCCATGTATGATGTGGCCATCGTCGGCTGCGGCGTGATCGGCGCGGCGGCGGCTTATTATCTTTCGATGTACGATCTGAAGATACTCGTTCTGGAAAAGGAAAACGATATCGCCATGGGCGCGACCCGTGCCAACAGCGCCATCATACACGCAGGCTACGATCCCGAACCGGGCACCCTCATGGCGCGGCTCAACGTGCGCGGCTGCGAAATGGCAAAGGATCTGTGCTATAAACTAAGCGTGCCTTACCGGCAGTGCGGCTCCTTGGTGCTGGCCTTTTCCGCCGCCGAAGACGAAACCGTGAAGATGCTTTATGACCGCGGCGTACAAAACGGCGTTAAGGGCATGATGATCCTGACCGCTGAAGAAGTGCACGAGATGGAGCCGCAGGTCTCTGACCAGGTGACCAGCGCACTGTATGCGCCAAGCGCAGGCATCGTGAATCCCTGGGAATATGCCCTGGCTTTTGCCGAGGTCGCCGTTTTGAACGGCGTCGAGCTTTATCGAAACAGCGAAGTAACGGACATACGCAAAACCGAAAAAGGCTTTGAAATAAACGCGGGAAAAAATACATTTGAATCCCGCTTCGTGATCAACTCTGCCGGTGTGGACAGCGCTTTCGTTCACGAAATGGTCGCCGACAGGTCGTTTACGGTGAAGCCCAGCAAGGGCAGCTACTATCTGATGGATAAGTGTGAATGCGCCCGCGCGAATCACGTTTTGTTCCAATGCCCCAGCGAAAAGGGCAAGGGCGTGCTGGTGTCACCCACCGTTCACGGGAACCTGATCGTGGGCCCTGACGCAGAACCCAGTAAAGATATGCACCGTGTCAACACAACTGCGGCGAGCCTTTCGTATGTGAAGAGCGCCGCCGCTAAATCGGTCCCGGGCATCGATTACCGCAACGCCATACGCAACTTTGCGGGCATGCGCGCCAATACAGACCAAAGCGATTTTGTAATCGGATTCGCAGCGCCCGGTTTTCTGGACCTGGCCGGTATCAAATCTCCCGGTCTCACCAGCGCGCCGGCTATCGGCGAAGAAGCCGTGAAACTCCTCAAGGAGGCGGGGCTTGAACTCGTTCCCAAAGTAAGCCCCGTACAGACCCGCAAAAAGCTGCGGTTCAAGGAACTGTCCGAAGATGAGAAGTGTGCCGCCATCGCGAAGAATCCCCTGTATGGCCGCGTGATATGCCGCTGCGAAACGATCACCGAAGGTGAGATCGTGGACGCCATCCGTTCCCCCATCCCGCCCGTTTCCGTAGACGGCATCAAGCGCAGGGCCGGTACCGGCATGGGCCGCTGCCAGGGCGGTTTCTGCGGACCGAGGGTGCTGGAGATCCTTGCTCGCGAACTTGAGATCGATCCAAAGCAGGTGCTCAAAGATCAGGCGGGAAGCTACATTCTGGCAGATGAAACAAAGACCGGAGGGATGCGCGTATGAAATACGAACTCATCGTGATCGGCGGCGGCCCTGCCGGACTCGCCGCGGCAGTCAGCGCGTATCAAAACGGCCTTAGGCGAATCGCCATCATCGAGCGCGACCTGCAGGCAGGCGGCATTCTCAACCAGTGCATACACAACGGTTTCGGCCTGCACCGTTTTCACGAAGAGCTCTCCGGTCCTGAATACGCGGGACGCTTTATCGATATGCTTCCCGGCACATCCATCCAGCTGTTTACGGATACGATGGGGCTTGAGATCACAAAGGACAAGCGCGTTCACTGCGTAAGCGCAAAGCAGGGGTACCAGGTGTACGAAGCCGAAAGCATCGTATTGGCCATGGGCTGCCGCGAGCGCACGCGCGGCGCCATCGGCATTCCGGGCGACCGGCCCTCCGGCGTATTCACGGCAGGCGCCGCCCAGCGCTATCTGAACATCGAGGGATATATGGTGGGCAGGCGCGTACTGATCCTGGGCTCCGGCGACATCGGCCTCATCATGGCGCGCCGCATGACCCTGGAAGGCGCAAAGGTGCTGGCTTGCGTGGAGGTTATGCCCTATTCGTGCGGCCTCAGCCGCAACATCGCCCAGTGTCTGAACGATTTTGATATCCCGCTGTATCTTTCCCACACGGTGACCGATATCCGCATGAAAAACGGCAGGCTCAGCGGCTGTACCGTTTCCAGGGTAGACGAAAAGCGTATGCCAGTCCCCGGCACTGAAATGGACTTCGACTGCGACACGCTTTTGCTCTCCGTCGGACTGATTCCGGAAAACGAGCTTACCAGGAGCGCGGGCATCGAGATCGACCGAAGGACGAACGGACCCGTGGTGCACGAGAATATGGAAACGCAGATGGAAGGCGTTTTCGCCTGCGGAAACGTGGTGCACGTACACGACCTGGTGGATTACGTTTCCGCCGAGAGCGAACGTGCCGGACGCGCCGCCGCGCAGTATGTTTTAAATGGAGAAGCGTCGGGCGAATGCATCACGCTGCGGAACGGAGCGTGCGTGAGCTACACGGTACCGCAGCTGATCAGGCCGGACAACGTGGAAAAGGCTGCCGAGGTATTTTTCCGTGTAAACCGCATATTCTCCGCGTCCCGCGTCAGCGTTTATTCAAACGATCAGCTGATCGCACAGTATAAGCGCGAGCACATGGCTCCCGGCGAGATGGAGCGCATTCAGCTGCCCAAGGCGCTTTTGGATAAGGCAGACGGCGAGATCACCGTCGCCTGTGAGGAGGCGTGAGAATGAAAGAACTGATCTGCATCGTATGCCCCAAAGGCTGCCGTTTGAAGGTTGACGAGGAGAACGGTTTCAAGGTGACGGGAAACTCCTGCCCCCGCGGCGCAGAATACGGAAAAAACGAGATATCCGATCCCCGGCGCACTGTGACCAGCACCGTGCGCATCTCGGGTTCGCACTTAAAGCGCTGTCCCGTAAGGACCTCTTCTCCCATACCCAAGAACATGATGTTCGAGCTTATGGACGCGCTGAACAGTGTCGAGCTTCATTCGCCGGTAAAACGCGGGGAAGTGGTGATCGAAAACGTTCTGGGTACAGGCTCCGACGTGATCGTTACCAGGGATATGTAACCAGGCAAAATCGTCAGGAGGTAAGAGTTATGACCATCAGCGGGATCGCGCATTGCGCGTACAATGTGACCGACATGCAGGCGTCACTGGATTTTTATGTAGGAAAGCTCGGCATGAAGCACGCGTTTTCTCTGACCCGCAGCGACGGCACGCCCTGGATCGAATACATCAAGGTCGCGCCCGGTCAGTTTGTCGAGCTGTTTTATGCTGAAAACCCATTCGACAGCAAAAGCTGCGCCTACAACCACCTCTGCCTGCAGGTTCCCTCCTGCAAAGAAGCGGAAAAGCAGCTCAAAGAAGCGGGGGTTGCGATCGATGTGCCGCTCAAGCAGGGCTCGGACGGAAACTGGCAGCTGTGGATACATGATCCTGACGGCAACCGCGTGGAGATCATGGAGATCAGCCCCCTTTCGCCCCAGGCAAACGCGTAAAGAAACATACGAAAACGGACCGTGCGATAAGCACGGTCCCTTTTCATTATGTGTATCCGTTCAGGTTTTCACTTCGTAGCCCGTTACATCGCGCAGAACTTCGCCGTCGATCTGCATGGCAGCGGGACGGCTGAATTCCACAAAAACGCTGTTGCCTTTCACAGTAGTCAGGTTTTTCTTAAGGCCCGCATGTCTTCCGTTTTTTGCCATCAGGAAGAAAAAGATGGCCCGAAGGCGGCTTAAGTCATGGGCGATCACTACGCTTACGCGCCTGCTTTCATCCCGTCTGTCCTGAGCCGGAGCGATCTTGAATCCGCCGCCGTAATAGCGGCCCTTCATCGTGGATACCATCCAGACGCGGCTGTATTCGGTACGCACGCCGTCCACAGTCACGGCGGCTCTGGCCGGTATGTAGGAACGCAAAAGCCCTTTTACGGCAAACGCGATATAGCTTGGTTTCTTTTTCCCTTTCCTGCGCGCTTCGTCCACCGAGTCGCAGCAGTATCCGTCCAGGCCCAGGCCCACGCCGTTTATAAAGCGGAATGCCCTGCCGTTTGCATATGCGCACGGAGCGTTTTCTACCTGTTCGTTCAGGCGTATCGTTTTGTCCGGAGTCGAAATACCCATATCCGTCTGAAAGTCGTTGCCTGAACCCGTGGCCACATAATCCACGGGATGGGTGAACTTTCTTCCGTTCACGTCATTTGCCAGCCTGTTGAGCGTGCCATCTCCGCCTGCGATCACCGCCCGCACGCCTTCCGGCAGGGATTCGATGTGATCGAAAGCGGATACCTTCGTGATATCCGTAAAGCGGCAATCGGGGCCCTGCACATTCGCCTTTGCCCAGGCACGAGCATGTTCGAGGCCCCGGCCTTCGCCGGCGATGGGATTGTATATCACTTCCGTCATTTTTCATTCCTCGCTCAGTGCGTTTTCGTCGTACAGCCAGTCCATGCAGATAAGGCTTTCTTCGTCAAGGCCCGCGTCTCTGGGCGAAACCGGCTCATTTAACGGTATCACGCCCGCCACGATGAACGCACCGGTGGAAAAGCGGATGGTGTGCTCACCGGCTTCGTATGTAAACGCATGCACGTTTACAGACTTTGCGCCCTTGATCTTGACCGCATGGGTCAGAAGGGTCGCGTAGCCGCCCCGGTCGTCCGCGTGTGTGTCTGTTTCCAGGCAGGGCGGAGAAAGCCACTCCACGCCCTTGTCGTCAAAATATCCGATCAGAATGCGTGCAGGTTCTTGAAGGCGCAGTCTCAGGGTGATGCCGCTAACGATCGCTTCACCCATGCCAAAGCGTATGCCCGTGAGTCCGCTTAATTCGCTCGCGCACAGCTCTATGGGTGAATCCTTGTCCGTAAAAGCAGGCTCACCGGGTACAAAGCAGTATTTCTCGCCGCCTGAAAGCACCTCAAAAGGTACCTCGGCGTATCTTACGGCGTCGCCGGGAGATGGGGGCTTCGGAAAAACGCCCTTTTCCATCAGGGCAACGTTTTTGCGGAAGGCCGCTGTTTCCTTCTCATACTCCGGAAGGCAGTCCCTCCAGTGGCCGTACAGGCTGCCGTCCGGGAACGGGATCTTCCTTTGCCGCGTCTGCATGCTGTTTGCATACAGATACGTTTCGTCCGTCAGGGCTGTAAGTTTACGGTAGGCGGAAAGCGAGCTTTCCATGTACATAAGCGCTTGCTTCAGCAGTTCCAGATCGCCCCTGCAGTTTTGGTCACAGGTGTATTTGTAAGAAAGCACCTTCAGCGCAGCTTTAACTTTCTCGCACATAGACTTTGTAAACAAAGCGATGGCTGAAAGATCACGGATGAGCCTTTTGCATTCTTCGTTTCCGGACACGATCGTGCCCGTTGTTTTTTCGATCCTTACAGCCGTGCGTTCAAGCATATCCACAAGCGCCGGCGGCGTTTCTCCCGTATGGCTTTCGCCCGCCGCTTCTTTTTGGGCGTACGTCTCCAGCGTTTCCCCTGCGCGCGCGACGGAAGCGTAGAGTTCGCCGTTCGGACGGTAGCGGGCGGCGTTGGTGAGCTGGCTCATGGTCATGCCCAGGCTCATGGTCTGGCGGTTGCCTTCCGTGATGCCAAAGCGCGCGAGGAACTTGGTCTGGCACAGACCGGCAAGTGCGCAGGCTTCCAGGAGACGGGACGCGTCTTCTTCGCTGATGCCGTAAACATCCCGCATGCGCTTGTTCCAGTACAGGCGCTCCGCGTCCTCACTTCGGTCCGCATTCCAGGCATAGCGCAGCCAAGCTTCGAACCACAGCCTGTCCCGGTCCATCTGCAAAAGCCGGGGATCGGCTTTGTCCGGCGAATACGGCCAGTCCCAGTAAAACAGCGGATACAGGTGCAGCCCTCCCCCGCCCAGCCTGTGGGTGGACGCCTGAACGCACTGGCGGATGTATTCGGGGCTGATAAAGCGGAAGGGTTCCAGGTCGGCCAGGATATGCACGTTGATGATATGCTTTTTGCCGAGCGTGTGCATGCTCAGGTGGTTCTGCTGCCACTTTCCCCTGGGAAGCCGCGTGGTAAGCCCTTCGCCGTTATACTTCCACATGGTGTACAGGTTTTGATAGCCGCCCTCCACCATGCCCAGTGCCATTTCGGGATCGCAGTCGTGGCCGCGCAGGATAATGGGCGGTTCCCCGTTTAGTCCGGCTTCTTCTGCGCCCGCCTTTACAGCGGGCACGATGGTTTCGGCAAACCATCGTGCTTTGTTGTCGGCGCCCCGCAGGGCTTCGCCCAGGCACACCATGAGGCCCACATTGGGATACTCGGTCACGAAGCGTTTGATAGCCTCAAACGTATATTCCTTTACCAGCGGGTGGATCGTATCCTGTACGAGGCTCAGGCCGTGCGCCTCGGCAAAAGGCAGCGGGATATGGATATTGTAGAATTTTACCACCAGCCATATGCCGCGCCTGTCGCATTCGCGTGCAAGCCAGAGAAAGATCTCGTGGTTTTTCTGATAATCCTCCTCGGTGACTTCCAAAGCTTCGGGAAAGCGCTCGAGCTTTTGCAGGGACGAAAAAGGATGGCCGCTCCACAGATACAAAACGTTCGCCCAGTTTTCAAGCAGCATGTCCAGAAACTTTTCCCACAGCGGCTTATCGTAAAACCAACCAAATCGGTCCGGCGTGATCGGATATTCGTATGTGCGGCGCGGCGGTTCGACCGTGGTTTTCTGAAGGCCCACGCATGGACCGCGCAGTTCATAGGATGGTGCGTCATACGCGAGGAGCTCGTCAGGCACGCAGCCGGCTTCGGAAATGCGTTTGGCCAGGTACAGGCAGCCATACAGCGCGCCGGTCTCGTTGCCGCCGGCTACCGCGATGCCGCCCCCGGCCACGGTCTCCGCCTGATACGCTTCTCCCTCCGGTACCCCCGCATGATACAGAAGCGTTTCCTGCTCTTCCATCCGTCTGAGGGCTCCGCTGGCGCCGCGGACGCAGACCAGGATCTCGCCTGTACGCGGAATATCGTCCCGGACGTATACTGCAGGGACGATACCGATACTTTTCAGCGCGTTTATGATCTTTTCCGCGCCGAAGCGCAGGCGCGGATGTTCAGCAGATAAAAGAATGTTCACCGGAAGGTACCCTCTATGTCTTTCCAGTTTTTCTCCGCGTGGGACATGAGTTTGTCGGCATCCGCCATGGTCATGGGCGGGAAGTAGAAAAACAGGGCGTTGGAGCCGTAGCGGGCCACCAGGGTATCGATGCGCCTGATCCAGTCGTCCACGCCGCCGTTATACACCTGCACCCACAGGCCCTTGCCGGCGCGTTTGACCTGGTCGTATATCTCAAACCACTTCTCGTGCGTGCCGTCCGGGTTGTAGCTGCCGCTCGTCCACTGCAGGGCGTCGATGCCTTCGATCTCCATCAGCGCGGGCAGGTGCTTGATGGCGTCCGGACCGTCCAGGTGGTACAGCACGTTGTCTGCCCCTTTGGTCTGCTCGTCCAGCGCCGGCTGGATGAACTGCCTGAACTGTTTGGGGCTCATCATGGCGGAATAATCACATTGGAGCTTCACGGTGCGTCCGCGGCCCCAGATCTGGAACACGGTGTAGCAGCTGCTCTTTACCCCGTCCTCCTCGCGGCAGGCGAGATCGAAGAAGCTGTCGTAATACCGGTAATACAGGCTCTGCACCTGGCGGATGCGCTCTTCCACTTCCTCCGGTTCGTCCACCATATCATAAATGGTGTTCTGCGCTCCGCGAAGGGAAGCAAGCACGTCTATGTTTTCCATGATGTCGGGCACGGCGAGGTAGTAGTCATCGCCCGCCAGCTTTTTGACGTCCCGGAAAAGCCGGATATGCTCGCTGAACCATTTGTTGTCGGGATCGAACGAAAGCGGCGGATATCCTTCCCATTCGTCCACGCATTCCGTGAACCATACCGTGCCGGGCTTGAAGATGATGTCGCTGCCCAGATATGCCGCCATGGAGCCGGGGCCGAAATCCAAAGAAACGTTTGGAAAGCTTTCCGCCAGAAACTCGTGACTGTCCGCCCAGAAGCGATATCTTTCGGCGATGCGGGCGGCGTCGCGATACTTGTCGAACATGTCCCGGCTTTTAAGGGCTGCCGCTTTTTCCGGGTCTGCCTTTCCGGGTTTTTCCGCCACGATGCACATCAGCGGCGTGCCGGAAACGTTCTTCTTCCAGTAGCTGTCCCACCGGCGTTTGGTTTCATCCCAATTGCTTTTGGATATCATAGCCTCTCCGTCACTCTCCGAAGACTCTGAAGGGCACGTTCTCTCCTTTGCCGTTCAGAAGGCTTCTGTTTTTGTCGTTCCATGTATAGGTTTCCACCGTGTATTCCCCGTTTTCGTAGCCATAGCCGTCGCCGGCGTCCCGGTACCAGTCGAGTTTGCCGTCCGCTCCGGGGAAGACCCACATGACGGGCTCTTTGCTCATGGCTTCCCGCGCGCATACGCTCGTATCGACTGCAGGAATGACAGAGCCGGCTTTTACGAACAGAGGCAGTACGTAAAGAGGCGCTTCCGCTTCGTATACCGTCGGGCCGCATACGCGCTTTCCGGCGGCCATTTCATACCACATGCCCTGAGGCAGGTACACCTTGCGTTTTCTGGCTTTGTATTCGGTGACAGGGCAAACGAGGATCTTGTCGCAGAACAAATATTCGTCGTCGGTGCCGCGAGCTGCTTTATCGTCCGGGAACTCGAAGCCCAGAGGCTTCATGATGAGTCCGCCGTGCCTGGCAGTGAGGCCCGCCGCCGAATAGATATAAGGCAAAAGCTGGTAGCGGGCGCGGTTGTATTTAAGCGCCGCTTCGTATTCTTCGCCTCTCAGGTTGGTCAGTTCTCGCCGGATGTCCGTGCCGTGGCCGCGGAATACGGGCAGGAAAGCGGCGTACTGGTACCAGCGCACGAAAAGCTCGCGGTATTCGGGGTCGTTCCAGCCATCTTCATAATCTCCGTCCCAGTACCAGGGAGCGCCTCTTTTGACGAAGAAGGCGCCGATGTCCTGGGTCCACCAGGGCATGCCGGAGGCGCACATATCCAGGCCCACCGCGATCTGCTTTTTAAGCGTTTCCCACTTGGCTGAAATATCCCCCGACCACAGCACGGTGCCATAGCGCTGCTGGCCGGCCCAGGCGGAGCGGGTGAGATTGACCACGCGCTTGGTGCCACGCTCGCTCCTCTGCCCTTCCCACATAGTCATGGCGTGGTAGAATGGATACGCGCAGCCGTTGTCGGCGCCGATGGCGTCAGATGCCATGGAGAGGGTCTCCTGATACATATCCTCGTCTTCCGGCTTTTCCTGATGCGACCATTCGCTGGTCCACGGTTCAGAAGAATCGCACCACCAGGCGTCCAGCCCGTGATCGAACAGGCCCTCTTTGGTCTGCTTCCAGTACAGTCTGCGGGCTTCGGGATCAAGGGCGTCGTACAGTTCGCCGCCGGGCAGAAGCAGATTTCTCCGCTTGAACTCGTCGTTCTGCGGGGCGTGGGGATTCATATTGGGCCAGATGGAGATCATCATCCTGACGTCCATATCGTGAAGCCGCTTCGTGAGCGCGTCCGGATTTGGGAAGCGCACGGGATCAAAGCCTTTCTGTCCCCACTGCCCGTCCGGCCAGGAGCACCAGTCCAGCACCGCGCAGTCAAGTCCGATGCCGGCCTTGCGGTAGCCTTCGGCAAGACGGATTATTTCGTCCGCGGTCTCGTATCTTTCCTGCGACTGCCAGTATCCGTACGCCCACGCGGGCAGCAGCGCGGGCCGTCCGGTCAAATAATGATAGCCCCTGACCGCCTGCTCGCAGGTGCCGGGGATGATATAGTAGTCCAGTTTTTCAACGCCCGAAAAATACAGGTATGATCCTTCGGATGTATCGTTAAAGATGAAAGGGCAGCCGCAGTCGATGAGCAGGCCGTAGCCGCCGGTGGAAACAAAGAACGGCAGCGCGATGGATCGGTTCGCCTGGCACAGATACAGTTTGCGTCCGCGCAGGTCAGCGGGGCCGCTTTCCGGCTGCCCCAGGCCGTACAGGGCTTCCTCGGGGCGGAATGAAAGCGGCAGTCGGGCACGGTACAGGCGCTTGTATTCGTCTCTGGGCGCGTCCCTTACCACAGTCTTTACGCCGTCCGCGGTCTCCACCGTCTCCGTCTGCGCCTCGGCCCCGCGGGCGACACGGCGTGCCGTATAGGCTTCCATGGTCTTTAAGCCGTCCTCGGAAAAGACCGGTCTTCCGGACAGGTCTTCCGCGCTGAAAGTGCCGTCCAAGGTGGACAGCCGGGCGCGCAGGCTTCCGTTTGTAATCAGGATGCAGCCGTCTGCTTTTGACACGCTTTTGGATTTGGCAGTGCTCCAGTCGATCAGGAACGGGCTTTCTTCCGCCTGCGTTTCCTCGCCGCGGAAAAAGGTCACGCGCATAATGTCCCTTTCCAGGCACTGAACGCGGGTCACACCGTATTCGCTTTTGATGACAGCGCCGCTTTCAAAGATCTCTTCGGATAGCGCGCGCCTTTCGGGTCTGTGCGGGGCTTTCAGCATACGCAGCTCCTTTCGTCACTTCGCGATGAGCATAATACCCATGTACTGCTTCTTGGGTAGATCGATGCGGAACTCGCCTTTGAACGTACCGGCGTAATCACACTTCATCTCCCACGTATCCAGCACATAGGCTTCGTATTCCGTTTCGTCATTCAGATGGAATTCGCGGAAATACGGGCGCATGAAGCTGTAATAGTACAGATAAAACTTTCCGGCGTACTGCCTTTCCAGGGGAACGGCGCTCACTTCGTCAGAGCGGCGGGCTTCGTTTGGCTTTAAGCCGTTGCCGGGGCAGCGTTTCAGGATATTCATAAGGAAAGCAAATCTTTTGTGGCTTTCGCCGTGCAGCTTTCCGCCGTGCGACCACCAAAGGATATCGTCGTATCCCGTCATGGTCTCGCCGTGGCCCGGATATCCGCCGCGCAGCGCGGTCTCCCAGAAGCGCCTGAGCATCTCTTCGCCAGTGATGTTGCCCCAGCCGAACTGGATGTCGCCTTCGTAGGCGATCTCGTCCATCACTACGGGCTTACGGTACATATCGCGCCATCTATCGGTGTTTTCCACCGTGGAGTAGGTATCGGTGCGCTGGATGGAGCAGTGCGTGCACCAGGGCCGGGAGAAATCGTATATGTGGCGGCAGTTGTGGATGGAGCGCATGTGACGGTACGGGTCTTTTTCACAGATCGTGTGTGCGATGCTCAGCCAGTCGGCGTCTGACTTTTTCATCAGGTCGTATTCGTTGGCCAGTGACCACCACACATTATGGTAGGCGCTCAAGCGGGAAACGATGTAGCGCACGTACAGAAGGTCCTCTTCCGGCGTCAGAAGCGAAAAGCCCCAGCGGTCGTAGGGATGGAAAAGGATGATGTCCGCCTCGATCCCCATATTGCCAAGCCTTTCCACACATTTTTCCAGATGCCTGAAGTGGGCGGGATTAAAGCGTTTAAGATCCCAGTCGTTCCCTTCCGCGCGCCCGTTAAAGAGATTGAAGTTCTTTTTTGTGAGCACGGAGGAATCCATGGGCGTGCCCTCATAGGGATACGAGCGCGGCTCGTGGAGGTTGTACACGTAATGCTTCGGGAACACGCAGAAGCGGATCTTGTTGAAGGCGCTTTGGGAAAGCGTTTCAAAGGTCTGCTCTATGAGCTCGTCCGACTGCAGGTGCCACACATAGCAGGTCGTGCCGATGCTTATGTAAGGTGTACCGTCAGAATATGCCAGCGCCCAGGTATTCTGTACGCGCACGGGCCCATGGTTCCCGGGGCGCGCAGGCAAAACGGTAAAAGTGCCCGTTTTTTTGCCGGAAAGAAAGCTTGCCGTGAGCTCGTAAGAGTACTCGCCTTCAAAAGAAGGCATGAAGCGCGCGATATACCGTCCGTCTCCGTCGTAAAAGCCGTCGACCTCTGCGCTTTCGTTCCGGCTTTCCACCTTCAGGCGTACCCACTGTTCGGTAAACGGATTTCCGTCAGAAGGGCCCTCTATCTCCGTTTGCCAGACGCCCCATTTCGTCACTTCCGTCATGTGCGCCTCCCGTCAGCTGTGGCGGTACACGTCCCAGCCCATGTAGTTGCCAAGGGCTTCCTCCAGCACATCCGCGCACTTGGCCTGGCACAGTGCAACATGGTGCTCGTAGCCGTTCTTTGCCGCGTAGAGCATCAGGCCATTCAGGTCGGGCACTTCGCATACCGCAACGCCGCCGAAGGTGGGCAGCGGATCGTCGGTGAATTTTCCTTCGCCCAGATAGCAGCGGATGCGGCCGTTCACGTCGTCCGTGGATACCTTGAGGAACGTCATGTCGGAAGGACGCACGCGGCCCTTGAGCGCACCGAAGCTCACGTCGCGGCCCAGGGTGGTGGCAAGGATGTCCAGTTCGCCGATCTCGGGCTTGTCCTTAAAGGCGCAGGCCGGATAATTGGAGCAGTGCACGTTGATGCACTTGTTCGGCTCGTTTTTGTAATTGTTATTCCAGTCCTGATAGATCGGCGGAACGCCGCCGGCTTTCAGGAGCGCCAGCATGCTCACGGCGCCCATGATGTCCGTTTCGCAGGCGCTGGGACGGCCCTTCTGCCCCATCATGCTCATGACCAGGCACATGGCGCAGCCGTAGTTCGCCTCCACGCTGTCCCAGCACTGAATGGCGCTGGCGTCGCAGTGGTGCGCGTCCATCCAGTCTTCGATGGCGATGCAAAGCTTTGCCTGCTTTTCCACCTTGTAGTCTTCGATGCCGCACAGTACGTTTCCGTAGGCGCGGATCTCGTTTATCTTCGCCTGCACGCGCTCTGCATCCGTGATCTGCCCGATGTCCGCCATGATCTCGCTGAAGTCTTCCGTTTCAATGGTGATGCCTGAAGCCTGCAGGAGCTTTTCAGAGTAGCGTACGGTACGGAAGGGCATAACACGCGCGCCGATCTGGGCGATGCGCGCGTTTCGCAGGGCCTTTACCACCGCGCATACACGTGCGAAGCGCTCCACATCCGCTTTGAATTCTTCGCCGTCCACGGGGCAGGTGTGCCGGGCGGTCAGAGAGTATTTGATGCCCTGCTGGCGCAGGTTGTTGCACAGGCTCAGCTTTCCGCAGAAAGCGTCACGGCGGTTTTCAAGCTGCAGCCTGTCGAAATCGTCGTCGCAGGCCTGGATCAGGATCGGGCAGGAAAGGCCGCTCTTTTTGATGGCGTCAGCCACGCCGGTCTCTTCGCCGAAATTGGGAAGGCACACGATGATGCCGTCGATCTCGTCCGAGTGCGCCTTGAACAGCTTTGCGCATTTGAGCGCCTCGTCGTAGGTCATGGTCTCTCCCATGTAGGTATCTTCCGTGGAAAGGGTGATGACGTCGTGTCCCCACTCCTTCATGCAGGCGAGCAGCTTTTCGCGGGCAGCAGCCACCAGATGGTCGGGAAAGAAACTGCGGTTGGATACGATCACTCCGAATGTAGCCATATCATGCACCTCTCGTTATTGATGTAATATTCTCTGTACAGCGCCGCGCCAGCTATGCATCAAGGCCGCGCGCCTGTTTTCGTCCGACTGGGGAAGATAGCTGCGCGGGCATCCGCGCTTTACCGTTTGCGGGGTGAACAGGCCCGTTTTGAAGCCCGCCATGTAAGCGGCGCCCAGGGCGCTCAACTCGCTTTCGTCCGAGGCCTTCACTTCGCAGCCAAGCAAATCTGCCTGCAGGCGCATGAGAAGCTCGTTTTTGCAGCCGCCGCCGTCAGCGTGCAGAACCTGCACGTTCCGCCTGGCGAGTTCTGCCATGGCAAAAATGACGTCTGCGTTCTGATATGCCATGCTCTCCAGCGCAGCGCGCACCATGTGGGCGCGCGTGGTAGAGCGGTTCATGCCGATAAACGCGGCGCGGGCGCTTTCGTCAAAGTACGGCGCTCCCATTCCGGAAAAGGCTGGTACTAAGTAAACGCCGTCGGTGTCGGGAACGGAGGAAGCAAGTTTTTCCACCTCCGCGGGGTCCGAAGCCATTTCCGCCTTGTCGCACAGCCACACGAGGGTATCTCCGGAATGGGTGATGTTCCCTTCCAGTACATAATCCGTTCTGCCTTGCCAGCCGTAGGCGATGGAGGCGGAAAGTCCCCTGCCGGATTCGCAGGGCGTCTCCCCGGTATTCAGCATCACGGAGCTGCCCGTGCCGTAGGAGGTCTTCACCATGCCTTCCTTTACACAGCCGTGACCGAACAGGGAGGCGTGGCTGTCGCCGAGAACGCCCGTGATGGGTATGCCCGCCGGTATGCCGGAAGCGGCGGTAACGCCGAAATCGCCGTCGGACGGGATCGGCTCTGCGAGGCAAGCAAAGGGGATGCCGAACAGTTCGCACAGCTCTTTATCGAAGCAAAGGCGGCGGATGTCGAACAGCTGGGTGCGGGAGGCGTTGCTCACGTCTGTGCTAAAGCGCCTGCCGCCGGTTAAGCGGTATATGAGGAAGCTGTCGATCGTGCCGATGCAGATCTCGCCGTTTGCAGCGCGCTTCATAAGCGCTTCGTCGCTCTTCAGGGCATGGGCGGCTTTCGCGGCGGGATAGTACGGACTCAGCGTAAGACCTGTACGGGCCTTTACGAGATCGCCATGGGCGCTCAATTCCCTGCACAGCCCTGCAGCGCGCACGTCCTGCCATACGATGGCCCGGCGCACGCTCTTTCCCGTGCTCCTGTCCCAGAAAGCAGTGGTCTCCCGCTGGTTGGAAATGGCGAGAGCCGCGATCTCGCCGGAGTCGATGCCTTCCGTAACGTTACGTATGCCTTCGCACACGTTCAGGAATATCTCCTCGGTATCGTGCTCCGCCCAGCCCGGCTGATCGTAATACTGATGATGCCGTTTGCTGAAGCGTTTAACGATGATGCCCTCCGCATCCACCAGCATCACCTTGCTGGCGGACGTGCTCTGGTCGATGGAAATCAGATACTTCTTCATTTTTTCAGGCCCTCCCGGACGGCTTTGGCGATGCCTTCGCCGTCCAGGCCGTAATGACGGAACACCTCTTCGCTTTTGCCGGTGTATACCTTTTCGTCCGGCAGGCCCAGGATGCGCATGCGGGTTGGCTTTTTCTGTGAAAGCACCTCCGCCACAGCGCCGCCGAGACCGCCGTATACGGCATGCTCTTCCACCGTGAGCACGAAGCCCGTGCCCGCGGCTTCCATGATGGCTTCTTCGTCCAGGGGCTTGATGGTGAACATATCGTAAACGCTGATATGGATGCCTTTCTCGTTAAGGATGCGTGCGGCCTCCGTCGCCCAGTATACCATCTCACCGCAGGCGATGACGGCGGCGTCCTTTCCGTCTAAAAGCTTTACGGCTTTGCCGGGCGTGAAAAAGTCTTTTTCAGTGTAGATCTCCGGAACCGGTCCGCGTCCCATGCGCACGTAAGCGGGTTCATTTGAAGAAGCGAGATATCGGGTGAGCGCGCGCATCTGTACGGCGTCCGAAGGCAGATATACTTCCATGCCGGGCAGCGCGCGCATCAGGGCAATATCCTGCGTGGAGTGGTGGGTGGAGCCCAGCGCGCCGTAGCTGACGCCGCCGGATACGCCGATGATCTTCACGTTCATATGGCTGTAGCTCACGTCCGCCTTGACCTGCTCCGCGCTGCGCATGGAGTAGAAGCAGGCCGGCCCGCACACAAAGGGCCTCAGGCCCGCGTTGGCGAGGCCTGCCGCGATGCCCACGGCGTCCTGCTCCGCGATGCCGCATTCCACGAACTGGGAAGGCAGCTCGTCCGCAAAGGCGGTGAGCGTCACGCTGCCGCGGCTGTCGGTAGCAAGGGCGTAAAGGGATCTGTCCTTCTTTGCAAGCGCGAGGAGTTCGGCTGTAAAGGCGCCGCGCACCGTGCTTTTAGTCATTGAAATCAACCTCCTCTACGCCAAGCGCCCTGTAGGCTTCCTGAAGCTGTTCATCATTGGGCACTTTGTGATGCCACTCGGGCTTTCCTTCCGCAAAGGGCAGCCCTTTTCCCTTGACCGTATGGGCGATCAGGCAGTGGGGCTTGCCCTGTTTGTGCTCAGCGTGGAAGTAATCAAGGAGCGCCTGCATATCGTTTCCGTCAGCCTCGCATACGTCCCAGCCGAAGGCCCGCCATTTGGCGGCAAGATCGTCAAGCGCCATCACGTTTTTAGTGGGGCCGCTGATCTGCAGTCCGTTTTGATCCACAACGGCGAAGAGGTTGTCCAGCTTATAGTTCGCGCCCGCCATGGCGGCTTCCCATACGCTGCCTTCTGCCTGCTCGCCGTCGCCCATCACCACGTAGGTTTTGTATTTCTGTCCCGTGCGCTTCGCGCCAAGTGCCGCGCCCACCGCCACCGGAAGGCCGTGGCCCAGCGCGCCTGTGCACACCTCAACGCCAGGCACCTTGTTGTTGGGATGGCCGATGATGCGGCTGCCCGCCTGGGAGAAGGTGGCAAGCTCGCTTCTGGGAAAGAAACCCCTGTCCGCGAGGATCGCGTAATACGGCTCGCAGGAGTGGCCCTTGCTCATAAAGAAGCGGTCCCGCTTTGGATCGTCGGGACGTTTGGGATCGACGTTCATCACGTCGTAATACAGCACCGTCAGGATATCGGTCGCGCTCATGGCGCCTCCGGTATGCCCGGTCGAGGCGTTGTGGATCATGGTCAGCGCTTCCGCCCGCGTGCGGGCCGCGATACGGGCAAGCTCATTTGCGTTCAAGCCAAAGACCTCCTTCATCCGTTGAATCTTGGGGAACCATTCAATATTCTAATGTAACTTCTTCTTCAAATACGAGTTTCAGCGTGCCGTTGTTCCCATAGCGTATCGGCAGCCAGACGTAGGTACAGCGTTCAAAGTTTTCTGTATTGTGCCTTTCCAGCATCATCACGCTTTCCCCTGCCCGGGTGTCAAAGATATATGTGCCCTGGGTGCGGAAGGTGGTTTTCTCATCGTCCCCTGTGCAGGGATCCCCCATATCCTCCCACGGACCCATGATGCTTTTTGCCCTGCAATACCGCGCCTGATTGTACGCCCAGCCCGTAAGACCGGAGGTGACCATATAGTACCAGCCGCCGTTTTTCACAAGGCAGGGTGCTTCCCGCCCGTCCGCCGCGTCGATGCGGGCATATTCTTTTGTGCAGGACAGATAATCGTCGGACAGTTTTACGATATGCAGGCAGCGCTCGAAGGGTTCAAGCACCGGTTTGAATTCACGGCTGACCTGCCTGTCGTAAACGAAGTAGGCATTACCGTCGTCATCCTGAAACAGCGTGCAGTCCCGCACAAAACCGCTTTCGTCTATCGGGCGGCAGGTGCCAAGGAAGCGGTATTGGCCGTTCACCCTATCGCATACGGCCACGCCCGCTTCCGCCGTGCCGGGGCCAAAGCCGTGATCTCCGGGATACTTTACGTAATGGCACCACAATACATACTTCTTTGTAGCCTGGTTGTATATGATCTTGGGGCGTTCAAAGCGCATGGGCGCCCGGAGCGGATTGTTTTCTTCCTGCGAGCTGGCGAGGATCACGCCTTCATATTTCCATGAGACAAGATCACTTGACGCGTACATCACAACGCCCGTATCCGTCACCTGTCCGCCTTCGCCTTTCGGAGCAAAAGGCCGGGGCCTGAGGCGCAGGCCGTACCAGTGATACTGTCCGTCTGCAAATATCACGCCGCCGTCGCTGGCGTTTATGACGTTGCCGTCGGTATCCGTGCGCTGGTAAAAGTTTGTGATCTTCCCGTTTACGATCCTGGCTTTCATGCGTTTACAGGGTGCGGACGCTGTCACGCTCCACAAGGGAAACGCTCATGCGCACGCGCTGCGCCACCTGGACGTCGCCCTTCATCATGCTGTACAGCCGGTTCACGGCGATGGAGCCGAGCCTGCGCTTGTCCACGCGGATGGTGGACAAAGGCGGCTCTACCACCTGGCACATGGGCATATCGTCCATGCCTACAATAGAAAGATCGCGGGTCAGCTTGTATCCGGCCTGCTTCAGCGCCCACATGGCGCCAACGGCCATTATGTCGTTGCCGGCGAAGAACGCTGTGGGCAGCTGGGGCGAGGTGCTCAGCCAGTCCGCCATGTCGCGGCAGGCTCCCTCCACGGTGGGTTCCAGTTCCACGCGCACAAAGGTGGAAAGGCCCTTCTCGGCAAGGGCGTCTTCAAAACCGCGCAGGCGGTCGGCCATGTTGTTGAAGGGCAGGCTGGAATCGAGAAAACCGATGCGGGTGTGGCCGTTGCGCATCAGGCAGCTGGCCGCAAGATAGCCGGCTTCCCGGTTGTCGATGGATACCGAGGAAAAGCGTTCATAATGGAAATCGCTGTCCAGCAGAAGCACCGGATGTTCCACGTCGCGCCAGGGCTTTAAATCCTTTGAATCCATTTCGGTGGCCAGAAGCAGGATCGGCATATCGGTAAAGTGGGATATGTCGTCGCCGCTGTGCACGTGATTGATGAGCAGGTCACAGCCCAGCTTCTGGCATTCTTCCTGTACTCCCTCGATGAGCTGGGCAAAGAAAGCCGTGTCCATCACGACCTTGCCGTGCTTTTTATAGATCACAAAGCGGATGCATTTCTTTTCGTCGTCTTCCGAAGGCAGATAGCCCATCTGCATCGCCAGAAGACGGATCTGTTCCGCCTTTTCCCGGTTGATGCCGCTTTTGTGATTCAGCGCGTTGGATACGGACGCGGTGGACACGCCCGCCGCCTGCGCGATATCCGATAATCTGATTTTTGCCATAACGAGCCTCCCCTCTTGAATATTGTACTATATTCCTCGAAAAAAAACAACGGACTCATTAATCTTTTGATTAATATTTTAGTTAATTTTCAACATCATTCACGCTTCAGAATATTCATTCGAGCGTCCTGTCCTTTCGCTTTGTATCTCAGTTATGCCTGTATTGCCGATAATCAGGATTGCAGCTGACTGAAGCGATTATCCGGCGAAAGAGTTTTCGAATCACGACATGCGGTCCTGCGCAAAACCTTTATGAAAAATTAGCTAAATGTTTTGTATATATATTGACATGCCGCGCTCATATCAGTAGAATGAAATCATCTGTTCATGGAGGTCGGTTTATGGTCGCGGCACAGAAAAGACACTCGGTTTTGGCGCGGTTGCTGAAGTACCGCTGGCTGTACCTGCTGGGCCTTCCCGGCATGGCGATCCTGTTCGTATTCCATTACCTGCCTATGGGCAGCCTGGTCATGGCCTTTGAGGACTACGATCCCTGGGTCGGGCTGATGAACAGCCCTTTCGTTGGCTTGAAACATTTTTCCAAGCTTTTCAACGACAGCAAATTCTACCTGATGCTCTGGAACACGCTGAAGATCAGCATTCTTTCGCTCATCACGTTTCCCGCGCCCATTATCCTGGCTCTTCTTTTAAATGAAGTCCGTTCCGCCGCCTTTAAAAAGACCATCCAGACCGCCGTGTATCTGCCCCACTTCTTAAGCTGGACGATCGTGGTGAGCCTTACCTTCTTCCTGCTCTCCTCCGAGCAGGGCCTCATCAACAAGATCATCGTTTCCTCCGGCGGCGAAGCGCACGCTTTCCTGTTTGACAAAAGCATCATATACTTTATCATCGTCATCCAGTCCGTTTGGAAGGGCGTCGGCTGGGGTTCCATCGTTTACCTTGCGGCCATCGCCGGCATCGACCAGGGCCTGTACGAAGCCGCCCGCATCGACGGCGCAAACAAGTTCCAGTCCATCCTGCACATCACGCTGCCCTGCATACTGCCTACAGTCGCCGTGATGCTGATCCTGAAAATGGGCTCCATCATTTCCGTGGATTTCGAGCAGGTGCTTCTGATGACCAATGCCCTGGTAAAGGAAAAGCTGGAAGTGTTCGAAGTGTACATCTATCAGAACGGCGTAAAGAGCGGTTCCACGCAGTTCAGCTATACCACCGCCATCGGCATGTTCAAGTCCGTCGTGAGCACGATTCTCGTGATCACCACCAACCGCATCGTTTCCTCCAACGGAATGAAGGGCATCATGTAAGGAGGCGCACATGGCTCAGAAGCTCGAAACCAAACAGAATTACGGCAAGCTCGGCATGCGCGCCAGCGAGAACATCTACCAGTGCCTGATTGGCGTTTTGCTGGCGCTGCTCGCGTCCACGATGATACTGCCCTTTTTGTACGTGCTGGTGATATCCTTTACGGATTCCACTGCCTATGTATCCGGCTCCTTCTACCTCTGGCCCAAAAAGTGGAGCACCGAAGCCTATGTACTGATCCTCCGGGGCCGCGGTTTTCTGGACGCGCTCCGGGCCAGCCTGTTCATCACCTTCGTGGGCACCCCCATCAATGTGTGCGCCAACGCGGGCCTTGCGTACATGCTCTCCAAGGACGACCTGATCGGCCGCGGCGTGATCAACAAGCTGGTGATGTTCACCATGCTTTTCGGCGCCGGCATGATACCGAACTTCATCAATATCCGCAATCTCGGCCTCATCAACAGCTGGTTTGCAAACATTTTGCCCGGCGCCTGCGGCGCGTGGACAGTGATGGTGATGAAGAGCTTTTTCCAGGAACTGCCAAGAGACATCGAAGAGGCCGCGGAGATCGACGGCTGCGGCACGATGCGCATGTTCTTCCAGATTGTGCTTCCTTTGTCTTTGGCAATGCTTGCCACCTTTACGCTGTTTGCGCTGGTTTCTTACTGGAACTGCTATTTCAGCGCCATCATGTATCTGACAGACACCAGCAAGATGCCCCTTCAGGTATACCTTCAGAAGATCGTGCTCTCCACCGATATTTCCGAGGTGGTGGACGTTCAGGACGATCTGGTAAACAAGGTGCCCCAGGAAGTCATGCGCATGGCTTCGCTGGTGGTGGTCGTATTCCCGATTCTCTGCATCTATCCCTTCATGCAGAAGTATTTCGCCAAGGGCGTCATGGTGGGCGCCGTGAAGGGCTGATAACGGATTACACGCCCAAAGGCGGTAATTAATAAAACGGAGGTTCAAGCCATATGAAGAAGACCTTATCCATCCTCCTCGCTCTGGTGCTCGCCCTGAGCATCGGCGCCTTCGCTTCCGCCGAAGACGAGAGGATCACCATCTCTGTGATGGGCATCGACTGGGGCTACGGCCCGTCTTCCAACAGCTCCATGGAGCAGTGGTGGGAGGACCTGTTTGATGTCAACCTGGACATCCAGTGGGTCAACTACAACGACTACAACGAGAAGGCCAACGCTCTGATCACCGCCGGCGCCCAGCCCGACGTGATCCAGATCAACAAGACCGACGGCGCCTACTACTATCCCCTGTTCACCAAGGCGATCGACAACGGCCAGTTCCTGGACCTGAGCGATTACCTGTTCGGCGAGGGCGGCCTGGCGGAGACCAACGCCGTGTTCAAGGGCTGGAGCCAGGGCATGTGGGATCAGGCCACCTATAAGGGCGGCATCTACATCTTGCCCCGCAGCAAGGCGGAGATCGCCCAGCAGAGCGGCATCACCGTTCGCCGCGACCTGATGAAGAAGTACGGCTTCGAAGAGGAGCCCGCCACCATGGAGGAGCTCAAGGACTGGCTGATCGACCTGAGCAACGCCGCCACCGAAGGCGAAGGCTACAAGATCTACGCTCTTGACTTCTACGGCGACATCATCAACAACGCCCGCACCACCGCTTTCGCGGTAGCTTTCACCGGCCAGATGGACTGGGGCTACGACGCCGAAGGCAACTTCGAGTATATCTGCTTCGACGAGAACTACATCAACTTCCTGAACTGGATGAAGGATCTCTATGACGCCGGCGTGCTCGATCCCGAATTCGCGCTTTCCAACAGCGATACTTCCAAGTGGAAGGGCGGCCGTTCCGTGGCGTTCCTCACCGCCTGGTACAACTGGAACCAGTCCGCTGACCTGGTCACCAACCGCATCTTCGACAAAGTGTGCCCCGACACCTATGAGTGCTGGTGCCTCATGCCCGTGACCGGCGACAACGGAATCGTGATATCTGCCAACTCTTCCGACATCGACAGCTGCATCGCAATCTCCGCCAACGTGGATGAAGCGAAGCTGCAGAAGATCCTGCAGGTGTTCTGTGCCACCGAGGAAGAATACCCCGGATACAACGACGTGATGAGCTACGGCGTGGAAGGCCTCCACTTCGACTTTGACGAAAACGGCACCCGTGTGAAGAACGACGACCAGCGCAAGGCCAACACCGAAGGCTATGTCGGCGCATGGAACCAGATTTTCCTGAAGGTCGACGCCGATCAGATCACCTCCAAGTTCATGCGCGCCGGTGCCAGCCGTGCAAGCGATGAGAACATCCAGAGGGCCAAGGATATCCGTGCCGTTCTGGCCGCCTATCTGGACGAGACAGGCCTGAGCTTCTCCAATCAGAACCTGTTCTCCGAGACCTACAACACCAGCTGGGCCAACATCGTGTCCGACACCAACGCCAACATCACCAAGTACATCATGGGCGAGATCAGCGCCGAAGAGTGGCTTGCGTTCGTTGACAGCGTAGTGAAGGGCGCCGACTACCAGGCCATCATCGCTGAGTTTGCCGCTGCCGCAAACTAAACCGAACCAATTGCCTTTGGCGGGGGAATCTTCCCCCGCCGTTTTTGGAACGGAGGGAACGTTATGCCCAAAGCATTGCCCCGTGAGATGACCGGCGCGGAACTGAACTCCATGCTGAAAAGCAACGTCCATTTCAAAAGCCTTGGCGGCATGCGCGTGCCGGGCCTCAAGCTTTCTGACAGCGACCTTGCCTGGTGGCGGGAGTGCCGCGTAGGCATGTTCATCCACTGGGGATTGTATTCCATCCTCGGGCGCGGTGAATGGGTTCGTTTCGCCGAAAAGCTTCCCTATCACCAGTACGAAGCTCTGGCCGGCCAGTTCGATCCGCAGGATTTCTGTACCGACGAATGGATGGATGCCGCCCGGGATCTTGGCGCAAAATACGCCGTAATGGTGACGCGCCACCACGACGGCTTCGCTTTGTGGGACAGTGCCGGCAGCTGGAACCGTTTCGATTCCATGCACGCGAAGGCGCACAGGGATTTCGTAAAAGAATTCACGGATTCCTGCCGGAAATACGGCATGCGCCGGGGATATTATTACTCCCCTATGGACTGGCGCTTCCCGGGGTACTTTGACCCGGAGCATCTAACTTCCAACGCCCTGATCATGAAGCAGCAGTGCTACCGCCAGGTAGAGGAACTGGTCACGCGCTACGGTGCGCCCGATATCCTGTGGTATGACGGGGGCTGGCTCGCCCACAAAGGCAGCGACACCTCCAGCGCCTGGTTCTGGGAGCCGGACAGGCTCAACAGCATGGTGCGCTCATACGCGCCCAAAGCCGTCATCAATCCACGTTCCGGCTGGGAGGGAGACTTTTACTGCGATGAAGGCAGTGCCGAGATCAGCGGAAATATCATCACCGTGCCCTGGGAAAAGAACCTCTGCCTGTGTTCCGGCGCTTCCTGGGGCTGGATGGAAAACGATCCCGTGCAGCCGCTCTCCTGGCTGATCCGGATGCTGGTGAACGTGATCTGCCGCGACGGCAACATTCTTTGGAATATCGCGCCCAACAGAAACGGCAAGCTTTCCGGCGAAGTGCATGCGCGAATAAAGGAGTTCGGCGCCTGGATACGGGAAAACGGAGAAGCTATCTACGGCACTCGCGGCGGGCCTGTTGAGCCTGTTGACGGCGTTTTCGGCACCGTGTTCAACAAAAACACCGTATACGTTCACATCCTTGACGGCAAGCGCTTTTCCGGCATGGCGATTGGTCCTTTCCCCGGCCGGGTGCTTTCTGTACAGCGCATGGACGGCCAGGATGTAAAGTATACCATTGCTGACGGCATGCTTCGTGTGGATTTGTCCGGTATTGCTTTCGGCACGGATACAATCCTGAGGCTCACTCTGGACAGGGAGATCACGCCCGTTGTATCGGATGTGTACTTTACCGGCAAATAAGTCTCAGTCCTTCTGTGTATGCACTCATACAAAAGCATTCTTCCCGCAAGGTAATTTGTTTGGAATGCTTATTGAAAAACATCTGAAATAAGAGTATACTTAAGCACGAAATTGATGCCGGTACGTTCCGCCAATTGGAATGCAGGCCGGGTAAAAAGCCGATAAGGAGCAATAATATGAAATCGGATGTGATCGCGGTTTCCAGCAGGCATGATCAGATCGAGGAAGCGCTTAAGCAGGCGGAAAAAACCGCTGCGTTCAAAGGTCTTTCCCAGAAAGGAACACTGCATCTCGTTCTTCTGACGGAAGAAATGATGGGGCTTATGCGCTCCATCACCGGTGAGACGGAAGGCAAGTTCTGGATCGAGGACGAAGACGGTGTTTTCCAGCTGCATCTTCAGGTGACCACGCCCATGAACAGCATGAAGCGGGAACGCCTGCTTTCATCTTCCAGCAGCGGAAAAAACGAATCCGCGAAGGGCCTGATGGGCCGCTTGCGGGACGTGTTCGACCGCAGCGCCGACGAAGATGTTTCTGCCTTCACCTCCCCCATGCTGTTGCCCGGCGCTTATGAATACAGCGAAAAGGCGGGGCTGAACTGGGAGTGGTCCATGACGCATTACCAGCAGGAGCTGGCGTCTTTGGTGGCCATGCGGGATGAAGCCGCCCAGAAAGCCTGGGACGAGCTGGAAAAATCCGTAGTCTCCCACGTGGCAGACGAAGTGAAAGTGAGTATCCGCGGACGCATCGCCGAAATGATCATCATCAAAAAGATCACTTGACCGATCCTGTTTGCAGATTCAGAGGAAAAGGCCAGATGCCGCCTTTTCCTTTTTGTTTACTCTATGTCCACGGCTCTTGAGGCCAGGATGAGCGCGCCGGTATCCGGCCAGATGCATACGGTCTGCACTTCCTTTGATGAGGCGGACAGGTAGTACATGCATCGTCTTTTCGCGTAGGCGCCGATCTCCGCGAAGGTCACGCGGCGGTCCCTGTCGGCGTCCGCTTTCAGGGAAGTGCTCCGGTCGCCAACCAGGTCCCATCCGAGCCCTTCGCACAGGGCTCTCGCGAAGGCGGTAGAAAGGTTTTCTTCCTCCATGTTTTTGGACGCGACGCGGTAGCTGTTTTCCTCACCCGTACAGGATGCGCATACAAGGTACTTATCCGACGCGAACGCGTTCTGCCTGAAAGGCAGGGTGAACCCGTCCTCAAAGCCGTCTTCCCCGATAAAGCCGCCTGAATTGCAGCAGTCGATCAGAAGGATCACCGTGCCCGGTATGCCGCGCAGGGTTCTTTCGAGTTCCTGTGCCGTGAGGCGCTCCCCTTCGCGGGTCTCGATCCAGCTCGTTCCGCTTTGCGCGCCGCCGTGGGCGTTGATATACACCAAAGACACATCAGCCCCCTGCGCCTCACGGAAGGTCTCGCTTATGGCGTACAGAAGCTCGTCCTTCGTAAAGTCCAGCCCCATGGTGCTTATAAAACCGCCGCTGTTGCCAAAGGCACGGCTTAACGCATCGTATACGCCCTGCGTGGAATTGAGTCCGCCGCCGCGCACGCGCCCGTCGTCATAGTGCACGATCCCCGCGCTGAGCGCACGAAAAACGCCCGTCTGCGCAAGGCAAGCGGGCATGATGAAAAGCAGGATCAGTACACAGGCAAGCAGTTTTCTCATCAATCGTCCTTCAGATAATCGGCTTTTACATATCCTTCAAATTCAACGGTCTTTACGCTTACCCAGTTATCGTCATAGTATCCGGTAACGATCACGCGCTCGCCGCTGTACAGAAGCGCCGTGATGCTTCCAGAGGTGCTGGGCTTTGAGCGCACGTTCAAAGTAGTGGCCGTTACGCGGGCGTATTTCTGGCCCTCTTTGAGGGGCGGCAGCGGGGCCTGCGTGGGCCTGGGGGTAGGCCTTGCCCGGGCATAGCCCAAAGAGGAAGGCAGCTCGGAAATCGGCGAAAGCGTGTTTTCCGTCCAGTCGATCTGATACCAGCTTACACCGGGATAGTAGAACGAGAGGATCTCTTCGCAGTCCTTATGGTGCTTTCCCGCCATGGTCTGGGCGCCCCTCTGGCTCATGCCCACGCCGTGGCCGAAACGCCGCGAGATGATGCGGAAGCCGTCCTTTTCGTTCTCCACGGAGAAGACCTCGAAGTCCTGGCTGTTGATGTTCAGGTTCAGCAGGTTTTTGAGGTATCCGTAGGTTCCCAGCCGGACGACATACGTTTGTTCACAGGGGACAAAATCGCTGAGCACCCACGCCTGTGTGGGTTCGGGAGAAACGCTCGGTTCCGGTGAAAGAAGTGCGTCGGGTTCGTTTGTGCCGTCCGGTCCCGGAGTGGGTGCAGCTTCAGGCGCCGGCGTTTCGGGCGCGGGGGAAGCAGATTCGTTTATCTCAGGCTGAACGGTATCTTCGGGCACGGTTTCATCCGGCGCTGTTGTAGGCTCGTCCGCAGGCGTCTGCATTAGGACACGTTTGGATGCCGTGACTTCAAAATCCATGGCCCGGTACATCAGACTGCCTTTTACATCCGGATCAGCAGCTGTTACGGACACCACAGAATCGATCCGTATCTCCTGCGCGTCCGGAATGATCAGGTCGAGCTGCGCGGCGAGCGCGCGTTCCAGGTCTGTGCCCTGTTCGATCTTCGCGGGGATAAATGCTGACTTCTGCGTGCTCAGACTATTTTCAAGATCGTACGGGTCGTCTTTCATTTCAATGTAGCTCACCGTGCCGCCCCAGATCTGTTTTGTACTGGCGATCTGGCCGCCGTTGGACGCGGTGTAATAGCACTGGGCAAAGGAACCGCTCGCCATACCCACGATGCCGCGGGTGGCGTCTACAGCCTTGATCACGTTGGTCAAAGCGGGATCGAAGCCCTTGAACACCTGGTCAGCCGTTGTGTCCACAACGTCGTAGGCTTTGGTCTTGTTGGCTGCCCTTGCCCGCATTGCGTAGGTGCGCGCCGCGATGGCCTGGGCCTTGAGAGCTTCCAACGGGAATGAATTGCTCATCTCGTAGGCAACGACGCCGTACAGGTAATCCTCCACCTGTATGGTGAGGATGCTCTCGATGCCGCCGCTGCCGTTGGACGAAAGCTTGAGGTCGCCGGCGAATAGGTTGTCCTTTTCGCTTTCGTGGATATAGATGCCCCCCGGCTCCTTGCCGTCCTCCGGCGCGTGGCGCTTGAGCGTAAAGGAGGAGCCCATGTCGATGGTGAGTCCGCCGGCGCTTAAATACAGTTCACCGCCGCCTTCCGCTACGGTGACTTCCGTGCCGCGCGTAAAGCGAAAGCCCGCGTCTCCGTCCACAGTGTAAACGCCGTCCAGCGTGAGGCCCAGGGCAGGTGTATTGCTGAGTGTGCGCAGATGCACGCGCAGAAGGCCGTCGTCCACGATGTCGGAGGGCTGGGCATTTACGTCTGAGCGATTGGTGAGCACCATCACGCACAGCGAAAGCGCAACTACAGTGCACAGGATGCTGGCGATCCACGCCAGGGCGCGCCTGCGCCTTGCCTGAGCCTTCCGTCGTTTCTTTGAGGACGTTTTAGACATAAGCTGCCTCCCTGAGGTTTTCCCTTTGACGCGCACAATGGACGTTTTGTTCATAAGGCAGCCGGCATTTGAAGCCGGCTGCCAGCCAGGATACTATTTGCCGAATTCGGACGCAGACGAAGAGATCAGGTCGATCTGGCGCTGCGCCTCTGCGGCGCTTGTCTCCCGTACACCGGCGTATATCTTCAGTTTCGGCTCGGTGCCGCTGGGGCGTACGCATACCCAGGCGCCGCCTTCCAGCGTATACAGCAGCACGTCTGCTTTGGGAAGGCCCATCACGCCGCCCTGCTTGAAGTCCATGGCCTCAAGCACTTTTCTGCCGCCGATCGTTGCAGGCGGGCAGGCACGCAGGGAGGCAGTCGCCTTTTCGCGCTTTTCCATGCCGTCCACACCGGGCATCACGACGGATACGGTCTTCTCGGCGAAATAGCCGTATTCCTTGTACATGGCTTCCAGCGCGTCCATCAGGCTCTTGCCCTGGGATTTGTAGTAGGCCGCCAGTTCGCAGGCCAGGAGTGTGGCGATCACAGCGTCCTTGTCGCGGATATATCCGCCTGTAAGATAGCCGTAGCTTTCTTCGAAACCCAGCAGGAAATTGCGGTTGCCGATCTTTTCTTTTTTGTCGATGGTCTCGCCGATAAACTTGAAGCCTGTGAGCACGCGCTCGATCTTTACGCCGTATTTTTCCGCGATTGCGTCCACCATACGGGTGGAAACGATGGTGGTCACGGCGTAGGCGTCGGGCGCCGGCTTTTTGGCGCGCAGGATGTATTCCAGCATCAGGCAGCCCGCCTGGTTGCCGGTGACGGGCGTCCATACGCCGTCTTTTTTGAGCATCATGCCCATGCGGTCGCTGTCGGGATCGGTGCCGATGATCACGTCCGCGTCCACCTTGTCCGCGTAGCCGATGGCCAGCGTGAAGGCCTCAGGGTTCTCCGGGTTGGGGCTCTTTACAGTGGGGAAGGCGCCGTCCGGCTCTTCCTGTTCCTTCACCACGGTGACGTCCTCATATCCGGCCTTCTTGAGCGCCGCGCGCACCAGCTTGTTGCCCGCGCCGTGCAGGGGCGTGTAGACGATCTTCAGCTTTACGCCCGTGCGGGCAAGCAGGTCCTTGTCAGGACGGAGCGAAAGGACATGGTCTATATAGGCTTCGTCCACTTCGCTGCCGATGATGCGGATAAGCGGACTGGTGAGTGAAGGAAGCATATCGATCGAAAGAGGATCGAGCGCCTGCATCTCCCTGAGCACCGCGTCTGCCGTGTCCGGCGTGATCTGGCCGCCGTCCGCGCCGTAAGCCTTGAAGCCGTTGTACTCCGCGGGATTGTGGCTGGCCGTTACCACGATGCCTGCTGCGCAGTTCAGGTGCTTGATGGCGAAGCTCAGCTCCGGCGTAGGGCGAAGACTGTCGAACAGGTACACCTGAATGCCCATGTTTGCGATGACCTTCGCGGAGTCTTCGGCAAACTGCCGGCTGAAATGCCTGGAATCGTGGGCTATGGCAACGCCGCTTTTGCCTTCCGGCGCGCCGGCTTTCAGCAAGTACGCGGCCAGGCCCTTGGCGGCGCGGCGCACGGTGTATACGTTCATGCGGTTGGTGCCCATGCCCAGGATGCCCCTTAAGCCGCCGGTGCCGAATTCCAGGTCCTTGTAGAATCTGTCCTCGATCTGCTTTGGATCGTTTTTGATATTCTCCAGTTCTGCCTTCTCTGCTGCACTGAGCGCGGGCGAAGAAAGCCAGGTATCGTACATCTTCATAGCTGATGCTCCTTTTGAAAATCCCGACAGGCTGGGCTGTCGGGTTTTTGGCTTATTTGGTGCCGAAGATCCGGTCGCCTGCGTCGCCGAGACCGGGCACGATGTATTTGTTCTCGTTCAGGTATTCATCCACTGCGGCGATGTAGATGTCAACGTCCGGATGCGCTTCCTGCACGCGCTTTATGCCTTCCTGTACGCCCACAAGGCACACGAGCTTGATGTACTTGCAGCCGTGTTCCTTGAGCATGGTGATGGCGTCCGTGGAGGAGCCGCCCGTTGCCAGCATGGGATCCACCACGATGATCTCGCGGTCTCCCACGTCCGGCGGGAGCTTGCAGTAGTATTCCACAGGTTCATGGGTGACGGGGTCTCTGTACAGTCCGATATGGCCGACCTTGCAGGTGGGGATCATGTTCACGAATCCGTCCACCATGCCGAGGCCTGCTCTCAGGATGGGCACGATGCCCAGCTTCTTGCCGGTGATGACCCTGCTTTTGCACTTGCAGATCGGGGTCTCGATCTCGATCTCCTCCATGGGAAGATCGCGGGTCACTTCGTAGCACATGAGCGTGGCGATCTCTTTAAGGAGCTCGCGGAAGTCCTTGGCGCCGGTCTCCACCTGGCGCATGAGGGTGAGCTTATGCTGAATGAGCGGATGATCGATGACGTGAACCTGACCCATAAATCTACCTCCTGCATTCATTTCCCGATTATTATACCCGATTTCGGCTTTCTTGGCAACCCGTCAATTGTAAAACATGATCCGATAAGCAAAATCGTGAAACAAAGGAATTTAATTATAATTAACATACTCCTCTGTTCATCATCCCGCTTTCGTGGTATAATCTCAAAGGATTTATGTTTCCGTGGAGGAAAAGATGTTTCGCGTAGACTCACTTCGCAAGTTGCAAAGCGGCTGCATGCTTTTTGTCGACGGCAAAAACGTATATTATCTCACCGGTTTTACAGGCGAAGGCTGCCTGCTGGTCACGCCGGCAAGCGCCGTGATCATCACCGACTTCCGCTATGTGGAGCAGTGCGAGCGCCAGGCGCCTGAATGCGTGCTGGAGCAGACCACGCGGGAAAAAGGCCGCAGTGCCATCATCAAAAAATACCTGGATGACGCTGGCGCCAAAGAACTGTACGTGGAGACCGGCATCCTGACGGTTGACGCCTTCCGTGCCCTTTCCAAAGACCTGGAAGGCATTACGCTTAACGATATGCCCCCGGTGCTCAGGGACATGCGCATGGTGAAAAGCGACGAAGAGATCAAGGCCATATGCAAAGCCGCGATCATTTCCTGCGACGCTTTCGAAGCGCTGCTCAAGCAGATAAAGCCCGGCATGACCGAAAAATACGCGTGTGCCATCCTGGAGCATGAAATGCGCCTGCGCGGAAGCGAAGGGCCCGCCTTTGACACCATCGTGGCGTCCGGCGTGAACGGGTCTCTCCCCCACGCCGTGCCTTCCGATAAAAAGATCGAAAGCGGTGAGCTGGTCACCTTCGATTTCGGCGCCAGCAGCATGGGCTACTGCTCCGACATGACGCGCACCGTTGCCGTGGGCCGCATAAGCTATGAGCTCAACAAGATCTACGACGCCGTTTACACCGCCCACATGATGGCGCTGGAGCAGGTCAGGCCAGGCGTCATCACCAAAGATCTTGACACCATCGCCCGCGAGTATTTGGAAAAGAGATATCCCGGCGCTTTCGGCCATTCCCTCGGCCACGGCGTGGGCCTGAACATCCACGAAAGCCCCGCGGTGAGCACCCGCGGCGACACGGTGCTTCAGAAAGGCCACGTGATCACCATAGAACCCGGCGTTTACCTCAAAGGTCTTGGCGGCTGCCGCATCGAGGATACGGTGATCGTGACCGACACAGGCTTTATCGACCCCTATACGGTTTCAAAGCAACTGATCGTTGTTTGAACATATTTGCCAACATTTGTAAGGAGGAAACCCCATGGTAACAGCAGGCGATTTCAAAAAAGGCATTACGGTGGAATGGGATGGCGGCATCTGGACGATCGTCGACTTCCAGCATGTAAAGCCCGGAAAAGGCGCAGCCTTCGTTCGCACCAAGATTAAGAATATCATCACCGGCGCCGTGCTCGAGCGCACCTTCAACCCCACGGACAAAATGCCCAAGGCCATTATCGAAACCAAGGAAATGGAGTATCTGTACGACGACGGCGATCTGTACTACTTCATGGACGGCGAGACCTTTGAGCAGATCGGCCTTACCAAGGAGCAGGTGGAAGACGCCATCGTATTCATGAAGCCCAACACCAACGCCACCGTGCGTTTCTACAAGGGCTCCGCTTTCTCCGTGGAAGCGCCCACCTTCGTGGAGCTGGAAGTGACCCACACCGAGCCCGGCTTCAAAGGCGACACCGCTTCCAACACCACCAAGCCCGCCACCGTGGAGACCGGCTACACGCTGCAGGTGCCGCTGTTCATCGAGATCGGCGACGTGATCAAGATCGACACCCGCGTAGGCGAATACCTGAGCAGAGTCTGATCCGCATTAACTGCCAGCAAAACGGAAACGCCTTTGGGCGCTTCCGCTTTTGAATTTGAGTAAGGTCGTGAAAATATGAAAGACGCACAAAAACTGATCGGCCAGGTGCAGGGTCTTCTGGAAAACTCGTCTGACACAGGCAGCCTTAAGGCCGCGGTGCTTAGGCTTGCGGGCGCGCTGGAAGACACTCTGAAAGAGATCGCTTCGCTGCACCAGGAAATCGACGAGCTGAACGAGTATGTGAGCCGGATCGACGACGATCTGGGCGAGCTGGAACTCATGCACGACGACGAAGCTGAGGATTATGAAGATTATTTCGGCCTTGACGATGACGAGGACGAAGACGACGAGTTTGGCGATGAAGACGATGAGGAAGATGAGGACGAAGAAGACGAAGAAGACGATGAGGACGAAGGTGACGGCAATGCAACCCGCACGGTTTTCCGCATCTGGCACGGAGACGATAAAAAGGACGATCCGGAATGATCCGGATTTCCCGATTCTGCATCCCGGCTGTTTGCCGGGATGTATTCATATACATTGTTTTTTCTTTCCAAGGAATGTCAGGGATTTTCGTTCAGCGTTCCACCTCATCACCGCCTTCGGCGGAGCTTCCCCTCGAGGGGAAGCCTTATATGGCTTCTTTTTGAAGAGAAGGTGGGCCGTGTGCAGCTCGGATGAGATGTAGGTTTAGTACAAGACCCTAAGTTTCCAGGAAGAAGCTTTTCTGTAGCATTTTATACCGCATCGCATGATGTTGTGCTTATTCCTCCTGAAAATATGGAAACCGCCGCGGGATTGCTCCCGCGGCGGCAATTGGTTTGATCGCCTGTGGATCAGTGGATGGCGTCGTAAGCTTCCTGATACTCAGCCAGGATCTTGTCGCCGCCCTGGGCATGCCAGTCGGCATACACGGCCTGCAGGCCTTCCAGATCGATCTTGCCGGCGATGTACTGCACCTGAGCGTCCTCAACAGCGGTGTTGATGGTGGTGCCCAGCAGTACGTTGGTGGCGCTGTCCAGCGTGAAGCAGGGGTTGGAGATAACGTCCTTCGCGTTGTCGATCAGGTTCTGGTTGTACCAGGAACGCAGCAGCGTGGTGGCAGTGGGAGGAGTCTTGTCGCCGCCCACGTTCATGCCCAGCTGGTTGAGGCTGTGCACGGTGGTGCTGTTGTAGTTGGTGTAGGTCTCCTGGTTTTCCTTCTCTCCTTCGGGATAGGCATAGCGGTATCCGTCGGAGTGGATCCAGTAGTTCTTGCCTTCCACGCCGCAGGTGAGCGTGGTCTGGCCTTCGGCGCTGTTCAGCCAGTCAAGGAACTTGAGCACGGCGGGCAGCTTCTCTTCGCTTACGGTCTTGCAAACGCAGACTTCGCCGGAAGCACCGATGTTCTGGGGCCAGATCTGGATGTTGCCTTCGTCATCGGGCAGAGCAGTGAGCAGGGTGACGATGGGGGCTTCGGGATCGGCGCCCATGTTGGTCTCGAGCCACTCCTGATAGCGGTAGCCGTTATCCAGGCAGTCGAGGCGCATGATGGCCTTGGGGGGATTGCTGCGCTCGGCGTCGTTCCATACGCCGGACTCGATGGTCATGAAGTTGGGATCGATACCGCCGGCGGCATAGAGGTCACGCAGGAAGTCGAGGCCTTCCTGGAACTTCTCGTCTTCGAAAGCGGGATAGATCGTGCCGTCTTCGGTGACGCCGTACTGATAGGGCGCGCCGTGCATGACGGGGGTGATGCCGATGGTGCCGGCCACGTATTTGCACATATTGATGACGTAAGCGTCACCCTTCTCGGCGATGGCGAAGCACAGCTCTTTGAACTCTTCCACGTTGGTGGGCACTTCGGTGATGCCGGCGGCCTCAGCGTAGTCGTTGCGGTAGTAGATACCGGCGCGGGCGTACGCACGGGCACGGTAGATGCCGTACAGGCGGCCGTCGATGGCGATGTTGTCATAGGTGGACTTGGCGCCTTCGGCCAGGTTCGGATATTCCTCGGCGTCGTAGATGTAATCGGTCAGATCCCAGAACGCGCCGGCGCGGGCGGTGGAGATCATGATGGCGTCGCGCACGCCCTGCATGACCATGACTTCAGGCATGTTGGCGGGGTCGGCGACGGTCAGGCTGGTCTTCTCACCGTAAGCGGCATCGGCCACCCAGGTGATGTTGAGCTTCACGCCCGTGGCTTCGTAGATGGCCTGGAGAATGGGGTTGCCGTCCTCAAAGGTCACCCAGTCTTTGTCGGAGTTGAAGTCAGGCAGCATAACGTTCAGGGTGATCTCTTCCTTGCCTTCCGCGGCAACGAAGCTCATCACTGACAGCGCCAGGATCAACGCCAAAGCAAGAGACAAGATCTTCTTCATTGGAAAACCTCCTTAAGAATTTTGTTATCTTGAGCGCGGTTTGCGCTGATAACCGTTTTAGCCCTTCAGAGCGCCCACCATGACGCCCTTGACAAAGTACTTCTGCAGGAAGGGGTATACGCACATGATCGGGACGGTCGCCACCACGATAACGGCCATCTTGATGGATTCCTTGGGCGGTTCCACAAAGTCCGGGTCCATCAGGGTCATGTCGCTGGCGCTGGCCTCCGCCGTAATGATGATCTGCCTTAAAATGAGCTGCAGAGGATACATCTTGTCGTCGGTCAGGTAGATCATGGCGGAGAAGTAGCTGTTCCAGTGGCCTACCGCATAGAACAGGCCGAAGGTGGCCAGCACCGGCAGGGACAGCGGAAGCACGATGCGCACCAGCGTCATCAGGTCGTTGCAGCCGTCCAGGTTCGCGCTCTCTTCCAGCTCCTGCGGGATGCCCTGGAAGAAGTTTTTCACGATCATCATATTGTAGGCGGAGATCGCGCCGGGGATCAGGATGGCCCAGTACGTGCCCCTCATGTGCAGCCAGCTGGATACCACGATGTAGCCGGGGATCATGCCGCCGGAGAAGAACATGGAGATGATGATGAGGTTCAGGATAGGCGTCCTCATGCGCAGATAGCGCTTGCTGAGGGGATACGCCATGGTGACCGTGCAGAACAGGTTGATCAGGGTGCCGCATACCGTGATGAAAACGGAGTTGCCAAACGCCCGGATGAGCTTGTTGGAGGCGAAGATGTAAATGTACGCATCCACTGACCAGGTGTGCGGGATCAGGAACATGCTGCGGGTCTGAAGCTCAAATTCCGTAGCGAAGGAGTTGAAGATGATGTACAGGATCGGCAGCACCGTAGTAAACGCGGCAAGAGTGATGATGGTGTAATTGATTACATCAAAAATCACACTTCCCACCGTGCGGTATACACCTACCGGGGCGTTGCTGATCACAACGGTCTTGCCGTTGATCTGAGCGGTAAAAGCATCCCTTTTCTTTTTAGCCATCTTCCTTCACCTCCTCAGAACAGGCCTTCTTCGCCCAGCACGTGGGCGATCTTGTTGGACGTAAGCACCATCATCACGGATACCAGGCTCTTCATCAGGCCTACGGCGGTGGTATAGGAATACTGGGCGCCCTTGATACCGTTCTGATATACGAATACGTCGAGCGTGAGGGAAACGGAGCGGTTCAGCGAGTTTGACATCAGGATCAGGTGTTCGTATCCGGTGTCCAGCACGCTGCCCATGCGGAGCACCAGCATAAGCACGATGGTGGAGCGGATGGCGGGCAGGGTGATGTGCCACAGCCGCTGCATGCGGTTGGCGCCGTCGATCATGCTGGCCTCGTACAGCTGCGTATCCACGTTGGTGAGGGCGGCGAGGAATATGATGGTGCCCCAGCCGGTCTCTTTCCATATGCTCTGGCCCACGATCATCCAGCGGAACACGCCGGGATCGCCCAGGTAATCGATGCTGTGGCCCAGGATCTTCTGCGTGAGCTTGTATACGATGCCGTCCGCACCGAAGATAACGTAGGTGATGGAAACCACGATAACGATGGAGATGAAGTGCGGCATGTACAGAAGGGTCTGGGAGATCCTTTTGAACTGCATGTTCCTGATCTCGTTGAGCAGAAGCGCCAGGATGATGGGCGCCGGGAACGTGAGGATGATGCTCATGAACGAGAGGATCAGGGTGTTGCCCAGATAGTTCAGCCACATCGGGGTGGAGAAGAACATCCTGAACCAGTACAGGCCCACGAATGTGCTCTTGATGGGGCCGGTGTAGGGAACGTAGTCCTCAAAACCGATGATCAGGCCCCACATGGGCAGATACTTGAACACCGCGAAATAAACGATGCCCGGGATCATCATGATATAGAGCCACGGGTTTTTCGCAAGGTCCGTCAACAGGCTCTTTTTGCGCTTTTTTCTCTGGACGGCATAAGCGGGCTGCGCTGTCATCGGCTCACACTCCTTAATAAACGTTTTAGAGCAAACTCAGACCACCGCTGCCGGCTGTGATTCGGCTGTCCGCATGTCCGGCGTGCAGGTTTACTCTTTCTACATACATTATTTTCATTATATCAAATCTACCGGCCAAACGCAACGGTTTACCGACACGGTTTTTGTAAATTGTGTTGCATTCAGATCAATAAAAGGATATAATTTGTTCAAAATGTTGCGGAGGTTTCGTATGGCGGATCTGTTTTCTCACCCTTCCGAAGCGTCAAGTGCCTTTGATCAGTCCGGCTGGCTGAACGGCACAGGAGACAGGAGCGTACAGATTCAGAGCGTTCCGGTCCCGCATTTCGGGCGCTACCGAGTGAAGGTCAAAACACAGGGCGCAAGCGTCCTGTTCGGGCAGAGGCGCAATCTGATCAAAGCAGACGTGCCAAATGGTGAAACGTCTTTTTATACCTGTCTTACGGAATACATCCCTTCCATGCAGAACAAGCCGGATGAGAACCTGGCGCTGTACGCCTCAACTTACGGCGGCGGCCTTTCGGATATGCGCGCGGAGGAATGCGCAGTGCGAACCGTGTTTATCGCCGGGGATTCCACCGTGGCGGACCAGTACGCCGTCCCCTATTATCCCTTCGAGAGCTACTGCGGCTGGGGACAGATGCTGGCGGCTTTTCTGCCGGAGGATGCGGTGTGCAACATGGCCCATTCGGGCCTCACGGCCCGCTGCTTTATGGAGGACGGGCATTTTGGCATCGTGCTTAAGCACATGCGGCCCGTCGACCTCTGCCTGATCCAGTTCGGCCACAACGACCAGAAGCGCAGATACCTTCAGGCAGATCAGCAGTATAAGGATTACCTTAAAAGAATATGCGATCAGGTGATACCAAAAGGCGCAAAGCCGGTGCTCGTCTCCCCCATCAGCCGCGTGCCCAGTCGGGACGAAGCGGGCGTTTTCGACCTTCTGGAAGACCACGCTTCGGCAGTCCGATCGCTTGCTCAGGAGAACAGGCTGCCCTTCATCGACCTGCATAAATATTCTTTCGATCTGTTCTGCAGTATGGGCGAAGGGTGCAGAAGTTTGTTCAAAGACATGACCCACCCGAACGACCCGGGGGCGTTCCGCCTGGCGAAGTACGTCGCCCGTCAGCTGGAAGCGCAGGGACTTGCACGCTTTCACGAAGCCGTGCCCGGCTTTATCGCCTCTGACAAAGAAAAGTCGCCATCTTCCGCCCCGGGCGGGCCGCTGCCGGTTCCCTACACAGATATCGATGAGGTCAGAAATAAATCAGTCGTTTTTCAGGGCGTGCAAAAAGGGCTGTTGGACCCCTGCGTTCTTCATATGCATCCCTTTGAGCCGGTGACGCGGGCGGCGTTCATCCAGATGCTGTTCCGGGCAGCGCGCATCCCGTCGTCCCCCACGAACGGACGTTTCCCCTATACGGACATAAAGCCCAGGGAGTTTGACGCGGGCTTTGCCCAGACCTGCCGCCTGCGCGGCCTGGTGACCGGTGACAGATACCGTCCGAACGACATTGTGACGACTGCCGAAGCCAACGAGCTGTTTCTGCGAGCGGGTCTTTCCTGCCGCGTAAAGGAAAGGCAGGGCCTTCCCTGCAAGCTGGAGATCGTGGAAGCTCTGTTGAAAACAATGTAGGAAAGCCGACTGCAACGTTTCGATTAGCCGGTTAAGAATTCTTAAGCCTGCGCGCGCTGGAAAAAAGCCCGCGCCTGTTGTATAATATCAGCAGGAGATGATTCTATGGCCGATAAAAGGCGCATCCTTCTGGCGGACGACGATCCGGACATACGCGAGATCGGGCGCATCCTGCTGGAAAGCGAAGGCTTCGACGTGATCACAGCAAAAGACGGAGACGAAGCGGTAGCCCTTTCGAACCCCGATATCGATCTGTACATTCTGGACATCATGATGCCCGGAAAAAGCGGTTATCAGGCCTGCCGGGAGATACGCGGGGCTTCTTCCGCGCCGATCCTTTTTCTGACTGCGCGCACCCAGGACAGCGACAAGGCCATGGGCTTTTCGGTGGGCGCGGACGATTACCTTGCCAAGCCGTTTTCCTATACCGAGCTTACCGCCCGGGTAAAAGCCATGCTCCGGCGGTATTACGTTTACAAAGGCAAAAACGAAGAGGAGAGCGACCAGACCATTCAGTTGAAGGATCTTTCCATCGATCCCAACAGCTGCGAGGTGCGCAGGGACGGCAAACTGATCCCGCTGACGGATATAGAGTTCCGCATCCTTCTGACGCTTTCGCAGCAGAGAAGGAAGGTCTTCTCCGCCGAAGAGCTGTATGAAAAGATCTGGAACGAGCCGTATTTTTACGCATCCAACAATACGGTGATGGTGCACATCCGCAACCTTCGCCGCAAGATCGAACCAGATCCTGACAATCCCGCCTACATCAAGACCGTTTGGGGAAAGGGCTATCGAGTTGACTAAGCCGAAAAGACGTTTCAGGCTCGGCCTGCTTTTGGTGCTCTACGCGCTCATATCGTTTTGCCTCGCGGCAGGCGTGTTCTTTGGCGGTCGGGCGCTTGGCCGCTATGCGATCGAACATGCCGTTTATACGCCTGAGCGCATCCGCGCTTACGAAAAGAAAGCGTTCGGAGAGTTCATCGCCTATATGAACGATAACGGCATCGCGGACTTTACCGACGCCGCCGGCATACAGCCGTGGTTCAGCGGAAGATCGCACCTGATCGTCGCCATACATAACGGAGGCTACGCTTTCACAGACACGAACGACGCCACCCTGATCTATTCCTCCGTGCCGGACGCAGCTTCCACTTACGAGCTTTTGCAGAACGAATACGCCGATTACTGGTACGCCTGCCCCGTGACCGTAAAGGGCGACTATCTGCGCACCAAGGTCGTCAGGGTGATGTACTTTCCCATGTACGCCGCGTTCAGATACGTCACCTTCGCCGCGGGGATCGCTTCATTCCTTGTTTTCGGCGCGTGCCTGCTGCTTCTGGTGCGCCGCAAAACGCGCGTGATTTCCCGCCTTGCCTCGCAGCTGGAGGTAATGGCAGGCGGCGATCTTACGCAGCCGCTGTCCGCCGCCGGCAACGACGAGCTGACCACCCTTGCCGAAAATATGGAGGAAATGCGGCTCAGCTTTATCGAACGGCTGCGCCGCGAAGAGGAGATGACCCGTTCCTCCTCTCAGCTGCTCACCGATATGTCCCACGACCTGCGCACCCCCCTCACTGCCCTGATCGGCTATCTGGACCTGGTATCCTCCGGCAAATGCGCAGACGAGGAGCGCAAAGCCGCCTTCATAGAATCCGCCCGCAAACGCGCCTACCAGATCAAGGATATGACGGACGAGCTGTTCGAATACTTTTTGGTGTACTCCGGCAAAGACAGCGAGCTGCCGCTGGAAAGAATGGACGCGCAGACGCTTTTCGGACAACTGTGGAGCGACGCCGCGTTTGCCCTTGAAAACGAAGGCTTTACCTGCAGAGCCCAATACGGCGAAGCATCCGTGACGGTCAACGCTTCACCGCGGCTGCTTACACGGGTGCTCGACAATATCGTATCCAATATCAAAAAGTACGCAGATCCCGCCTTTCCCGTGGAAGCCGATATACGGGCTGAGGAAGGCTTTTTCGTGCTCCGGGTAAGAAACCGCATAAAGACGGGACCGCAGAAAGCCGAGAGCAGCGGCATCGGCCTGGCAAGCTGCCGCAAGATCGCCGAGCTGCACAGCGGAGACTTTTCAGGCAAGGAAGAAGACGTGTTCTATATCTGCACGCTCAGGCTGCCTGCAGCTGCTGAAAAGGCCGAAGGCTCCGAAGCTGCACTGCCGCATGCCCAATACGAAGGAGAAAACAGATGATATACTATCAGGACGACGAAGTGGTCATTCGCAGCATGGATGAAGCGGACGCGCGCGTTTTCACTAATGAATACACTTTGCAGGGATGGCATCCGGATTTCGCCACATACCATATGAGGCTGAAGGATCAGGCGGAAGGAAGATGCATCGCGCTGACAGCGGTGTATAAAGACCGTCCCGCCGGTTCCGTACATGTTTACAGGACGCCGCACGACGGACCTTTCAAGGATAGGGGATGGCCGGAGATACACGATTTCAGTGTGCTGGAAAAGTACCAGCGAAAAGGGATCGGCCAAAAGCTGATGGACGCGGCGGAAAAGATCGCGGCGCAGTACGCGGATACGGTCTGCCTGGGCGTGGGCCTTTGCTCCAGCTACGGCAGTGCACAAAGGATGTATGTCAAACGCGGTTATATTCCGGACGGTTCCGGTGTGTGGTATCGCGGCAAACAATGTGTGCAGTACGAAACGGTATGCACCGTCGACGACGACCTGCTGCTGTTTATGTATAAGAAACTGAAAGGCTGACGTATGCCGCGCATCGGTATTCCCGATTTGCTTTGTCAAATGCTAAAGCGCCTTCGCCCTTTCCGGGCGGGGCGTTTTCAATTTACACCGATTTAATCTCATTTAAGGCGCAATGTGGTATAATCACTTTTCGAAAGGAAGGCAGTTTACCGTGCAGAACGATACGTCAAGGCTCATCACCATCCCCAACCTGCTCACGCTTTTCCGGATATTGCTGGTTCCGGTATTCGTGATCACGTATTACGAGTATCCGGAGCAGCGCTATATCTCTCTGGCGGTGTTTGCTTTGGCCAGCATCACGGACGGCATAGACGGATACCTTGCCCGCAGGCTCGACCAGATCACCAGCTTCGGCAAGCTTTGCGATCCTGTGGCGGACAAGCTGATGATCCTGAGCATGATGTTCTGCCTGAATCAGACGGGCCTTCTGGCACCCGAGGGCATGAAGTGGTTAAACAGCGTTGTGCTGTATACGATACTGGCCAAGGAGATCTTTATGATCGCGGGCGGACTGCTGATGCTCAAAAAGGGCTTCGTGGTGCACTCCAGCATTCTGGGCAAGCTCGCCACCGCCATGTTCTGCGCGGCTATCATCATGGTGTTTCCCGGCGTCGGCACCTCGCCCTGGCACGGACAAATCGTAATCCAGAACGCCGGACGCTGGCTGATGGTAGGCGCGGTGGTGATGGCGTACGCGGCGATGGTGTTCTACATCCTGGACAGTGTGAAGAAGGTAAATGACGCAAAAAAGAAATGATCCATAAAGCCGGATGTCCCTGAATGCATACATCAAACGTAAGCGCAAAATAAACCACACCTTCTAAACTCTCGCTTGAGATGAGATAATGTGCCCAAATGGTTCTCGGGAATTCTCGAGAATGCTAAGGACAGGAGGGGCACAAAAATGGGAGCGAGTGTACAGGCGCTCAAGCATGCTGCGAGACTACAGGAATGGTCAGCAAAAGTAGCAGAGTGCAGAAGCAGTGGGAACAGTGTAAAAGCCTGGTGCGCAGAGCACGGCATTGCACTGAAGACGTATTACAACTGGGAGAGACAGATCGTCAGGGAAGCCACTCAGAAATATGCACTGCCGGCGCCCGTGCAATCCGGAGTACTCCTGCAGGTAGATCCGGAAGAGATGCCAAATGACGCTACGAACGCATCATGGACCGCAATCACCATCCGCCATGGCGAAAGCGCCATAACTCTCCCAGCCGGCAGCAGTATGGAGAGTATAGCCGAACTGGTGAAAGCGTTGAACCGCCATGTTTGACTACAGCCGTGTCAGGAATTACTACATCGCCTGCGGGTATACCGACATGCGAAAGCAGATCGACGGGCTGGTGGCATTGGTAGAGCTGCAGTACGGGAAGAAGGCGGACGAAACGTCATTGTTTCTGTTTTGCGGTGTGAGGTCAGACCGGATCAAGGCACTGTACTGGGACGGGACAGGATACGTCCTTTTGTACAAGAGGCTGAGTGAGAAACTGTTTCAGTGGCCGAGGAACGAGCAGGAACTGAAACTGCTGACGAAGCAGGAATTCCGGTGGTTAATGGAAGGGCTGTCGATCGTACAGAAGAAAGCGTTTGAACCCGGGAACCCAGGCACCGTCTGCTGAAAAGCACTGTAAATCTTCTGTAAACCAAAAGGAGTCGGGGCGCCGCTGTCGAATTATATATGTGTGCAAATGAAAAAAAGCACGAAGCACATATAAGGAAAGGCGGTGAGCGGCGTGGCAGGAGAAATGGTTCCGAAAGAAGCGTTTGACGCGCTTGTACAACAGATCTCCGCACTGCAAGCCACGATCGACCGGCTCACCGCGATCATAGAAGAGAAGAACCAGATCATCCTGAACCAGAACCGAGCGCGGTTTGGACAGAGCAGTGAAAAGCGGACATATATACTGAACGACGGACAGTTGAGCATGTTCGACGTGACCGGAGACGGTATAACGGAAAAAGGCAAGGCGCAGACTGACACGTCGCAGGACAGCGGCGGTGACGGCCGGAACGAGATCACAGTCGCGGCGCACAAGCGGAAAGCGAAGAGGACGCTGGAGGAACTGTGCGCTGATCTGCCAGTAGAAGAGATCATAGCGGACCTGCCCGAGGAGCAGAAGTATACGTCAGACGGGCGGCCGCTGAAACACATCGGCATGGACGAAGTACGTACGGAGCTGGTGAAGGAACCGGCCCGCATGTATGTGCGGAAGTATTACAGCAAGAGCTATGCCGATCCGAGAGCGGAAGCACAGACGGGCTGCGCGGATATCCGGCGTGCGCATACCCCGGCACCGCTGATTGACCACAGTTACGCGTCAGCATCGGTAGTAACGGACGTCATCATGAAGAAGTACGCGGACGCGCTGCCGTTATACCGTCAGGAACAGATCTGGAAAAGGCTCGGAGTCGAGCTGAAGCGCGGAACGATGGCAAACTGGGTGATACAGACCTCTCAGAAGTACCTGAAACCGTTCAGCGACGCGTTTCTGAAAGAGCTGCTGAAGCAGTCGGTGATCCACGCGGACGAGACGGTATTGCAGGTAAACCGTGAACACGGGCGGAACGCGACAGATGAATCGCGCATATGGGCGTACGCGTCAGGCAAACGCAGTGAAAAACAGATACGATACTTCCGGTATAAAGCAAGCCGGAAAGGCGCGTGTGCGGAAGAAGTACTTAAAGGATTCAGCGGAGTATTGGTAGCGGACGGATACAGCGGGTACAATGTTGTAAGCAAAGTCACCCGGGCAGGCTGCTGGGCGCACGCGAGACGGAAATGGCTGGAAGCGATGCCAAAGGATGCGACGACAGAGAACTCCCTGGCTGTCAGGGGCCTCGAATACTGCTCAAGGCTGTTTGAACTGGAACGGGAATACGAAAAATTGTCCGATGCTGAGCGCCGAAGACAGCGCCTGCTTCGCTCAAAGCCCATAGTAGATGAGTATTACGCTTGGCTCGGGACGATGTTCAAGCCGAGCGGTAAACTGAAAGACGCTGTGACCTACGCCGTAAACCAGCGGAAGTATTTATGCGCCTTTCTGGAACATGGCGAGATTGAGATCAGCAACAACCAGGTGGAGAACGCCATCC
>JAFZPV010000039.1 GCA_017552535.1 Clostridia bacterium
CCTACGCCATCGGCGTGGCCAATCCCGTATCCGTCATGGTGGACAGCTTCGGCACCGGCAAACTGAGCGACGAGGAGCTGGGAAAACTGGTAAATAAAGTGTTCGACTTCCGTCCCGCCGCCATCATCGAGCGCCTGAAGCTCAAGCGCCCCATTTACGCCCAGACCGCCGCTTACGGCCACTTCGGACGCACGGACCTGAACCTCACCTGGGAAAAGCTGGACTACGTGGACGCGCTGAAGCAGGCAGCGAAATAACAGGATCTTTCACATGAAGACAGACCGGCAGGCACAAAGCGCCTGCCGGTCTGCTGCTGATTTCACAGCATCTTTGGCTTTTTCCGTCAGTTCTCCTTTTCCAGCGTCACGGCCAGCACGCTGTGCGGAGGCGCGGCAAAAACGTATTCACTGCCTTCAAGGCGCGCGGGCACGTCCGAAACAGTGAAATCGGAGGGCGGGGTCACCTCCGCGCTTTCGTATATTTTCACTTCCGCCACGCGGCAGGCACAGCCGTTTATGGTCTTGGGAACGCGCAGCGTCCTTTCCTCCGCATAAGACGGATTCACGTGCGTGAGGAAGATCTTACCCTCATGGTCGGTAGCGAAGGTCTCAATTCCCTTCAGGCAGACGCGGCCGCCCGCGTGCCCGCCCATGAGCGCGAATACACGGCCCTGGGCAGTCAGGCGGGCCGCATGCGGCGTCACTTCGATCAGCCCCTCGTTCACAGCCTCGAAGTGGCAGGTCTGGGCGATTTGCAGTTCATCCGCTTCCGTGAGCAGCATGTGCAGCGTGAGCGCGGCAAATACGGCGTCCGTCACGTTGGAACGCCGGTTCCAGGCGTACCACACGTTCCATTCGTCCATGGAGATTCTCACGTTTGCGGGAAGGTCGGAGCGGTTTTGCCTGAGCTGATCCCTGAGTTCGTATACGGACGTCACACAGGCATCGTAATCCTTCTCAAGCTCCGCCGCGCTTGCGTACATGGGCGTGTGGGCGTAGAAATGCTGGGATACCAGCGGTACGATGTCGCTAAGCTTTCCAGCGCATTCTTTGGCCCAGCTTTCGTTCGGATACGGTCCCGACGAGCACAGCGTGATATCGGGACACGCGGCAAGCATCTTTTCCGCGTTCGCGCGGGCCAGCTTCCGGTAGCCTTCCGGCGTATTCTCCCCTTCCATATGGCCGTACCCGAACTCGTTGCCCAGCGACCACAGCCGGACCTTATACGGCTCTTCATGGCCGCGGCCGGCACGCAGCGCCCCGTAGGGTGTGGAGGGATCGCCGTTTGCGTACTCCACCCAGGCGGCGTTTTCCTCCGGCGTATTCCAGCAGGGATTGATGGTGATGAACGGTTCCGCGCCTACCTCGCGGCACAGGGCAATAAAGTCGTCGGTGCCGATCTCGTGGGCGTCGAAGCCCATGGTGAGCGGCTGCGTTTCGATGCCCAGCCACGACGCGAGAGGCGCGCGCATATCGCAGGGCAAAAGGCCGTCCAGCCAGTTGTATTCCCCCGCGAAGTTGCCGCCGGGCCAGCGGATGAGCTTTACGCCCAGCTCCCTGAGCTTTTCCACCGCGTCCCGGCGCATGCCGCGGAAATTGTCCTCAGGCAAAAGCGACACCGCCCCCAGCGTGAGCACGGCCCCGTCGGTAAACGCAATGCGGATGTCCGCGTCCGGGTCGGCTGCACCGCAGGCAAGCACCGCCTCATAGGTCTGCCAATCACTGCCCGAAACAGCGATAGCGGCAGAAGCGTACTCCGTCCCGCCGGAGCGGGAAGTGAGAGAAACGCGCAGCGTGAGCGGCTGCGAAGCTTTGGCCACGGCGCGGAAGGCATACCTTTCGCCTTTCGCCACGCACAGCTCGTGCTGGCCGATGCCGCACAGGCTTCCCGGATGCAGGTTCACGAGGCGCTGGGAGTTCATCTCGTTGGCCCGGCGCATATGATACAGTTCGTGATGGCGGGTATAGGGCTCGGCAAAGAGCAGAAGCGGGTTCTCCCCAACCGGGTACCATTCGTGGGCCTGTCCGCTTTGGAACGTGGGCTTGCCGGCAAACTTGCGGTTACGCAGCATCTGGGCCGAAAGGCCTTTGTAAACGCAGGAGCGCGTGTGCTCGATGTTGGTGCCGAACATGAGCGGCGAAACGCGCGCGCCCATGCTTTCATCGAAAACGGCGGTCACAGTGTCGCTTGCGTGCTTCAATCCAGTCATCCTCCAATCTGTATGCGCGTTTATGCGTCCTCGCGGCGCGGCTTACGCAGGAATTTTCCGTTTCTGGCGTCGGTCTGCTGCCCGTCTGAAAGTGCCGCTTCCCCGTTCACCACCACGTGCTTTACGCCTTGTGCCAGGCGTACGGGCTGAAGGTACGTTGCCCGCGAAGCGATCAAAGCGGGGTCGAACACCGTGATGTCCGCCTTGAAGCCCGTATGGATCAGCCCCCTGTCAAAAAGTCCAAAGAGCCGCGCCGGCTTGGACGTCACGCGGCGCACAGCCTCCTCCGTCGAACATATCCCCTTTTCCCGGGCGAGGGCGAAAAACTGAGCCACCGCCCCGTAGGAGCGGGGATGCGGCCTCATGCCAAGCCTGCTTTCGTCCCCCGGCAGGGCGTATCCGTCCGAGCCGATGCCCGTGTCCTGCTTCAGGAAATACAGCATGTCCTCTTCGCTCATCACGAAGAAGATGCATTTCGCCCCCGCTTTCGTGCGTTCCAGTACCCGCGCAGCCGCTTCGGCGTAATCGCATATGCCCAGGACGTCTTCCGCGACGGACCGCAGGGTCCTGCCCACAATTTCGGGCCAGAGCCCCGCGTCGTCGCTGATCAGGCAGGTCTCAGCGCGTTCGGCGCTGAAGTAGTGGGCGCGTATGCCCTCCACCACTTCCTGCCTGCGCGCGCCCCGCAGATGCGAAAGCAGCGCTTCATTCCCCCCGTCCAGGCTCCAGCGGGGACAGCGGATGCTGAGCGAGGTGCAGGAGGCGGTGTAGGGATACATGTCCGCGCTCAGGCGTACGCCCTCGCTTCGGGCCTTTTTGACGATGTCCCATACCTCGGACGCCCGCCCGTGGACCCGGTAGTTGTCGATCTTCAGGTGGGACACGTTGACCCGTACGCCGGAAGAACGGCCCACTTCGATCAGCTCATTCAGCGCGCTGTCTATCTTCAGGCCCTCGCTGCGCATATGGCAGGATACGACGCCGCCGTACTCCCCGGCCACCCGGCCCAGGGCGTTCAGCTCCTCCTGCCCGGCAAAGCAGCCCGGCGCGTATTCCAGGCCCAGGGACAGTCCCCAGGCGCCCGATTCCATCTCCCGCCTGAGCAGGGCCTGCATCCGTGCGATCTCCTCAGGCCCGGCGGGCCTGTCCGCATCGCCGATCACCTGTGAGCGCAGCGTGCCGTGCCCCACGAGCAGCGCCTGATTGACCGCCATGGAGTATCCGCCCGCGCTGAAAGCACGCAAAAAATCCTCAAACGATGCGCTGTGCCGGATGTCTCCTCCCCCGGCGTACGGAAACGGGCTGTCGCCGCAGTTGCCGCTGATCTCGGCGGTGATGCCCTGGTACAATTTGGACGCGCCGCTGGAATCGATCAGGAACGAAGTGTCCGAATGCGAATGCGCGTCGATAAAGCCCGGAGCGACGGCGAGGCCCTCCGCGTCCAGCACGAGGCGGGCGCTCTCCCCTGCCAGGTCTCCCACCGCAGCGATCTTTCCGTCCAGCACCGCTACGTCCGCCCGGAAGCCGGGCGCGCCGCTTCCGTCCATCACGGTCCCGCCGCGGATCAGTATGTCGTACATGTTCTTCTCCTTCGTCAGGTGATGCGCTCATTCTCCGCCGGAAAACCCGGTGTCCTCTTCGGCCCGCATAGCCAGGAGCACAGACAGCAGGCGCAGCTTCTGCGCAGGCGGCAGGTCCAGTATGTCGCCCAATTGCAATACGGTATACCGCACCTCGTTCCGGATGGTAAAGGCGTCCGCGCCTGCGGGCCAGCAGAACCCGCTTATCCCTTTCACCATATAGCCCTGCTCCAGCCGGTATTTTTCCGACATGGCGCAAAACAGCGTAAGGCTCCTGCGATAATGATAATCGGACGTCACGATGGTCAGCGTTTCCGCGTTCTCCGCCCTGAGGATCTCAAACACGTTGAGGGCGTTTTCAGCGGTGTCGGAAGCTTTTTCGTCCAGGCGCATCCTGACCGGGTCAAGGCCGCATACGTCCGTGAGGTACGCCCGCATCAGGCCCGCTTCCGTACGGCGCAGCGGGTTGAACAGGCCGGTCGCGCCTCCGGACAGAACGATCAGGGAATCCGGAAAGGCGCGGGCCAGGGCAGCGGCAGCGTCGCAGCGGCCCATGAGTTCGCGCGTCATTTTCCCGTTTTGAAGCTCGTGCCCCAGCACCACGATGGCGTGGCGCCCCCGGGCAGGGACCTCAGCCGGATCGTCCCGTCCGAACAGGTACAAAGGACAGTCGCCCCTCAGCCATATCCGCCTGAAATGCTCCGTCAGGGAGAGAGCAAGTTCGCTCTCAAGCTCCGCCGCGCAGGCGTCCACAGTTTCCTCCGCCTGTTCGGACGGGTGCGTGCAGGCTGCATAAAGCCCGGCCAGCAGGTCGGTCCAGGCGGCGCGGCTTTCGTTGGGCTCATACGCCTCCGCGCCGGAGCAGAACGCCAAAAGAAGGCAAATCAGGGCGCAGAGAGCTCTTATTAAGCCCCCTGCGCCCCGCGAAAAGACCGCATGCCTGCTTTTCTGTTTCGTTTTCAAGACCCGCCTATTCTTTCCTGCCGTTCAGTAAAAGGCCCGCTTTTTCAAGCACGATCACCAGAATCGGGATCAGGATGATGTGCAGTACGATGCCGGGCACGGCGTCGGTGAAAGCGCCGGCCACCCTCTTCGGACGCCCTGTACGCGCCTTCATGACGCCGGAACACAAACGTTCCGATTCAGTGAGTATCGCTGCGTTTCGTCCGGCACAGCTGTGCTGACGGAAGGTATATTATCATCGCAGGCGCCGTTTGTCAATGCGCTTCATCTGCCTGTCTGATTATGTCAGAATCAGCTGTATAAACTATCGCGTCCGGAAAACTCAGCGTTTTCAATGGCCATCAAACGAACATCTTATTTTAGAACGTCCCATCTTGGGTCCTGTTTGGAACCAATGCGCTGAATATACCCTTTGTCTCTCAGAGAATCCAAAGCTCTCTGTACCGTCCTGACGGTTTTAGATATTTTCTCAGCGATTTCACCTCTTGAAGAGTCAGGCTTCTGCTTTAAGATAGCGAGAACCGACATTTCGGTTCCGTTCAAAGTGACATCCAAAGTGACACTCGGAATGTCACTTTGAAGCTGCGGCCTATACAGAATGAACTTAAATCCAAGCTCATTGCTTTCATAGGAGAATCGGACGCCTGCATCCTTACACAGGCTGTAAATTCTCTTGAATCCACTCCCAAACTGCTCTATGGACTTATTCAGGTAAAGGATCTTAGCAATCGCAGCGTTCCGTATGACAGACTCATAATTGCCGATCATGTATTCTTCCGGTTTGTGATTGCTGGCATATTCTCCAGGACTGTATACCGTGATCATTCCCGGATGAATACAGATTTCATGGTTGGTACGACCGTTGTAAACTGCGTGGGCAAAGCTGTTGGCTATGACCTCTCTGATGACAGCTACAGGTATTTCCGGTATCTCTGTTCTCTCAGTCCCGAAAATCTCGCTCCGCCAACGGATATTCTTCAATATATAATCCTCTGCAAGTCCGAGAAGATTATAAACGTTGTCCTCAAACAGCTTCATATCAAGGAATGTGAGCTTTTCATCCGTTGCAAATATGGCGGCCTTTAATGTTACTGGCCTCGTATTTCCGAACAGGTATTCTCCGGCGTTATTGAGATGATCCCCGTTTGCCAACCCGTATCTTTTCAGAATAATCGGGCATGTATATCTCCCATCCGGAATCCTGCCTGCAGAAACTGCTTTTTGCCAGAATGATTTGACAGCGTTTTTATCGATTTGATTCACCGTAGCTGTTGAGGTTGTTTTTTCCCATTTTTCCCGATATTCATTTGACACAAAAAAGCGTTTCAGTTCTTCGGGGGTAACCTCACGGTCTTCATCGGCGGTCCTGAGGTAGTATCTGCCAAACGCGGAATATGGCGTGTTGTTCCCGGCAAATTCGACCTTGATGAGGTGTTTTCCATCCAACACAGCTTCTTCAATGGCAGGATAAATCTGAGGCCGTATGCTTTCGTAAACAGCTCTTGACACATCCCTGAGAGAAGACTCCGACACATTCTGGCCAGAAACATCTCCATTCGGTTTTACGCCAAAATACAGCGTTCCTATGCCATGTTTATTCAGGATAGATGATATTGAGATCATCGCTTCTTTCATTTCACCGGTTGTCTTCTTGAATTCAAGCGTCTCTGTTTCTTTGCCTAAGTTCATCGTATACCCCTCGCTGTTCGAAGTGACATTATTATAACACATAGTGACGTTTATGTCACTATGAATATGCGATAAGTTTCACTCTTATTCATCGTTGTACTTTTGTAAGGGAACGAACACCCGGGCTCCTGTTGCAGGAAAATACTGCGCTGGAGAAGTCAGCGCAGAAGAATACGATCAATGGCGATACCGCTGTCCGCGATACGATGTCGTGAAGTCCACAGGAAAAGCATCCTCCCGGGAGCTGAGCGATTCCTTGCTTAAAGCATTAATGGCAAACCAAAAAATGGCATTTCAACACCCGACTTTCCTTAAAGCATGGATAAAGAGCTTCCTGACTTTCAAAATCAGGCAGCTCTTTTTCTAATATTTTCTGGAGTTACATCAAATGATGTAAACGCCGTTTCAAAATTTCAGAAGCCCAGAATCCATGCAGGTTTCCAGCGGTTTCGCAATTACTCGTCTCCATCCGCCTCCACGGGGTTCTTCTCGCCCAGGCGGAAGCGGGAAATGAACTTCCAGGCGTTCTCGCAGGTATGATGGCGGCATTCGTGCATCTGGCCGCTCACGCTGGCGAAGGCCGTGCGGCACACGCCGTCGTCGCTCACATAGTAGTTCACGGTCAGCGTGCTTTGCCGCGAGGGGTCGTATATCTTTTCCGTGCGGTCCGCCTTCGGGCCCCAGATCGGGTCTTCCCAATTTTCCCTGTCTTCAAAGCGCAGGTTTTCAAAGCGCCCGCCCAGGCGGTTCACCATGTCCACATACTGAACGCGCTCCAGGCAGCTGTCCTTCTGGAAGGGCAGCTCCGGCAGGGGCGATTCCTCACCGCCCGAGTAGAACACCGGCATGGGGATATCCCGGTTGATGCTTTCCTTTGCGGGCTCGCCGTAAAACGTGGTGTACACGGGGAACAGCGCGCTGGCCGGCATGATGCCCGCGAAAACGCGCGGATACTCCTGGAACAGATCCCAGCTCTTGCCGCTGCCCATGGAAAAGCCCGTAGCGTATATGCGCTTTTCATCAACGGGATAGCGTTTTTTGATCTCCTCCAGCAGCTGAACGGCTTCCGCCGCCGGCACCTCCAGATGGTTCTCCACCGATACAAAAAGGAATCCGTACTTATGGGCGATCTCCCACCAGCCCGCCACGTACGTTAGGTACATGCTGGAATCGCCGCCGCCGTGAAAGCCCATCACCAGCGGCACGGGGCCGTGATCGAACAGGCCCTCGTTGTAGTAGGCAAAGTAGCCCACCTTGTGGGTCTTTGAGCCTTTCCAGCGGGAGCGGTTGTCGGGCGAAGTCGCGACCGCCGCGCTGCCCGCCTCCTCGCGCATGCCCAGGGCTTTCAGGTCCGGCTCCGTTTCCATGCGGCCGCACCACATTTTGAACCTGCGCACGAAGGCGTCAAAGTCCGCTTCGTAGTCCGCTTTTTCCTTGACGAGCAGGTTTTCGCACCCTTCAAACGCCCGGTTGATGCCGTCATTGTTCGCAACGCTCAGGATCGCGATGTCCTTTCGCTGAACGTCAGGGAGCGTGCTCAGGCGCTCCATGGAGCACACGGCGGGCGTGATCTCCCCCGGCCCCCACAGGTATTCGCCGTTCAGGGTCTTCAGCAGGCAGCGGGCGACGTAGTCCGCCGAAGCGCCGAAGGAGTATATGTCCGCGCGGAAGATCGCACCCCGCACGAACCAGCCCCTGAAGCACTTCGCGAAGAAATCGTGGTTCTCCACGATGCCGTCTTCGTACACTGTGATCATTTTGATCTCGCCGATCAGGTCCGTGTACAGGCTCTCGTCCGCTTCCTGCCAGCCGCCCTTCGCCGTGGGATACACGAACAGCACGCTGGTGTCCGCCTTTGCGGCTATGGAAGCCAGTCCGCTTTCCCGGGCGAAGCGCACTGCGGCGTCCATGTCCTGCTGGTTTTCCTCGAACACCAAAAGCAGCGGCGCGCGGAAGCCGTAATTGTTGGTCTGCCCGTCCAGGTCGTTGTCCGGCACGTACGCCTTCAGATAAAAGCGCTCAAACGCGTGCTCCCAGCACTTGCCGCCGACCGTTTTCCGCACGGCCGGCCTTTCCATCATCGCCATACCGACGTCCTCCCGTCTGCCCGCGGTGCAGCGCGGACGTTCTTTATTCGTTTACCATTGTACCGCAAAACGACCGCTTCCGCCACCCTCTGGTCCGTGCAGGTCGCCCTGTTCTTCTCATTTGTTGCGAAAACCTTTCCCCGCCGCCAATGAAGCACGGAAAAACGCGAATCAGTGTTTTTGCGACTCAGACAGGCCGTGTTTGCAGGAAAAGCGCGGCCAGGGTCGAATCTATCAGTTATACCTATGTTTTCGGGAGGTGCGAACATGAAACACTGCCTGGGCGTCCTGCTTGCCCTGCTGATATGCCTGAGTTTCGCCGCGTGCGCCGAAAAGTATGTAGGCAAAGATATCGCAGAAAAAGACATCACTGATTTCTGCTACACCTTCGACGTCCCTCTGGAAGTGTCGGAGTATCAGCGGTACCGGTTCTGGCTGGAGGACGGCAAGAAGCTGTTCTTCCACGAAACGAGAAGGGGCGGAAGCTGGCCGCTGACAGAAGAATACACGGTCAAATCGGGCACCGTGGCTTTAACGGACGAGGAGTGGGCCGCCTTTTTATCCTGCCTGCAGGGCGGAACGGCGGACGCGCCCGATCCCGAACCGGTAGACGGAGATTCCGGCCCCTGGATGCAATTGTACTGGACGGGAGACGAAGGCAGGTACCGGGAATTCTCGTTCGCCTCCCGTGAAAAGCGCGCCGCGTTTGAGTATCTGTGCGCCCGGCTCGCCGGCGATCATATCCTGACCGGGTTCGTCTTCAGCGTGGGCGGATATACCCTGCCCGAGACCCATGAGGTCTTGCTCATTAACGGGATCTGGTACCACTCGGACCTGGAAGGCACACGTCCGTTCGATCCCGCCCTTGCGAAGGAGCTTCAGGAGATCATCGAACAGTGCGGCCTTGCTGCCTGGAACGGGTTCCACGAAAGCGATCCCGACGTGCTGGACGGAGAGTGGTTCATGCTCCTTTTGAATTATGCGGACGGCACGCAGGTCTATGCCTCAGGGGAGAACGCCTTTCCTGCCGGATACCATGACGCCGCCGGCAGGATCAGGGCGATTTTCGTAAAAGAAGCCATGGCCCTTATCGCCGGCAGCTACCGCTATGAGAAAGAAGGCTTCGGCGGGGATTTCGTTATCACGCTGAAGGCGGACGGCACCTACACTTTCTATGAAGGGTATTTGAGCAGCTATATCGGCGCGGGAACGTGGAGCACATACTTTGGCGACGTGTACCTGAAGGAGGAAAACGGTTTGGACCTCCATTTCCTGTTCCGCGCGGAGGAAAACGCGCTGATATACCTGGAAGCAGGTTCCGACGAGTTTATCTATGTGAAAGTGGCCGACCAGGAACGCTTCGTCAGAACAGACGAGGGTGAATAAAGCTTCCCAGCGGCGGTAAAAGGAGTATTACCATGGGTCACAGCGTACATCAGGTAAACGAAAGCACCTGGATCATCGAAAACGGAGGCGTACGGCTCTTTTTGCTCGCCGGAACGGAGAAGGCGCTTTTGATCGATTCCGGCATGGAGCTGCATACTGCGCGCGACATCGCCGAGGAACTGACGGACAAGCCCGTGGAGCTGCTCAACACCCACGCCGACAGGGATCACATCGGCAGCAACGGGCAGTTCGATACCTTCTATATGCACCCCCGCGAGGAGCCCCTTTACCATAGGGACGGCAGGACAGGCACTGTACTGCCCGTACAGGAGGGCGACAGGATCGATCTGGGTCAGCGCGTGCTTGAAATCATCGATCTTCCCGGCCATACGCCCGGCAGCATCGCGGTGCTGGATGTGAAAAACCGGGTGCTGATCAGCGGCGACCCGGTACAGGCGCACGGACGGATCTTTATGTTCGGCAGCCACCGGAACATGGATGATTATGTCCGGAGCCTGACGCGCCTGGAAAGCTTCACCGACCGGTTCGACGGGATCTGGCCGTCGCACGGGGACATTCCCGCGGAAAAGGAACTGATCCCAAAACTCCGCCGGGCCGCCGAATCTATCCTGAAGGGAGAGGCGAACGGCCATACGGCGGATCTGTTCGGCAGCCCCATCATGGTATACGACTTTGGCTTTGCTTCGTTCCTCTGCGATCCGTAAAACAAAACGATTCCCTGAAAGGACGTATCCGGTATGAAAAGAGTACATTTTGGCAAACTGCTTCTGGCCGCCGCCGTCATCGTGCTTGCGCTGCTTCCGTCAAGCGCGCTTGCGCATCCGGGAAGGACCGACAAATACGGCGGACACACCGACAGTTCCACGGGGATATACCACTACCATCACGGCCACACGGCGCACCTGCACGAGGGCGGCGTTTGCCCCTACGGCGATTATGAAGAATGGCTCGTCAAAAACGGCGTGCAGACCGGGTTCTGGACGGAAGCGAATGAACTGGCCCACACCGCGCAGGCGGAGGCGGCTGCTTCCTCCTTCGCCTGGGAAGGCTTGGGCATAGGCGCAGGCGCCGCGGCAGCCGCAGGCGCGGGCATCGGCCTGTACCGGAAAGCCAAAAAGAAGCACACCGCCGTGGCGCACACCGGGTCCATCATAGAATACGATCCCCACATGACGGTGTACGTGGCAAACAACAGCGCCCGCTATCACAAGGACTGCGGCTGCTGCAACGCCATTACGCCGATGGAACTGGACGAAGCGCTCCGGGAAGGCCGCACGCCCTGCCCCGCCTGCTGCGACAACGAGTTCGTCGAGTATTCGGTAACGCTCAGCGAGACCGAGGTACACTACGAGGGCGAAGCGGAAACGGTCGCGGAGCAGACCGATACTGCTGAACCGCTCAGCGCGTCCGGCACGGAAGACAGGCCCGCCGAATGAGCGTACAGACTCACGAACAGATCCTGATGGAACAGTTCGAGGCGGTTTTGGCCGATCTGCAGCTTTGGGCCGATCTGTACCGCAAAACGCGCAAGGAGAGCTGCAAGATAGCCGCCGCGCAGAAGTGGGGCATCCTGTGCGGCCTGGCCATGGCGGCAAAGCAGTTCGGCATCAGCAGCCTGCAGGACGCCCTGGACAGGCTCACCCCGCCGGTGAAGTGAACCGGCAGGGCTCTGACGCACGCAGCGGACGAACGCCTGAGTCCTGCCAAACCCGATAAAAGCAAGCCCTCCGGCTGACCGCCGGAGGGCTTGCTTTTGGAATCATTGCATTCCGCCAATGCGGCTTTGGTGCCGTCAGCAGTCTGTTTCTGCCTTGTCCGGGAACACCCGGGGCAGAAGCGTGTACGTGCCCTTCGTGTAGGGCAGTTCCAGGCAGGCCGTGCCCCGGTTGGACAGGATGACGTCCGTCGTGCGGGCCAGAAACGCGTTGGCCTGTCGGGCTGCGTTTTTCTCCACCTCGTAGAACGGCGTTGGCCAAAGGGAGGTGTGGGCGCCGGCAGCGGCGTACACCTCTTCGGGCAGCCCGAAAAACCCGTGGTGGGACAATTGCACGATGTCGCACTTCAGTTTGTCCGGGCGCTTCATCAGCGCTTTTGCCCCCACCGCCGCCGCATCCCCCGGCAGCAGGATGCGCGTGCCCCGGCACGAAAGCATGAGCACGGCGGAGTTGTCGTTGAAGTTGGTGATCTCCTCTTCCGCATCCCGGTAGGTGTAGAGCACTTCAAAGCGCGCCTCGTCTATGTCGATCACTTCTCCGGTCTCAAAAACATGTACGTCCGCCTTTTCGCCCATCTCCTTCAGCGCGGTATAGAATTCCCTGAACGTAGCCGGGTCGCTGTCTTTCCAGTCTCCCGTCACGCCGGAAAAATCCATGGGCTGAAAGGCGTGGTATATGCGCCCGATGGGCGTATCCGGATACTGACGGACGTAGTTGATGAAGGCGCCTATGTGGTCCTGGTGGGCGTGGCTGAACATCCATGCCCTGATCCGTATGCCCTGCGGGCAGATTTCCCGGAAGAACGCGTTGAGCGCTTCTGCCTGTCCGGGCGCGAAGTAGCCGCCGTCCAGCACGATCAGTTCGCCGCTTTCGAGCTTTAGCACATAGCACATGCCGCAGTTCACGTATCTGAAATCGGTCTCCAGCTGGTAAAACCGGGTCACGCAATCATCTCCTCAGCCCTTAATGGAACCCATCATGACGCCCTTCACGAAGTAGCGCTGCATGAAGGGATAGAACAGCATCATCGGCAGCGTGGCCACCACGATCACGGCAAACTTGAGGGACTCGTACAGAAGCGTCATCTCCACAGAAGAGCTTTCGCTGCCCGCGCCCATATCGCCCAGATCGTTTTTGATCAGGATCTCCCTCAGGAACACCTGCAGGGTGTAGCGCGAGCGGTCGTTCAGATAGAGCATGGCGCTGAAGTAGCTGTTCCAATGGCCCACCAGATAGAAGATCACCATCACCGCCACGATGGATTTTGACACCGGCAGCACCACCCTGATCAGCGTTCCCACGTTGGAGCAGCCGTCCATGTACGCGGCTTCGATGATCTCCTGCGGCACGGAGTGCTGAAAGTAGTTGCGCATGATCAGCAGGTTGGTGGCGGAGATGGCGCCTGGCAGCACCATCACCCAGAAGGTATTCAGCAGGTTCAGGTTTTTGATCACGATGTAGGTTGGGATCATGCCGCCCGAAAAGAACATCGTGAAGGAGATCATGAAGGTGATCGCCGTGCGCCCGTACATATCCCGGCGGCTTAAGCAGTACGCGCCGGATGTGGTCAGCACGATGTTGATCACTGTGCCCGCCACCGAATACAGGATCGTGTTTCGGTAACCCAGAAGCACGTCTTTGGATACCAGCACCGCGCGGTACGCCCGAAACTGCACGTGTTTGGGGAACAGAATCAGCTTGCCCGTGAGGATATCCAGCGGGTCGGAAAAGGAAGCTGACACCACGTAGATGAGCGGATAGGCCACGATCAGCAGAATAACAGTGGCAACGATGTATACCGCCGCGCCGAAGGCGCGGTCGCCGCGGGATTCGTTGATGCGCGTACTCACCACAGGCTCACCTCCGACAGCTTTTTACTGATCCAGTTGACGGATATGACCAGGATGAAGTTGACCAGCGAGTTCATAAGGCCGATAGCCGAAGCGTAGGAAGTCTGGGTAGCCAGGATGCCCTGTTCATATACGAAGGTGGAAATGACCCTCGAAACATCTATGTTCAGGTCGGTCTGCATGAGGTAGACCTTTTCAAAGCCCAGGCTCATAACGTGACCGCAGTTGATGATCAGCATGATGGAGATGGTGGGAAGGATGGAAGGCAGCGTGATGCGCCACAGCGTCTGCCAGCGGCTGGCGCCGTCTATGCGCGCCGCCTCGTACATCTGCTGGTCCACACCCGTGAGCGCGGACAGGAAGATGATGCTGTTCCAGCCCATCGTGGACCAGACCTCGCTGATGACGTAGAGAGGCCGGAACCACTCGCGCTTGGCCATAAAGTATATCGGCTCGCCGCCGAAGATCTTGATGATGGAGTTCACCACGCCGCTCGAGGGCGAGCAGAACGCGGTGATCATGCCCACGATGACCACCGTGGACAGAAAGTGCGGCGCGTATGTGACCGTCTGGATCAGCTTCTTGTAGCCCGCGGCGCGCATCTCGTTCAGCAGAAGCGCAAGCAGTATGGGCAGCGGGAAGGTGAACAGCAGGTTGAGCGCCGAAAGCGTCAGGGTATTCAGGATGATCCGCCAGGAACTGTAAAAGCTGAAAAAGCGGCGGAAATAATCGAGGCCCAGCCAGGGGCTGTCCCAGTATCCGAGCCGGGGCATATAATCGCGGAAGGCGATCTGCAGGCCGATCATCGGCAGGTACTTGAAGATCACGAAGTACACTGCCGTCGGGATCAGAAGCAGGTACAGATCCCAGTATTTCCGGCCGGAGCGCTGTATGGATTTGAGCATAGGATGCATTACCGCCTTTCGGGACGCTGAATCGCGGTTTTCCGGATAAAAGCCCCGCGCAGCCGGCATTTAAGCCGGCCGCGCGGGTATAGGTGATAATTACCTGGTGCCCATGATGGCTTCGACTCTGTCGATAACGCCTTCCATGACTTCCAGCATCTGGGCCACGCCCATTTCATCGCACTGAGCGAGGAAAGCGCTCCATTCTTCGTCGTTGAGTTCACGCTCGCCGGTCAGGAATTCGACAGCTGTCTTCTTGGCGTAGGTGTTCAGGTCACTGCCGGTGGAGTTGACGATCTTCAGCTCCTCGTCGGTATAGGTGAAGATAGGCCAGATCACGTCGGGGGTGTAGGGCAGGATCGCCTCGGCGGACGCCATCGGGATGGGGCTGAGCTCGGCGCCGGCGTAGCCCGGCCAGCTCATCATGGTGGGGTTGTTGCCGCCGCAGTAGGGGCCGACCTGGGACACGACTTCGTCGTAGCTCTTGTCGCCGGTCACCTGGGCCAGGATCTCGGGCGTGAAGCTCAGGGAACCGTCCTCGTTCTTCACATAGGTCTGGCCTTCGATGCCGTAGTGATAGAAGGTCACGCCTTCGTCGGTGTAGAAGTAATCCACCCAGCGCAGGGCGGCTTCCACATTTTCGCACTTGCTGGTGACCACGAACGCGCCGACGGAATGCAGGTGGCTGCGCATGGTGGGCCATACGGCGCCTTCGATCCAGCCTTCAGCGGGCACGAAGTTTTCGGCGTCCTTGGCGGCCAAAAGCGCCAGGTTGGTGGCAAAGTAGCAGCCCAGCTGATCCTGGGCGGCCAGGGCCGTATAGCGGCTGTCTTTGGCGGTGATGCACTCCTGGTCGATCAGGCCTTCCTCGTAGCACTTGTGCATGAACTCCAGGCACTCGCGGAACGCGTCGCTGGTGTAGCTGTAGCGAACCATGCCGGTCTCGGTGTCCATGTCGTAGTAGGAAGAATGGGTGCCGCGGTTACCCACGCCGAACAGGCCGCCGAATACCTGGAACAGGGTGCCGGTGGTCTCGCTCATGGGCACTTCGTCGATCTCGCCGTTGCCGTTGGGATCGTTGTAGCGCATGGCGTACAGGAAGTCGTACAGCTCATCCAGGGTGGTGGGCTGCTCCAGGCCCAGCTTGTCCATCCAGACCTTGTTGTAGTACAGCTTCTTGTTCATGCGGGTGGCGGGAGCGTCCGCAATGGCGGGCAGGGAGTAGATCTGGCCGTCGGGAGTGGTCACGGCTGCCAGAACGTCGGGGTTCTCCTGCGCATAGGCCCAGAAGTTGGGGGCATACTCCTCCAGGTAGGGAGCCAGGTCCACGATGGCGCCCTGGGCACCGTACTTCTGCAGATTGGCCGCGGAGATGTTGCACTTGAAGAAGATGTCGGGCATCTCGCTGGAAGTGACGGCGGCGGAGATCTTCTCGCTGCGCACGGAAGACGCCACGCACTGCCAGTCAATCTTGATGCCGGTCATCTCATCGTATACGGGGATGATAACCATGGTGCTGAAGTCCGGCTGGATGGCGGACTGGCTGGCCATTACCGTGAAGGTGATGGGCTCGGTCACCACCGGGAAACCGGAGGCGGTCACGATGCCCGCGTCCGCCAGGGCGGCGCAGCCGCACAGCAGGATGAGCGCGAGCAGCAGGCTGACAAGCTTTTTCATTTGTATTCCTCCCATTTGATCTAATTGGTGCGCAAAGTATACATTGCTGTGCCCTGCGCACATTGGCAAAAGAATCATATCGCCGTGCCCGCCTTCTGTCAAGGCTTTATATATATAAACGTCCGTTTTTGGTAAACTTTTCCTTTGAAAAATATATATTGTGAATCATATTATATATATTGCAAATTCAGGCCTTATGCGTTATACTGTATGCGTGAGGTGAGAACATGACTCCCAAATACGAGATCATCCGGCAGACGCTGCTTAAGCAGATCGAGACCGGCGCGCTGCCGCCGGATTCCCTGCTGCCGGACGAAAACGCTCTGGCTGCCGAATACGGCGTGAGCCTGATCACGGTGCGCCGTGCGATGACGGAGCTGGCGAAGGACGGCGTGATCCGCCGGGTTCGCGGCAAGGGCAGCTATGTAAAAAAGCGCGCTCCGGAAAAGAAGCGGCCCGGCGAAGAAAAGGTGATCGCTTTTTTGCTGAACCACGACAACAACGCCGCGGTCTCCATCACGAGGATCATCTCCGGCGTACAGGAGGTATTGTCCCAGCGCGGCTACCGCCTGCTGGTGGAATGGAACGTGCTTTCCGGTCCCATCGAGCGGGCGACGATTGACCGCATGATCGCAAACCGCGTGGAGGGCTTCCTGATCTATCCCTTCAACCCCGACGCGGACACAGGCAGTTATGCCCGCATGGAAGCAAGCGGCCTTCCCTATGTTTTGCTGGACCGGTACCCGCACGACCGTTTCTGCGCCTACGTGGGCAGCGACAACCTGGCAGGCGGCCGCGCGGCATGCCGGGCATTCGTCACAAGGGGCCACAGAAAGCTGGCGGTGCTGGGCAGCCTCACGTTTCTGTCCAGCGAGCAGGAGCGCATCGCCGGCTTTCAGCAGGCCGCTTTGGAGGCAGGCGAAGGCGTGAGCGTTTGCCTGCCGGACCCCGCCCGGCGCGACCTGCTGGTGAAGACCCTGTTAAACGAAGAGGTGACCGGCCTGTTCTGCGTGAGCGACCGCGTGGCGGCGCGCGCCATCCAGGCGCTTGCGGAGCGCGGGCTGCGCGTGCCGGAGGACATTTCCGTGATCGGTTTTGACGACTGCTATTTCGATCCGCTGGTGAACCTCAAGTTTTCCTCGGTGCGTCAGGACTTTCGCGGCATAGGCTGCGTAGGCGCGCAGACGCTTCTGGAAATGATCCAGGCGCCCTCTTGCATCCACACCAAGCGCCTGCTGGGCGTGGAAATGATCGCGCGGGACAGCAGCCTTTCCTCTCCCCCGGCGGAAAAAGCGTAGCCCGGGGCGGAAAAACGCGCCTTTCCTCCCGGCATTGCTTGCATTCTTTACGCTGCGCAGGTACACTTTGATATGGCTGCGCGCGGGAAATACTGCAGCCGACAAGGAGAAATATGTCAAGATCCGAAGCCTTTGAACAGTATGTATACGCCCAGAAACAGGGCAAAAAGTATTACAGCGCCTGCGTTTCCGCCGGACTCGATCCGTATCCGTCCGTGCTGCAGGATATGCTGTCCAATGCCGATACATCCGGCTACGTGGAGGTCGGCACTTTCGACATCCCTTCCGAGCTCATCGTGGGCACCTGGGCCGGCGGCCGCAAAAAGGCCTTCGCCGGGAATTTCATGCCCCTGCTGGAGACCGGCAGTGAGTTTGCAGACAAATGGATCAACCTGTGCGCGGCGCATCTGAGCGCCGGCGGCATACGCGATCCCATCAGCTGCTTCGAATACCTGGGCAAGTTCTACATCAAGGAAGGGCACAAGCGCGCCAGCGTGCTCAAAAGCTACGGCGCGCCCTCCATCTACGGCACCGTGACCCGCGTGATCCCCACCCTGAGCGACAAGCCCGAGATCCGCCTGTACTATGAGTTTCTGAGTTTCTTCAAGCTCAGCCGCCTGTACCGGGTGCGCTTCAGCCGTCCCGGCAGCTACGCGCGCCTGCAGGCCGCTCTGGGGCTTGAACCCAATGAGGAATGGACCGAGGCTTTTCGCAGGGATTTCAGCGGCGTTTTCCGCAGCTTCGGCGAGGTGTTCGACGCGCTGAATTCCGAAAAGCTGGACATTACGCAGGCGGACGCCTTTCTGGAGTATCTGAAGGTGCATCCCTTTGCTGAAGCGCGCACGCAGACCCCCGATCAGACGCGCCAGTGCCTTTCTGCCCTGTGGCCGGATCTGAGGCTGTTTGCCAAAGGCGAACCGATCTGGGTGAGCACGGAGCCCGAAGAAAAGGAAAAGAGCCTTCTGGAGCGTATCTTCGGCACGCCCAAGCTGAAGGCGGCATTCATTTACGATTTCGATCCCCTCTCAAGCGCCTGGGCGAGCGCCCACGCCCGGGGGCAGAAATATCTGGAAGAAAAGCTTGGCAACACCGTGGACATCACCAGCCACCTGTGCGGAGAGGACGCGGACGAGACCATGGAGGATGCCATCCGGCAGGGCGCGAACGTGCTGTTCGCCACCTCCCCCATGCTGATCGACAGCTGCCGGCGCATCGCCGCGGCCCATAAAAACGTAAAGGTGTACAACTGCTCGCTGTCCCTGCCTTACGCGGGCGTGCGCAGCTACTACTGCCGCATATACGAGGGCAAGTTCATCGCCGGCGCCGTGGCAGGCGCCATGGCGAAGGAAGATGCGATCGGCTACGTGGCGAACTACCCCATCATGGGCGCGATCGCCTCCGTGAACGCCTTTGCCCTGGGCGCACAGCTCACCAATCCCCGCGCCCGCATACTGCTGCGCTGGAGCTGCGTAAGCAGCGACCCCGTGAAAGAGCTTCTGGATGCCGGCGTGGACGTGATCTCCAACCGGGACAAAGACGGCGCTCGGGCGGAACTTGCCTGGCATCTGGGCACCTACGCCGTGGAAAAGGACGGGCTCACCGCCCTGGCTTCGCCCCGCTGGAACTGGGGCCGGTATTACGAGCAGACCATCCGCTCGCTTCTGAACGGCGGCCTCGACGCAGCCGGCAGCAGCGAACGCGCCATCAACGACTGGTGGGGCATCAGCGCGGGCGTAGCGGACGTGGACATCTCTGACACGCTGCCGGACGGGGTGAAGCAGCTGGCGCTGATCCTCAAGCGCGGCATCGCCGAGGAGAGCATAGACCCCTTCCTGCGTCCCATCCGGGCGCAAAGCGGCGAGACCGTGTCCGACGGCACGCGGCTGTTCACCATGGAAGAGCTGATGCGCATGGACTGGCTGTGCGACTCTATCGACGGCTCCATCCCCGGTTTCGACGAGCTCATGCCCAGGTCCCAAAGCCTGGTGCGGCTGCTGGGCATTTACCGCGAGACCATACCGCCCAAAGCGGAGGAAAACAGAAAATGAAGCTTTTGCTGGTTGCCGACGAGGAAAGTCCCTATCTGTGGGACTACTATCAGCCGGGACGGCTGAGCGGGATCGACTGCATACTCTCCTGCGGCGATCTCAAGCAGGAATACCTGGAGTTCCTCGTTACCATGAGCGGACGTCCGCTTTACTACGTTCACGGCAACCACGACAAAGGCTATGTTGATTTTCCGCCGGAAGGCTGCGAATGCGCGGATGACGACGTGATCACGATCGGCGGCCTTCGCGTGCTGGGCCTGGGCGGCTGCATCCGCTACAACCCCGGTCCCTATCAATACACCGAAAAGGAAATGCAGAAGCGCATAAACGCGGTGCGCCGCAAGATCAAAAAAGCCGGCGGTGTGGACGTGGTGATCACCCACGCCCCGCCCCGCGGCTACGGCGACGCGCCGGACAACGCCCACCTGGGCTTTCAGGCCTTTCTGCCGCTGATGGACGAGTACCGCCCGCAGTACCTGATCCACGGCCACGTACACCAGAGCTACGGCCACCAGCTGCCCCGCACCTGCCAGTACGGCAGCACCACGGTAATGAACGCCGTAGGCTGGCACATCCTCGAAATCGAGCCCGGCCCGGCGCCGGAAAAAACAGGCTTCTGGCAGAAGCTCAGGGCAAAGAAAGCCAAATGCCCGTAAGCGGCAACAACACAAAATCCCCGGAACCGCGGTTCCGGGGATTTCTTTGCTGTATACTGATCAGCGCTTGGAGAACTGGGGAGCTTTGCGGGCTGCTTTGAGGCCGTACTGCACAACGTTCCCTCATAAAAAACCCTTATTTTATGCGGGCTCTGGGGCTTTTCTAAAAAAGTTCCCCATTTTTTAACTACGAATTTTTTGGCCCTCCAGGCCCAGCCTCAAGGTCTGGCGTTACAGGCCGCCGGTTTCAATGCAGTATTTACAACTCCAATAAGCTGTTCAGGCCTACCGTATCCGCGTTTGCGGGGGAGAAATAGACGATCAGCGTTTTATTGCCCGAAGTGTTCTCCTCATCTGCAATCGGTAAGGCTTCATCCTGCGCCTCTTCAGCCTGCTCCTGTGTAATCTCTATCTTGCTTTCTGACTCGTCTGCAGCAACACCGCTTTCCGAACCGTTTACTGATGAG
>JAFZPV010000040.1 GCA_017552535.1 Clostridia bacterium
GGCCGCCCAGATAGGCTTCGGCGTCGTCCTTGAGCTTTTTGAGGATCATGGCGCTGATCTCCGGGGGCGTGTAGTCCTTGCCGTCGATGGAGATCTTGCGGCCCGTGCCCATGTCGCGCTTGATGGAGATAACGGTGCGGTCGGGATTGGTCACGGCCTGGCGCTTGGCGACCTGGCCGACCAGACGCTCGCCGTTCTTGGCGAAAGCCACCACGGAAGGCGTGGTGCGGCTGCCTTCGGCGTTGGCGATAACGGTGGGCTCGCCGCCTTCCATGACGGCGACGCAGCTGTTGGTGGTACCCAAATCGATTCCGATGATCTTAGACATAATATTCAGCCTCCTGTTTGCTTGCTTGTTTGATCATTTATCTGAAAACTCGCGTTTTGCGATTTGTCAGCGTTTATTCTTCCTGCCCGCTGTACACCTTGACCATGGCGTAGCGGAGCATCTTGTCCTTTACCTTGTAACCTTTCTGGAAGACCTCGCAGATCACGTTTTCCTCGCCGCCGCTTTCGCGCATCACGGCGTTGTGCTTCTCGGGGTCGAACACCTCGCCCAGCGCAGGCACTTCTTCCAGGCCCAGCTTGCCGAAGGCGTCCAGAAGGAGCTTGAGCGTCATCTTGACGCCGTCGTACATGGCGCCGTTCTCGCCGGCGGCCTCGGCGTGCTTAAGCGCCAATTCCAGATTGTCGATGGCGGGCAGCGCGGCGGCGATGGCCTCCCGCGATCCATCCTCGAAGGCCTCTGCCCGGGCGGCGGCGTTGCGGCGCTTGAAGTTCTGAAATTCCGCCTGGGCGCGCAGGTAGCTGTCTTTGTAGCTGTCGCGCTCCTCCACGGTCTTTTTGAGGGCCTCGGCCCATTCTTCCTGCGTGGGAGTCTCCTGAGCAGCGGCTTCTTCTTTGACCTGTTCGGGTTCTGCCTCGGGCAGTTCCTCTTCCGCGATTTCGGGCTTTATCTCTTCGGGCTGGGGAGCCTCATCGTGCCTGTTTTCCATGATCTTTCTCACTCTTTTCCGCTTGTACTTCATGTCATTCCCCGGAAAGCATCTTGCTTATCACCTGGCCCATGTATTCCATCATGGTCACCACGCGGCGGTAATTCATGCGGGTGGGGCCGATGATGCCCAGGGTGCCGCTGCCGTGCTTGCCCACCCGGTAGGTAGCCGTCACCAGCGAGCAGTTCTGAAGGGCCTCCATTTCGTTTTCGCTGCCGATGCGGATGGATATCTCCATGCCGCCGTTCTTTTTCAGCATGCCGGCCAGGCGCTCCTTGCTTTCGAATATGGTAAGAAAGTTCTTGGCCTTGTCGATATCGCTGTATTCCGGATAGTTGAGCAGCTTCGTTGTGCCGCCGATCACCACGTCCTCGGGCGCGTCCTCGGTGAGCTTTTCCTCCATCACCTTCATCACGCCGCCCAGCAGCCGCCGGTTCATGGACATGTCCCTGAATACCCGGGCGAAGATCTGCCTGACTTCCTCCAGCGTGTGCCCTTCCAGCTCGCGGGTGAGCATTTCGCTTAAGGCATACAGGTTGTCGCTGCTGATGTCAGCCGGAACGCTGATCAGCGCGTCCTTCATGATGCCGGCGCTGGTGACCACGATCATCAGGGCCGTGCCTTCGCTCACGGGCACCAGCTGCACCCGCCGGATGCGCAGGGTCTGTATGCGCGGCGCCACCACCACGGAGGTGTACTGCGTGACGTCGGCCAGCATGTCTGCCGCGGCGCGGATGATATCCTCCACCTGGCCGGAGCGGCGGGAGATGTAGTCCTCGATGCGCTGTTTTTCCTGGGTGCTGATCTCGTCTGACCGAAGCAGGCTGTCCACATACAGGCGGTAGGCTTTGTCGGAAGGCACGCGTCCCGCCGAGGTGTGGGGCTGCGCCAGGTATCCCAGCTCCTCCAGGTCGCTCATTTCGTTGCGGATGGTGGCGGGGGAGAAACCTACGCCGCTTTTGCGGGATATGGTGCGGGAGCCCACGGGCATGGCGGTAATGATATAGTCGTCGATAATGGCCTTGAGGATCATGAATTTCCGATCGTCCAGTACCATGATACCGCCTCCTTTTTTCACTGTCTGCGATCTTGTTTTTCAGCTCGTTAGCACTCTCGCTTGTTGAGTGCTAATCACTGTGCATAGATTAGCACTCGCAGGGGTCGTTTGTCAATACCCCTGTACAAAAAATCATGTTAAGTTGCGATTACCAGGTCTTCAGATGAGCCTGAGGAACATTTCGGCGCCGTTCAAAAGGCATTCTTCGCCAAAAGACAGAAACGGGCTGTGCAGGGGATGCGGGCTTTCCACGCCCAGAAGGAACATGAGCCCCGGCACGTTTTTTAAATAGCAGGCAAAGTCCTCTGTGGTGAGCAGGGGCTTTTCCAGAACGCGGAATGGAAGGCCATCAGCTTTCTCCGCGAGGCGGCGGAAGCAGCCTTCGCTGTTGACGAGGGGCGGGTATCCGCCGGGGATGTCCACATGGACGGCGGCGCCGGTGCGGCCGGATACCTCCCGGGCCACGGAAAGCACGTCACGGCGGATGCTGTCAAAGACGTCTTCGTCAAAGGCCCTCAGGGCGCCGTCCATGCGCGTTTCGTCCGAAATGATGTTGTTGGCTGTGCCGGACACGAAGCGGCCGAAACCAAACAGGTGCATAACGTCTTTGTAGCGCTTCCTGACCAGGTCTGTGGAGGCCAGAAGGAATTCCGCCCCCGCCCGGAGGGCGTCCACGCCCTCGTCCGCGTGGGCGATGTGTGCGCTTTTGCCCTCCGCGCGCACGTGCACCTCGCTGGCCATGGCCATGAGTGCGCCGGGGCGCGAGGCGATCGTGCCCCGGGGTAGGGAGGGCTCCACGTGGCAGGCGTATATCTCCTGTACGCCGTACCTTTCCAGCGCGCCTGAGCGCAGCACGGCCATGGCGCCGTTGCCGGCTTCCTCGGCGGGCTGGAACACGGCCAGCACGTTGCGGGCCGCGTCTGTACGGTCCAGCTCCTCGCAAACCGCCAGCAGCATGGCCATGTGGGCGTCGTGCCCGCAGGCGTGCATGCAGCCCGGATGCGCGGAGGCATAGCCGAGGCCGGTCCTCTCTTCGATGGGCAGGGCGTCCATGTCGGCGCGCAGCGCCACGGTGCTTTCTTTGCCCATGTCGAAATACGCCAGCGCGCCCGAAGGGGAGAGGACCTCCACCTTCGCGCGCGTCCGGGACAGGACCTCAAGCACGTAGGCCTGCGTTTTTTCCAGTTCGTATCCGAGCTCGGGTATCCTGTGCAGTGCCTGCCTGTGGGCGGAAATGCGGTTCAGCCTGTCTGAAACCATGTTATGCCGTGATCTTTTTCAGTCCGCGCGCGGGCAGCCCAGCATGCTCAGGTGCCTGCCGATGTGCTTTTCCAGTGCCTGGGCGTATTCCTCGCTGTGGGCGCGCCAGAAGGCGTACAGGCGGGTCTTGAAGCGGAAGGAGCCGTCTTCATTCCGGGCGCTCAGGATCAGGCCGTATGTGATGTGTATCAGCTGGCGGGCGTTGTTGTCGTTGAACAGCTCCGGCAGCTGCGCGTCCGAAAGGCCGCCTATGTCGGGGATGGCGTTTAAATCGGTGGTGACGTGGTAGTATTTCCGCGCCTCGGCGAAGCTTTCAAGCGCGAACAAGTGGATCTCGCGGTACAGCCTGGGGTCGTGGGCAGCCACGATGCGCATGGCCTCCAGCCAGTTGGTGCCGGCGGTCTTCACGTGGTAGTTCTGCTTCGTCTCTTCGCCCACGTAGGGGAAGACGCTGAACTTGTCGGAGCCGGAATGCACGCTGATCTTGTATCCGAACTGGCGGGCGATGGCGGCGTGCACCTTCATTTCGGCGTCGAACTGTTTCGGGTCGCCGATGTAGTCGATGCCCTTCTGGAACTCGCCGATAAAGCGCGGCGCCACGGTCTTCACGTCCACGCCCAGGCGCCTGAGTTCATTGGCCACGAAGAAGTGCTCGCTGGGCTTGGTTGGGGTGTCGGTCTCGTCGATGGAGATCTCCAGGTCGCAGTCGTAGCGGCCGTCCTTCAGGAAGCGGTCGTACATCTCCTTGGCAAAGTCCAGGGCCTCGCCGTATACGCCCTTTACGCGCTGAAGCTCCTCGGCGGTGAAGGAGATCTTTTCGCCCTCCACCTCGAAGGTCTTTCCGGCGTACAGCGCGTCCACGTCCTGGCTGTACTTGCCGGAGGCGTCCGCGTGGATGTGCTCGGACAGGTCCAGCGTCAGCATAGTGAAGCCCAGGGACAGGGCATATTCGATATCGGCGGGCTTTTTCAGGTGGTCGCCGTCCGCGCCGAAGCCGCGGGTAAAGTTTTCGCGGAACACAGCGAACGTAGCCGCGTCCAGCACGTCCTCGTAAGTGCGGTGGGTGAGGTCCAGCTCCCGGATGGACTGCTGGGCGAACACCGGCATCACGTCGAATTTGCTGATCACGCGGATGTGGCCGGGGCAGGCGATGCCCAGCCTGTCGCCCAGGCCGAAGGAGCGCTTTTCGCCCAGCACGCGCTTAGGCGCCGTGAAGGGAAAGAGCCTGCGCAGGGTGCAGGCCACCTCGTGGGTGAGCTCAAAGCGGTTCACGCCCTCGCTGCCGCCGAAATAGGGCTTGCCCTCGCATACCAGAACGTCGCGGTCGCCCGCGTCCGCCATGTACACCACCGCGCCTTCCAGCGCGTGCACGGAAGAAGGATACTTGTTCATAGGTTCTCTCCTTTGTCATTTATCCGGCTCGCGCCGGTCGGGATATTTCTGCGCCATTATAGCACATGCTTTGTAAAAAAGGAAAGATTTGCTTTTGCGCCCGTGCCGTACGGACGCCGGCGCTCGCTCAGCAGGCAAGCTGCCTTCTCTCTTCCGCCCGGATCACGGCTCCAGGGCCGGCGTGTTTTCCAGAAAATCGTTTTTCATAACGTCCGGGCCGACGGTGGTATACACCAGGGAGAATTTGGTGTAATCGTACTTCTTGCCCATGTCCATATTGTAGCGCTTCTGCTGGGATTTGTGCTCCTTGAAGCCGAGGGCTGCCATTTCCAGCGGCGTTTTGCCGCCCAGGCGCTCGGAGGGCGTGTTCCAGTCCATGTAGATCGCGTTCGTGTCGCCCAGGTGCAGGTACACCTTTTTGACTTCCCAGGCGCCGTAGAGAGCGGCGCTGTCCGGGTACTGGTTCGGGTCGGCGGCGGCCTTCGCGGCGTCCACGATGCGCATGGCGATCAGCTTGTGCTGGGGATGGCCGTACTCGCCCTTGATGTCGTGGGTCACGATAACTTCCGGTCTGTACTTGCGGATCAGGCGCACCATGGAGCGCTCGATGTTCTCCTTGCCGCCCCACAGCTCGGTGGATTCCTTCACGGTCGTATAGCTGTTTTTGAAGCCCACGACCTCGGGCACGGTCTTTACGCCCATCGTCCAAAGGCCGTTTAAGGACTCCTTGATGCGGGCGCGGCCGCAGCTGGTCATATATATCACCTGCACGTCGGAATCCCGCACCGCGCAGTAGTACGGAAGCAGCCCGCCGAACCACAGCTGTTCGTCGTCCTGATGGGCCACGATCAGCATCAGGTCCAGCTTTTCGGGCGGGTTTTCCCACATCTGGATCTCGGGATCGATATCGCCCTGGGAATACACGTGCAGGCCGCAGATCCTGCCCTTGCTGTACACCTTCAGCTCCAGTTTCACAGCCTCCGGCTCGACGTTCAGCCACGTCACCGTGCCCTGAAAGTACCCGTCGCTGTTTTCGCCTCTCAGGACGGCGCCGTCCTGGTCGTACTGCGTGAATTCAAAGGAAGTGAACTTTACGAACCATTCGATCAGCATGCCGCCGGCTTTTGTGCCGGAAGGGAGCTTTACCGTTACGGTGCTGAAGCTCTTTTTGGCTTCCCAGTATTCGTTCACTTTGCCGTCCGTCATTTTGGACGCGCCGCCGTTGGAAGCGGAGATTTTGCACTTCTTCGTGATGTCTCTGGCCGTCTCGCCCAGGGCGCAGGCGGCGATAAGCCCCAGCATAAGCGCCAGCAGGGCGCAGAAAAAGACTTTTTTGAGGTTCATACTCTTTGCCTCCGGTCGGTCATTTCAGCCAGTTGTCGTCCAGGAAGGCGGCGCGCCTTTGGATAAAGCTTGACAGGTACTCCACGTTGGCGGAAAAGCTTCGGCCTGTTTCTGCCACGTTTTCCCCGGAATAGTGCACGGGCCAGCGCACGAAGTTCATGTTCGCGCTGGCACGGATCTCGTCGGCGTATTCGGCGATCGACCTGAGCACGCCGGCGGGGTCTTTTTCCTTTCCCAGAAGGATATCCGCCGCGGGGCGGAAGCGCTCGGCCCACATGGCCTTTACGGCGGCCAGGAACTCCGGCCTGGCGTACAGCTGCGGCCACCAGTATTTGTTGTTGTTCGCGCGGTTGGTGTAAAAGCCCTTGGCGTTTAAAAGCGTGGTCTTGCCGGAAGTGGCGTAGCCGCCGAAGGTGCAGTCGTAATCCCAGGCGGGGCCGGCGAAGGCCACGGTGCTTTCACGGTCCGAGGGCTTGAAGTAATACTGGCTGCTGGCGTTGCCGTCTTCGTTTTTGGAGAATTCCTCCAGTATGTATTTGAGCACCAGAGACTCCATGTCCACGAATTCCCAGTAGTGCTTCCCGCTGTCCGGATCGATGCCGTCGGGGGCGAAGATCGCGTTCTCGTAGCCCTGGATAAAGCGGCTGATGTACTGCGCCTGGGCGTAGCTTGCCGCCTCCGGCTCCTTGATGAGCAGCACCTTGCCGCGGGTGGTGGTGTAGGCGGAGGGGTCCCCGCTGTAGCGCGGCTGATAGTTTTCGTATTCGAGTATATAACCGCCGGTGATGTCCTCCGGGTCGTTCGGGATGTCGAAATACTTGAACTGGCCGTATTTTAGCTTCTGCGCCCCGGCACGGGGATACGTTTCGGGCTTGGCGGAGTTGACCGCCTCGGTCGCCTCCTCCAGGTCGTACACGTCGATCCGGTGCTTGGCGATCTCGATGCGCTCGGTGAGGATGTATTCCCCGAAATAGCTGTGGTTGAGCCATACGTCGCAGGGCACCAGGTCCGGGGTGTACTTCAGGCCCGCGTACCGGGCCATGTCGAAGACGATCTGGTTCCTCAGCAGGCTGCGGTCCTTTACGCTGCTGACCAGCGTCCACTTTTTGGATTTGCCCATGCCGCCAAGGTCCGCCTTCTCGCTCAGCTTGATATTGTAATTCTTCTTGGAAAAGGCGAGGGTGGAGTTTCCGCGTATCCTGATCTTATCCACCTTGCCGCGGTATTCGTCCAGGCCGCCGCCGGTGAGCACCAGAAGGCTGCCGGCTTCCTCGTTGCTCTTGGACTTGTTCACGTAGTCGAAGCTGCCGCTGTCGGTGTTCAGAAACACGGCGCGGATGTTCGAACCCTGATATACGCGCACCGTGCGCGTCCAGCTGCCCACGGTGATCTTGATTTTTGTGCCGGGCTCGATGCCGCTGACCGGCTCGTCTGGCTTGTATGCACGGTTTCCGACCGTCACCGAGGAAAAGCCTGTGCCGCATGCGTACAGATCTTCTGACCCGAACGCGCCGGGCAGGAACAGGCAGTATTCGTCTCCCACCTTCTGCACCAGCACGGCGTCGGCGGGGAGCTTGGCGTCAGACGGGTCGATGGGAGACGCAGAAAAAAACAGCTGGCCGTTCGTCTGCGCCGAAGCGAAAAAAGCGAACGCCGCCGCGGCCAGGCCGCACATGAGCCATAGAATGAAACGTCTGAACATGGTTGCTGTCCCCCAATAAGCGGAAGGCCGCCGAAACAGCCCGGAGCATAAGCTTATTATACCTTTATAAGTATAGCATCGGCATTTTGGCATGTCAATTGCCGCGATGCAGTCGCGTCACTGCTGATTCTGATCGTCCGGATGCAGAAAACCGTATACGCGCTTTGCAAACTCCTCTCCCAGGCCGTCGCAGGCGGCGATCTCCTGCCAGGTGGCGCCGGACAGGGCTTCCACGGTCTTGAAGCGGGCGAAGATGGCCTTGCGGCGCTTGGGGCCGATCCCGGGGATCTGCTCCAGGCGCGAGGCGATGGAGCGGGCGGAGCGCAGCTTGCGGTGATTGGTAATAGCGAAGCGGTGCGCTTCGTCCCTCAGCCGCTCGATCAGGTGCAGCGCGGGGCTGTGGCGGTCCAGAAGGATGGTGTCCTCCTGATCGGGCAGAACGATCTCGTCCACGCGCTCCGCCAGGCCGAAGGCGGGAACGCTCACGCCTGCGTCCCGCATGGCGGCCAAAGCGCTGTTCAGCTGCCCGCGCCCGCCGTCGATCAAAAGCAGGTCGGGCAAGTCCGAAAAGCTGCCTTCCTTTGGGTCCAGGCCCCGGCTCATCCGGTCCTCGTATTCTTTGAGGCCGCGGGCAAAGCGCCGGGAAATGACCTCCTGCATGGAGGCAAAGTCGTTGGTGCCTTCCACGGTCTTGATGCGGTAATGGCGGTACTGGGAATGCGCGCATTCGCCGTCGATCATCACCACTTCGCTGGCCACGGACTGGGCGCCCTGGGTGTTGGATATGTCGTAGCCCTCTATGCGCCGGGGCGCTTTTTCAAGCCCCAGCTCCCAGGCCAGCTCGTTGAGCGCGCCCAGCGTGCGGGCAAGCTTTTTTTCGCGCTGGTTTTCGATCTTGCCCTTTTCGTCTTCCAGGTTTTTTTCCGCCATGCGCACCAGCGCCGCCTTGTCGCCGCGCCGGGGCGTGACGACGTGTACGCGCCTTAAGGCGGTCTCGCTCAGAAGTTCCTCAAGCACCTCCCGGTCGGGGATGTCCGCGTTTACGCATATCTCCCGGGCGGGCGGATTGGCGAGGGAGTAATACTGGGTCATGAAGCGCACCAGCGTCTCGGAGCCCTCTTCCAGAGCGGCGCCTTCCAGGGTATAGAACTCGGAGGAGATCAGCTTGCCGGCGCGCAGAAGCATCACCTGCACCAGCGCGTCGTCCAGGCAGGGCAAAAAGGCGATCACGTCCATGTCGTCCCCGCCGGGGGTCAGGGCCTTCTGGCGCTGCATGATGTCGTTTACCGCCCGTATACGGTCGCGGTACACGGCGGCGCGCTCGTAATTCATGCCCTGCGCGGCCTTTTCCATGCGCTGCTTCAGTTCCGAAAGAACCTGCTCGGGATGGCCGGACAGAAAGCGGATCACCTGCTGCACATACCCGGCGTACTCTTCTTTGCTCACGCGGCCCGCACAGGGCGCGCTGCATTCCCCGGTCTGGGCGTGCAGGCAGGGCCGCTCGTGCATGCCTTCCTTAAGGGGCTTTATGCAGTGGCGCACGGGGAAGACGTTTCGCACAGTGTCCAGAACCTCGCGCACCGCCGCCGCGCCGATATAGGGCCCGAAATACTTCGCGCCGTCCTTGTGCTCCTCGCGGGTCAGCCGTATGGCCGGAAAGGGTTCGCTCAGGTCGATCTTGATGAAGGGATAGTGCTTGTCGTCCTTGAGCAGTATGTTGTAGTGCGGCTTGTGTTTTTTGATGAGGTTGCACTCCAGGATCAGCGCTTCCAGCTCGCCGTCCACCAGAACGATGTCGAAATCGTCCACCTTTTCCACCATCGCGCGCACCTTGGGGGTGTGGGAGGCAGATGAATGGAAATACTGCCGCACGCGGTTTTTGAGGTTCTTGGCCTTGCCGACGTAGATGACCTGGCCTTCGGACTTCATCAGATAGCAGCCCGGGGAATCCGGCAGGGTCCGTATCTTCCATTCCAGAGACGAGGAGGCCATCAGGGACGTATCTCCTTTCTGAGGGCGTCCATCGCGCCGGAATCCACTTCGTGCCCGCTGTAGCGCGCCTTGTCGTAGGCTTCGCCGGCCCGGCACGCGCTCTGGCCCGGAACGCCCATCTCTTTGAGCGCCTCGTTCACGGTGAGGGTGCGAAGCGCTCCCACCCTGCGGCCGCGCTTTTTGTACAGCTGGCCGATCAGGCGGCGGGCCTTCTCCCGGCCCGAGAGCTTTTCCCAGGGCGTGGGGCGGGTGAGCATGCCCTTCAGACGGTCCTTCAGGGCCTTGCGGATCTGCCGCCGGGCCTCCTGAGCGTCCATGAGGCTCTCCTTTTCGTCGTAATAGCCTTCGTTCACGCTGTGGGCGAAGCGCTCCAGCAGCTTGGAGAGCTTTTTGGACAGCTTGACCAGCCCGCCCACCAGTATGCTGATCAGGCCAAGCCCCACCAGCCCGAAGAAGCCGTACAGGAAGATCTTGTCCCAAAGGCTCAGGCCGCCCATTTCCTCCAGTTCCTGCTCGACCTGCACCGGGTCGGCAGTCCGGCCGCCCTGCATCTGCATCAGCGCCTCCAGGTTGCCCTCGGAGGGCTCGCGTCCGCCGCGCAAAAGCCAGGCGATCCATTTGAGCAGCGCCATGAACTGGCCGAAGAGCCATTTGGCGCCCTCCCGGATCGGGCCCACGAAGGAAGTCACGGCGGTGAAGGCCGCAAAGCCGATCACGATGCGGCGGTTGCGCTTTACCACGCTGCGGGGTGCCTTGCGCTTTTCGCCCAGGGTGCCGGAGTTGGCGTTCAGGCTCTGGCGGTTTAGGCATATGCCGCCCATAAAAATGTATAAAAGCGCGCAGACGCCCACCAGCGTGCTCCACTGGCCGGGTTCCGTCTTGGAAAAATGCAGATACAGCGCCGCGAACAGATAGCACAAAAAACCCAGCAGGATGCCGGGGACCTCCGTCCACATGCAATAGGTGCCCGCGATGGTGAACATGCTCGTGAATTCCAGCACGACCGTTGCGGCGATAAAGATGAAGCGGAAAAGCTGCTTCTGCCCGATGAACAGCGAGCGGGGCAGCAGCATGAGCGCAAACAGCGTGAGCAGGAGCACGAGGATGTATACCGGCAGGCGGATGGGAAAGCGCCGGCCCTGCTTAACGGTCTCGTGGCGGCTCTCCCGGTCGGGATTGGGGTCGCCGCCCATGCGGGCGCCGCCTTCGTAATAGATCACGTCCGACACCGTGTAGTTGCCGATAAAGGCGGGCAGAAGCGCAAGAAGGCTCACCATCAGCGTCTGCGCGACCAGCCAGGCGGGACCCAGCAGCGGCGAATTTGTGAGATAGCGCATGAAAAAGGCGTATACGGGCATCAGCGTGAGCAGGAACATCGCTCCGCGCTCCAGGCGCTGCACAAGCTGCTTCATACGCGCACGCCCCTTTCCATCCGGTACACCGACACGTTGTTGCCCTGCTGGCGCAGAACGTTCACGGCGGCACGGGTCTCGTCGTCTTCGTAGAAAGAAATGATCAGGATATCCTCGCCCTCCACGTTTTTGATCTCGCCCAGAAACGTGGGGAAGGTGAGCTCCCGGTGCAGGGCCATGCGGGCCATGGTGTCCATAAGCTTATCCCCCTGGCTGCTGCCCGCCGCCGTGGGCACATAGATGTATTCGCCCTTGCCCTGCCTGCCCTGGAAGCAGGCGTTGGTGGCGAAGCCCGCGCTCATGCCGCTTTTCAGGGCGCGCTGGCACAGGGAGGCGGCGATGCGTATGGCCTGCTCCATGCGCTCTTCGTCCTGGGGCGGCACGTCGCTCCACTGATGGGGGCTCACCTGCACGTTCAGGATCACCAGCGCCTTGGGGTCGGAGGTGTAGTCCCGCTGCTTTACCCTCAGCTCGCCCGTGCGGGCACTGGCCTTCCAGTGCACGTCCCGCATGGGATCGCCGGGACGGTAGTCGCGTATGCCGTTTACCAGAAACGGGTCCGGCATGATCCAGCGCTTCACCACCGCCTCGCCCAGCCAGCGGTGGGCGGGATCGGGCAGCGCGTCGTCCGGCAGGAGGGCAGGATACACCACGATGCCGCAGTCAAGCTCCAGCTGCTTTTCCCGGTGCACCAGGGCGAACAGGTCGCCCGCGGTGAGAGCCACGCTGCCCGCAGAGTACACGCCCCTGCGCAAAAGCGTGATGGCGTGGTGGCGCGTGATGGCGCACATGGGCGCCAGGAAGAACAGGCTGCGGTGGTACATCCCGCCGCTCACCTCGTGCATGGCGTCAGTGGCGGCCTTGTCGAAGCCCAGCTCCTTGGGTATGCGGCTCTCCGCCCGCAGCCAGGGCACCGGCAGCAGCTTTTCGTTGCGTATGCTTTCGATCAGCTCCACCCGCTGGCCCTCGTGGGCGGCGGGCACGGAAAAGTGCCTTTCGTAGTGCAGGCGGCGAAAATCGAAGCGCGAAAACAGAAGCGCCTGCAGAAAAACCAGTATGCCGGTGAGCACCACCAGCCACAGTACGCTCATTCTTCGTCCGTCTCCCGGTTCTTCACGTCTTCCGTGGGCACCTCGGTGGCCTCCAGCGCCGCCTTTACGGCGTTTTCGGAGGCGGCGGTCTCCCCATAGGCGTTCTTTACCGCCACGCGGTGGGCCAGCACCGGCACGGCCAGGGCCTTTACGTCGTCGGGGGTCACAAAATCGCGGCCCTCGATCAGCGCCCAGGCGCGGCAGGCGCGCATGAGCGCCAGCATGCCGCGGGGGCTCACGCCCAGCACCACGTTGGGGGCGGCGTGGGTGTTCTGGCACAGCGAGGCGATGTAGTCCATCACCGGCTCGCTCACTTCGCAGTCCTTGCAGGCCTCACGGGCATCCAGGATGTCCTGGGCGGTGCACACGCTCTCCAGCTCGGCCAGCGGGTCGTTTTTCTGGAAGCGCTTAAGCACAGACACCGCCTCGTCGTGGCTCAGCCTGCCCAGGCCGAGCTTCATCAGAAAGCGGTCCAGCTGGGCCTCGGGCAGCGGGAAGGTGCCCTGGGTCTCCACGGGGTTCTGGGTGGCGATCACCAGAAACGGCGCGGGCAGAGGACGGGTGACGCCGTCCATGGTGACCTGCTTTTCCTCCATGCACTCCAGAAGCGCGCTCTGGGTGCGGGGCGTGGCGCGGTTGATCTCGTCGGCCAGAAGCACGTTGGTAAATACGGGGCCGGGCTTGAACACGAACTCGCTGGTCTTCATGTCGAACACGCTCAGGCCCGTGATGTCGCCCGGCAGAAGGTCGGGCGTGAACTGGATGCGGGAGAAGGCGCAGCTGATGGAGGAAGCCAGCGACCTGGCCATGACGGTTTTGCCCGTGCCCGGCACGTCTTCCATCAGCACGTGGCCGCCCGCAATGACGGATGTCAGCAGGAGCTTGATCTCCCTGTCCTTGCCCACGATCACGCGGGAGATGTTTTCCAGTACCCGATCCGCAAAGTTTTTGACGTTCATACCCTTTTCCTTCTTTCGTTTATTTGCTCAGTACAGATCCATCTGAATGGCTTTTTTCAGTACCCGGGAGGCGATGGGCGCAGCGGTCTGGCCGCCGGAGCCGCCCCCTTCCACCACTACGGCAATGGCGTAGGGATGTTCTTCGTCGCCGTAGAGGAAGCCCACATACCAGGCGTTGGTGGCTTTGGTCTTGTCGGAACTGACCTCCGCGGAGCCTGTCTTTCCGCATACGTAGCCGGCGGTATAGCCGGAGATGTCCGCGTTTTTGCCCGTGGAGAGCCTGTCGTGCACGGCGGCGTACATGTACCTGGCCACCGTGCGGGCCGTGTCCGCGTCCGTGACGGTGCGCCACTGGGCGGGCTGCATCGAGCTGACCGTGCCGCCGGCGTGGCGGCGGACCTCCCGGATGAGCTTAGGCTCCATCATCACGCCCTCGTTGGCGATCGCCCCGGCGATCATGGCCATGTGCAGCGGCGTAAGCTCTGTTTTTCCCTGGCCGAAGCCTGCCTGGATCACTTCCCCCGCCGCCAAAGAACTGTTCAGACAATGGGACTCGTACAGCACGATGTCGTCGAAGGCGAACTGCACGTTCACCCCGAAATCCTCGCTGGCCGCCTTCATGGCTTCCGCGCCCATGCGGTAGGCGAGGGAGGCGAAGGTGATGTTGCAGCTTTGGGAGAACGCGCTTTTGAGGTCCAGAGAGCCGTGAGCCGTTCCGCCCGCGCACTGGAGCACCCGGTCCGCGAAGCTCCAAACGCCCTGGCAGTCGAACATCTCGCTCTCTACGCCGGGCAGGTTCTTCAGCGCGGCGGTGAGCGTTACGATCTTGTAGGTGGAGCCGGGCGCGTAGCGGTACTGCAGCACCCGGTCGTAATAGGCGGTGTCCTGCGCGCCCTGGTCCATGGCGGCGGGATCGTAGCCGGGCAGGGACACCTTGCCCAGGATCGCCCCGGTACGGTAATTGATCACGGCGCAGGCGCCCCGGCTGCCCGAAGGGAACTGCGACGCCATATACGCGCACATTTCCGCGTTCAGCGTGAGCACGATATCGCAGCCGGCCACGGCGTCGCCCCGCAGGGTCTGCAGCGTCCTGTCGGTGCCGGTCAGGTCCGTCATGCCCAGAAGCGTGGTGGCGTGGCGGTTTTCCACGCCGGTCTCGCTCATGCCCTTCTGGTCGCCCAGGGTGTGGCTCAGGGCAAGGCGGATGTTTTTGTCCTGGATATAGCGCCTCACGCCCGGCTCGGGGCTTTCCGCCAGCACCGTGAAGGCGCTGTCGAATATGGTGCCCTGCAGGGTGGTTTTGCGCGCGTCCTGTATGCGCGTGTTCTGGGCGCGGTTGAGCCAGCGGACGCGGTTGGCCTGTATTCGCGCCACGTACACGAAGCCCGTGAGCAGTACGAGAGCAAGCAGTATGCCTGTGATCAGCCGGATGGCGGCGCGGGTCTCCTTCATTCCGGATCGACCTCCCTGCCGCCGCTGGCCTGCATCAGGTCGTCGTATTCGTCCCGGGCATTCACGGCGGACACGCCCATCATCATGCCCATCAGAAGCATACTGCCCATCAGTGAGCTGCCGCCTTCTGACACGAAGGGAAGCGTCACGCCCGTAAGCGGCACGATGTGCAGGTTGCCGCACACGATCAGAAGCATCTGCACCGTGAGTTCAAAGCAGGCGCCGAAGGCCACCAGCGCGTGAAAACGGCTGCGCGCGCTGCCTGCCGCCCCCATGCCCCTGATCAGAAGCACCATGTAGACCGCCAGCACGCACAGGGCGAAAACGATGCCGAACTCCTCCGACACTGCCGCGAAGATATAATCGGAAGCAACCACCGCCACCTTGCGGGCGGATGACAGCCCCAGCCCTGCCCCGAACAGGCCGCCGCTTACGATGGACATGAGCCCCTGCACGATCTGGCGGCTGCTTTCGTGGGCGCCGGACCAGGGGTTCTTCCAGATCTCGATGCGGGTGATCAGGTAACCGAAGCCGTCGATCTTTCCGGCGATGAACACCACGAATATCACCGCGAGGCCCGCCGCAGCGCCGACTGCGCCGAGGGCGAGCTTCCACCGGCCGGTGCCCGCGGCGAACATGGCCGCCGTGAGCAGAAAATACAGAAGCATGGCGCCCAGGTCCTTCTGCGCGAACAGGATCAGGCAGTTGAGCGCGCCGAAAAACACGCCGCCGCCCCAGTCGGACGCCCGGCGCCCCTGGGTAAAGCAGGACGCCAGGATGAACACCGTGGCGGGCTTCATCAGCTCGGAGGGCTGCATCTGATGCCCGAGAACGCGTATCCAGCTGCGGGCGGCGGAAGACGTGTGAAACGCGAAGGGCGACAGCATAAAGCAGACGCCAAACAGCATGGCAAAGCCGATGAACTTTTCTTCCCGCCCTGTGAAGAACCGGGGCAGCAGTACGCCGAAAAACATCACCGGGATGCTGAGTCCAAGATACTGTGCCTGCTGTGCCGCCTTCCCGGTCGTGCTGAAAACGGCCCGTAAAAGGATCACGCTCAGGGAGCACAGAAAGGCCGTGAGCAGGAACATGCACCTGTCCGCGCAGCATTTGGACGTGAGCCACAGCCCCGTCAGCGTACCCAGGGGCAGCAGGACCGCCATGCGGACGGAGAACCAGTCAACGCTGGGGTCCTTGAACGCCAGAAGCAGCATGCATGCCGCCTGAAAGCCCATAACGGCGATCGCCAGGGGCTTCTCGTTGGTGCGGCTCATGCGCCTTCTGAGCTGTATGGCCCGATCCATTTTTATTTCTTTCCGCATGGCTGTTTCCGCTTGTTCCGGTAGGCGCGCCTGTTCATGGGGCTTTCCGGCTCCCGGCTGCGCCGGACCATCAAAAAATACATCTCGGCTTTTCCCGCGCAGATTTTTTCGCCGGGCCCGAATTCCAGAACGCCGTTATCACCGTCGCCCGGCTTACCGTACTTGCGTACGCCGCCCGGGTGGACGGGGAATACCCGCATGGTTTTTTTGTCGATCTCGTAATCGAAGTGGCGGCGGTCAAGCCCCATGCCCTTTATGCGCACGTCCGCGGCGCGGCCCGAGCCTACGCTGCCGCTGCGGCCCAGGCGAGGCGGCTTCTCTTCACTTCTACCGCGGAGCTTTGCGAGGGTGCTTTTTTTTTCAGTCGGGGACACGAAAAGCACCGCCACCGCGCCGAACTCCGCTTCGGTGCGCCGGATCTGCCGCGCGTTCGCCTGGTCGCGCAGCGCGGCATGCAGCGCCCACAGGGCCGTAAACAGCCCCGCTCCCGCCAGTACGTAGCGCATCAGAAGCGCGATCCTCAGGTAGGTGTCGTGGTTCATGCCGCCCTCCGGAAATCCATGCTGCAATTATACCCGGAATTGCCCCGGATTGCAACCGCTGAGGCGTCATTTTGACAGGGCTTTGCGCCCGGAGCGGTTAAATTGCGAAAACGGGATTGCTTTTCCGCCGCGACGGGGGTATCATAATACAAAAACGATGAGGAGAAGACGTATGGAACAGTTTCTGATCAATACAGTGATCTTCGATCATCCCCTGATCGCGCACAAGGTGACACACCTTCGCGACGTGCATACGGGCAGCAAGGAGTTCTGCGAGCTGGTCACGGAGCTCACGATGCTCATGGGCTACGAGGCGCTCAGGGACATGCCCACCAAAAACATCACGGTGCAGGCGCCGCTTAGGACCTTTGAAAGCCCCGTGCTTGCCGAAGACTTCACCATCGTACCCATCCTGCGGGCGGGCCTCGGCATGGTGGACGGCCTGCGCGCCCTGTGCCCCACCGCGAAAGTCGGCCACATCGGCCTGTACCGGGACGAGGAGACCCTGGAGGCGAAGCAGTACTACTTCAAGCTCCCCGTGGACGTGGCCAGCGGCGAAGCGATCATCGTGGACCCCGCACTGGCTACCGGAGCCACCGCGCTCAAGGCCGTGGAGCTGCTCAAGGAGGCGGGCTGCGACCGGATCAAGATCATGTGCATCTTCTCCTCCGCCACAGGCATAAAGCTGATCCACGAAAAGTTCCCGGAGGTGCCCATCTACACCGCCGCCTATTCTGACGAACCCCTCAACGAAAAAGGCTACATCTACACCGCCGCGGGCGACGCCGGCGACAGGGTGTGCGGAACGGTGAGCTATAAGCCCAACTGACTGAAATGAATCGGGATTCGATTCAATCAAACTGCCCGGCAGGCCGGGCGAGAGAATACCCGGTTAGCTTTCCGTAAATAACACAAACTCCGTTTGACATACTGCGCGGGGCGGAGTAAACTTATCGGCAGTGAAAACGGAGGCAATCTTTAATCCAATACGAGATATTGGCAAGAGCGCGATCCACACACTGTACATGGGGATTACATGCCTTGCCATGCTCATTGGAAGATGGGTACGGCAAGGCTTTTTCGATTGCCCGCGATCACGAATAAAAACAAGGGGAGTTAAACTGTATGAAGCTTATCTACGACATCAACGACAGACCGGCACTTAAAAAGACGATCGTGTTCGCGTTCCAGCAGATGATCGCCATCATGGCAGCCACGCTGCTGGTGCCCATGCTCATGACCGGTTTCGACCAGACCGGCAAGCTCTACTTCGATCCCGCCGCCGCGCTGTGCGGCGCCGGCATCGGCACCATCGTGTACCTGCTGTTCACCAAGCGCCGTTCTCCCGTGTTCCTGGGTTCTTCCTTCACCTTCCTGGGCGCGTACGCCGCCGTGATCAGCATGAACTACGGCTACTGGGGCGTCATCCTGGGCATCCTCTTCGCGGGCCTCGTATACGTGGTCATCGCGCTCATCGTCAAGGCCACCGGCAGCGGCTGGGTCAACAAGCTCATGCCCGCCGTCATCATCGGGCCCATCGTTGCCCTGATCGGTCTTTCCCTCTCCGGCACCGCTACCGGCTGGATGAGCACCAACGGCGGCAGCGACTACAGCCTGATCACCATCGCGGTGGGCGTATTCACCTTCCTGGCCATCGTGTTCGTTTCCATCAAGGGCACCAAGGGCATGAAGCTCATTCCCTTCATCATCGGCATCGGCGCGGGCTACATCCTGGCCCTCATCCTCACCCTCATCGGCAACGCCGCCGAGGTGGAAGCCCTGCAGATCCTCTCCTTCCAGTCCTTCAAGGACGTGTTCGGCGATTTCAAGTTCTTCGGCTCCATCCTGTCCCTGCCCAAGTTCACCTTCGTGCAGGCCATCAAGGCGGCCGGCGAATATCCCCTTGACGGCACCGCCGTCGCCAACATCGCCATCACCTTCGTCCCGATCGGCATCGTGGAGCTGGCCCAGCACATCGCTGACCACAAGAACCTTTCCAACATCGTGAACCGCGACCTCATCACCGATCCCGGCCTGGACAACACCCTGCTGGGCGACGGAGTGGGCTCCATCGTGGGCGGCTTCTTCGGCGGCGCTGCCAACACCACCTACGGCGAGAGCATCGGCTGCGTGGCCATCACCGGCAACGCCTCCATCGTGAGCATCATGGGTGCGGCCATCGGCTGCATCGTGCTGAGCTTCTTCGCTCCTTTCGTGGCCTTCATCAACTCCATCCCCAAGAGCGTCATGGGCGGCGCCTGCATCGCCATGTACGGCTTCATCGCGGTGAGCGGTCTGCAGATGCTCAAGAACGTTGACCTGGGCAACAGCAAGAACCTGTTCGTGGTGGCTGCGATCCTGGTGTGCGGCATCGGCGGCCTGACCCTCGAGTTCGGCACCAACGCCATCACCGGCGGCTCCTTCCTCTCCATCACCGCCCTGGCCACCGCCTTCATCGTGGGCGTGATCACCAACCTGATCGTGAACAACGGCAAAATGTCCTCCGGCGAAGACAACATGGTCTCTGGCCATGCCGAGAACATGGGCAACGTAAAGGACCCCGAGAAGAAGTAA
>JAFZPV010000004.1 GCA_017552535.1 Clostridia bacterium
CCATCATTTCCTTGATGGTTCCGCCCAGCAGATCCTTCAGCGCTTCCTGGATATCTGATGCAGACTTTATGTCGTATTCCTGCAGCAGTCCCTGGATAATGCTCCGTTTCCCTTCCGTCATCGGCCCGGGTTTAAAGTATTCCTTCTTCTTGTTAGCCATTCTAATAGCCTCCTGTGTTTTATTATCTTACCACAGAAGGCCATTTCGTTTCATGTATTTACAGAGATTTCTTCACAGGCTCTATAAAACACAGCCCGGACAGGCCTTACGCCGTCCGGGCTGTACTGTTTGCAGGTAAGATCAGAAATCTTTGACTTCGTTTACATCTGCGGCTTCCACGCGGGGGCCGTCGATGCCTTCGATCGCCACGTTGTCCAGGATCACGCGCTTTACGAAGCGGGCGATCACGCCGCGGCGGGCGCAGGACTCGATGTACATGGCCATCACGGGCGGCTTGGGGGCCGCGTCCGGGTCCATGGTGAACAGGCAGTCCTTCAGGCGCAGTTCTTCCGCGGGATTCTCCGGAAGCCCCAGGATATAGGCCGCGCACCAGGTGCAGTTTTCGGCCCTTACGCGCTCGTAGGTCACCCGGCCGATGGTGGGCGTGCCGTCGTCCACCTTCTGGGGCTCGCGGCTCTGAACGAAGGGGCCTTTGCCGTCAACATCGCAGAAGTACATGGCGTTCACCGTGAGGGGAGCCTTTACGTTTTCCATTTTTACGTCCGAAAACACGATATCGTCGATCACGCCCCAGCGCCCGCGGCCCCGGCGCGTCTTGATGCGCAGGCCTCTGTCGTTGCCCTGCATCAGGCAGTGGTGCACGCGCACGTTCTTTACGCCGCCGCTCATCTCGCTGCCCACGGTCACGCCGCCGTGCCCGTCCAGCATGCGGCACCAGGCGATCTCGATATCCTCGCAGGGCGTGCGGTAGGCTTCGCCCATATACATCTTGCCGCTTTTGATGGCGATGCAGTCGTCGCCCACGGAGAACTCCGTGCCGTACATCTTTACGCCCCGGCAGCTTTCGGGATCGAAGCCGTCGGTGTTGGGGCTGTCGGCGGGCGCTTTCACGCGGACGCTCAGAAAGCGCAGATCCTCGGAAAAGCAGGGATGCAGGTTCCAGCTGGGGCTGTTCTGAAAGGTCACGCCCTGCACGGTGACGTTTTTGCAGGACCTCAGATACAACAGCCGCGGGCGCGAGGGGCGCACTTTGTCCTTGGCGTTCTGCCACCAGTCGGCCTCCTGCGCGCAGCCGTCCACCGTGCCTTCGCCGCTGATCACCACGTTTTTTACGCCTATGCCCGTGATGGCGGCAGCGTAGCACGTGCGCCTTTCGCCCTCCCAGGTGCCGATCAGATACTCTTTCGTTTCATTCTGCGCCTGGATGCGGCCGGGCAGCAGGGGAAAGCGCTCCCGGTCCCCGGTCAGGCAGAGCCGCGCGCCCTTTGCGATCTCGATGTGAACGCCGCTTTTCAGAAACAGCGGACCCACGGAATAGTTTCCTTCGGGAATCAGCACCCGCCCCTTTTCGGGGCAGGCGAGGATGGCGGCCTGGATGGAGGAGGTGTCGTCCTTTTTGCCGTCTCCGGCGGCGCCGAATTCTTTTACGTCCAGCGTGCACAGTTCGCTTTGGGTGCGGAACGAAAGCTCTTCGTTCCTTCCGTGCACGCAGGCACTTAAAGAATAGTCGCTGTCCGGCTCAAGGTCAAACAGGGAGAGCACGCTTACGTGATCCGTTTTTTCTTCTCCGCCGTTTATGCGGTAGGCGTATGGGCCGGCAGCGTAATAGTCGCCTCTTTCGTCCATCAGAACGGTGCAGCTGCGGCTGCCGGCGAACAAAAGCTTCATCTGTTTTTCCTCCCCGCGTTTTATGCCTTTACGGTAGCAGGGCATATAGCGTTTGTCAAGTTAAAATGCAGTTTTCTGCCCCGGCGGAAGGTATAAAAGAACCGGGCGGACTTTGCCGTCCGCCCGGCTCAGGGAAATCTGTTCTCTTATTCGCCGTACTGCGCGAAGTAGCCCAAATCCAGATCCGCGATGTTCATGATCTCCACGTTGCCGCTGAGGTCCTGGTACAGGTACATCAGAACGTAGTAGGGCTGCGCGTCGGGATATACCACGGTGGCCTGGCACAGCAGGCAGTAGTTGGTTCCGGCCACCACCTGGGAACCGAGGAACGCCACGGGCACATAGTCCACGCCCACCAGGCCTTCCATGGCTTTGTCGAACACGGCCTTCACGTCATCGGTGATCTCAGGGGAGGCGCTGGGAGTCCAGCCGCCCATCAGGGTCTCGGCCACGGCGCACACGCCGCACAGCATGACAAGGGTCAGAAACAGGGAAATCATTTTCTTCATGATCGTTTACTTCCTTTCGTTTTTCTGGTAATTGGACGCACCGGACGCCTGTTTGTTCCGCGATTTTTTGCTTCGTTTGGGAACGCGCGGCATTTTTTTCCGGCGCGGGCACGCTCGTTCTGAGCGCTTCCAGTGTATTATTATACGCGCCCGCGGAACGGTTGTCACCTGCAAAACGAAAAAAAGAAGAAATTTTTACGAGGCAAAAACGTTTCTTCCGGGCTTATTGCGTTCGGGCGCTCAGGCGGGTATAATAGGAACAGAAACTCAGGGGAGGCGTTCGGATGACGGTATACGATAAGCTTGCGCTTCTGAAACCGGAAAAAACGGGAATGGACCCAAAGTCCCGCCTGTGGGCGGAGCTTGCCTACGCCTGCGACCTGTCCACGGCGCAGGGCGGCGAATTCGACAGCGTGATCGACAAGGCCCTGGACTTTGCACTTGGCGCCGTAAAGGAAGATGGCGCGGTCACGAAGGGAACGGTCAAGAAAACCGAAGAGCTTCTGTCGCCGCTTAACGAGGCTGCCAAAAGCTATACCGCCCACTGCGTGGGCCACGCCCACATCGACATGAACTGGATGTGGGGCTACAACGAGACGGCGGCGGTAACGGTGGACACCTTCCGCACCGTGCTGGACCTGATGAACGAGTATCCCGGCTTTACCTTCGGCCAGTCCCAGGCGTCCACCTACCGCATCATCGAGGAGAACGCCCCCGAGATGCTGGACGAGATCAAACGCCGCGTGCACGAGGGCCGCTGGGAGGTCACGGCGTCCACCTGGGTGGAAAACGACAAGAACATGCCCTCGGGGGAATCGCTGGCCCGCCACATCCTGTATACGAAGCGCTACCTGTCCGGACTGCTGGATGTCGACCCAAAGCAGCTCAGGCTGGACTTTGAGCCCGACACCTTCGGCCACAACGTTTCCGTGCCGGAGGTATGCTGGCAGGGCGGCGTGAAATACTACTACCATTGCCGCGGGCGCGAGGGCAGCCCCTGCGCCTACCGCTGGCGCTCCCGCGCGGGCCACGAGCTGCTGGTATACAACGAGCCCCACTGGTACAACACCGATATCGAGCCTGGTCTGTTCACCGACTATCCGCAGCTGTGCGCCGGGATGTCCTCCCGGGACTTCCTGGTGGTGTACGGCGTGGGCGACCACGGCGGCGGGCCCACCCGCCGGGACCTGGACCGGCTGATCGAGATCGGCTCCTGGCCCGTCATGCCGAAGGTGGAATTCTCCACCTACGCCCGCTTCTTTGAGGCTCTGGAAAAAAGCCGCGACAGGCTGCCTGTGTATACCGGGGAATTCAACTGCACCTTCACGGGCTGCTACACCAGCCAGAGCCGCATCAAAATGGCCAACCGCGCGGCGGAGGACAGGATGTACGACACGGAATTCCTCGCGTCCCTGTCCGGCGTGCTGGCAGGCGACACCGACCGGAAAAACGTGCTCACGGAGGCGTGGAAGAACATCCTCTTCAACCAGTTCCACGATATCCTGCCGGGCTCCGGCACCATCGAGACCCGGGAATACGCCATGGGCCGCTTCCAGAGCGCCATGGCGGCGATCCAGTCGAGCGCCAACAACGCCATGCGCTGTATAGCCTCAGCCATCGACACCGGCGCGCTTTCGCTTCCGGCAGAAGAAGACAGCAACGCGTTCGGCGGCGGCGTGGGCTTCGGCGTGGGGCAGGCCGGCGGCTTCCGCCTGCCCATGGCGGAGCGCGGCAGCGGAAAAAACCGCGTGTTCCACCTGTTCAATCCGACCGCGCAGCCCTTTGACGGCGTGATCGGGCTGACGGTATGGGACTGGCCCTGCGACCCCGCCAGAGCCGTCTTCAAAGGCATGGACGGCTTCGGGGCCCCCTGCCAGCTTGTGGGGGAGGGCAAGCGCTACTGGGGGCACGCTTACAAGACCTTCGCCGTGCGGCTGAAGGTGCCCGCGCTGGGTTACACCACCTGCACGCTCACGGAGGCGCCTGTTGCTGACAACGTTCTCAGGACGCATCCCACCGACCGGGTGGACCGCTTCGGGGACGATGACATCGTTCTGGAGAACGAATACCTGAAGGCCACCTTCGACGTTTCGGGCGAGCTTACAGGCCTGCTGGACAAAACCACCGGCGTGGATCTGATCTCATGTGGCCATGCGGCGTTCCACTTTATCCGCGAAAACACCGTGCACGGCATGACCTCCTGGCGCGTGGGCGAGACCATGGACGACGAGAACCTCAGCCGCTGCCGCCCCGTTACCATGCGCAGGGAGCCCTCCGGGCCGGTGCGCCAGGCGGTAACCTTCGAGTGCCCTTTCGGCGAGAGGAGCCGCCTGAGCTACACCGCGCGCCTGGACGCCGGCAGCCGGTACCTGCAGTACGACGTGCACGCGGACTTCCAGGAGGCCGGTGACCGCAAACAGACGCCGCAGCTCCGCTTTGAAGCGGAGCTCAACCCGGATTATTACGACTTTGAATGGGAGCGTATCGGGCCTTATCTGTACGCCGTTCCCTTCGGCACAATCGAGCGTGAACCGGCGGAGCACGACGTGCCTGCCTGCACAGCCATGGCGATGCTGAGCAGGATACCGGACGCAGGTCCGGCGCCCATGCCGGTACTTCTGGCGGACGGCAAATACGGCTTCCGCGGCGATTCGAAGGGCTTTATGTCCGTCAGCCTGATCCGCGGCTCCTCCGATCCCGATCCCTACCCGGAATACGGCATGCACGATTTTTCCATCGCCCTGGGCGTTTGCCCCCAGCAGAGCCCGGATGCGCTGCTGGACATGGCGGAGCGCTTTAGCCACCTGCCCTGCGCCTGCTCCGCGCGGCCCGGCAAGGGCACCCTGCCCATGGAAAAGACGCTTCTCAGCCTGGAAGGAGCGCGCCTGTCCGCCGTAAAGCCGGCTCAGGACGAACACGGCATCGTGCTTCGCGTGTACGACGCGTCGGGCAAGGGAGGCCGCGCGTGCGCGCGCTTCGGCTTTAATGCGAAAGCCGCTTTCGAAGCGGACATCAACGAAACGCCCGGCAGGGAACTGCTCCTTGCAGACAACGCCGTTTCTTTCGATATCGGGCCGTGGGAGATCAGGACCCTGCTGATCCGCTGTTGATGCCGCGCCCGGATTTTACTTTACAAAGTGCGCGTTTTGGTATACAATACGCACAGAACAATAAGCGGGAGGAACATTATGAGCGCCAACGAAAAACGCATTCTGAACGGTTTTGAGTACGCCAAAGACGTGTACGCCGAAAAGGGCGTGGACGTGGAAAAGGCGATGGAGGCCGCTTCCAAATTTGCCGTCTCCATGCACTGCTGGCAGGGCGACGACGTGATCGGCCTGGAGGCCGACGCGGGCGGCACCAGCGGCGGTATCCAGACCACCGGCAACTATCCTGGACGCGCCCGCACGGGCGACGAGCTCAGGCAGGACTTCTTAAAGGCGATCTCCATGATCCCCGGAAAGAAAAAGCTCAACCTGCACGCCAGCTACGCGGAGCTCCACGGCAAAAAGATCGACCGCGACCAGTACACCGCCGAGCAGTTCAGCGACTGGATGGCCTTCGCCAAAGAGAACAAGCTGGCCCTCGACTTCAATCCCACCTATTTCGGCCACCCCGCCGTGGCGGACGGCTTCTCCCTGGCCAGCGCCAACGAAAAGAACCGCCGCTTCTGGATCGAGCACGGCAAGCGCTGCCGTGAGATCGGCGAGGCCTTCGGCAAGATGCAGGGCGAACCCTGTGTGATCAACTTCTGGATGCCCGACGGCTATAAGGACACGCCCGCCGACACCGACAGCCCCCGCGCCCGCCTGGTAGCCGCCCTGGACGAGATCTTTGAAGCCACCAAGAACATCAGCAGGCAGCACGTGCTGGACGCGGTGGAGAGCAAGCTCTTCGGCATCGGCGTGGAAAGCTACACCGTGGGTTCCGGCGAGCTCATGCTGGGCTACGCCATCAGCCGCGGCAAGCTCCTCACGCTGGACACCGGCCACTTCCATCCCACCGAGCAGGTCAGCGACAAGCTGAGCGCGGTATTGCAGTTCCTGCCCCAGGTGCTTCTGCACATCAGCCGCCCCGTGCGCTGGGACAGCGACCACGTGGTGATCTGGGACAACGAGACCGCCCGCATCTTCAACGAGATCGTGGCCAACCACTATGAAGGCCGCGTGCTGTGCGCGCTGGACTACTTTGACGCCTCCATCAACCGCGTCGCCGCCTGGGTGATGGGCGTGCGCAACGCGCAGAAGATGATCCTTTCCGCCTACCTGGCGCCCAACGAGAAGCTGCGCGCACTCGAGTACGCAGGAGACTTCACCTCCCGCCTGGCCGGGCAGGAGGAAGCCAAGAACATGCCCTTCGGCCCCGTTTGGGATATGTACTGCCTCAAGCAGAACGTGCCCGTGGGGGATGCCTGGCTCACCGAAGTCAAGCAGTACGAAAAGGACGTGCTCAGCAAGCGCTGACACCCCGAAGTCCTGTTTATTCCGCAGCCGCCGGCAGACGCCGCGCGGCTGTGTTCATATACAAAAAGGCGGGCGACCCCGCTTGCCGTCCCTGTTTGTAAACAATTCAGATTTCCCCGGCTGCCGGCTTGAATATTGACACGGTTTGTGATAAAATAGAAATAGAACAGTTATAACTATTTCTGCTTCGTTGCGAAAATATGATGCGAGGTGACATATCGTGAGATCGAAACTTTTAGCCGTACTGGCGGCGGCGCTGCTGATCGCGCTGCTGGTTCCGCTTTTCGCCTCGGCGGAGAGCTATAAGGCCACCGTGTATTCCTCCACCATGAAGGTGTACGAAAAGGCCAGCACGACTTCCAAACAGCTGACCACGCTCAAAAAAGGCGCTGCTGTCACGGTCACGTCCACGTCCGGCTCCTGGGCTTATATCAAGTACAGCGGCGGCAAGGGCTACTGCCAGATCAAAAACCTGAAAAGCAGCGTGAAGACTCCCGTATTCACCACCGCCAAGACCAAGATCTACAAGACCGCGTCTGCCAGCAGCGTGCTGTGCACCGTTACGGTGGACTATCCCCTGTACCGGGTGGGCGTGGACGGGTCCTACTATCTGGTGGAGGACAAGGACGGCCGCTTTACCGGCTATGTGAAGAAAACGCTGGTCAGCTCCACCCGCAAGGACCCCTACGCCGTGGCGGCGAGCGCCAAGAAGAACTATTCCTCTTCCGGCTCTTCCACCACCATGCCGAAGGCCGTGAGATCTGCCCAGTACTATCTGGCCAGCAACATGACAGCTGTCAAGCACCGGGATTATATGGTGTACCTAGCCCAGTGCAAGCTGGGATGCGTTTATTCCACCAATCCCAACAACAAAACCACCTTTTCCAACCACAGCTTCGTAAAGGCCTGCATGGATACGATGGGCTACAAGATCCCCACCAAGGTGAACACCGTGGGCCATACGGGCAAGGCTGCCTACGTCACGCGCCGGAACCTTCTGAAGGGCGACGTGGTGTGCTTCGACTGTGACGCCAAGAACGGCAACCTGGTGGACCATATCGGCATCTACGTGGGCAAGGGATACTTCATCCACGCCTCACCCTCCGCGGGCTGCGTGGTGGTGTCCAGCATGAGCAGCGGGTATTACTACAAGACCTTCTGCTGGGGCCGCCGCTACGTTGGGTCCTGATCAGCAGACTCCGGTTTTTCTCATGGCATATCCGATCCCGGGCCGCCCCGATACGGCGCCCGGGATCTTTTTGACCCCGAAGGCAGAAGCACGGTTCTGCCTTCAGGAATCGTCATTCTGCTCCCATGTATTTTAATAGGAAAGTGCTTGTAATTTAGCTTTTGAATGCTACAATAGCCTGTGATTTGGAAAGAAGGTGCTTTTATGACAAATGTAACGATCATTTCCGGTTTCCTGGGCGCGGGCAAGACCACGCTGATCAAAAAGCTGCTCAAGGAAGCCTTTGCGGGTGAAAAATGCGTGTTGCTGGAAAACGAATACGGCGAAGTCGGCATCGACGGCGGCTTCATGAAGGACAGCGGCATCGAGATCACAGAGCTCAATTCCGGCTGCATCTGCTGCACGCTGGCGGGGGATTTCTCCAAGGCCATCGGCGAGATCGTGGAGCGCTTCCACCCGGACCGCCTCATCATCGAGCCCAGCGGCGTGGGCAAGCTCAGCGACATCCGCCGCGTGGTGGCGGAAGAAGCGGCCAAGGGCCTCGTGAAGCTGGGCGGCAGCGCTACGGTGGTGGACGCGGCCAAGTGCAAAATGTTCCTCAAGAATTTCGGCGAGTTCTTCATCGACCAGGTGAAGTGCGCCGAGACCGTGATCTTCAGCCGCAGCCAGCTGGTGAGCGACGAAAAACTGAAGACGGCTTTTGAACTGGTATCCCAGCTCAACCCCGAAGCGCGCATCATCACCACGCCCTGGGACGAGATCACCGGCGGGATCATCCTGGATGCCATCGAGCATCCCGCCTCCCTCATAGACGTGAACAGCCTGTTCCCGGCTCACGAGCATCATCACGACGACGATGACGACGATGAGGATGAGCACGAGCATCACCACCATCATCACCATCATGACGACGATGATGACGACGATGACGAAGACGAGCACGAGCATCATCACCATCATCATGATGACGACGATGACGACGAAGACGAGCACGAGCATCATCACCACCATGACGATGATGACGATGAAGACGAACATGAGCATCATCACCACCACC
>JAFZPV010000041.1 GCA_017552535.1 Clostridia bacterium
ACCGGTTCCACCACCATCCTGGTGGCTGTGGTCAAGGGCAAGGACGTGACCAAGGAGTCCATCCACGCCGCCATGAAGGCCGCCAGCAACGAGAGCTTCGGCTACACCACCGAAAAGCTCGTTTCCAGTGACATCATCGGCATGACCTACGGCTCCCTGTTCGACGCCAACCAGACCATGTGCACCAAGATCGACGACGACACCTATCAGGTGCAGGTCGTGTCCTGGTACGACAACGAAAACAGCTACACCAGCCAGATGGTCCGCACCATCAAGTACTTCGCGGAGCTGTAATCCAACTTCTGTTCGGCGGTTTTATGCAAATAAGACCGCCGGTTTTTTATGTCCAGAAATCATAGCATGCAGTAAGGGTGAACAAAATGGGCAAAAGAATTCTCGGCGCCATTGTCGGCATCATCGCGGTGGGTCTGATCGCCTGGCTCGTGACCAACGGGACCCGGTTTTTGAACGCAAACAATTCCATGCAGCGGGAAGCGAAGACCGCACTGGAAGACTATATCGACGGCAATCAGGACTTCCCCATGAACGAATACGTGAGTCTGGAGGCCCGCTGGGTGATCGGCCCCTTCGCTGAATAGACCACCACCTCCACCACCAACGGCATCAAGGCCACATCCGGCGTGTCGGAGTATTACTTCGTGGTGCTGAAGGACATGAGCTTCATGGCCCTGAAGACCGAAAACACCAGGGAGTTCGAAACTCTCGACAGGATGACCGACTGGCTGCTGGGCGTGGACGGGTTCCCGATGAACGGCGAGACCCTGAAGGTGCAGGGCAAGCTGAAAAAAATGACGGACAATGATCTGCTCAGCCTGTACCGTACAAACCTGATGAGCGTGTTCAGCGTTTCCTCCACCGACTCCGCCGTACGCTAAGTATACCTGGATACCACTGCCGGCCGCGAAGCGCCGTATCTGATCATCGGCGGAGTGATCGCGGTGGGCGTGATCGCGCTGATCCTGTATAACCGTTCCAGGAAGAAAAAGCTTGAGGCCGAACAGGCCGCAGCCCAGGCAGCCGCCGACGCGCAGCAGACCGGTCTGTGATCCGCCTGCATCGTCCCGTTCAGCCTAACGAGTCCATCAGCGTGCATTCAAGGTGGATAAAGCTATAGCATACGCAGGCCAGTGCGGCACATCTGAGTAAAAAAGAGAGGTATCCCCCATGACCCTGTTCGCGCTCTGCGCCGTTCTGGTAAAGAAATACGGCGGCAGAAAATCCGTTTATCTCACGGTCGGCCTGATCTCACTTCTGCTGGGCGTCCTGGCCGCGGCTTTTGTGTACCTGTCCGCGCTTGAGGTGAGGACGGCCAAGCTGACGATCGGCGAGTTCTCATACCGAAGCACCATTTGCCGCCCGGCAGCGACCTTCCTGTTTTCGCTGGCGGTCTTCAGCCTGATCAAAGGCCTTTGCCCGAAGATGAAGATCCTGCCGCTGATCCCCAGCATCGCCGCGTCCATCGTTGTAGGCGGGGCGTTCGGCCTGGCCGGCTCTTTGCTGTATTCCAGGGCCTTTAATATGCTGACGCTTGAGGGCGCCATGGCCACCGCCAGTATTTTCGTCCTCGTGACGGGGATCCTGCAGGGTGCGGCGGCAGGCTTTTTCGCCGTATCCTGGGTGGAATACATCCGCACGGACGCGCCTTCCGGAGAAAACGGCCAGGGTGCAGAAAGCGGAAAGACCACGGAATTCTCGTATCTCGACGAATACAAAAAGAACATAAAGGAGAACGGACGCAATGTTTAACAACGTAGGCAGCAAATGCAAGACCCTGGCGAAGGTGCTGTGCTGGATCGGCATCGCATTCAGCATCATCTGGGGCATCGTGATGATGGCCGCCTCTGCCCTGAGGGTGCAGGGCTCCGGCAGCGGCATCATGGTGCTGTACGGGCTTCTGGTGATGATCCTCGGCTCACTCGCCTCCTGGCTCAGTTCCCTCAGCCTGTACGCCATCGGCGAGGCCGCGGAGAACAGCGCCATCGCCGCGAACCTGGCCATCAAAGCCGACAAGGAACGCGAGGAAGCAAAACGGGATATGTGACCGCTATAGCAGCAGCGCCGCCTGTGCCAATGCGCAGGCGGCGCTGCTGTTTCAAAGTCTATTCCAACTCCTAACTCCTAACTCCTAACTCCGAGCTTCTAACTCCTAACTCCTAACTCCTAACTCCAAACTCCAAACTCCTCCCGATCTCCGTATACACCATGCCGTTCTTGCCCCGGTCGGAGCGGAACAGGGAGATGCTGTTCACGGTCATCACCGCGGGCGGGACCGGGATGGCGGAAATATCGGCCTTCGCGGGCACGTTCACGCCCCGCACAAGCGTGATGTGCGGCGTGAAAGCCTTCCGGTCAAAGGGAACGCCCGCGTCCGCCAGCACGTGCCTGAGTCTGCGCACGGTGTTGTCAAGCCCCTCGCTTGGCCTGACGCCCGCACACAGGACTTCGGCGGAGGGAAAGATGCCGATGTGGGAAAGCTCAATGAGAAAAGGCGTTTTCACTTCCGGTAAAAGGTCGGTGACGTCCTCCGGCCATTCCCCGATGAAGGCCAGCGTCATATGCAGGTTCTCTGCATCGAGATACCGTCCGGTCACGCCGGCGCGGCGCAGGCGCACCTGCAGTTCAGACAGGGCGCTTAAGAACGCGCCCTCCGGTTTTAAGGCGACAAAAAGGCGCATGCGCGTTCACTCCCCTTGTCCGGCAGTCAGGCTGCTTAAAAATGATGTGACGCGCTCACGGTATCCCTCCGGGTCCGTGAGCACGCTCATAGCGTGGCCCGCGCCGGACACCAGGTACACCGGTTCGGCGCACTGCGCGGCCTCAAACATTCTCTCGCTGTGGGAAGGCGGGATCAGGCTGTCCTCGGCGCCGTGGATGAACAGAACCGGCACCCGGCTGTTTTTCAGGCTGTCGATGGGCCTCATTTTGGAATAGCTGTAACCGCAGAGCAGCTTCGCCCAGGGAGAGGCCAGGTCCACCAGGAACACGGGCACGTGCAGGCTTTTCGCGCCGTTTTTGAGTACACCGGAGATGTCGGCAAAGCCGCAGTCTGCCACCGCGAAGTCCACCGGCAGGTTTTCTTCCAGCACGGCGACGGTGGTGGCCGCGCCCAGCGATTCCCCGTGGAGGCCGAAGAGTTTGATATCCGTATAACGGCGGCGGCTGTCTTCGATGAGCGCCTTCAGGTCCTTTCTCTCCCGCGCGGACCAGGTGCACAGGGCGGGCTCGTTCAGCCCGTGGCCCCTTAAGTCATACACGATCACGTAAAAACCCAGGTCCAGGTAGAGCTTGGCGTACTTGAGCGCGCCGCAGCGGTTGTCCGTATAGCCGTGGGATATGAGCACGTATTTGCCGGCGTCTGCAAGGTTTTTAAGCAGCTGGACATGCAGAGAATAGCCGTCAAAGCTTTCCACGGTGTAGTCCTCTTTCGCAAGCGGATCGTACCAGCTCAGGTCGTAATGCCCTTCCTGCCAGGCGCGGGCTTCCTCAAGCGTCTGCCTCCTGTTTCCCAGCGTGAAGCGCGCCGTAAAAAAGCCCGCCAGCGCCGCCAGCGCAAGCACGGCAATAACGATAAGCATGATCCGTTTCCTCCAGCTCATACAGGCTCCTGATTAAAACTGTTTCTGTACCGATTATATCAGCCCGGCAGGAGCGCGTCAAGCAAAGCATCAGCTCAGAAGCCCGCCTGTCCAGCCTTTAAAATGAGCTTCGAAGAATGTACGCTGGGCTTTTTCTCCATCTCCCCACAGGCCGCATCCGCAAAAATAATGCGCCCTTGCTTGACAAACCGGCGGCTCGCTGATAGGCTGAAAGCACCTGCGGCGGGATACGCCGCGCCCTGCGTTTCAGGTCGATGCCCATACGAAGAAAGGAGCGCCCTTCGGGGTGAAAACAGAATGCTTGCGCTTAAAAGCCATCAACTGATCATCAGCGTAAAAAAGACGCTGGCCTGCCACGCCTCTACCGTTCTGCCCCTGCCGGACGGCCGAGTGCTCACCGCCTGGTTCGGCGGCAGCCATGAAAGCAACCCGGACGTGGGTATCTGGCTGGCGGAAAAGGGCGAAAAGGGCTTTGGCGAAGCCCGCCTTGTCGCCACGAGCCTGGAACCCCACTGGAATCCCGTTCTGTTCCGGGCACCGGACGGACGCATCCTGCTTTTCTATAAGGTGGGCTTTTATATTCCGGACTGGCGCACGTACGTGATCGAATCCCATGATTTGGGCAGGACCTGGTCGTCTCCCCGCGAGCTCGTGCCCGGGGACATAAGCGGCGGGCGCGGGCCGGTACGCAACAAGCCCCTTGTTTTGAAGAGCGGACGCATCCTTGCGCCCGCCAGCGTGGAGCGCGGTCTGTGGCGCTGCTTTATGGATATCTCAGACGACGGCTGCCGGACCTGGCGCAAAAGCAGCCTGATCGAAGCCAAAGGCACGGCGCATCTGGACGAGGGCCTCAAGCTCTGGCAGGCCAGGGCGCTGGAGGCCAAAAAGAAAGGCGAAGCCTTCGACAGAAGCCAGCTGCCGCCTGAGTATCAGCACGGCCGCGGCATCATACAGCCCACGCTCTGGGAAGATGAAAGCGGCGTGCACGCCCTGATGCGCAGCGGCGAAGGCGCGATCTACCGCAGCGATTCCGCCGATGACGGCCTTAACTGGTGCGAGGCATATCCGATATGCCTTCCCAACAACAACAGCGGCATCGACCTTACCCGCATGGACGACGGCACGCTGCTGCTGGTATTCAATCCGGTGAACATGAACTTCGGCGTGCGCTCTCCCCTGTCCGTGGCGGCGTCCCGGGACGGCGGCCAAAGCTGGGAAAAGCTCTTCGACCTGGAAGCCGAGCCCGGCGAATTCTCCTATCCCGCCATCGTTCACGAAGGCGAAAAGGTGTTCATCACCTACACCCACAGGCGGGAGAACATCGCCTGCTGGGAGTTCGTCTGGAAGCCGTAAACGGGCAGCCGGCGCGCTTTCAAAGCCCCGAAAGGACAAAACCCCTATGAACACGATCTCTTTTATCCTGAACGCTCTTTTGTTTCTGGCCGCCCTGTACATACTGGCGTTCCGCCTGCCCGCAAACGGCAGATGGAACAAAGAACAGGTTTTTTCCGCGCTGCGCTTTTTTACGGTTTTATCCAACATCTTCTGCGCGCTGGGAGCCGGGATACACGCGCTGTACATACTTATGGGCCGAATGCCTCAAGCTGTCGTATTGCTCAGGTATCTGGGAACGCTTGGCGTAACGGTGACGCTGATCACGGTGCTCGTGTTCCTGGCGCCCCGGGCGGGCGGACTTAAACCCCTGCTGGAAGGCGCCAACCTGTATCTGCACCTGCTGGGGCCCCTGCTGGCGATGGCGGATTACCTGCTTTTCGTGCCGCCGCTGGACAGTTTCGGGGCATATCTGTGGGGTCTTGCGCCCGTGCTGGCCTACGGCGTTGTGTACCTGTACAAAACCCGTATTGCCCCGGAGGGCAGGCGCTGGCCGGATTTTTACGGCTTCAATAAAGGCAATGTCTGGCCCTTGAGCTATGCAATGATGGCGCTGGGAACGCTGGCGCTGTGCGTCATATACTGGCTGTTGAAGTGCATATGAAGCGCGTGACGGCGGCAGGAACTTTTTTCGCGTTTCGGAGTCTTATGATTGCAGCAGGGTCTTTACCGTGCTATAATAGCGCATACGACAACGGGAGGACGATATGTATCTTTGGCAACGCATAACGGGCTGGCTGGGCAGCGGCATCAGCGCCGTAGTATACGCGGCGATCATCGCGCTGTTTTTCATCGGCGTCTTCAGCTGCATCCTGCCCGTCTCCAATAACCGCAAACGGCTCAAGCGCGCCATCGCGTCCATCAAACAGGGCGACAAGGCGAAGCGCTCCTGGCAGGAAGACCGCTTCCTGGGCCGCGGCAGCCTGATGCCTCATTGGAGCGAATACCTGAACAACCTGTTTTTCGCCGACGGAGAATACCACAACCCCGCCAACGTGGAGGACTATATCAACGAAGAGACCGTGATCGACGGCCCCGGGCGCGTGAAGCTGAGCGAAGCGCTGCCGGGCGTGCAGGTCTCGCTGGGCTTTCTGGGCACGCTGCTGGGGCTTTCGCTGGCGCTGAGCGAGATGAATTCCGTGAACGCCGCCACCATCACCAGCTCCATGAACACGCTTCTGTCCAGCATGAAGTACGCGTTTCTGACCTCCATTTTCGGCGTGGTGGCCTCCATCAGCTTTACCCTCATCACCCGGGCCGTGCACAGCAAGGCGCAGAATACGCTGATCGAGTTTTACAACGCCATGGCCAAGTACGCGGGTGTGCTGAGCGTGGACCCCATGACGCAGGTGGCCATCTACCAGCAGGAGCAGACGGGACTGTTGCGCCAGCTGACAGAGGCCCTCAAACCCGAGCGCATGGAGGCGCTTTTCCGTCCGGTGGCGGACGCGGCAAATCTGCAGAGCGAAAAGCAGCGCGAGATGATGGACCAGGTGGCCCAGGCGTACATCGATCGCCTGGATCAGGCGTTCCACGGGCAGCTGGAGGCGCTTTCAAACACCATTCGCGATACCTGCGCCTATCAGGAAAAGACCGTAAAGACCGTTTCGGACGCCCTGAGCGACTTTGCCATCTGCGCCAGGAGCATACACGACATGCAGAGCGACTGCTTTGCGCTTTTGGAAAAATACGATAAGCTGCTCAGGCGCACGCAGACCTCCGTGGAGGAGTTTTCCGAGCTGGCCCAGCAGGACAGGGCGCTCCTGTCTTCCCAGACCGAGTGCATCGACAGCCTGCACGACCTGGCCGAAAAGCTCAAAAAGGAGACCGACGACATGACCCAGGCCGCGGAGGGCTTCCTGCTTGCCGCAAGCCGGCTGGAAGGCACCGCCGCGAAGACCCTGGAAGGCGCGGGCAAAGCCCTGAGCGATACCGCTTCCGGTCTTGCCGGGCAGGTGAACGAGGCAAGGCAGAAACTGGACAGGGACATGGACGAGTCCCTTGCCTACTTTGAAGGCTGCATGACCCAGGTGATGAAGCACGTGGAGAAGGCCGCCCGCCAGGTGGAGAAAGCCGCAAGCGCGCTGCCCGCCGGCAAAAAGAACGCAGGTGGAGATGCATGAAGGCCTATACCCGAAAAAAGAACGCGGCATCCGGCTCCAACGGTTCGTTCTGGCTGAGCTTCTCGGACATGATGAGCGTACTGGTGCTGATATTCATCTTCGTGATCTTTTCCATGATGTTCACCCTGAACGAGCAAGAGAACAAATATAAGCAGGCTCAGGAGCAGTATCTGATCGCCGAGGCGAGGGCCAGGGCCAGCGAGGAAAGCGAAGAGGAAATGATCCTGCTCCTGTCCGAAGCCAACCAGAAGCTGGAAAACGCCGAAGAAAAGCTGTCCGACGCCGAAAGCAAGCTGCTGGTCATCCAGGCGGAGCTGGAGGAAGGCCGCACCATCATACTGGATCTCAGAAACGAAAACTCCGCCATGAGCCAGGACCTGGCGCTGCTTCTGCAGGAAAAGCAGATGCTGGAAAGCAACGAAGCAACTTTGAACGCCGACATCACCCGCCTGCAAAGCGAGATCGCCCGGCGCAAAAGCGAATACGACAGCTTAAGCGCCCAATACCTGCAGCTGTCCTCCGACAGCCAGTTGAACAGCGCGCTGGTAAAGCAGTACGCCGATCAGATCTCGCAGTACGAAAAGGAGCTCGCCACCACCCAGGAGCAGCTGGATCAAATGCTGGGCGTAAAGACCCAGATCATCAGAAGGCTGTCCAGCGAGCTCAAGCGCAACAGCATCAACGTGGACGTGGATCAGCAGACCGGCGCGATCATCCTCTACGGCGCCATGCTGTTCGATTCCGGCAAGATCGACCTGAAGGAAAGCGGCCAGAGGTATCTGGACAACTTCCTGCCCGTGTACTTAAGCGTGCTTCTGTCCGACGAATTCAGGCCCTACATCGCGGAGATCGTGATCGAAGGCCATACGGATTCCACGGGCCGCACGGGCACGGACGCCTATCTGTATAACCTGGAGCTTTCGCAGCAGAGGGCCCTGGCCGTGGCAAATTATGTGCTGGACTGGAACTATATGCGCCGCACGCTGCGCTTGAGCGAGGCAGACGCCTATTCCTTCCGCCGCATGGTAACGGCCTCCGGGCGCTCCTTCTCCAGCCTGATCTACGACGCAAACGGCACCGAAAACAAAGAAGCCTCCCGCCGCGTGGAGATCAAGTTCAGCCTGATCGACGAGGAATCCGTCGTGGCCACGCAGCGCATCATCAACAACTGACAAGGACGGGGACACATGAAGTATCTGCGCAGATTCGCCGCCTTTTTCGCCAAGCGCCTGGTGATCCTCACCCTGTGCGTTTCGCTCATCGTGTATGCCTTCTACCTGGCGTACAACCTCGGCAACGCCTACATCCTCGTTACGGAGGGGCTGGAAAAGCGCGTGGACGTGTGTCTGACCAGGGACGACTACGCCTCCCTCAACAACTATTTTTCCGCCAGCTTCCTGTCCGCCGACCCGGTGCTGGCGGCGGCCTGGAGCGAAGCCTCGCCCTACTTTTTCTACGATATCACGTCATTTGAATACGAGATCAGCCTGCAGCGCCTGCGCTGGCATCCCAGAAGCGGCACGGTGACCTGCATCGCCACCGAGCGCGTGACGGACATCAGCGGAAAGGTGCGGGCAGAGTATGCCTCCAAGGCCGCGCCGGACATCGTGCCCTGGAAGAGCACCCGCTACACCGTGACCCTGCACAAGCAGTCCGACGGCGTGTGGAAGATCACGGGCCTTGAGCAGGACACCGCCTACAAGGATACGGAGAGCTGATGAATATCGGGAACCTCCTGATGCCCCCCGGGGCTGCGCTGGCGCCCATGGCAGGCGTGACCGACCTGAGCATGCGCGTTTTGAGCAATGAGCAGGGCTGCGCCTGGGCGGTAACGGAAATGCTTTCCGCCAAGGGCTACGTGTACGCACCCGAAAGCCGCGCGCACAGGGAGCTTTTGAAAACCGACGCGCGGGAGGGTGTCACGGGCCTTCAGCTGTTCGGCAGCGATGAAAGCATGCTTTCCGAAGCCGTGAAACGCCTGAACGATTCCCCTTTCGTATTTTTCGACTTCAACATGGGCTGTCCCGCCCACAAGATCGTGTCAAACGGCGAAGGCAGCGCGCTGATGCGTTCTCCCGCAAAAGCCGGGCGCCTGGTGGAGAGCATGGTGAAGGCCGCCCGCAAACCCGTGACCGTAAAGATTCGCTCCGGCTGGGACAGGGAGCACATAAACGCTGTGGAGCTGGCTCGGATATCCGAAGCCTCCGGGGCCGCCGCCGTGGTGGTGCATCCCCGCACCCGGGACATGTTTTATTCCGGCGAGGCCGACTGGAACGTGATCGCGGAAGTGAAAAAGGCGGTGCGCATCCCCGTGATCGGAAACGGCGACATCCGCTGCGGTCAGGACGCCCTGAGGATGCTGCGTGAAACGGGCTGCGACGCCGTGATGGTGGCCCGCGCCGCCCAGGGAAACCCGTGGATCTTCCGCGAGATCCTTGCGGCGCTGAACGGGCAGAGCTTTATTCCCCCATCGCCCGAGGAGCGGATGCGCGCCGCGGTGCGCCACATGGATATGCTCATCGATACCTACGGGGAAAAGCTGGGCGTGATGGAGAGCCGCAAGCACATCGCCTGGTACATCCAGGGCATGCCCGGCAGCGCGAGGCTGCGCGCCCGGGTGAACGGATTCGCCTCGCGAAACGAGGTGGCCGAAGCGCTGGAAGAATATATTACCGCATTGGAAAGAGGTTAGCGTATGGAACTGTTTGAGAATCTTTCGCCCCGAGAGCTCATGCGCAAGGGCGGCTTTGACTGCGAGTGCGGCGTACACCACGAGGCAGCGTGCGAATATCTGTCGATCCGCCGCGGCGCGATCGAGGATCTGCCCGAGGCCGTCAGGGCCGTGGGCGGCAGCAAGGCCTTCATCGTTTGCGACAAGAACACCTGGAAAGCCGCCGGCGAGAAAGCCGTGCAGGTGCTGGAAAACGCCGGTATCGCCTCCACCGTTTTCACGGTGAAGGAAAACGGCTATCCCAAGGTGGAGCCGGACGAGACCTCCCTGGGCCAGATCGCCATGCGTTTTGATACTTCCTGCGACGTGATCGTCGCCGTGGGCGGCGGCGTGATGAACGACCTAAGCAAGGTGTTCAGCCTTGACGTGAAGCTGCCCCAGATCGTGGTGGGCACCGCCCCCAGCATGGACGGCTTCGCCTCCAACTCCTCCTCCATGGTGGTAGACGGCGTGAAGAGCACCCTGTACAACCGCTGCCCCGCAGGCATCGTGCTGGACACCGAGATCATGGCCCAGGCCCCCATGCGCATGCTGTGGGCGGGGCTGGGCGACATGGCCGCCAAGTATATTTCCGTGTGCGAGTGGCGCATCAGCCATCTGGTGACGGGCGAATACTACTGCCCCCACGTGGCCGAGCTCATGCGAAGGGCGCTCAAAAAGATCATGGCCTCCGCCGAAGGCCTCGCCCGCCGCGATCCCGACAGCGTGGGCGCGGTAGCCGAAGGGCTGGTGCTCAGCGGTTTTGCCATGAGCTTTGCCCGCATCTCGCGCCCCGCCAGCGGCCTGGAACACTACTTCAGCCACATCTGGGACATGATGGCCCTGGAGCGCGGCAAGGAAGCCGACCTGCACGGCATCCACGTGGGCGTGGGCACCGCGCTGACCATGGACATCTTCGAAGGCATCAAACAGCTCAGGCCCGACCGTGAAAAGGCCCTCGCCCATATGGCCGCCTTCGATCAGTCCGCCTGGGAAAAAGAGATCCGCCGCGTGTTCGGAAACGTGGCAGACACGATACTGGACATCGAAAAGACCGCCAAAAAGAACGATCCCGCCAAACACGCCGCGCGGCTTGACAGGATCATCTCCGGCTGGGACGAGATTCGGCAGATCATTGCAGACGAGCTGCCCGAAAAGGACTGGCTGCTGGGCAAGATGCGCTCCACCGGCATGCCCCTCTCCCCCGCCGAGATCGGCATCAGCCGCCAGGACACCGTGGACGCCTTCCTGCGTTCCCGCGACATCCGCGACAAGTACATGACCAGCTCCCTGCTTTGGGACCTGGGCGTGATCGAGGAGTTTGCAGAAAGGCTGTAAAACATTCTGTCTCGTCCTTTTGCGCGGAGATGGGCCGTAATATATGCAAGAATCTTTCGATCCATAATCTAACGTCATGAGCAGAGCAAGCGAAAACAGGGTGATCGGCGATACCCGCACACACATATACCGCCTGGCACGCGGGTTTCTATGGGTCGGTCTGATCGATCTGATCCTGTTCATCTGCTGTGCCGTCGCCGCCCCGCTCATATGGGAAAAGGTTCTTTTCGCCGTTATCGCAGCACTCGGCGCTGTGATCGTGAACGCGTTTATCATGCTTCGCGTCACGCTGCGCCCGGACGAATTTGCGGTCAGGAACTTCTGGGGCGTTACCCGCACATACAGGTATTCCGATATCACCGGGATCGAAGCCGGTCCGGGAGCCGTCCGGCTGCACATAGGTTCCAGCCGCGTGGAAATAAACGGACTTTACCGTGACTTTCCGGCTTTGATGACGTTTATAGCCGCCCGCTACAGACGGCAGTGCGGCGGAAAAAGCATCCCCAAAGCGCCGGAACGCAGGTCAAAGCTTGATGTCTTTAACGGCAACGTGCGCGAACCCGGTGTTTTTGTCTTCGTCTTTGCGCTCATCGCGCTGCTGTTGATCGCCCCACTGATCCTATGCCGGGCGGCGTACCGCCATTATGAGAACGAGGAGCCTTTCTACACACAGGTCTCGTTTGCGGAAACTGGTTTTTCAGCCGACGGGGACGACCTCATCCTGCGCGGCGCGGAGGACGGGTTGGAATACCAGATCCTCTCATACAGGAAGACGCTTGCGGACCCGCAGAGTTTTGAAGAAGCCTGCTCTTCCGGCACGGTTTTCGACGTGGGATATATGCTGATCGGTCCGAAGGACAACAAGCACAGGTCCGTCAGATACGTGATTTCCGGGGATACGGTCTTTCTTGACCGCCTGAGCATGACGCGTCATCTGCAAAGCAACATAGCTGCTGCCGGCTTGTTCATGGGCGCGTTTCTTCTTTTATGGATCGCCTTTTGCGCATGCTCCATTTGGGTTGGCAGGCATCCCGAGAGGTTTTCCCGCAGGGTGCACCGATTGTTCTTTAAAGGCGGATATTTAAAAAACGTTGTCGGCTATACGGCAAGAGGCAAGCCGATAATACAAAAATAACTGCGCCCGTTTGAGTTCGCTCTCAGACGGGCGTTTTCCGTTTCAATTCCGTTCTGCCGGAAGTGTTATTCTGCCGCCGGCGCGTACCTTCTGAAGTCCTTCAGGCGGTGAAACACGCTGTAGTTGGCGTCGTGGAAGTTGCGCGCGCCGTTGGCGCCCGTGCGCACGAGCCAGAGAAGATCGCCCCCGTCGAACATGAAATCCGTATACTGGAAGCCCGTCATTTTCGGGTCTTTGTCCGTTTCGTCGATCAGGTCGCAGGCCAAAAGCCAGTTTTCGCCGTCCCGGCTCACCATGAGGGACATGAGGTTGCGGTCGTATTTATGCTCCGAGCCGCGTATGCGGCTGATGATGGAAAAGTAGCAGCGGCTGACGGGGTCAAACTGGATCTCGAATTTGGAGTGATTGCCCGGAAGCGCGATGGCGTGACTGTATGCAAGCGGTGCGTCCGGGTCCGTTTCGTTCACCCGGTAGGCCAGCACGCGCCCGAAATCCGGCGTGCAGCGGGTCATGTCGTAGCGCATGATGTTGTACAGATGCCCGTCCGGCAGCACCGTGAGGCTGCCTTCGATGTTGCCGGCGCTTTTGCCTTCCGCCGTTCCGGGCCAGGCGGGGTCATAGGGAACGGGCGGGGTGAAGCGCCAGGAAGCGGGATCGAGCAGGTCCGCGTCCGAGGGGCAGGAAAACACCATCGCCGCGTGGGTCCCGTGGGCCCAGCAGCCCCACTCGCAGGTGTTCCATATGCGGTCCGCGTATTCCACCACGGGCTGGGGGTTTTTGTGTATGCCGTCCTCCCGGCTGTGGCAGGAGCCGCGCCAAAGGACGCTGGGAGGGCAAAAGGTCTGCCCGCCGTCGTCCGACGCGCCGATCAGCAGATCGCCGTATTCCGTGGAGACGGCCAGCATGTATATGCGGCCCCGGTGCACGAAGAGCCTGCCCCAGAAGCAGGGAAACAGCTCGCATACGTAATGCCAGGTGGCGCCTTCGTCGTCGCTTCGGAAGATGAGGGTCAGGTTCTGCGGGGCGTTCGGCGCGAACACGTCCATGGACGCCAGCAGGTGCCCCTGGGGCGCCCGGATGAGGGAAGGCGAGCACAGGCTCTGGCCCGAAAACGCGTAAGCGTCGTCCTGGGGATGCAGGTAATTGACCGTGACCCCGTCCGTAGAATCGCGCCTGCCTGTTCGTGCCAGGCGCAGGCGGCTTTCACCGCTTCGGCAGATGACCCTGAAGGCGTAATCGCTCTCGGCTTCCAGGCCCGTAAAATCGAAACAGCAATCTTGAGTCTCGCATATGAAAGCCGGTTCTTCTCCCATCTTTCCAAGAAAAACACGGTACGTTTCTTCGCCTTCAACCGGCAGCCACTCGATATGGATATTGTTCATGCCGGGTGCCACCCGGCAGATGTACGGTCTGCCCGCGTCCCTGAGGAGCGGGGAGTACGGTGTGTAGGACCAGGTCATGTGTGCTTTCATAAAATGCCTCCCGTGCGCGCTGTATCCGGAACAGCATCCTGCTGCCCGGCAAAAAAGAACGGCAAACCCTGGATTTCTATGGCATTGCAGCGTTATTATAGTGATGCGCGGCTGCGGATGTCAAGCGGATGCTCACGCAAAAGCGCGCCCTCTTTTTTTGAGCGCGCGCTTCGTTCAGATCATTTTGGGGGTTATACGTCCGTGCACTCCTGCACGAATTCGGCGATGCGGCCCACGCCCACGATGATCTTTTCACGGGTGGTGGCGTAGCTCAGGCGTACGAAGCGGTCGTCGCCGAAGGCCCGGGCGGGCACCACGGCCACCATCTTGCTCTCCAGCAGGGCGCCGGCAAAATCGTCGCTGCCGGTGATCACCTTGCCGTTTACAGACTTGCCGATCAGGGCGGAGATGTTGAGCATCATATAGAACGCGCCCGCGGGCAGGTTGCACTTCAGGCCCTTGATGGAAGACAGCATATCATACATAAGGTTGCGGCGGGCGGTAAACTCCATAAAGGATTCGTGCATGAACTTTTCGCCGTTGGTGAGCGCCACAGCCGCCGCGTGCTGGGCGATGGAATTGGCGTTGGAGGTGGTGTGACTCTGGAAGGAGGTCATGGCCTTGATGACGTTCTTGGGGCCCGCCGCGTAGCCGATGCGCCAGCCCGTCATGGCGTAGGATTTGGAAACGCCGTTGATCACGATGGTCTGCGCCTTGATGTCCTCCCCCAGGGAGGCGATGGACACGTGGCGGCCGCCGTCGTAGATCAGCTTTTCGTAGATCTCGTCGGAGATCACGTAGAAGGCATGCTCCACCGCCAGGCGCGCGTACTGCCCGAGCAGCTCCGCGCCGATCACGCAACCCGTGGGGTTGTTGGGAGAGTTGATGATGAGCGCCTTGGTTTTGGGCGTGATGTGCTTTTCGAGCTCTTCGGCAGGCACCACGAAATTGTCTTCCTCTTTGCCGTTTACCAGCACCGGCACGCCGCCCGCCATGGACACCATTTCGGGATAGCTCACCCAGCAGGGCGCGGGGATCAGCACCTCGTCGCCGGGATCGAGGATGGCGGACAGGGCATTGAACAGGCACTGCTTGGCGCCTGTGGACACCACGATGTCGGTAAGCTCGTATTCCAGCTTGTTGTCCCGAAGGAGCTTGGCCTGGATCTCGGTCTTGAGTTCCAGCGTGCCCGCCACGGGGGTATATTTGGTGAGGCCCGCGTCCAGCGCGTCTTTGGCGGCGTCCTTGATGTATTTGGGGGTATCAAAGTCCGGCTCGCCGGCGCCGAAGCCGATCACGTCCAGGCCCATCGCCCGCAGCTGTTTGGCGCGGGAGTCTATGGCCAGGGTGACCGAAGGCTGGATGTTTTTGCACTTTATGGAAACGCCAAGAGGCATGTTTTTCACTCCGTTCTGTAGAAAGTTTCTGTTTCGCGTGTGAGTGCCATTATGCCACACAAAATGTAAAATTGCAATATGTAAATGGCCTCAATTGCATTTTGAGCGAAATCTTAACCATTCAAAACCCATATACGGTTTTTTAATGTGTGTCGATATGCATTTTTGATGGTTTGCGGCGATTCGCGCCCTCGCGCGGGCGCGGACGATTTAACCGTCTCTTCGCTTGACAAACGCGCTCCGGGTACATAAAATACTGATATTCTGAAGGAAAGACGGAGAAAAATGTTTCCTGAGGCGCCCCAAGAGAGCCGCGGCAAGGTGCGAGCGCGGCGGCACACCCGGAAAAAGACCGCCTCCCGACTTTCAGCGCGTGGACGCGTTACAGTCCGTCAAGCGGCATTCCAAACGGAATGCAATTTGGGTGGAACCACGGGCACACCGCTCGTCCCTTATGATCGGGACGGGCGTTTTTATATGCTGAATACTCTTTGGAGGTACGGATATGATCATCAAAGTAAACGGACAGGAAATGCAGTTTCAGGACGGCATGAACGCGCTGGACATCGCTGCCGCGCTGGGTGACGAGGTGCGCAAAAGCGCCCTGGCCGCCCGCGTGAACGGCACGGTGCAGGACCTGGCGATGCCCATCAGCGGCGACGCCGAAGTGGAATTCTTGACCGGCAAGGACGCCGACGGCCTGCGGGTGCTCCGGCACACGGCCAGCCACGTGCTGGCTCAGGCGGTTAAAAACCTGCGCCCCGAAGCCAAGCTGGCCATCGGCCCCGCCATCGACACTGGCTTCTACTACGATTTCGACGTGGACGAGCCCTTCACGGCGGAGTTCCTGGCCAAGGTCGAAAAGGAAATGAAGCACATCATCGGCAAGAACTCCCGCGTGGAGCGCTTTGAGCTGCCCCGGGCGGAAGCGCTGGAGCTGATGAAGGACGAGCCCTACAAGGTGGAGCTGATCAACGACCTGCCCCAGGACGCGGCTATCTCCTTCTACCGCCAGGAAGGCTTCACCGACCTGTGCGCCGGCCCCCACCTGCCGTCCCTGGGCAAGATCAAGGCCTTCAAGATCACTTCCGTAGCCGGCGCGTACTGGCGCGGCAGCGAGAAGAACAAGATGCTGCAGCGCATCTATGCCACGGCTTTCGCCAGCAAGGAAGAGCTGGAAGAGTACCTGAAGCGCCAGGAAGAAGCCCTGAAGCGCGACCACAACAAGCTGGGCCGCGAGCTGGAATACTTCACCACTGTGGATTACATCGGCCAGGGCCTGCCCATCATGTTGCCCAAGGGCGCCCGCGTGATCCAGCTGCTGCAGCGCTGGGTGGAAGACACCGAACAGAAGCGCGGCTATCTGCTCACCAAGACCCCCTATTTCGCCAAGCGCGACCTGTACAAGATCTCCGGCCACTGGGATCACTACCGCGACGGCATGTTCATCATGGGCGACCCGGACGACGAGACGAAGGAATGCTTCGCCCTGCGTCCCATGACCTGCCCCTTCCAGTATCAGGTGTACCTGAACCGCATGCGTTCATACCGCGACCTGCCCATGCGCCTGGGCGAGACCAGCACGCTGTTCCGCAATGAAGACAGCGGCGAGATGCACGGCCTGATCCGCGTGCGCCAGTTCACGATCTCCGAAGGCCATCTGGTGCTGCGTCCCGATCAGCTGGAGGAGGAGTTCCGCGAGTGCCTGGCGCTGGCCAAGGAAATGCTGGGCACGGTAGGCCTGCTGGAGGACTGCACGTTCCGCTTCTCCCAGTGGGACCCCGCCAACCCCAAGAACAAGTACGAAGGCACCAAGGAGCAGTGGGAAGAGGCGCAGGCGGTGATGGGCCGCATCCTGGACAACCTGGGCCTGGAATACACCATCGGCATCGACGAAGCCGCCTTCTACGGTCCCAAGCTGGACATCCAGTACAAGAACGTGTTCGGCAAGGAAGACACGCTGGTGACGATCCAGATCGACATGCTTCTGGCCCAGCGCTACGGCATGGAGTACGTGGACAGCGACGGACAGAAGAAGACGCCCTACATCATCCACCGCACGTCCCTGGGCTGCTATGAGCGCACCCTGGCCTACATGATCGAGAAGTACGCCGGCGCGATGCCCCTTTGGATCGCCCCCGAGCAGGCGCGCATCATGACCATCACGGATCGCGCGGACGACGCCGCCTACGCCCTGAAGGACAAGCTGGAAAAAGCCGGCATTCGCGTGGAAGTGGACTTACGCAACGAGAAGATCGGCTTCAAGCTGCGCGAAGCCCGCACGGAGAAGATCCCTTACCTGCTGGTGCTGGGCGACAAGGAAGCCGAGGCCGGCACGGTGGCCGTCACCAAGCGCGGCAGCCAGGAGAGCGTGGTCATGTCTGCGGACGAGCTGCTGGCCCAGATGGACCGCGAGATCGCCGGCAAGGTGCGCGACTTCTGACAGAACAACGAAACCCGCCGGAACAGACTTTGGTCTGTTCCGGTTTTTTGCAGCTCTTCACGGAGAGTCATAGGATATTTTTTCAACATTCCACCTCATCACCGCCTTCGGCGGAGCTTCCCCTCGAGGGGAAGCCTTATATGCCTTCTCCTCGAGGAGAAGGTGGGCCGCGAAGTTGGCTCGGATGAGGTGTCGGTTTAACAGAAATTCCTGTGTTTCCGGGAAGAACCTTTTTGTTGTGTTGCGGCCTGGTTCGTGGTATACTGATGGCGGCAGGTCCCCCTGCCCCATCAACGCGCCGGCAGGTGTACGTACATGAATTCGAAGATCCTGCGCTATACGGTGCCGCCCGAGGACGACGGGCGGCTGGTGTGGCGGATCGCCCGGGGAAAAATGGGCGTATCCGCGCGCCAGCTTTCGCGCGCCAAGGTGATAAACGGCCTGATCTTGGACGGGGAAAGCGTTCACGCCGACCGGGCGGTGCGCGCGGGCCAGACACTGTGCATAGAGATTTACGACGACGCACCTGCGTTTGCCCCCGCGCCCGAAGAGGCGGAAGTGGACATCGTTTACGAAGACGAGGACATCTACGTGGTAAACAAACCCGCGCCCCTGGCGGTCCAGTCCTCGCCGCGCCAGAGCGACAATACGCTGGAAAACCGGCTGGCTTTCCGCTTCAAAGACGTACCGGGCTTCATATTCAGGCCTGTGAACCGGCTGGACAAGGGCACCAGCGGCCTGATGGCCGCCGCGAAGCACGCCCACGCCCAGGCTGCGCTGGCAAAGCAGCTGCATACGCCAGCATTCGTGCGGGAATATCTGGCGGTGGTGCAGGGCACGCCCGAACCCGCCGGCGGCGTCATCGACCTGCCCATCGGCAAGGCGGACGGCGCCACGGTAAAGCGCGAGGTGCGTCCGGACGGAAAGCCCTGCCGCACCCATTACGATGTGGTGTTGTCCTGCGGGGGCATCTCGCTGGTTCACCTCGTTCTCGAAACGGGCCGCACCCACCAAATCCGCGTGCACATGAAGGCCATAGGCTGCCCCGTGCTGGGCGACTTTCTGTACGGGGATGGACGCCCGGACGTGCTGCCGGGCCGCTTTGCCCTGCACAGCGCCCGCATGCGTTTTCTTCACCCCCTGAGCGGGAAGGAGCTTGCGTTCTCCTCTCCCCTGCCGCCGGAACTGCAAAGCCTGATGTGCGGAGGCAAAACAGAATGATGCACGCACGTCCCGCTCGCTTCGCGCTTTCGCTGATACTGATCTTCGCCTGTCTTGGCAGCTTTGTAAGCCAAAGCGAGGACGCGCCCGCGCATTTCGTTTCGGGCACGGTGACCGCCGAAGGCGCCCGGCTGCGCGAACAGCCAAGCCGCGCCTCTAACGAGCTCGTCCGCATGGGCTTTGGCACCGTACTTACCCTCACAGAGCTGGTGGCCGGGAAGACGGAGGAATGGTATCAGGCCAGCCTCACATACCGGGGCAAGACATACGAAGGTTTCGTGCCCTGCCGCTACGTGCGGGCGGACGGGCCGCTTTTGGACGAAAGAGGCGAAAGCGTGTATCCCGCCCTTCCCGTGCGCGTGAGCGCGGAGACCCTGAACCGCGGCGACAACCGCGTGGGCCACAACTGGCACACGGAGATATACGTAAACGGCCAGAAGCTGACCGGCGCCCGCACCCTGTCGCTGCGCCCCGGGGACGAAGTGCTGATCCGGGCCGTGATCACAGAAAATGATTCCCGTCCGGACACAGGAGAAGCCGAAACCCGCCTGGCCCTCACGGAAGAAGACCTGAAAAACGGCTTTGACGCCGCTTTGGACGTGTACGTCACTGAAAACGCAGGACGCTACAGCGGCTATACCTGCCATTGGACCATAACGTTTTACTTCCGGCCCGTGGGATAGTTTTCACGCTCTCCGCAAAAGCGCACAGAAAAAAAGAGCTGTTGCATAAGTAGGGGAAACCCACTCGGTGGTTTGGAGGGGTTTACCCCTCCAATTTCAATCCGCAGGGCCAGCTTTGCCGGCTCGAGGAGCGATTTTTGCGAAGGCGAGCTTGCCCGCCGAGAGCAAAGAATCGCTTCATTGCAGTTTTTTCGCCCGGAAATGCCCGCAG
>JAFZPV010000042.1 GCA_017552535.1 Clostridia bacterium
GGAGGCACGTTCACCACCGCGCCTTCCAGCATTTTGAGCAGCGCCTGCTGCACGCCCTCGCCGGACACGTCGCGGGTGATGGAGCGGTTCTCGCTCTTGCGGGCGATCTTGTCGATCTCGTCGATGTAGATTATGCCCTTTTCCGCCCGCGCCACGTCGTAATCCGCGTTCTGGATAAGGCGCAGCAGCACGTTTTCCACGTCCTCGCCCACGTAGCCCGCCTCGGTGATGGAGGTGGCGTCGCCGATGGCGAAGGGCACGTTGAGCACCTTGGCCAGGGTCTGGGCGAGATAGGTCTTGCCGCAGCCGGTGGGGCCGAGCATCACGATGTTGCTCTTCTGCAGCTCCACATCGTTTTTCTTGCCCTTGTAGTTGATGCGCTTATAGTGGTTGTATACGGCAACGCTCAGGGCCTTTTTGGCCTGGTCCTGCCCCACCACGTACTGGTCCAGCACTTCCTTGATCTCAGCGGGCGTCTTCACGTCGATCTCGCTGTGGGAAGACGGACGGGAGGAGGGGTTGGGCGCGATCACGTCGTCGCTCATGATCTCCTGGCACAGAAACACGCACTCGTCGCAGATATACGCGTTCCCGCCGGGACCGGAGATCAATCGGCGCACGGACGAGCCGGGCTTGCCGCAAAATGAACATCTGGGTTCCTTGTTTGTCGCCATGTATCCGTGCTCCTGTTTATCGTCTGGGCGGAATGATGCCGTCGATCAGGCCGTATTCGAGGGCCTGCTGCGCGGTCATAAAATTGTCGCGCTCGGTATCGGCCTCGATGCGGGCCAGCTCGTTGCCGGTGTTTTTGGCCAGTTCCTCATTCATGCGCTGCTTGATGCGCCTGATGTGCTCGGCGTGGATCAGGATATCCGTGGCCTGGCCTTCGGTGCCGCCGAGGGGCTGATGGATCATGATCTCGGAGTTGGGCAGTGCCTTGCGCTTGCCTTTGGCGCCCGCCGCCAGCAAGAATGCCCCCATGGAAGCCGCCATGCCGATGCACAGGGTGGAGACCTCGCACTTGAGATACTTCATCGTGTCGTAGATCGCCATGCCCGCGCTGATGGAACCGCCCGGAGAGTTGATGTAGAGCATGATGTCCTTGTCGGGATCTTCCATTTCCAGAAACAGCATCTGCGCGACCACGGTATTGGCAACACCGTCGTCGATGGGGCCGCCCAGAAAGATGATCCTGTCCTTGAGCAGGCGCGAATAGATGTCGTAGGCGCGCTCGCCCATTTCGCTCTTTTCGATCACAGTGGGAACGAGATAGTTTTTCATGGTTCCTCCGTTGTTTGAACAACGGCGCGGTCATGCCGCGCCGCGTAAGTCACCGTGCTGTGGGATGGTTATTCCGCTTTCTCCTCGGGCTTGGCGTTGTCTTTGAGGAAGGAAACGACCTTCTGCATCACGGTCATGTTTTTGAAGTAGTTCAGGCTGCTTTCGCTCATCTGGGCCTTGTAGTCCTCCAGGGACTTTTTGCGCTCCTCGGCCACTTTGGCGATCTCGGCGTCCACTTCTTCGTCGGTGGCTTCGATGTTCTCCGCCTTCCGGATGGCTTCCAGCACCAGCTGGCCCTTCACGCGGGACACCGCCTGCTCCCTGTACATCTCGCGCATCTGCTCCACGGTCTGGCCGGTGTACATGCAGTAGTCCTCGATCTTCAGGCCCTGATAGCGCAGGCGCATCTCCATGTCGCGCATCATGTCGTCGATCTCACCGTTGATCATCGCATCGGGGATGTCCACTTCGCAGCACTCCACGGCCTTTTCGATCACGTCGTTTTCAAAGGCGTTGTCCGCTTTGGTCTGGGCGTCCTTTTCGAGCTTGGCGCGCACGTCGGCCTTGTACTCGTCCAGGGTGTCGAAGCTCATGTCGTTGGCAAAGTCCTCGTCCAGGGCGGGAAGCTCTTTCTCCTTGATGGAGTTGACCTTCACCTTGAACACCACGGGATGGCCGGCCAGAGATTTTTCATGGTAATCCTCGGGGAAGGTGACGTTCACGTCCACTTCGCTGCCCACCTCGGCGCCGATCAGCTGATCTTCGAAGCCGGGAATGAACTGGCCGCTGCCCAGCACCAGGTTGTGGCCCTGCGCAGTGCCGCCCTCGAACTGCACGTCTCCGTCGAAGCCGGCGTAGTCGATATTGACTTCGTCGTCCAGCTTGGCGGGACGGTCGGTGATGTCGATGAAGCGGGCGTTGCGCTCGCGGGCGCGCTCGATCTCGGCGTTCACGTCGTCGTCGGTCACTTCGCTCACTTCGCGGGTGGCCTGGATGTTTTTATAGTCGCCCAGCGTCACGTCGGGGCGCACGAAGACTTCCACGGAGAACTTCAGTTCCTTGCCGGCTTCCATCTGCTCCACGTCCAGCTCGGGACGGTCCACGGGCTCCAGCTCGTTTTCCTTCACGGCAGCCTGGTACAGGTCCGGGAACAGGTCGTCCAGCGCGTCCTCGTAGAACACGCCCTTGCCGTAGTGCATCTCGATCACGTGGCGGGGCGCCTTGCCGCGGCGGAATCCGGGTATATTGATGCGGGAAACGTTCTTTTTATAGGCCTTCGCCACGGCGGCGTCGAACTCTTCGGCGCTGACCGTGAAGGAAAGCTTGGCTTTGTTGCTTGAAAGCTTCTCGTAAGTGCAGCTCATGGGTATTCTCCTTTATCGCTTTTTACCGTACCCTATATTATATCACACCGAATGCCCCGTTAGATTATTTATGCGTAAAAGCTCGCGCTCAATATATGTTATTTTTTGGAGGGACCGCATATCAGCCTATCGCCGGAAATGAAATGGGATTTCATTTCCGGCGGTAAGGGTTTGCTGCGCTCCCGATGAAAATCGCTCCTCGGGCCGGCAAAGCCGGCCCTGCGGATTGAAATTGGAGGGGCGCCGCCCCTCCAAACTACCCGGTGGATCCTTCTGCCAAAGCCCCGGAGTAACCCTTTACTTTACCACGCCCTTTTTGAGGATGATGTTGGCGTACAGGGCGCTTTCGCCCGTGGCCACCACGGCGTAGCATTTCTTTGCCCGCTCATAGAAAGCGAAGCGCTCGATGTTCTCGATCTTTTTATCGCCTTCGCGCCGGGCGATCACTTCCTTGTATTCGTCCCAGATCACCGGCACCACGTTGTCGCCGGGCACCACTTCCATCAGCGCCACCGGCGCTTCCACGTAGGTGTCCAGCGGGAACAGGGCCAGGATCGCGTCCAGCACTTCTGTCACGCCGTGGCCGTCCAGACGCACCAGGCGCTGGGCGATGGACGCGGCGGGAAAGTTGCCGTCGCCGATGCAGATCTCGTCTCCGTGGCCCATTTCCATCAGGATCTTGATCAGTTCCGGACTGATGACTGGGGATATACCTTTCAGCATAACGTACCTCCTATTTCAGCGCGCGGCTGATTTGCCGCGTTTTTCCCATTTTACGCCCCTGAGCATCAAAAGGTTCACCGCCAGCATGACGGGAGACGCTACGAGCGGGGCCAGGCTGTAGCCCAGGCGGGCATGCACGAGACCCGCCGCCAGCGGAAGGCATACAGCTTCGTAAGCCGCCAGACACCAGAGGCGCTTCTTTGCACGCCTGACGGCGGCGCGGGCGAAGCTCACCGCAAAGGGGATGCTTTCGACAGCTGCGCCCACGGGCGCGTCTGACCGGCCGGATACGTCCGCCGTGAGCGTTTTGCTTTCCATGGGGCCAGCCCGGTCGGCGCGGACGTAGAGATAATCTTCTTTTCCAGCCGCCAGCAGGCGCTTTGTCACGTCCGCATCCTGGTCGTAGGTCACGCTGTCCGCGCCGGCGCGCAGGGCCAGCTCTTCGCTGACCGGTGTCTTTTCTCCGGACGCCATCATAACGGTGAGCCCCATTTCCTTCAGGGCGGAAACGGCGTTTTTCGCGCCCGGCTTCAGGGCGTCCCTTAAGGCGATGATCCCCTTTACGCGCCCCGCCGTAGCCACGAACAAAGCCGTGCAGCCGTCCCGCGCCAGCTCGGCAGGTTTGTCTTCCCAGGCCGCCATATCCAGCGCGTTTTTGAGCATGAAACCGTAATCGCCCGCCAGCACCCGCGTTTCGCCGGCCAGGGCGCGCACGTTCGCGCCTTCCCCTTCCCGGTCCACCAGGGGATCCAGCGGGATATCCATAAAGGCCGCCCGGGCCAGGACCGCCCGCGAAACGGGGTCTTCCCCGCCCTGAAGCGCCGATGCCGCCAGGGAGAAAAGCATTCTCTCGGACGTGTCCGGCGTAAGCGCGCAGCCTTCCACGGTCTTGTTTCCGCCGTACAAAGCACCTTCCTGCTCCAGAACCGCGCTTTTGATGCCGGAAAGCATTTCCAGCGTGCGCATGGACTTGATATTTACGCCCTTTTTGTGCAGTTCCGCCAGAGCGCTGAGCAGCACCGCGGAAGCCGCACGGCCGGGTATGCCGGGACAGGCGAGGGCCAGCACGCACACGGCGCAGCTCACCGCGAAGGCGGCGCTTTCGCCCTTCATCAGCCAGAACACCGCGCTTGCCGCGGCAAGCGCCAGCGCGGCCCACGCCAGGATGCGCCCCGCGCGGTACGCCCGCTTTACCAAAAGCGGAGGCTCTTCGTCCGCCTTCGACCGGTCCGGCGTCTGAAGGATGGCCGCCAGCTTTTTTCTCTGGCGCCTTTCCAGGTCCCGGCCAAGGGTCATCACCACCGGCAGAAGCGCAGCACAGTCAAAAAACAGGCTCATGCGCAATTCTTCGCCCCGGCTCATCCGGGCCGCGCCCGCGATGAGGGAAGGCACGCTGTACACCGCCGCGCACAGGCTGGCCAGGATCGCAAACGCATAGGTATCCGGCGCGTTCCGGCGGGAAAACAGGTTTTTGGGGCGGAAGTATTCCGCGCACAGCGCCCACACAGCCAGCGTGAGAAGCATCTGCGTGATGCCCGCGCTGACGGGATATGAAAACGTCCTGGGCAGGGGCAGGCCCCACAGCGCGCCCAGCGTGAGATACACGCCCGCAAGGGCCAGCAGCCACCTGACGGGCGCACGAAAGTCAAAGCCGGGCATACTGTCTTCTGCGGGCAGGACGCTGATCCCTTCCCGCAAAAGCGCTTCACCCAATACGCCGGCCTCCGGCCCGCCTTCACGGCACGATGCGTGCAGAAGGCCGCCCCGCAGGCGCGCGCCAAGCACGCCGGGCTGCTTTTTAAGAAGCTTCACGGCGCGCTTTTCGTCCTCAGGGGAAACGTCCGGCGGAAAGGTGAAGGCAAAACGCTTCATGCCGATTTTTCGCCGCCCCGGGCGAGGATCACGGGCACGGTCATTTCTTCTTCGGTGAGGCCGGCGTGCTGGCCGATCAGGCTGGGCACCTTGCCTTCCATCGTATCGTAGCGGATGAACCGGCTGCCGGTGGCGCAGGCCAGGTAATCGCCCATAAAGTCCTCCGTGCGGGGATGGGGCGTGCCCCGGCCCAGCAGGTGGTTTTTCAGGGCATCCTCCCGGCTGATCAGCAAAAAGTCCTCCCCGCACACCGCCTGGAATTCGCGCTCGAACTGGGCGCGGCGCCAGGGCTTTACGAACATGGCCGACGCGCGCGGCTCCACACAGGGCGGCATCCACAGGCATTCGTCAAGGCTCCTGATCTCGTTTACGATCACCGGCTCCACCGCGTCCACCAGGCCGTGGTCGGCGGTGGCGATCAAAAGGGCGTCATCAGGCAGTCTGGATGCGAACAGGCTCAGCTCCCGGTCTATGCGCTCAAAGTGCGCCTTCGTTTCCGGCGCGTTCACGCCCGCCAGGTGCATGGTGTGGTCCGGTTCACCGGTGTACATGCATATCAGTTTCGGGCCTTCCTCCCGGCACAGCGAAAGCGCGCAGGTGAGCATGTCGCCGAACTCCCGTATCGTATGGGTCTGACAGCAGCCGTTGGTGGCGTAACTCACGAAGGGAAAGATCATATGGGTCTTTGCGCCCTCGGGGCTGCCCAGCGCCGGGGGCAGCGGCATCAGCTTCGGCGCGGGCGAGCCGCCGGGAAACCGGTCTCCCAGATGGCTCTCCATGCCGCTGAACACGTCCAGCTGCCGGGCGCAGCTTTTGAAATACAGGCTCCAGCCCAGCCAGCCGTGCTCCAGCGGCGAAAGCCCCGTCCATATGGAGGTGGTGGCGGCGGTGGTGGTGGAAGGATACACGGCGCTGACCGCCGCCCGGTCGTGGGTGCGCAGAAACGAGGTTTCGGGCAGATGGCGCTTAAGCAGGTATTCGCCCATGCCGTCGCACAGCACGATCACGATCTTGCTGATCCCGCCTTCTGCGAGCTTTTCGTCGATCTCCCTGAGCGTCGGGTAGGCGCAGGAGCCGCCGAAATACCTGACCGCGCTGGACGTGAGCGACAGGGAGCTGCGGTCATAATCGGGAAATATCATTTTAACCAAGCCTCTCCATGGATGTTTTGAGGCGCGAAAGCGTCTCGTCTTTACCCAGCAGGTACATGATCTCGAAGGCGCCGCCGGGCGTGTTCATCTGTCCGGACACGGCGATGCGCAGCGGCCAGAGCATCTGGCCGTTCTTCATGCCGCGGCCGGCGATGAAATCAAGCACCGTATCGTGCAGGTTTTCTTCGCTCCAGTCGCCGATGCCCTCCAGCACGGGCAGAACGCTGTTTAAGGCGTCCCGGGCGCTTTCCACGGTGCTCTTCTGCTTTTTGTTCACGTAGAAATCGTTCGGAAAATCAGGCATCTTCGCAAGGAACGCCACCATCTCCGGCAGCTGGCCGAAGAACTCGGTGCGGCCCTGCAAAAGCTCGCACAGGCGGCCCAGGTCGAAGCCCTCCGGCAGGACCTTTTCCAGCCAGGGCCCGGCGTATTCCCGGTACTTCTCCGGCGTCAGGCGGCGGATGTACTCAGCGTTGAACCAGTTGAGCTTCTGCATATCGAAGATGGAGGGAGACTTGCTGAGGCCCTCCAGGTCGAACAGCTTTTCCAGCTCGTCCAGGGTAAAGAACTCCTCTTCGCCCTTGGGGCTCCAGCCCAGAAGCACCATGTAGTTGATGACCGCCTCCACCAGGTAGCCCCTGGACAGAAGGTCTTCAAACGTCGGGTCTCCCTTGCGCTTGGAGAGCTTGCGCACGATCTCCACGGGCTGGCCGTCCTCGCCTGTAACCGGCTGGCCGTTTTCGTCCTTCTGCACGTCGCGGGTCATCACAGGAGTCAGGTGGATGTATACCGGCGGCTCCCAGCCGAAGGCCTCGTACATGAGGTTGTACTTAGGGGCGCTGGACAGGTATTCGTTGCCGCGCATCACGTGGGTGATGCCCATGGTGTGGTCGTCGATGACGTTGGCGAAATTGTAGGTGGGCAGGCCGTCCGCCTTGATGAGCACGTTGTCGTCCAGGGTGGAGCAGTCCACCTCCACATGGCCGTAGATCACGTCGTCAAAGCCCGCCTTGCCCTCCGTGGGCACGTTCTGCCTGATCACGTAGGGCTCGCCCGCATCGAGCTTTTTCTGGATCTCTTCTTTGGAAAGCCCCAGGCAGTGCTTGTCGTACTTGAAGGTCTCGCCTTTGGCCTCCGCTTCGGCGCGGCACCGGTCCAGGCGCTCCCTGGAGCAGAAGCAGTAGTAGGCTTTTCCCTTTTCGATGAGCTGTTTGGCGTAGGGCAGGTACATATCCTTCCTCTCGCTCTGCACGTAGGGGCCGTATTCTCCGCCCACGTCGGGACCTTCGTCGTGGGAAAGCCCCGCGATCTTCAGGGACTGGTAGATCGCGTCCACCGCGCCGGCGACTTCCCTTTCCTGATCGGTATCCTCTATTCTCAAAATGAATGTGCCGCCGTTTTTGCGCGCCCAAAGATAGGTATACAGCGCGGTGCGCAGGTTGCCCAGGTGCATATAGCCCGTGGGACTGGGGGCGAAGCGGGTACGAATTTTCATATAAAAGCACCTCTGATCCGTTAGTTTTGAGTCATAGTAGCATATCGGGGTTAAGATATCGTGAAGGGCGGCGCGTCCGCGTTTGGGTTTTCCTTATAGTATCTCCATCTTTCGCCCAGCAGCTCCGCAACGCTTTTTGCGTAAGCCAGATGCAGGCTGTCAGGATCGTATTCGTCCGCGCTCGTCAGAAGCGCGGCCAGGCGGGAGATCATCTTTTCCAGCATGCCCAGCTCGTCCCGGTCCGAGTCGATAAAATCTCCCACAGCCAGGGGACGGACGAAGGCGTCGCACACGTTTTCCCTGAGCAGCCGGTCGATATGCTCCATCAGCTGGCCGGCGCTGTCTTTATCCATTCTGCTGAAGTCGTTCCAGCTTAAGTTGATGCGGTTGCCCGTACGCGCCCGCAGGTACGACAGGATGTCCGCGCGCTGGGAGATGCGGGCGATGAATTCCTTCTCCGCCGGGTCCACGCGGCCGTTGGACAGGGCGATGTGCATCAGTATCGCCTGCAGGATCAGGTCGAATTCCCCCAGCATGGTCTTCGTGTCCCATACGATGTCCGCGCGGGCGCGCACGTATTCTCCCATGGAGGAGATCAGCACGGCGGCTTCGTTGTATATCCCTGAGGCCTTGTCCAGCCTTTCCTGAACGGTCATGCGGCCTGCTCCTTTCGCGGGGTCATTTTCCGTGGCCGCCGAACACCTCGTTGGAGGCGGCCCAGGCGGCGCGGTTGTCTTCGTACTGCGGTGTGACGGTGATATCCTTTCCGTCGGTATAAAGGGTCACGTTCCCGTTCACGCGCTCGGCGGTGATGTATATCTCGCTGCCCAGCCTTTCGAACAGCCCCCGGTACCGGTCAGAGGGCAGGCGCAAAGAAGATGTGGAGAATACGGCGATCCGGGGCGCGATCATTTTGATCTGCTCGTCGTTTAACTCTCCCGCGTGGTGCGTGTTTTTATACACGTCGCACTTGATCTTGTCCGGAAACTCCCGGATGATGGCGTTGAACTCCACGATGGTGGCGTCGCCCGTCAGAAGTATGCTCGTTTCGCCCACTTCCGCCCTGAGCACCAGCGAATTGTCGTTTTCGGCATGGTCGGTGGTCTTCACGTTTTTCACCGTGACCGGCCCGATGCACAAAAACGGCGCGCTGCCAAGATAAATGGTCTCGCCCAGCCTGAGTATGCAGTATACGGCCTTCTGGACCGCCTGCCTCTCATTGTCCGTCCACACGCTGCCCCGGATGGCGGTCTCCACCAGTGCGTGGGGCATGATCACCATGTCCACGTCAAAGGCTTCCAGAATCACGCAGGCGCCGCCGATATGGTCCAGGTGGGCGTGGGTGCCGATATAGTATTTGAGGTGGGTGATGCCCCGGGAGCGGATGAATTCCGCGGCCTTTTCGCCGTAGGGATGGGAGCCGGAATCGATGAAGGCGTATTCTTCCCCGCTGCGCAAAAGGATGCCGTCGTTGGTGTCGATGTCCATAAACACGATCTCCAATTCCGGCTCAGCGCCGCTTTCGCCCTCTACGCTCACCAGGCAGGTGGCGGTCTTGCCGTTCAGCGACCGCGCCACCACGGCCGTCGTGCCGAAGCCCACGCCCGTGACCTCGCCCGTCTCCCTGTCCACTTCGGCGATCGAGGGATCGAGGGAGGAAAAGCTGATCACGGTATAGGCGTTTCTGGAAAACGAGCCGCTTAAGCGCCGGCTTTCGCCCGGCAAAAGGGATATGAACGTCGCGTCCAGTCTGATCTCGTCCGGCTGGGGCAGCACAGACACGTTCAGGGTGGCTTTCACGCCGTTAAAGCTCACGGCGGTGATCACCGAACTGCCCTGAGCCAGCGCCGTCAGCGTACCGGAAGCGTCCGCCTGAACGCAGCGCGGGTTGGAGCTTTTCCACTCCACACCCTCAAAGCTGCCGTCCGGATGCGCCTTTATGCCAAGCTGAAGCGTCTGGCCCACGCACATGCGGGCCTCTTCGCATACGATCTCTATTTTCCGGGCGGCGGGCACGGCTTCAAAAGCCACATCGGCGGATACGTCCGTGCCTTCGGCACGCACGCGCACCGTGCCTTCGCCTTCGTTTTTCATGTGCCAGCGTCCGTCCGCGCTGATCGATACCACGTCCGGGGTGAGGCTTTCGTATTTCAGGCGCGCCCAGGTGTTTTCGGGCAGGCCGCAGGAAAGCGTCCCCTCCGAACCCACGGCGGCCCGCACCCTGTCAGGCGCGTCGATCCGGTCCGGCAGCGGCATCACCCGTACGCAGCATACGGCGGAAAGCCCGTTTTCGGCGGTGATGACGATCTCCGTTTCTCCCTCCGCAAGAGCGGTGAAGCGGCCCGTTTGTTCGTCGAATCTCAGTTTTTCCCGGTCAAAAAAGTAGGTCACGCGGCTGAAGGAATAGGCGGGGGAAAACTCGTATTCCACCGAAAAGCTCTCGCCCACGCCCGAGTCGATCCTGTCCGCGGAAAGCTGCACCGAAGAGGGCTTGATGCGCACGTACGCCGTATACGTGACCTTCAGCCCGTTGTAGCTTTTGAGCGTAACGGTGACGCTGCCGATGTCCGCGCCGTACAGCAGGCCGTCCTTTGTGAGGCGCGCCGCTGTGCCGCTTACGCGCACCTCCGGCGTGCCGGGCCATTCGCCGGGCCCCGCTTCCCATGTGAGGGGAAGCGCCGATGTGCCCAGCATGATCTCCTGCTTTTTATCCGGCAGGGTCAGGGAGGAGGGCGCCTTCATCACGCGCAGGGTGCGTGAAAGCAGTTCCTGCCCGTCCGCCTCGGCGTACACGCGGCAGACGCCCGTTTTGAGCGCCGTGATCTCTCCCGTGGACGCATTCACCTTCGCCACGCTCTCGTCGGAGGAAAAGAACGCCGCGCCGGGCGTATCGCACGCGATGTACACGCCGGGCTCACCAAGGCCCATTTTCAGTTCGTCTTCGCCAAGCGCCCCCCCGAGAAGCAGGCATAAAAGCGCCGCCCCCAGCAGGGCCAAAAGCCTTTTCAGCATATACGTTCTCACGCGGACGGAAGACCCGTCCGCTTTCCGTTTCATGATAATGTCTCCTGCTTATTTGCCCAGCATCGCCGCGCCGATGATGCCCGCGTCGTTGCCCAGCGTGGCCAGCTCCACCCGCGCGTAGGGCATGGTCTTGTAGAACACCATGGAGGGCAGCTTGGCCCTGACCGCGTCCAGAAGGAACTGCCCCGCGTGGCTCACGCCGCCGCCCAGCACGATGACTTCCGGGTCGATAAAGTTGATGATGCCCACCAGCCCCGCGCACAGATGGTACACGTACAGGTCGAACACCTTCTTCGCGGTCTCGTCTCCCGCCTTGGCGGCGTCGATCACGGTCTTGGCCTCGATCTTCTCTTCCTCGCCGCCAGCCAGGGTCATGATCATGCTTTCGGGATGCTCCTTCACCGCCTGCCGGCCCATGCGGATCAGCGCGGTGGCGCTGGCGTAGCGCTCCCAGCAGCCGCGATTGCCGCAGGAGCACATCTCGCCGTCCACCACGGTGATCATGTGGCCCAGCTCGCTGCCCACGCCGTGGGTACCGGAATACACCTTGCCGTCCAGCACGATGCCGCCGCCAACGCCCGTTCCCAGGGTGATGAACACGCTGTTTTTCACCCCGGCGCTCACGCCCGCCACGCTCTCAGCCAGGCCCGCCACCGTGGCGTCGTTGCCGATAAAGATGGGCTTGTCCACCGTTTCGCGCATCCATTCGATCACCGGCACCTCGTGCCAGTAGAGGTTGGTGCAGAAGGGCACGTGCCCGGTACGGGGGTCCTGTATGCCGGGAAGGCCGATGCCGATGGCCTTCACATCGTCCATGGACACGTTTTCTTCCTTCGCCACCCTCAGGGCCAGGGCCGCCATGTCGTCCACGATGGGACGGGGTCCCCTCTCCACCAGCGTGGGGCAGGTCGCCTTGCGCAGGATCTTTCCGTTTTCGTCCACAAGACCCGCTTTGATGCCCGTACCGCCAAGATCGATTCCGATATAATACATACCGCGCCTCCATATCTGTTGAATGATGTTTTTTCTGATTATATCACGTCCCGGAGCCAAAAAAAAGACCGCATGCGCCAAAACCGGCCTTCGTCCATGCATATCGGCTGGATTTAACACGGCAGGGAGGTCATTTCCGCATATCCTTCGGGCCGGGCCAATACGTTGTCCGGGAGGTCATGCTTGTTAAATTTCCGCTCCCTGCCGCCTGCCCGTTGACATGCGCCCGGGCTCGTGATATCATTTTGATATCTCAATGATAAACACCATACAAACCATCATTCATGCCTGAAGGAGCAACGGTATGCTGAGAATCGAACACCTCACCAAGAGCTACGGCGAAAAGAAGGCCGTGGACGATCTGTCCCTCCACATCCAGCCCGGCGAGATCTACGGCTTTATCGGCCACAACGGCGCCGGCAAGACCACCACCCTCAAAAGCTGCGTGGGCATCCTGCGCTTCGACAGCGGCGAGATTTACGTGGACGGCATATCCGTGCGCGCAAATCCCCTGGAATGCAAGCGCCGCCTGGCCTTCATCCCGGACAATCCGGACCTGTACGACTTTATGAGCGGCATAAAGTACCTGAACTTCGTCGCCGACATCTTCGGCGTGGGCGAAAAGGAGCGCGAGGAGCGCATCCACCGCTTTGCCTCCATGCTGGAGCTGGAAAAGGATCTCGCCCAGCCCATCAGCGCCTATTCCCACGGCATGAAGCAGAAGCTGGCGGTGATATCCGCCTGGCTGCACGCGCCCAGGCTCATCATCATGGACGAACCTTTCGTAGGCCTCGATCCCATAGCCGCGCACCTGCTCAAAGGCCTGATGCGCGAGCACTGCGACGCGGGCGGCGCCATATTCTTCTCCACCCACGTGCTGGAAGTGGCCGAGAAACTCTGCGACAAGGTGGCCATCATCAGGGAAGGCCGCCTGGTGGTGAGCGGACCGATGGATGAAGTCAAGGGAAATTCTTCGCTGGAAAGCGTATTCCTGGAGCTGGAGGATCAACATGCTTAAGGCTCTGTTCAAAAAGCAGCTGCTGGAGATCCGGGAGATATATACTCCCAAAAAATACCGCGGCCAGAAGCGGAAAGGCTCCGTGGGCTTCATCATCCTGTACGCCTTCTGCCTTCTGTCCGTCGCGGCGGCCTTCGTGGGCATGGCGGAGCTGGTATGCGGGCCGTTCCACGAGATGGGCCTGGACTGGCTGTATTACCTGTTTTTCTGCTTTGTAGCCCTCGCGGTGGGCATCATCGGCAGCGTGTTCAGCACCTACTCCACGCTCTACCGGGCCAAGGACAACGAGCTGCTTCTGTCCATGCCCATACCGCCCATGAAGCTGCTTCTGGTGCGCATGCTGTCGGTGTTCTTCATGGGCTTCCTGTTTGAGGCCGTCGTGCTGCTGCCGGCCTTCGGGGTGCACATCTACCGCTGCGGTACAGGCGTTTTAAACATCCTGGGCTGCCTGCTCGGCCTCATCTCCACCGGCCTTGTCATACTGGCCCTCACATGCCTGCTGGGCTGGGTGGTGGCGCTGGTAGGGTCCCATACCCGCAAAAAGAGCCTGGTCACGGTGCTGGTGTCCCTGCTTTTGATGGGCCTGTACTATTTTGTCTACTTCCGCCTGAACAGCCTGCTGCGCTCCCTGGTGGACAACGCGGTCACGATCGGCGATAAGGTCAGCGGAAACGCCTACATCTTGAAGCTCATCGGCATGGGCTTTGCGGGCGACGCATGGGGCATATGCGTATTCGCGCTCATCGCCCTGGCGCTCACCTGCCTTACCGTGTACCTGATGAGCGTCAGCTTCGTGCGGCTGACCACCATGAACCGCGGCGAAAAGAAGATCGTCTATGTGCGGCGCAAAATGACCCGCCGCAGCATGCTCAGCGCCCTGTACGCCAAGGAGCTCACGCGCTTCGGCCAAAGCCCCACGTATCTGCTGAACAACATCCTGGGCGTCATCATCATGCTGGGCGGAAGCGTGTATGTGTGGATACGGTTTTCCGCCGCACGGGAGCTCGTAAACTCCCTGCTTGCCCAGGCTCCGCAGGAATGGCTGCGGCTGCTTACAATCGTCCCGGGCGTGGCGGTGAGCTTCATGTGCTCCATGAACGCGGTCACCGCGCCCAGCATCTCGCTGGAAGGCTCGTCCCTGTGGGTGCTCAAGAGCCTGCCGGTCAAGCTCGGCCGGGCCTTCACCGCGAAACAGCTTCTGCACTTTACGGTGAACCTGCCCGCCGCCCTCGTGATGTGCTTTACCCTGTGCGCGCTGCTGGGGCTGAACGCGGGCCAGTGGCTGATGAACCTGCTGTACGCGGCATCGTACACGGCGTTTTCCTCGGCGCTGGGGCTGTTCATGGACCTCAGAAAACCTCATCTGGACTGGACGAACGAGTCTGTGGCGGTCAAGCAGAGCGCGTCGGTAGCCATTGCGATGTTCGGCGGCTGGGCGCTGATCATACTGAGCTGCCTCGGGGCCTACTTTATGCGCCGCGTTTTCAACATCGCCCCCCTGCTCTTCCTCGTGCCCGCTCTGGGAGCGCTGGCGCTCGACCGGTGGATATACCGCCGCGGCCCGGACGTGCTGATGAACATATAAAGGAGGGTCTGTATGACGCATCAGGGCAGCCGTACCCTGGAGACCGAACGGCTCACGTTAAGAGCCTTCCGGGCTTCAGACGGCGAAAGCATGTACCGCAACTGGGCCGGCGACCCGGAGGTCACGCGCTTTCTGACCTGGCCCACCCATGAAAGCCAGGCGGTGAGCGAGAGCCTCTGCCAAAAGTGGGAAGAACGGTCTAACGACCCGTCCTTCTATCAGTGGGCCATCGTGCCCAAAGCCCTGGGAGAGCCCATCGGCAGCATCTCCGCGGTAAAAACGGACGAAGCGACCCAAAGCGCGGAGATCGGTTACTGCATCGGCAAAAACTGGTGGCATCAGGGCTATACGTCCGAGGCGCTCCGGGCGGTGATCGCATTTATGTTCGATCAGGCGGGATTTTTCTGCATCCGCGCCTGCCATGACGTGAACAACCCCAACAGCGGCCGGGTGATGGCTTCCGCCGGCATGAAAAAGGACGGTGTCGTCCGCGCCTTCAGCCGCAACAACACCGGCATCTGCGACATCGTGTTTTATTCCATCCTGCGGGACGAGTACCTGGAGCAGAAGGTGATCTCCTCCGGCGCCGCCGGGAAAAACTGACGGGGGAAAAAAGTATGCTGCCGGAAGGTTTTGTGTATCTGGACGAAGCCGTGCCCGGCGTCCGCTGGGACGCCAGGTACGCGACAAGCAACAACTTTATGGGCCGCCCCGCCGACGGTTACCGGGTGAACCGCGTGGTGTGCTCCCTGGCCTGTGCAGAGGCGCTCATCTCTGCCCAAAGAGCCGCCGAAAAAAAAGGCCTTGGCCTGTTCGTGTTCGACGCCTACCGGCCCAAACGGGCGGTACGGGATTTCTGCGCCTGGGCGCGGGACGAAAACGATACGCTCCGCAAAGCCCTGCACTATCCCAACACAGAAAAACGCGATCTGATTCCACAGGGCTACATTGCGGAAAGAAGCGGCCATTCCCGGGGCTCTTCGATAGACCTTACTCTGTGCGATGCAAACGGAGCCTTTCTGGACATGGGCGGCAGGTTCGACCTGATGGACCCCAGCTCCTGGCACGATAGTCCTCTCGTCACCCGGGCGCAGACCGGAAACCGAGAGCTTTTGCGGAGCATCATGCTGGGAAGCGGTTTTTCCGATTACGACAAGGAATGGTGGCATTACCTTCTGAAAAACGAACCCTTCCCCAACACGTATTTTGACTTCGTCATCGAATAGGAGCCGTATGGAAAAGATCACGTCCGCGGCGAATCCCGCCGTAAAGCGCTTGAAAGCGCTGTCCGACGCCAAAGGCCGGAAGGAGCATGGCGCGTTTTTAGTGGAGGGCGAAGTGATGGTCCGCGAGGCGCTGGCCAGCGGCCTGAGTCCCCTGGAGGCGCTCTTTGAGGCCGAAACGCCGCTTTCAGGCGAGCTTGCGGGGCGGGGCGCTTTCGTCCGCCTGTGCGACCGGCACATACTGGAAACCGTGTGCGATACCAGGACCCCTCAGGGCTGCTGCGCCGCTTTCACCCTGCCTGACGGACCCGCCATACCGGAAAACGCGTCCCGCCTGCTGGCGCTGGACGGCGTGCAGGACCCCGGCAACCTGGGAACGATCCTGCGCACCGCGGACGCGGCGGGCTTTGAGGGCGCTTACCTCAGTCCCCTGTGCGCGGACGTGTATTCCCCCAAGGTGCAGCGCGCCGCCATGGGCAGCGGCTTCCGCGTGCCCGCCCTGCGCTGCCCCCTCGAAGAGACCCTGACCCGTCTGAAAGCCGGTGGCTGGCAGATCGTGGTGTCCGCCCTGGACGGACTGAACCTGTACGAAAACGAAAAAGCGCTTAAAGGGGATAAGCTGATCCTGGTGATCGGCAACGAGGCCCGGGGCGTATCGCCCGGAGTGCAGAAGCTTTCGGATATACGCATAAAGATCCCCATGCGGGGAAAAGCGGAATCCCTGAACGCCGCGGTGGCCGCCGGCATCCTGATGTACGAGCTTACCAAAAACTTCCCCTGCTGACGTTGACACTTTTTTCCATAAGAGTATAATATCAGGCGGACGGCGCTTTTGCGCCCGTCCGCTTTGACGTGTGATCATATTTCATAATAAAGGAGATCGTCATCATGCGCGTAGTCATTCAGGAGAACTATCAGAAGATGTGCCTCTGGGCCGCGAAGTACATCGCCGGCCGCATCAACGCCCACAAGGGCAGCAAGCCCTTCGTGCTGGGCCTGCCCACGGGCTCCTCGCCGCTGGGCGTGTACGCCGAGCTGATCAAAATGAACAAAGCCGGCGAAGTGACGTTCAAAAACGTCGTCACCTTCAACATGGACGAATACCTGGGCCTGCCCCGGGAGCACGAGCAGAGCTACTGGCACTTTATGTGGTCCAACTTCTTCGACCACATCGACATCCCCAGGGAGAACGTGAATATCTTAAACGGCATGACCGACGATCCCGAAGCCGAGTGCGCCGCGTACGAAGACAAGATCGCTTCCCTGGGCGGCATCGACCTGTTCCTGGGCGGCATCGGCGTGGACGGACACCTGGCGTTCAACGAGCCCTTCACTTCCCTTACCTCCCGCACGGGCGTACGCGCGCTGACCACCGACACCATCATCGTCAATTCCCGCTTCTTCGACTATGACGTGAGCAAGGTGCCCACCAAGGCCCTGAGCGTGGGCGTGGCCACCGTGACAAGCGCCAAAGAAGTGCTCATCCTCATCAACGGCCACAACAAGGCCCGCGCCCTGGCCGCCAGCGTGGAGGGCGGCGTGAGCCAGAAGTGGACCTGCAGCGCCCTGCAGATGCACCCTGCCGCCATCATTGCCTGCGACGAGCCTGCCTGCGGCGAACTGACCGTGGACACTTACAAGTACTTCCTGGACGTGGAAAAGGCCGAGAGGATCTGACCTTTCATACAGTTTCGGGACGGCTTCCGGTGGGAAGCCGTCCCGATCTTTATATCGTCCGTCCTGATTTCCTATTTTACGATCTCCATGCGGATGCTGCCCGTATCCGTGGTGATTTTGCATCTGCCGCCGCCTGTGGTCTCGGGCACCCGGATGCGCCCCGTATCGCTGTGGGCAATGAATACTTTCTCCGTCAGCAGCGTGCCGGAAACGTCGCCGGTATCGGTCTTTATCTCCAGTTCGGAGGCGTCGCAGCCCTCCAGCTTCACGTCGCCCGTACTCCTTTTGATATTGATCGTCCCTTCGGCGATCACTTTTTTCAGCGTGATGCTGCCCGTGCTCCCATTTGATACGAGGCTAAAGCAGGTCACGTCTTCCAGCACCGTTTTGCCGGTGGACACCTTTATGCTCAGCTCGCCCGCGCAGGCAGCGCCGATCACCTCCACCCGGCCCGTGGATACGGCAAGCTTCAGTTCCTTGGCAGAAATGCCTTTAAGGCGGATATCCCCCGTGCTGGCAGCGATGCTGACCTCGCCCAGGGCGGAAGCGGAGCAGTCGACGTCGCCGGTGCTGACTGAAATGTCTATGCTGTCGAAGGTGAAATCCCCGGGCAGCGTGATGTCGCCGGTGCTCTGGGCGATGCGAAGGGAAGCATATTCGCCCCTGGGCAGGTAGACCGTGATCTTTGCGGATTTGAACGAAAACAGCGCAAGGTGGTCATACCATTTGCGGCTGTCTTCTTTTTGAATCGTCAGTTCGTTTCCCCGCACTTCGGCTGAATGTCTTTCCTTTTCCGATTCAAAGAAGATCACCCGGCACCTGCCGTCCTCCGAAGCAGCGAAGGTGATATCCTCCGTATCGGAATCGATGGATATGCTCCGGAAATCCTCACTGACCTCATATTCGCGCGTTTCGAATTTTCCCGTGCCCAGCTCGGAAAAGTCCCAGCCCTTCGCCGCCAGGGCGCAGATAAAGGCGATCACACCCAGCGCGATCAGGGTCAAAGCAGTACTGAGCCACATATTCTTCTCACCTTTCATTTTTGATTCCCCTTTCTGAGAAACAGCTTTTTGATGCCTTTCATGATCTTCTTTCCCGCGGTCCAGGTGGCTTTGGTCACCGCTTTGCACACCGGATACAGAAGGACCGCAAGGCCCGCGCATACGCAGCCCGCGCCGGCGAGGGCCACGCCCTGCCAGAAACGGCCCAGGCATATCTGCAGAATCCCCGCCGCGGCGCCGGCAAGCGCACACGCGATCAGGGAGACCTCCGCCGCCCAAAGGCAGATGACCGCGGCCCAGAACACCACGTACAGGGAAAGCGCCACGGCCAACAGGGCGATCAGAAGCGAGAGCCACACCGGGGAGCCCACTGCCAGAAGCGCGATCTCCCATGCCGTCATGCGGCGTTTTGGCTTCACCCTTTCCTTCACGAGCCTAGCGAAGGGCGTTTCTTCCAGGATCTGCGCTGTGATGTCTTCCACAGAACCGATGCCGGCCACCGCTTCTTCCTCCGTTAGCCCTTCTTCCGCCCGGTCGTCTATCATCTCGCCGTAAAATGTCAGGCGTTCCGAAATATCTTCCTGCGGAAGGCCGCTCAGGCTTTTCCCCAGGCGGTCCAGAAACTGTTTTTTGGTCATGGCTGATCCTCCTTGGTCACGAACTGATATATGGACAAAATCTCTTTCCAGTCTTCCCTGAATTCCTCGATGCGTTTGAGTCCTGCCCGGGTGATATGGTAGTACTTTCTCAGCCGTCCGTCGTGCTCCGCGCTTCGCACGGAAAGCATTTCAGCCGCTTCCAGCCGTTTCAGTATGGTATACAGTGTGGACTCGGACATCTCGATATACGGCTTCATATCCTTGATGATCTTATAGCCGTAGGAATCTTCGTCCTTGATGGCCGCGAGCACGCACACGTCCAGCAGACCGCGCTTCAACTGAATATCCATATATGCCTCCTTTCATGGAATACATCGTATCACGAAGTATTGTGCCTGTCAACAGTTTTTCCAAAAATAAACATTCCCGGTCTTCTTGAAATCGTGAACCGTGCCGTATGCATATGATTTACAAATCCGATTTATCTGGTATAATATACGCGAAAACAAACGATTCTCCAGTCAGGAGGTATGTGTATGATCCTGTATCCGGTCCCCCGCAGCCTTACGCCGGGCGAAGGCGAGTATTTTCTTCCCGTGAAGGAAGAAACCGGCAGCCTGTTTGCGTTCTGGCAGTCAGTCAGAAACGGCATGGACGGAGTGCGCCTGACGAGGGCGCCGTTTGCCGATCCGGAAGAGTACCGGCTCATCGTAAGCCCGGGCGGCGTTGAGATCAGCGCCTCCGGCGACGAAGGCTTTTTCCGCGGCGCCACGACCCTGTGGCAGATGGCGCGCTTTTCGGGCGGCCGCCTGGAGTGCGTGTCGATCCAGGACAAACCGGAGCTCAAAAGGCGCGGCTACATGCTGGATATCAGCCGGGGCCGCAAGCCGAAGGTGGACACTCTCAAGACCATGATCGATTATCTGGCCGCGCTCAAGTACAACGAACTGCAGCTGTACATGGAGGGCGAGTGCTTCAAATACGAGGCCTATCCCGAGGAGACCCGCGACTTCGACTGCCTGACGCCCGAGGACATCCGTAAGCTGGACGCCTACTGCCGCGAGCGCTTTATCGACTTGGTGCCCAACCAGAACTCCTTCGGCCACATGTACACCTGGCTCAGAAAGCCGCGCTTCCATCACCTGGGGCTGTATGAGGGAGACGAGGTTCCCTCCACCCTGAACCCCATCCTGCCGGAAAGCTTCGACTTTATGAAAAACCTTTACGCCTCGCTGCTGCCGAATTTTTCCAGCGGATATGTGAACATCGGCCTTGACGAAGCGTACGGCCTTGGCAAATACCAGATCGAGGAATACTGCCGCGAAAAAGGCAAAGACATCGTGTTCATGGAGTGGCTGAACAAGCTGAATGACCATATCCGTGACACCTACGGCAAAAAGGTCATGTTCTGGGCGGACATGATATACAACTATCCCCAGAGCTACCACCTGGTGCCCAGGGATGCCGTGGCCCTGGAATGGGGCTACGAGCTGATCCAGTCCCAGCGCATGACCGCCCACTGCATCGCCTACCGCGACGCGGGCGTGCGCTACTACCTGTGCCCCTCCACCAACACCCACGGCTGCTTCACAGGCCGCATGGACGTGACCACCTTCAACATCCGCACCTGCGGGGAACTGGCGAAGGAATACGGCGCCGAGGGCATGCTGCTCACGGACTGGGGCGACGGCGGGCACCCGCAAAGCTGGCTGTGGAGCGTGAACCCAATCGCCCTGAGCGGACAGTACGCCTGGAACAGCGGCGCGCCGCAGGACGGCGAAAGCTTCAAGGCGGATTTCATACGCCAGGCCGAGAGGTTCGCGGACGCGTATTTCTTCGGCGGCGCGCCTTTGTCCCGCCTGATGTACCGCATGGCCAACTACTATCTGCTGGAGCCCGAGCGCGTGCACGTTTGCACCATGAGCTTCAAAGAGCTCACCCTGCCCCTGAACACCACCCGCTACGCCCACCTGTTCGACATGAAGGACAGCGGCGATGACTTCTATTTTGACAACGTGACCGCCTACGTGCGCAAAGTCATGGCGGACATCGAAAAGCTGGACTTTGACGAACAGTACAAGCGCGAGATCCGCCTGACCGCCGACCTCGTAGTGCTGGGCAGCGAGTTCTGCAAGGTCAAGCTGCACCCCGAAGCCTCCAGAGAGAAGGCGAAGGAGCTGATCTCGATGATCGACGCCATTTTGCCCGAATACCTGGACCAGTGGAACCGGCGCAATTACGAAAGGGGCGCGGAGAAATTCGCCTCTATCCTTTCCGACCGCCGCAGGGAACTGGAAGAAATGTAAAAGAGGAAATTGGAAAGAGGAAAGAGGAAATCGGTTTGTTGGGTGCTCCCAACCAGATCATTTCCTCTTTCCTCTTTTTCTCTTTCCTCTTTCCCCGTCCGGCGTTGATTTTCCTTTAAAACCCTTGCAATAAACGGAGCTTTGGTTTATTATATAATAAGTTGAAAATGGATGATTATGCATTTCACGCGGAGGAATACGGATGGCTCATCATACGGACGCGGGCGGGCTGAGCGAAAAAGAGCTCGAGCGCAGAGAACGCAGACATATACGCAGAAAGTGGCACTGGGGCACCTTCAAGCACACGCTCGTGGTGATCTTCACGCTGCTTCTGGCCGTCGTCGCCACGGTAGTCATGGTGGCGGGCCAGTACTTCCTGGGGCCCTCCCAGGCGGCCAGCGACAAGCTTACCCAGACGCTGCACCAGTCCAGCGCGCTGAAGTTCATCCCCTACCTGTATCTCTATGAGCACGTAGGCGAGGCTTTGGAGCGCGGCGAGACGCTGTCTCCCGACGAAGTGACCGATTCTTCCCTGGTCACGGTGGTAGCGCGCCAGCCCAAGGAATACGCAAGCGACGACAGCGAGCAGGAACAGTTTGACGAAAACGGCATCCGCCTGGTGGAAGTGAACGGCGCGACCTTCCACGGCTATATGATGATCGTGCAGGATCCCTCCCGGGTGAAGCTGGGCGTGTGCGCCACGCCCTTCAGCGACGCCAGGCCCGGCAGGCGCGTGGACGAGATCATGAAGGATTACGGCGCCATCGCGGGCATGAACGGCGGCGCGTTCCACGATTCCAACGGCTCCGGCACCGGCGGCCTGGCGGAGGGCCTGGTGATCTCCGACGGCAAGCTTCTGCGCCACGTGAGCAGGACCTACTCGGTGGTGGCGGGCTTCGACAAAAACGACATCCTGCACGTGGGAAAGATCTCGGAGGAAGAAGCCAAAAAGATCGGCCTGCGCGACGCCTGCGCCTTCGGCCCTGCCCTGGTGGTGAACGGCGAACCCGCCATGGCCAACGACAAGGGCCTCAACCCCCGCTCCGCCATCGGCCAGCGGGCGGACGGCGCGGTGCTGATGCTGGTGATCGACGGGCGCCAAGCCAACAGCCTGGGCGCTACCCTCTCGGACGTGATCGAAGTCATGCTGGATTTCGGCGCGGTGAACGCCTGCAATATGGACGGCGGCTCCTCCACCATCATGTATTACGGCGATGAAAAGATCAACGACGGCATGACGATCACCGTGTCGCGGCGCATGCCCACGGCCTGGATCGTGAAATAGGAGAAAAGCACATGGCGAAAACGAACGAACCCGCCGATATCGAAGTGCGCGGCGCGAAAGGCGGCAAAAAGCGCAGATATACCAAATACACCCGCACGCATCTGAAGCTTCGTAACCTTCGCTTCTTCATCATGTGGGCAGCGCTGGTGGCGCTGCTGGTGGTCGGCATGATACGCATCCACGCCTATTTCGACAGGTGCCTGACGGAACTGGAAGCCATGCAGTATACCTACGTGGCCGACGAGATGGCGAAGATCTTTACCGAGAAGCGCTTTGACGAGCTGTTTGAGTACGAGACCTGCGACGCCGAATACCTGGAGACCAGGCAGGATTACGTGGAGTATCTGAACAAGCTGGCCGGCGACGCCGTGATCGAATACACGCAGACCAGCTCCGTCAACCCCAGAGAAAAGCGCTATTTGGTCACGGCGGACGGCAAGGCCTTCGCGGAGTTCACCCTGAAGGAGACGGGCAAGGAATACACCTACGAGATCATCCCGCTGATCGGCTATACCGACGGCGACAAGTATTACGAGCCCGGTGACATCTACATCAACATCCTGCAGCCTGTGGTGTACGATTATATCATTCCTTCCAACGCCACCATATCCGTGAACGGCCAGACGCTGGGCGAGGAGCACGCGGTGGGCCAGGACGAAGAACTGTTCTTTGAGGGCCATCTGTACAAGGGCGTGGAGGGCTACAAGCTGCGTTCCTACCGCTTTACCTGCGCCCTGGGCGAGCCCGAAGTGGTCGTGACCGGCGCGGACGGCAGCGACCTCACCGGCGTTCTGCAGGAAGTGGGCCAGGACACCTGGAAATACGAGTTTGCTTACCAGGACGAAGAGCTCAAGCCCATGTTCGAAAACCCCGCCGTGGAATTCGTAAAGCAGTGGTGCCTGTTCTCCACTCACAACACCAAGCGCGCCAACGTGACCAGCCTCACGCTGGAAGGCTCCAGCGCCTACACTTTCATCCAGAACTATGAAAACACCTGGATCACCACCGCCGACAAGTACGAATTCCAGAACATCTCCACCAGCAACTACGCCATGATCGGCGACAAGGTGCTCACCTGCGAGGTGTTCATCAACTACCACACCACCTCCAAGAAGAAAGTGAACGATTACCCCACCCGCTGCCGGCTCTACGTGGTGAACACCGGCAAGAACTGGCGCGTGTACGACTTTGAGCTTCTGTCCACCACAGAGCAGGATTGACCAAACAGGAAAGGACATTATCTTTTGAATATCGCAGTATTGATAGACGCCGAAAACGTGCTGCCCGCCTTCGCGGAGCAGATCTTTGAACACGCCGCTTCCCTGGGCACCGTAGTGCGCCGGGAGATATACGGCGCGGCACAGTCGCTGAACACTTGGGTGGAGCCGGTGCTGAAATACGCCATCCACTCCAACCTCACCATCCGCCCCACCAAGTATAAAAACAGCTCCGACATCGCGCTGGTGATCGGCGCCATGGACATGATCGGCGAAGCAGACGCCATGGTGATCGCCTCGTCGGATTCCGACTTTTCCTCCCTGGCCGTGCGCCTGCGCTCCGCGGGCACGGAAGTGATCGGCATGGGCACGGAAAAGGCCAACCCCCTCTGGAAGACCGCCTGCTCTTCCTTTGTGACCCTCACCGCCAAGCCCGCCGCCGGCAAGAACCAGCAGCCCGCGAAGCAGCCGGCAAAGCCCGTACAGCCCGCGCCTCAGCCCGCAAAGACGGCTCAGTCCGCCCAGGCACAGCAGCCGGCTGCGCAGCCCGCTAAAGCTCCCGCGCCGGCGCCTGCGGCCCAGCCTGCCCAGGCGCAGCAGCCCGCAAAGCCGCAGCCCAAAGTGGCCGCCACCCACACCGAGCGCGCCGCCATCATACGCGCCTGCATCGCCGCGCAGATGGAAGCCGCGGGCGACAGGCTCAATTCCAACGTGCTGTTCACAGCCCTGAACAATCTGCCGGAATACCGGGTGGACCAGCAGCGTTCCAAGCGCAAGCCCATGAATTATCTGCTTAGGCAGTTCGGCGATATGATCCGCTTTGAGGAAGACGAAGAGGGCATGAGCTGGTGCCTGCGCGCTTCCGCGCAGCCTGCCGAAAGCCCGGCAAAGGAAGGTCAGCCCGCGGAAGCCAAACAGGCGCCTGACGCTCCTCAGGCCCAAGGCGCGCCCGATGAGCCTTCCCGGGAAGTGGCGCTGCTCATGGAGCAGGGCCTTGACAGGAACGTGGCCGAGCGCATCGCGTCCGTATTCAGCTCCAGCGGCAGCCTTCGCGCCGCCTACAACAAGCTGCGCGCCGAGTTCGGCGCCACCACGGGCCGCGAGTACTACCTGCTGGTAAAGGACATCGCCGAAAAACAGTAAACAACCAAAAATCGCCGCCGTCCTGGCGGCATATCGCTGACTTCGCCGCCTTTCCCTTAGGAAGGCGGCGTACCCAGCCCCGGAGCAATGCAAAGCGCACCGGGTGCACAGACCGATCAACGCCTGCGGGCGGCAAGGAGCCTGATTCATGCGCGCAAGAGTACCGCGTCCTTTGTGGATGCAGCTGATCGCGGACGTACTGATCACCGGCATCGCGCTGGTGGTCTTTGCCTATTTCCATCACGTGCGCCCCACGCAGCTGCAAAGTGAAAACGTGATCATTCCCCGGCCCACCGCTCCCGCGGTCACGCCCGCTCCCACCCCGGAGACTGCCTCCGATCCCGCCTTAAGCCCTGCCGTGCAGACGCAGACCCCCGAGCCGCAGCCCGCCGCAAATGACTGGGGCAGCTTCGCGGGACGCTTTCCGGACAAGTTCACCTCCGGCGCGGTGGAGAGCGGAGAGGAAGACGGCGTATACTATTACCGCAGCCCCAATCTCGATATCACCGTCACCGTTTCCCGGGCAGAAGCCAAAAGCACCTCGGGCACCTACGAGACCACCTGTTACGTGACGGACTTCTATATCCGGGACATCAGCTGCCTGTCCACGGGCATGGCCAAGGGCAAATACGGCACAGGGCAGTATGAATGGCTCAAGGACATGGCTTCCCGCGCGGGCGCCGTGGTCGCCATCAACGGCGACTTTTACGGGGCGCGCAAAAACGGCGTGGTGATCCGAAACGGCGAGCTGTTCCGCAGCAACCACTCCACCTTCGACGCCTGCGTGATCTACTGGGACGGCGTGATGGCCACCTATGCGCCCAGCCAGTGGGACGCCAAGACTTTGGCAAAAGACGGCGCGTATCAGGCTTGGAGCTTCGGCCCGCGGCTGCTGGACGAAAACGGACAGCCCATGACCAGCTTCAACACCACCAAGGCCGTAAAGGAGCGCAATCCACGCACTGCCATCGGCTACTTTGAGCCGGGCCACTACTGCTTCGTAACGGTGGACGGACGCACCACAGAGTCCCGGGGCATGACGCTGGAAGCCCTGGCGGAGTTCATGTATGGCCTGGGCTGCAAGGCCGCCTACAATCTGGACGGCGGCGAATCCTCGTGTCTGATGTGGCAGGACAGCGTGATTTCCAAGCCCTACAAGGACGGCCGCAAGATATCAGACGCCGTTTTCCTGGTGGAGCCGGGGGAGGTGCAGCCATGAAAAAGCAAACCGGCGCCGTGGTCCGGGCGCTGATGTGCCACGTTGCCGTGATCCTGTCGCTGATGTACCTGGTGCTGTTCTTTATCGACCGCGTGAACACCGCCATGGAATTTATCAACAACGACGTCACCAAGATCCTTCTGGCCGTTCTGGCCGCCGTGTCCGCCGCAAACGCCGTGATCACTTTGGGCGCGCAGCGCAGGCAGGCCCTGCTGGCGCGGAAAAAGCAAGCGAAAAAACAGGCGGAAAAACGCGGGAGGGCACGCTGAGATGAGGCTGCTGGTGATCCGTCACGGCGAATCCGAAGCGGACCTGATGGACGTTCATGAGGGCAGGGCCGATTTTGAGCTCACCCCCAGGGGCCGCCGCCAGGCAGAAGCCATGGCCGGTTTCGTCAAAAGTCATTTTCATGTGACCCGGCTGTACGCCAGCACGCTGAAGCGCGCCGCACAGACCGCCAGATACCTCTCTGACGCCGTGAACGTGCCTGTCCGGTTCGACGAACGGCTGATGGAATTCAACAACGGCCTGCTGGCCGGCATGCCCAGGGACGAAGCCGCCCGGAAGTATCCCCCTGTCCCTGACCTTCCCATAGACCAGGCCGTATACGGGCAGGAGTCCCGGCTCGATTTCCGCCGCCGGGCGGAGGCGGTATTCGCCAGCATCCGGGCTGAAGACGATGCCGACGGAGACACGGCTCTCGTCACCCACGGCGGGATGATCAACCAGCTGTACCACACCATACTGAAGCTGCCGGTGGCTGCGGATTGCTTTTTCTGCACCGGCGACACCGGCATCCACGTCTGGGAGATCCGGGCCGACTCGGTCATGATCGTAAAATCCAATCTGTGCGAGCACACTGATGGAATATAGCCAAGCCGCTGCGCGTGAGGAACGCTGCACGAATAAGAATCCGAGGAAGGACGGCATCGAAAAATGGGAAAAATCTCTCCGCAAAACCTCTTCGCAAAACCTCTTCGCAAAACCTCTTCGCTGAAATCCTTTGCCCTGATCCTGCTCCTGGCAGCCCTGGCTTTGTGTCTGAGCGGCTGTCAGCTTCATGAAAAACTGCTGGATGAGCAGCTGGACCTGTTCGTTTCCAGCATGAACGCCGACGATCCCTCCCTCCTTTTCAGCGGCATGCACCCGCAGGTCTTCCGGGAGGATTTTGATCCCTTCTATCAGCAGATCAAACCGCTGTGGCGGCCGGCCGGCGCCGAAGACTTCAAAATGACCGGTGTGCAGGTGAATACCCGGCAGGTGAACGGCGAACGCTACGGACGCTATACAGGCACGTGGAAAGTAAAGCTCGAAGAAGAGCTGTACCAGTTGACCATCGTATACGATGTGGACGAAAAAGGCAGCGGCATAGGCACCCTGTCGTTCTACCGGATCGAGGAAACTCCTTTAGCCGTTTCCGTTACCGGGATCGCGCTGGTCATTCTGTGCTTTGCCTTTATCATATACACGGCGGTCGATATCCTTCGCAAAAAGCCGCGCGCGTATATCCTGGTGCTGATCCTGGCTGTAGCCCTGACGTTTGGCTTCAGGGCAGGCACGGTACAGATCGCTATTCCGCTGGGCAGTATAGGCTACTGGGTCCTGCGCCGCAGGCTTCTGAAAAAACGGTCCGGTGATCTGGCTTCTCCGCTGTCTTGAACCGGCTATACTCAGTTTCTTTGATAGCTTTCTTTTTAGAAATCCCGTATTCTAAAAGCTTTGAAACGGGGCTGTTCCGGGTGGTTTGGAGGAGCAACGCCCCTCCATTTTCAATCCGCAGGGCCAGCTTTGCCGGCCCGAGGAGCGATTTTTGCAAAGGCGAGCTTGCCCGCCGAAAGCAAAGAATCGCTACTATGCAGTTTGAGGTTGACTTGCCTTTGGCAAGTCAATCCCGCACAAAATGCGGGACGCGCTGCTTCAAATCAAAGATTTGAAGCAGCGCGCCTTTCGCCCGGAAATGCCCGCAGGCATTTCAGAAAAAACTGAAAGCCTTTTACTGGGATCGGCAAATGGTCCACGTTTCAGAAGTAATAGGGTTTAAATGTATCCAAAACCAAACCGCTGGAAATGAAATCTTATTTCATTTCCAGCGAGAGGCTGCTGAGCAGCCTTTTTTATGATTCCAGGTCGGTGTTTCCGTCGTTCAGCTGCAGCTGCCACTCCGGGATGCCGCCGCGTTTGGTGGCCACGTCCACCTGGCGGGCGTGCAGTTCGCTGCAGGCGTTTACCGCAGCGATGCGTTTAAGCAGCAGGGAAACGGTCTGCTCGATGGGGCTGCCCTCGGTATAGTCCGCGGGTACGCAGTAATCGCAGCGTCCCTGCAGAAGCATGTTGTCGCCCAGGGAGTAATTGTCGTTGGCGTACACCGTGATGGAAGTGCCGCCCCGGGAGCGCGTCATCTTCATGCAGGGCACGTCGGTGAGTCCGTCGCCGATGTAGATCATGTTGGCGAAGGGCACGGGGCGCTTGTATTCGGGCGTAAAGCCGTTCAGGTCCCGGTCGTTGGTCATATCGAGGATGCCTTTGTTGATGCGGAACAGGTGCTGCGTCTTCTCCGTATAGTTGACCGCGGTGGAGGGCCACATGGCCAGGCCGTCCTCGCCGTACACGAAGCCCGCGGCGAATACGGCTTTGAATTCCTTGGCGATGCGGGAGCCGCCGATGATCTCCTTCAGGCCGGAAGAAATGATGTAGTGTTCCACCTGCACGCCGCATTCCAGGCCGATGGCGTTGATGCGGCCAAACCAGGACTCCACGCCCGGAAAGAATTCCACCGCCTGCCCGAGCCCTTCCAGAGACTGCCTGGTGAGCATGCGCGTGCCCCGGGCGCGGCGCACCATGTTGAGCATATAGGCCAGCACGCTGTCCATGCCGTGCTGAAGCTGGATGCGTCGGCATTCCGCCCAGAATTCCTCAGGTTCCGCGTTGATGCCCGGCAAAAAACTGTATTCCTGCATATCGCGGGGCGAAAGGGTCTTGTCAAAATCATAGATCAGAGCAGCCACCGGCAGCTTTGCCATACATTCATCTCCTTGTCAAAAAGGGATTCTTTTGCGGGACCAAGCGTTCTTAAGTGAACTCAAGCCCCGAAGAGTGATTTATGGCGGGGGAAGCCTTCCCCCGCCAGGTTTTTTACTTACTCTTAGGCGCGTCCGGCGCGAACAGCTTTTCCTGCGTTTCCACGTCCGCGATGCCGGTGGCCTTGAGGCCCGCCCGTTCCTGGAACTTCTGCACAGCGGTCTTGGTCTTGTTGCCGTAGTCGCCGTCGATCGCGCTGTTCAGATAGCCGAGCTCCGTGAGCCGCGCCTGCAGGTTGGTGACCGCCGGGCCAGTAGAACCCTTCGCCAGCGTCGTATAGGGTTCAGGCGTCGGTGTGGGTTCGGGCTCGGGCGTCGCCTGGGCGATCAGCTCCACCCTCTCCTGCTTGATGATGGCGTCCAGCATGCCCGTATTGATGGAGCGGGTGAGCTGCGTCACCAGGTCGCGCACGATCTGCCAGCGCGCCTCACTTTCCTGATCCTTTTGGGTCTTGGTCTTCGAGGTGTCCGTCAGCGCCAGGGCATCGTTGGTCAGGCAGTTGTTGATGTTTTCCTGTATGGCCTTGAGGGCGTTGATGAAGCGGCTGTCGTTGCGCAGGGGCGAAGCCGGCATAAGCTCGGACAGTGAATCCAGGTCGCTGGTCATCGCGGCGTACAGGTCGGTAAAGGTGGAGGGATCGTTCGTATCGTACTTAGCCAGCATGCTCCTGCGGTAGGAACTGCCCACGCGCTCCTGCATCACCTGGATGCCGCTGTCCCACAGCTCGGGCGTTACTTCCTCCACGGGGGCGGTCTTGGTGTTTTCGCTGATGCGGTTCAGGCCCCATATCGCCAGGCACACCACCAGCACCAGCGTGAGCGCCGCCAGGATGTACCTCAGAACCCGAAGGCGCTTTTCCCGCCTGAGATCGTCGCCGATGCTCTCGTCGGTGAACTCGTCTTCGTATTCCTTTTCGAAGGCCTCTTCCAGCGTTTCGTCCTCGTCGTCGTCCAGATCGTCGAAGTCTTCTTCCACCTTGCGCTTTTTGATCTTTTTGGGCTTCGGGGGTTTTTCCTTTTTCGGCTTGGATTTCTTTGCCTTTTCTTTGGAAGCCTTTTTGTCTTCCTTTTCTTTCTTTTCCTTTTTTTCTTTCTTCTTTTCGGGCTTTGGTTCTTCGTTTTCTTCGTCGTCAGGCTCGGTTTCCGCGGGGAATTCCTCGCCCTCGCCTTCTTCTTCCATCGCCATGCGTTTGGCGGTCTTGCGGTCCTCTTTGCGCTTTGCTTCCTGGTCCTTCCTGTCGTATTCCTCGCGCAGGCGCGTCATGAAGGAACGCACTTCTTCGCTGATGCCGGCAGCCGGCGCTGCGGGGGGCGCTTCCTCCGGCCTGATCGCCGCCATCTCTTCCTCGGTGATCTCGTCGCTGTCGGACAGGGGGACCTCCTCCTGCGCTTCCTGCGCGGCTTTGTTCGCCTCGCGGAAGAACAGGGATCTGAGGGAAGGCCGCTTCGGTTCCTCATTTTCGGCGGGCTCTTCGGCCTGGGGCTCTTCCGGCTCCGTCTCAGGTTCCGTTTCGGCGGGCTCTTCGCTGTTGAACAGCGGCTCGCGGTCGTCGTCCTCGCCGTATCCGCTGATGCCCGCGCCGGGAACGGCACGGTAGCCGGAATCGACGTCTGAAGGGACTTCTTCCTTTTTCCGGTCGGATTCCACCGTAAAGTCCGTCGTGTAGTGATTGCCGTACGTGTTTGGCACCCGCACAGCCTGTCCCGGACGCAGCTTGGTCTGCGCGCCCGTATAACCGCGGTTGGACTCGAAACGGCTTTCTCCCACCGTCATGCCGCAATGGGGGCACTTGGCGGCGGACCGATCAAGGCTCTTTCCGCAATTGGAACAGAACATATATTTCCTCCTAATCCGAAGTCGAGTATACCTCTATGGCCCGGGATCTTGTGGTAGCTATCTCCTGGACCTTCGGTTTTTCGCTCGGGATCATCGCCGAAAACCACAGGTACATCACAATCACGGCCAGAATGCCGCCCGCTATGCGCACAGCCGGCTCGCATCTGTCCCGCGTGCACACCCGGTAAATGCCGTAGGGCGGCACGAGCATGCACCAGAGTATATCGATAACGGCTGAGCGCATCGCGTCGTTTTCCTTTTTGGCCGCGTTCCGGCTCACGTTCTGGGTATAGCTGCCGTGCTTTCCCCCGGTGCGCCTCTCGCCGCGCCTGAAGCGATCGTAGCTTTCGCGCTTTGTCGCCATCACATGCCTCCGCCGCTTAAAATGATGCCTGTGTACAGAAATCCTTCAAAATCGGAGTCATTATATAACGATTGCAGCCAGATGTCAAGATTTGTGCTTTTTTGGGGCAAAATCATTCATTTTCGCCGCTGGAAACTATGTTTGGCTCGTAATCGAACAGCTCGTTGAGCGTCACCATGGAGTAGCCGTTTTCACTCAGCACGCGGATCATTTTGGTGAGCTGCTTTACGTCGTAGCTCTCCAGATTGACGCCGATGATCTGGCCCGGCCGGATCTGCTCAAAGCGCGTGGGCTGATACACCGCCCAGCGGGCGATGCCCTTGTACCCCTTGCGGGCCAGCAGAGCGTGTAGCCTGTCGTTTTCGTCGTCCGCCAGGTCGTCGGTGCGCAGGAAGTGCAGCTGGTATTCCTCGCCCATGTAGGAGCGCAGAACAGCCTCCACGTCGCTTAATTCCTTTTCCATATCCGCGTCGCTCATGTCGCTCAGACGGTTCCCCGTATAGCCCCGGCTCTCGATCTCGTGACCGATCAGCGCAGCCGCGCTCCAGAAATCCCGCGCGCCGGAAAGCTGCTTGCCGGTGGGGAAAAACGTGAGGTCCGCACCGTATTCCAGCGTGGCGCTCAGAAGCGCGTTCATGTCGTCCTCGCCCAAAAAGCCCTGCACGGTGATGGCCACCTGGTTTTCCTCCGTATTGGCGGAGTAGAACACGGGCAGGAGCCCTTCCCGTTCCGCGCTGGGTCGCTTGTCCGGCACGGGCGTGGGCGTGACCGTCACCTGCGGGTGCCCGTATATGTCCGTAACGTCGAACGCCGGCTGCTGTTTTCTCTCCGAAACGATATAATATACGATCAGCGCCGCGAACACCAGGATCGCCGCCACAAGCAGCAGCGTTCCCAGGTTGAGCCTGACCCTGCCGGACGGGCGCTTGACGGGCAGCTCCGATCCGTTATATCCTGTCTGCAAGCGAAAGTACACCTCCCATACGAATCCGTGTTTATCATATCAGCGTTTGCGTCCTGTGTCAAGTACACAAGCGCCTTGACAGCACCCAAGTGGGTATAAAACGGCAAAAATCCGTCCAAGTTGGCGCAAAAGTGGTAATACATTCCTGCTGTCCGGTTTTTTTTTGCGTTTTTGATTCAAAATGCAAAACGGAAGGGCGATTTTGTCCCTCCCGTTTTCGTACAGGTATTTTTGCCAAAGAATCTTCATCTTTCCTCGCGGAAGTACGAAAGACCCAGCGAGGCGGGCGGCTGGTTTTCGCGCTTGTTGCGTATGGAGGAGATGATCAGAACCACGATGGTGAACAGGTACGGCAGCATTTTGAGTATGGGTTTGGCAGCCACGGTCACGGTGATCCACGGTATGTTGGCGATATGGGAGGAACAGGAAAACAGCACGCCGAAGATGAACGAGCCGGGGATCGTCATGTGGGGCTTCCACAGCACGAAGATGACCAGCGCGATGGACAGCCAGCCGTACGCCTCGATGCTCAGGTACGCCTCCTGGGAGGCCATGTAGTCTATGATGTAGTACAGTCCGCCCAGGCCCGCGATGCCGCTGCCGATGCAGGTAGCCAGGTATTTGTAGCGGGTCACGTTGATGCCCGCGGCGTCCGCGGTGCCGGGGTTTTCGCCTACGGCCCTCAGGTTCAGGCCCGTGCGCGTGCGGTACAGCACGTAGGAGCTCAGGCAAGCCACGATCACCGCAAGGAAGAACATCACGCCCAGCACCTGCAGCGAATCCGAGCGCCCCGCGAAGGGAAAGCGGAAGTACTGCTTGGGGGTCACCAGGTAGCGCTTTACGCTGATGCGGGTCTTGTCGCTCATCAGCACCTTCATCAGGCCCACGCCGAAGGTGGTGAGGGCCAGGCCCGTCACGTTCTGGTTGGCGCGCAGGGTAACGGTGAGAAAGCTGTATATCAGGCCCATCAGCGCACCGGTGAGAAAAGACGCCAGTATGCCCAGGATCACGATCAGGAACGGGGGCAGCGCGCTTTCACCGATCAGGTTCAGCATCAGGCAGCCGCCCGCGCCGCCCATGCACATCACGCCGGGAATGCCAAGGTTCAGGTGACCGGCCTTCTCGGTGAGGATCTCGCCCGTGGAGCCGTACATGAACGTGGCTCCAAAGCCCAGCGAATCCAGCAGAAAATCGACCCACGGGTTCATCGTACCGCCTCCTTGGGCTCCCTTTTGCGGAAGTTGAGCTTGTAATTGATGAAGAATTCACTGCCGATGATAAAGAACAGAACGATGCCGATGATCACGTTGGGCAGCGCGCCGGAGATCTCAAAGCTTGTGGAGATCTGGTCCGCGCCCTGGTTTAAGAATATGATCACGCCGGCAGTGAGGATCATCATCAGCGGATCGAATTTGGCCAGCCACGCCACCATGATGGCCGTAAAGCCCTGGCCTCCCACCGAGTCCGTGGTCACGGAGCGGTCGAGCCCGGCGCCGATCAGGTATCCCGCCAGGCCGCAGAGCAGCCCGCTTACGATCATGGTTCGGATGATGACCTTCTTTACGCTGATGCCCACGTACCTGGCAGTGCGCACGCTCTCGCCCACCACGCTGATCTCGTAGCCGTGTTTGGTATAGTTGAGGTATATATAGATCAGCGCCGTCGCCGCCAGCACGATCAGGATGATCACCAGATAATCGCTGTAGGCGGGCTTGCTCAGGCCCGTAAACACCGTGGGGAATTTGCCGCTGGAAAGTTTGCCCAGGGAAGAGGAACCGCTGGGCACCCATTTGATCAGGCAGTAGGACACCAGGAACGTGGCCACATAGTTCATCATCAGCGTGAACAGCGTTTCGTTGGTGTTCCACACGGCCTTGAACAGCGCGGGGATCAGGCCCCACACCGCGCCCGCCAGCAGCGCCGCCGCCAGCATCAGTACCAAAAGCGACCATTCCGGCCAGCGCACCGCGGGATTGTATTTTCCGCCCAGGTAGAAGTTGACAGCGATGGCCGCCAGTACGCCCATCAGGGTCTGGCCTTCGGCACCGATGTTCCAGAACCGCATGCGGAAGGCGGGCGTCAGCGCCAGCGCGATGCACAAAAGCACCGCAATATTTTTCAGGAAACTCCACAGCTTGCGCTCGGTGGAAAACGAACCCTTGATAAAGCAGTTGTAGAACTCCCAGATGCGGCCGGGTTCCTTCTGCAGCTTGCCCACCAGCAGGAACGCCACCAGGCCGCACACCAGCATGCCCAGCACGAAGGCGGCGACGCGTATCAGCATGGACGCCGCAAAGCCGGGCGTTTCGCGCTTGGTGAGGTGGACGAGGGGTTCTTTGAGCCGCGTATGCCTGGGCTGCATCAGTCATTCTCTCCTTCCGTATGGGTCTTGGTCATAAGATAGCCGAGCTCTTCTTTCTGTACGGTCCTGCCGTCCACCGTGCCGGTGACCGCGCCGGAGTTCATCACCAGTATGCGGTCGCACAGCGCCATGAGCACATCCAGATCCTCGCCCACGAAGATCACCGCCGTGCCTTTTTCCTTCTGGGTGTTGAGCAGATTGTATATCGTATAGGAGGAATTGATGTCCAGTCCCCGCACCGGGTAAGCGGCCATGAGCACCTTCGGGGAGGAAGATATCTCGCGCCCCACCAGCACCTTCTGCACGTTGCCGCCGGAGAGCCGCCTCACGGGCGTGCGCACGGAGGGCGTTACCACGTCCAAATCGCGCACGATGTCCTCGCCGAGTTTCTTGGGCTTGCTTCGCTCCAGAAAGATGCCCTGGCCCTTGCGGTAGGAGCGCAGCATCATGTTGTCGCTGATGCCCATACTGCCCACCAGGCCCATGCCCAGCCTGTCTTCGGGCACGAAGGAGAGCTTTACGCCCAGATCCCTGATCTCCAGGGGCGTTTTGTCCCTGAGGCTCATGACCTCGTCGTCGTTGAACAGTATCTTCTCGTCCTGAACCAGCTGCCTTACCTGTTTGTCGCTCAGGCCGCCGAGCTTCACCGCGTTTCCGTCCGGATCGTGGAACAGCCCCTGGGCCGCCATATGGCGGATCTGCCCCAGCTGCTTGTGGAAGAAGGTCACGGGCCTGTTCTTTTTGGGATTGGTGAATATGATCTCGCCCGATTGGGGCTTTTGCAGGCCGGCGATGCACTCAAGCAGCTCCTTCTGGCCGCTGCCGGCGATGCCCGCGATGCCCAGGATCTCGCCGCCCCGGGCAGTAAAGGACACGTTTTTCAGGATGCGCACGCCTTCCGCGTCGCTCAGGTTCAGCCCTTTGACCTCTATGCGGGGCCTGGGATCCACGGGCTCGGAGCGCGCGATGTTCAGGTTCACCTTGCGGCCCACCATCATATCGGTCAGCGCGCCTTCGCTGGTCTCGGAGGTATTCACGATGTCGATCAGCCTGCCCTTGCGCATGACCGCCACACGGTCGGAGACCTCCATGACCTCGTTTAATTTGTGCGTGATGATGATCACGCTCTTTCCGTCCGCCACCATGCGCCTAAGGATCTCGAAAAGCCGCCTGATCTCCTGCAGGGTAAGCACGGCGGTGGGCTCGTCCAGGATCAGGATGTCCGCGCCGCGGTACAGCACCTTGATGATCTCTACGGTCTGCTTTTCGCTTACGGACATATCGTATATCTTCTTTTTTGGGTCTATGTGAAAGCCGTAGCGGCGGGCGATCTCCTCCACTTTGGCGTTTACTTTCTTTATGTCATTGCCGCCTTTGCCCTTCAGGCCCAAAGCCACGTTTTCGGCAGCGGTAAAGATGTCTACCAGCTTGAAGTGCTGGTGGATCATGCCGATCTTATGGTCGAAGGCGTCCTTGGGGGAGCGTATCACCACCTCGGTGCCGTCTATGCTGATGCTGCCGGCGTCGGGAAAGTATATGCCCGCCACCATGTTCATCAGCGTCGTCTTGCCGCAGCCGTTTTCGCCCAGTATGGCAAGCACTTCGCCCTTGTATACGTCAAGGCTCACGTCGTCGTTGGCCAGTACGTCGCGCCCGAAGCGCTTGGTGATGTGTTTCAGCTGTAAAGCAGGCTGCATGGTTCCCTCCGATTTGGTCTTTGTGATGGTATAATATCGGAACAGGTCCTATATCGTCAATGAGGAGTGAGGCACGAAGCCCCGCTCCCCATTGATCACGGTATGTGTATCGTTTTTGGTTTAGAACGCCATGTTCAGCAGCTCGATGCCGTCGATGTTCACATCGAAGTAAGGAGCGGAACGGTATTCGCTCTCGTGGAAGTAGCCGTCGGAAACCACTTCGGTGTCAGCGGTGTAGGCGGGATCGGTGTCCACGTCGGCCAGATAGCTGGTGAGGGCTTCGCCGTTCACGGTGATGAAGCCTTCGGTGGCGGTGTCGAACACGTTCAGGGTGCCCGCTTCGAACGCGGCCTTGAGCTCGGCGATCTTCTCCACAGTGCCCTCGGCGGCCACGGCGGTGTTGATGTCGGTCAGCACGACGGAGCCGGTGGCAATGGTGCCGGTCCAGTCGGTGTCAACGGCTTCGCCAGCGGCGACCTTGTTGCAGACGTAGATCAGGTAGGGAGCCCAGTCGATTCGGGAAGAAACGATGAAGGTGTTGGGGCAGCTCTCGATGGTGGAGCCGTTGTAGCTGATGTTGGGGATACCGGCGTTCTCGCAGGCAGTGGGAGCGCCCATGGAGTCGGCGTGCTGGCTGATCAGGTCGCAGCCGGCGGCGATCAGCGCCTCGGCGGCGGACTTCTCTTCCATCTCGTCGTACCAGGAACCGGTGAACTGCACCTTCATGGTCACATCGGGGCAAACGCTCTTGGCGCCCAGATAGAAGGAGGTGTAACCGGAGATAACCTCAGCGTAGGTGAAGGCGCCAACGTAGCCCATCAGGGGCTTTTCGCCCTTCAGCTTGCCGGCGGCGATGATCTCGTTGAGCTTCATTCCGGCAGCGACACCGGCGAGATAACGGCCTTCGTAGATGGCGGCAAAGGCGTTGTGGAAGTTGGCGAGGCCTTCGGTGTGGGCCATGGTGCCGGTGGCGTGGCAGAACTCCACGTTCTCGTACTCCTTGGCGGCTTCGATCATGTAGGTCTCATGGCCGAAAGAATCGGCGAACACGATGGTGCAGCCTTCTTCAGCCAGCTCGCAGGCGGCCTCGTAGCAGGCGTTGGACTCGGGGATATTCTTCTTTACGATGACCTCGATGCCCAGGGTGTCGCGCACTTCGTAAACGGCATTGAGGAAGTTCAGGTCGTAGGTGGAATCTTCGTCGTGCAGCAGGATGACGCCCAGCTTCACGGTGTTGCCTTCGGCGACGGTGAAACCGAAGCACACGGCGCACAGCACAACGGCCAGGACCAGACTAAACAGCTTCTTCATAGATCGCAATCCTCCGTTCGATTTATTCCTGTCGGAATGACATTATTATATCCCGCACGCGCGGCGCAAAAAATGTCAAAACGGGAAAGAAGCCGTTAATTTCCGAACATTTTTTGGGAGGACGGCTTTTATTATTCGGATTTTAAAAACCCAGGCCGCAAAACCCGAGCGATCGGGGGCAAAAAACAAGGGTCTGTTGCGTAAGGCGGGAGTATTCACTGGGTGGTTTTGAAAGGTTGTCCCTCCAATTTCAATCCGCAGGGCCAGCTTTGCCGGCCCGAGGAGCGATTTTTGCGTCGGGAGCGAAGCAAAGCGGAGACGACCAGAGCAAAGAATCGTTTCCTTGCAGTTTTTTCGCCCGGAAATTTCCGCAGAAATTTCAGAAAAA
>JAFZPV010000043.1 GCA_017552535.1 Clostridia bacterium
CAGGACGCTCCCGGCGAACGTTTTCCGCAGGCGCTGCGGCGATCACAGCGCCGATCTCCATACGTTTGGCCGCGTAACCGGGATGATAGATTTCATCCACGATGCCTGTGGCCAGGCCGATCTGGTTGCCGTATGAGGAATAGCCGGCAGCCGCCGTGGTGACGATCTTCCGCTGCGGAAGCTTGCCGGGGATCGTCTCGGAAACGGGCACGGTGGGATCGGCCGCGCCGGTCACGCGCATGGCCGCGTATACATAGGAGCGGCCGGAGAGCGGATCGCGGATCGCGCCGCCGATGCAGGTGGCCGCGCCGCCGAAAGGCTCGATCTCGGTGGGATGGTTGTGCGTCTCGTTTTTGAACAGAAGCAGCCAGGGCTCCTTTTTGCCGTCCACCTCCACGTCGATCTTTACCGTGCAGGCGTTGATCTCTTCGGATTCGTCCAGCTTTTCCAGCTGTCCGTTGGCGCGCAGATGCCTGGCGGCAAGGGTGGCGATGTCCATCAGGGTCACGGGCTTTTTTTCGCGGCCCAGCTCCCGGCGCACGGCAAGATACTCCTCGTACGTGCTTTGAAGAAGCTGATCGTCAAAGGATACCGAGTCGATCTGCGTCAGGAACGTGGTGTGCCGGCAGTGATCCGACCAGTAGGTGTCGATCATGCGGATCTCGGTGAGGGTGGGGTCGCGGTCTTCGCTCAGAAAATAATTCTGGCAGAAGGCGATGTCGTCCAGGTCCATCGCCAGGCCGTACTGCCGGATGAACTCCTGAAGCTCCGCGCGGGTCATACGGATAAAGCCGGTGAGCGTGGGCACTTCGGTGGGCACGGCGTAATTCGCCTTGAGAGACTCGGGCTTTTCAAGCGACGCCAGACGGGCCTCCACGGGATTAACGACGTACTTCTGTATGCGTTCCGTATCCTGCGGGCTGAGGGCGCCGTACAGCGCGTACACCCTGGCGGAACGGATCAGCGGGCGCTCGCCCTGGGATATGATCTGTATGCACTGGGCGGCAGAATCCGCCCGCTGGTCGAACTGGCCCGGCAGATACTCCACTGCGAACACGAAGGCGCCTTCCAGATCGGGTTCCTCGCAGGCGTTGTCCACCTGCGGCTCCGAAAACACGGTCTTCACTGCCTGGCTGAACAGTTCGGCGCTGATGTTCTCGGCGTCGTAGCGGTTGAGCAGGCGAAGGCCGGCAAGCGCTTTGACGCCCAGGGTATCCCTGAGCTCGCGGGCGAGAGAAGCCGCCTCCTGGTCAAAATCGGGCTTTTTTTCCACAAAAACGCGATAAACCATTTATTCCTCCGTTGCCTGCAGGGCGCGCTGCCCGATGTCGCTGCGGTAAAATGCGTTGTCAAATGACACCCGTTCTGTGCGGGCATAGGCTTCGTTCAGGGCTTCTTTGAGCGTTCCGGCCACCGCCGTCACGCCCAGCACCCGTCCGCCGCTCGTATATAGATGCCCGTCCTTCTGCTTTGCCCCGGCAAAGAGCGTCCAGGGCATGACGTCTTCGGGCACGTTGATCTCAAAGCCCTTTTCGTAGGCCAGGGGATAGCCCTTGGAGGCCATGATGACGCAGGCGGCGTGCTGATCGGAAAAGCGCACGGACGCGTCCTTCAGCCGCCCTTCGGTGACGGCGCGCATCACGTCAAACAGATCACTCTCCATAAGCGCCAGCACCACCTGGGTCTCGGGGTCGCCGAAGCGGCAGTTGTATTCGATCACCTTGGGACCGTCTTTTGTGAGCATGAGGCCGAAGTACAGGCAGCCGCGGAACTCGCGCCCCTCCGCCTTCATGCCGCGCACCGTGGGCAGGAAGATGGTCTCCATGCACCTTTCGGCGATATCGGCGGTGTAAAAGGGATTGGGCGCAACAGTGCCCATGCCGCCGGTGTTCAGGCCCGTGTCGCCGTCGCCGGCGCGCTTGTGGTCCATGGAGCTCATCATGGGCACAATGGTCTCACCGTCCGTAAACGCAAGCACCGATACCTCAGGCCCGGAAAGGAACTCCTCGATCACCACGGTGTCGCCGCTGCTGCCGAAAGCGTGAAGGCACATGGCGCCTTCCACCGCCTGCACGGCTTCCTCCCGTGTCTGGGAGATCACCACGCCCTTGCCCAGCGCCAGGCCGTCCGCCTTGACCACCAGCGGAAGGGGAGCAGTGCGCACGTAGGCCAGGGCTTTTTCCACTTCGGTAAAGATCCTGTACGCCGCGGTGGGTATGCCGTGGCGCAGCATAAAGTCCTTGGCGAACGCCTTGCTGCCCTCGATGACGGCGGCGTTTTTGCGGGGGCCGAAGCAGGGTATGCCCTTTTCCTCCAGCCTGTCCACTGCGCCCAGCACCAGCGGATCGTCGGGCGTGACCACGGCGTAGGATATGCCTTTTTCCACGGCGAAGCGCACGATGCCGTCCAGATCTGTGGCCTTGATGTCCACGCATTCGGCGTCCATGGCGATGCCGCCGTTGCCGGGCAGGGCATAGATGCGATCGATTTGGGGGTTCTGCTTGAGCTTTTTGATGATGGCGTGCTCGCGCCCGCCGCCGCCTACTACCAGTACTTTCATATCTTCCCCTTAATGATGGAACAGCCGCATGCCCGTGAAGGCCATGGCGATGCCGTATTTGTCGCAGCACTCGATGATGAGGTCGTCGCGGATGGAGCCGCCGGGCTCGGCGATGTATTTCACACCGGAGCGGTGGGCGCGCTCGATATTGTCAAAGAACGGGAAGAAGGCGTCGCTTCCCAGCGCCACGCCGTCGATATGGCTCAGGTATTCCTTCTGCTCCTCGCGGGTGAAGGGCTCGGGCCGGGCGGTAAAATAGTTCTGCCACACGCCTTCTTGGGTCACGTCTTCTTCGTTCTGGTTGATGTAGCTGTCGATCACGTTGTCGCGCTCCGGCCTGCCCAGCTCGCTTTTGAAGGGGAGGGAGAGCACCTTGTCGCTCTGGCGCAAAAACCAGGTGTCCGCCTTGCTGCCCGCCAGGCGCGTGCAGTGGATGCGGCTCTGCTGGCCCGCGCCCACGCCGATGGCTTGTCCGTCCACAGCGTAGCACACGGAATTGGACTGGGTGTACTTGAGGGTGATGAGAGAAATGATCAGGTCCCGGACGGCGCTTTCCGGCAGGGTCTTGTTGGCGGTCACCAGGTTGGAAAGCAGTTCGGGGCCGATCTTGAAGCTGTTGCGGCCCTGCTCGAAGGTGATGCCGAACACCTGCTTGCGCTCGGTGGGATCGGGCTCGTAGTCGGGATCGATGGCCACCACGTTGTAGGCGCCGCCGCGCTTGCCCTTGAGGATCTCCAGGGCCTTGGGCTCGTAGCCGGGGGCGATCACGCCGTCGGACACCTCGCGCTTGATCAGGCGCGCGGTGGTCACGTCGCAAACGTCGCTCAGGGCGATCCAGTCGCCGAAGGAGCTCATGCGGTCGGTGCCGCGGGCGCGGGCATAGGCGCAGGCCAGGGGATGATCGTCCAGGTTCCTGATGTCGTCAACGAAGCAGGCCTTCTTGAGCTTGTCGCTCAGCTTCAGGCCCACCGCAGCGCTGGTGGGGGACACGTGCTTGAAGGACGCCGCCGCGGGCATGCCCAGCGCCGCCTTGAGTTCGCGCACGAGCTGCCAGGAATTGAAGGCGTCCAGAAAGTTGATGTAGCCGGGGCGGCCTGAGAGGATCTCTACAGGCAGTTCGCTTCCGTCCGCCATAAAGATGCGGGCGGGCTTCTGGTTGGGGTTGCAGCCGTATTTGAGCTCGAATTCCTTCATTGCCGTTTCTCCTTATTGATTTTTGTTGATGAGCTTTTCGGTATAGGAATAATCCGAAAGGCGCGTGTAGCGCACGTACAGGGAGATCTTATTGTTCTCGTCCAGCGCGTCCCACAGTTCGGAAGTGAACGCGTCCATGTCGTCGGACATCTTCATGCGCTCAGGTTCGCCCGCAAAGCTGGGAATGGGGTTCCCGTCCGTCATGTAGGTGTGTATGAAGTGGCCGAGGCCCGCTTTGGCCGGATAGGCAAAGGTGTATCGCGCGCAGTCGCTGCCCTCTTCGTCGATGCTTTTGAGTATGCTCATCTGGTAGGTAAAGCCGGCGCCCCGGAAGCTCGCCATGGCGCTGATGCGCGGAGTGAAGTTGGGCGCGTCGGGCTCAAAGCGGCGGGTGGCCAGGGCGGAAGCAAAATCGCCGCCCAGTTTCAGCCAGTCGTAGATGGTATCGGTCTGGTCGCCGTTGGTCACGATCAGGTCATTTGCGAACATGCGTACCGCCCGGTAGATGATGAGGCTCGGGTCCTGCACCTTGCTCAGGTCGAAGGGCTCGGTGAACACTTCGCCGTCCTTCACCGTAAAAACGCGGTTTCTGGAATTCTGGCTGCGGCCCATGATGAAATAGGCGGCCACCGCGTGCGTGCCGTCGGGCGTGAGGCCCATCACGATGCCTCTGCCCACATAGGGGTTGCCCTTGATGAGTTCCTGTACGGTGCGGATCTGATACGTATCCATATGCTAACCTCCGAAATGAAATCTGCGTTTGTGTGAACTGAAACGAAAAGCCGCCGAAGGGCGATAGATCATTCTTCGGCGATCTGCTTGGAAACCATTTCCACGGCCCGGGGCAAAAGCTTCCACTCCGCCTGGCGCATCACACGCTTCTGCAGTTTTTCAGGCGTGTCGCCCTCGTACACCCGTACGGCTTTCTGCAGAAGGATCTCGCCGCCGTCCGGGATCTCGTTTACGAAGTGCACGGTGGCGCCGGTGACCTTTACGCCCTTTTCAAGCGCGGCTTCGTGCACTTTGAGACCGTAAAAGCCTTCGCCGCAGAAGGAGGGGATCAGGGCGGGATGGATGTTCAGGATGCGCCGGGGATAGCGGGACGTAAAGGCGCCGCTGAGTATGGACAGAAAGCCCGCCAGCACGATCAGGTCTATGTGCCTTTCCTCCAGGGCCGCGGCCAGCGCGTTTTCGAAGCCTTCCTGCCCGCCGCACTTTTTGCGGGTGAGGGTGAGGGCTTCGATGCCGTTTGAGCGGGCGCGTTCCAGGGCGTAAGCGTCTTTTTTGTTGGAGATCACGACGGCGACTTCGCCGTGGGGGATCAGCCCCGCCTTCCAGGCGTCGATGATGGCCTGCAGATTCGTGCCGCCGCCCGAGACGAGCACGGCGATCCTGGCTTTACGCATTTCTTTGCTTACCGCCCTTCCACAGCCCTTCCAGCGTGGGCAGGAGCATGCCGCCCAGGGCGTTTGAAACGATCACCAGCCCGATGAAGCCGAAGGCTTTGAGGCTCGTTTCTCCCGAGGCCGCGAAATAAAACATGTCAGCGATGGAATGCTCGAATCCGCTCAGGATGAACGCGGGGATGCACAAAAGGATGCCCAGGGGCGTTTTGTGGTCCCGGTATATGCTTACGGCAAGGTACATCAGCACGCCGCAGAAAAAGCCGCGCACGAGGGTGGACAGGGCGCTTTGCGTGAGCTTTGCCGTGCACACCGTTTCGGCTGCCGCGCCGAGGCCTGAAAGCCCCGCGCGGACCAGAAGCCCGCCGATCACCGTGCCGATTGCATTCCCCAAAAGCGCCAGCAGCAGCGCGGAAACGGCCTCGCGGTCGTGCTTTTCGGGTATGTAGCCCACGCGCCCGGTGAACAGGGCGTAGCCCTTATAACAGATGCAAAACAGCGCTACAGAAAACAGCACCGCGCCCACAGTCCGGTTTTCACACGCCAGAAACACAGCGCCGCCCAGGCAGATGCACACGCCCGCCGAAACGCCGGACAAAACTTTTTTCAGCATAGCCGTATCTTCTCCCCGCCTTCGCGGATCTCGCCCATCACGTAGGCGTCCACGCCTTCGGAAGCGAGCGCTTCGATGGCCGCGTCCGCGTCTTCCTTCGCCACCACGGCGCTCATGCCCACGCCCATATTGAAGGTGTTGAACATATCGCGGCGGCTGATGGAGCCGGTCTTTGCGATGAGGCTGAAAATGGGCAGCACCTTCACGGCGCTTTCGTCGATCACGGCGCACAGGCCGTCCGGGATGCTGCGGGGGATGTTCTCGTAGAAGCCGCCGCCGGTGATGTGGGACAGGCTGCGCACTTTTGCCTTTTCCAGAAGCGTTAGCACGGGCTTCACGTAAATGCGGGTGGGGGTGAGCAGCGTTTCGCCAAGGTCCTTTCCGCCCAGCTCGTCCAGAGGCTTGAACAGGTCGGCGTTTTCTACGTCGAATACCTTGCGCACCAGCGAAAAACCGTTGGAATGCACGCCGCTGGAAGGCAGTGCGATCACGATGTCGCCCGGGCGTATGGTGTTTGCGTCCAGGATCTTTTCGCGGTCCACAACGCCCGTACAGTAGCCTGCCAGATCGTATTCTTCTTCGGGATAAAACCCCGGCATCTCGGCGGTCTCGCCGCCGATCAGCGCAGCGCCCGCCTGCACGCAGCCCTCACATACGCCCTTTACGATATCGGCGATGCGCTCGGGCACGTTCTTTCCGCAGGCGATATAGTCCAGAAAGAACAGGGGCTTCGCGCCGCAGCAGATGACGTCGTTTACGCACATGGCAACGCAGTCGATGCCCACGGTGTCGTGCCTGTCCATCAGGAACGCCAGCTTGAGCTTGGTGCCCACGCCGTCGGTGCCGCTCACCAGCACCGGGCGCTTCATGCCCGTCACGTCCAGCTCGAACAGACCGCCGAAGCCGCCGATACCGCTCACCACGCCCGGCACCGCCGTGCGCGCGATGTGGGCTTTCATCAGCTCTACGGCCCTGTAGCCCGCTGTGATGTCCACGCCCGCAGCGGCGTAGGCGTCAGACTTTGAATTGATCATGGGATCATTCCTTTCCGTTCCAGCAGTAGGTGCACAGTTCGCATGGGTCGAGGCCGATGGCCTTTACCACGCCATCGAGGGACTGGAATTCCAGCGAGTCGAAGTGGAATTTTTCAGCGATGGCCTTTCTCAGCGCCTGGCCCCGCAGGGTTGAGCGGTCAGCGTATTCCTCCAGGTGGTTCAGGCCTTCCTCGCCTTCCAGTTCGTCGATCACGCGGCGGGCGATGAGTTCCATATCACTCGTAGCGCGGGAGAAGTTCAGGTATTTGCAGCCGAACAGGATGGGCGGGCATGCCGAGCGCATGTGCACGGACGACGCGCCGTTTTCGTACAGAAATTCCACGGTCTCCTTCAGCTGTGTGCCGCGCACGATGGAATCGTCCACGAACAGCAGGTTCTTGCCCTTGATCAGCTCCTTCACCGGGATCTGCTTCATCTTGGCCACGCGGTCGCGGTCGGACTGCTCAGGCGGCATGAAACTGCGGGCCCAGGTGGGCGTATACTTGATGAAGGCGCGGGCAAAGGGCGTACGGGACTGGTTGGAATAGCCGATGGCGTGGGGCGTGCCGCTGTCCGGAACGCCGCCCACATAGTCGATGGGCACATCAAATCCCGCCGCGGCGTCCTGCCGGGCCATGGATTCGCCGTTGCGGTAGCGCATCTCTTCCACGTTTACGCCCTCGTAGGTGGAGGTGGGGTAACCGTAATAGCTCCACAAAAAGGAGCATATGCGCTTTTTGTTTCCGGGCTTAAGCAGCTGCGTCATGCCCTCCGGCGTCAGCAGCACCGCCTCGCTCGGTCCCAGTTCGCGCTCGTGCTCGTATCCCAGCTTTTCGTAGGCGAAGGACTCGAAGCTCACGGCGTAACCGTTTTCGTTTTTGCCGATCTGCACGGGCAGGCGGCCGAAACGGTCGCGGGCCGCGATGAGGGAGCCGCCGTCGGTGAGGATCAGCACGGAGGCCGTGCCTTCCACCATTTCCTGCGCGTAGCGTATGCCCTCCGCAAAGCTGTTTTTCTGATTGATCAGGGCGGAAATCAGCTGGGTGGAGTTCACTTTTCCGCCCGTCATGGCGTCGAAGGCCGCGCCCTCGCGGGACAGACAGTGCCCGATCAGGGCCTCGGCGTTGTTGATGACGCCCGTGGTACATATGGCGTACACGCCCAGGCGGGAGCGCACCAAAAGCGGCTGCGGGTCGGTATCGCTGATGCAGCCGATGGCGCTGGTGCCGCGCATCTCGCTGAACACGTGCTCAAAGCGCGTGCGGAAGGGCGCGTTCTCGATGTTGTGTATCTGGCGCTGCAGGCCGAGTTCCCTGTCGTATGCCGCAAGGCCGCCCCGGCGCGTGCCCAGATGGGAGTGATAGTCCGTGCCGAAGAATACGTCCGCCAGGCACTGCGCCCTGGACGTGATGCCGAAAAATCCGCCCATGCTTTTACGCTTCGGCGAAGAAGAGCCTGGAGAGGGTCATGGGCTCGATGTACTGGCCGTCCTTGTACACGCGCATGTTGCCGGAGGCGATCTCGTCGATCAGCATCACGCTGCCGTCCGGCGCGTAGCCGAACTCGAACTTGATGTCGTACAGCACAAGGCCCTTGGAGAGCAGGTCGTCCGCCACGATGCGGGTGATCTTCTGGGTCATGTCCTTGATGGCGTCGTACTGCTCGCCCGTCATCACGCCCAGATCGATCAGGCCGTCCTTCGTGACCAGCGGATCGCCCTTCTCGTCGTTTTTGAAGGTGGTCTCCACATAGGCGGGCAGGTCGGCGCCCAGCTCGATATAATCGGAATAGCGGCGGTAGAAACTGCCTACGGCCTTGTAGCGGCAGATCACCTCGAGGCCCTTGCCGAACACCTTCGCGGGAAGCACTTCCATCGTGGTGTTTTTAAGATCGGCGGAAACGAAATGCGTCCTGATGCCCGCCGCGTTGATCTTTTCAAAGAAATATACGCTCATGCGCAGGTTCACGTCGCCCACGCCTTCGATGGTGAGGCCCACGCTGTTTTCGCCGGGATCGAACACGCCGTCCTTGCCGGTGCAGTCGTCCTTGAACTTGAGCAGGTAGTTGCCGCTGTCCAGCGCGTAGACGTTCTTGGTCTTTCCGGTGTAGATGAGTTTCGGTTCCATAGGCTTCTCCTTTGCTGTATGGTCGTTTGTCAGAGTTGTGATACGATGCGCTCGTCCTTTTCCAGAACGCTTCGCGCGGCTTTTTGCCGCTTTTCGTCAAGCTTTTTGGCCAGCTCCGCGTCCGTCACCGAAAGGATCTGGGCGCATAATAAAGCGGCATTGGTGCCCGCGTTTATCGCTACAGTCGCCACGGGTATACCGCTTGGCATCTGTACGGTAGACAGCAGAGCGTCAATGCCGTCGAGCTGGGAAGACTTGCAGGGTATGCCGATCACCGGCAGAGTGGTGTTTGCCGCCAGGGCGCCCGCCAGATGGGCGGCCATCCCCGCGGCGGCGATGATGGCGCCAAAGCCCTTCTCCCTGGCCGAGAGGGCGAAAGCGCGCGCCTCTTCGGGGGTACGGTGCGCAGAGTAGATGTGCGCCTCGTAGGGGATGCCGAGTTCCTTGAGCGTATCCACGGCTTTTTGAATCACGGGCAGATCGCTGTCGCTGCCCATTACGATGCCGACCTTTTTCATCACAGGCCCTCCCGTAAAAAGCAAAAGCACACTTGCGTGTGTCAGGTGTGCCGAAGCTTGATTCCATAAAAATACTACCGGAAGAAAGGTTATGATTCAAGCAGAGAGATGTAATGTGCTCAGGGAAAAACTGTAAAGAAACGAATATTCGGCCGAAATGGGAACGCCGGTCACCTCCGGGAACTCAAATTGTGTGTTTTTGCGTTGAGAAAAGGCAAGGCTCTTCCCGGAAGCTCAGGGACTTGCGTAAAACGACACCTCATTCGAACCGCTTCGCGGCCCACCTTCTCATCGAGGAGAAGGCATATAAGGCTTCCCCTGGAGGGGAAGCTCCGCCGAAGGCGATGATGAGGTGGAATGTTGGACGATCATTCCCTGTTTTTCCGTAAAGAGCCAAAAGAAAGGGGATGGAATGCCCTTGCGTCAGGCGTGTCCATCCCCTGATTTGCTGTTCGCTTCAGACGGCTTCAAGCGCCTGCTTTACGTCTTCTATCAGATCGGAGCTGGACTCCAGGCCGCAGCTCATGCGCACCATGCCCGCGGGCACGCCGGCTGAAGCAAGCTGCTCATCTGTCATCTGCCGGTGGGTGGAGGCGGCGGGACACAGGCAGCAGGTCCTGGCGTCGGCCACGTGGGTCTCGATGGCGGCGAGCCGGAGGGCTTTCATAAAGCGCTCTGCCGCTGCACGGCCGCCCTTGATCTCAAAGCTCACCACGCCGCAGGAGCCCTTGGGCAGATACTTTTGCGCCAGACGGTAATACTTGCTGCCGGGCAGGGAGGGGTAGTTCACGGATTCGATCTTTTCGTGCCCGCTCAGGAACTCGGCCATCGCCAGCCCGTTTTCGCAGTGCCTGGGCATGCGCACGTGCAGGCTCTCCAGGCCCAGGTTCAGGATGAACGCGCTTTGGGGCGACTGCACGGAGCCGAAATCGCGCATCAGCTGGCAGGTGCACTTGGTGATAAAGGCCTTTTCCTTCCCGAAGCGCTGGGCGTACACGATGCCGTGATAGCTCTCGTCCGGGGTGCACAGGCCGGGGAACTTGTCCGCACTGGCCATCCAGTCGAAGCGTCCCATGTCCACGATGGCGCCGCCCACAGCCGCGCCGTGGCCGTCCATGTATTTGGTGGTGGAGTGGGTCACGATGTCCGCGCCCCATTCGCCGGGGCGGCAGTTGACGGGTGTGGCAAAGGTGTTGTCCACGATGAGGGGCACGCCGTGCTTGTGCGCGAAGGCGGCGAAGCGCTCGATGTCCAGCACCGTGAGGGCGGGATTGGCGATGGTCTCGCCGAAAACGCACTTGGTATTGGGGCGGAAGGCCTTTTCAAGCTCCTCGTCGTCCGCGTCCGGCGAAACGAACGTGACCTCTATGCCCATCTTTGCCATGGTGACGGACAGCAGGTTGAAAGTGCCGCCGTAGATGCCCGACTCCGAGACGATGTGGTCGCCCGCCTGGCAGATATTGAACAAGGCAAAGAAATTGGCGGCCATGCCGGAGCCCGTGAGCATGGCGCTCGTGCCGCCCTCCAGGGCGCAGATCTTGGCGGCTACCATGTCGTTGGTGGGGTTCTGCAGGCGGGAGTAGAAATAACCCTCCGCTTCCAGGTCGAAAAGCCGGCCCATGTCCTCGCTGGTGGCGTATTTGAAGGTGGTGGACTGGATGATGGGGATCTGCCGGGGTTCGCCGCTTGCGGGCGTATAGCCTGCCTGTACGCAGAGCGTATCCAAATTGAGCGCCATAAGGGACCTCCTGTTGCTTTTGTTAAATCATGCCTGGACGGGCACGCGCAGACGCACGGCCCTGGGAAGATTGTCGATCACAAAGCGGGTCTCGCCTTTTTCCTGTTCGCCGTCCAGCGTCCAGTCGGTGTTTTCGCCGGTCTCCACCTCGATGTGGGCGGCGGAATAGAGCTTGAGCATATCGCCGAAGCGCGCCTGCGTGGCCTGCAGGATCAGCTTGCTGGTGTCGATGGCGTTCTGGGGCGTATCCACCAAAAGCAGCTCGAACTTGCCGTCGTCCAGCTGTACGCGCTCCTCGTCAATGGTGATGATGCCCGCCAGGGAGGTGGTGTTGCTCACGGAGCCGAAGATGTAATCGCCCTCGAATTCGCCCTCCTCCGTGCGCACCTTCGCATGGATGGGGCGGATGGCGCCAAGCCCCTTGATGCCCTCCAGAATGTACGCCAGATGGCCCAGGGCGTTTTTGACGTTCTGGGGCGTATCGTAGCTGGCCTTCGTGAAGGCGCCGAAAGACGCGGTATACACGAAGCTCCTGCCGTTGAATGAGCCGATGTCCAGCCATCTGTCGCGGCCCGTCACGGCCTCCTTGGCCGCCTGGGTCAGATCGTGGCTGAGCCCCAGCGTGCTGGCCAGGTCGTTGGTGGTGCCGCAGGGAAGGTATGCGATGGGCAGGTCCGCGCCGCAGCTGAGCAGGCCCGATATGGTCTCGTTCAGGGTGCCGTCGCCGCCCGCGCAGGCCACCAGGTCATATTCCTTCGCGTACTGCCGGCACAGCTCCGTGGCGTGGCCCGGGTATTCCGTCATCAGCACAGTGGGCAGATAGTCGTACGCGCAGAAGATCTGCAGTATGTCGCTCAGTTCTTCAGCGGCCTTCCTTTTGCCCGCACAGGGATTTACGAGAAACAGCAGCTTTTGAGACATGCAGAAAACTCCTTATCCGGTCGCGGGCGCAGTACGCGCACAGCGCGGCGAGAATGATGGTGAGGAAAAGCGAAGCTTCAAGCCCCGCGCCAAAACCGGTCCACACGGAGCGGGAAACGGCGTAAACGGGACCGTCGGGATAGCCCCCCAGCACGCGGCTGCCCAGCGCAAAGCCGAAGAACAAAAGCGCCTCCGGCCACAGGGAACGGCTGCTTTCGTACATAAACCAGAACAGTGCTCCGGCAAGCAGGCCGTTTACAACGGGCAATATTCCCATTCCAGGGCCGGTCAGCACGAACACCGCAGCCTGCAAAACAGCCGACAGCGCCAAAGCGGCCTTCTTTCCCAGGACCTGATATACGCCCTCGCAGAGGCATCCCCGCAGGAAAAGCGCCTGGACAAGGGCGAACAGCGCCCAAAGCGCTGCCTGCGCGGCAGAAGCCAAAGCGTAATCCGCTCCCGCGTCCAAACGCAGTTCGTCCAGCATCCTCAAGAGCCGGACGGAGCCGTATCCCAAAATCGCGGGAAGGATGAACGCGAGGGCGTAGCGCGCTTTGAAGCGGTCGGGCCCGTCCGTAAACAGGCCGCGCAAAAACAGCAGCGCGCATGCGCCCAGAAGCAGCGCCGACAGGCTGGAAAGCGCATCCGCGTTGTCCGCCAGAAAGCGCATCCATGCCGGCGCCGCTGAGTAGGTATTGCTGTTCAGGTTCAGCGCCGAAAACATCCGTGACAGCAGGAACAGCCCCAGCACGCGGCCCAGATACATGGCTGTAAGGGCCGCGAAAAGACAGATAAGCGCCCTGAACAGGGGGCGGAAGCGCTTTGTCATTCGATCTCCCCGTAGATCAGCGTGGGGGCGGGGCAGGGCTCTTCGGACAAAACCAGGGCGCGGCGGATATAGGCCTGCGCTGCTTTGACGTCGCTGATCCTGCCCGTGTGCAGGGTGACCAGGCTGTCGCCCTTTTCCACGCGCTCGCCGATGCGCCTGTTCATCACAAGGCCCACCGCGGGATCGATCACGTCTTCCTTCTTTTCGCGGCCCGCGCCCAGCGCCTTGGCCGCGTAGCCGATGAGGTTCGTGGATACGCTTTTTAAGTATCCGCTCTCTTCGGCGCGTATCTCCATGGTAGATTCGGCCTTGGGCAGAAGCGAGGTATCGTATACCGCGCGCTCGTCGCCGCCCTGGTTTTTCACCATCTGAGCCAGCTTTTTCAGGCCGGAGCCGTCGCGCAGCTTTTCTTCCAGCATCTTCAGCCCTTCCGCGGCGCTTTGCGCCTTGCCGGCCAGGCGCAGGATCTGCGCGCCCAGGGCCAGGGAGACGGTCTTCAGGTCCCCTTCGGTGCGCCCGGAGAGGATGTCGATGGCCTCCTCCACCTCCAGGGCGTTGCCTACGTAGCGGCCCAGGGGCTGGTTCATGTCGGTCACGAGGGCGGCAAATTTCCGCCCCGTGCGGGAGCCGATGTTCACCATGGCTTCCGCCAGATTTCTGGCCTTCTCCACCGTGGGCATCATGGCGCCGCTGCCGGTCTTTACGTCCAGCACGATCACGTCCGCGCCCGAGGCGAGCTTGTTGCTCAGGATCGAGCTGACGATCAGGGGCTGCACATCCACGGTGGCGGTCACGTCCCGCAGGGCGTAGAGCACCTTGTCACAGGGGGCGAGGGAGGCGGTCTGCCCGATGATGGCAAGTCCGCTTTCGTCCACGGTGCGCATGAAGCGGTCCGTGTCCATGCTTACGGACAGGCCGGGGATCGACTCCAGCTTGTCCAGCGTGCCGCCCGTAAAGCCCAGGCCGCGCCCGCTCATTTTGGCCACCTTTACGCCGCAGGCCGCCACCAGCGGCACCAGCACCAGGCTCGTGGTGTCGCCCACGCCGCCGGTGGAATGCTTGTCCACCTTTACGCCGGAAATGGGGCTTAAGTCCAGCATGTCGCCGGAGGCGGCCATTTCCATCGTGAGGTCCACGGTCTCGCGCTCGGTCATGCCGTTGATGGCGATGGCCATCAGCATGGCGCTGATCTGGTAGTCGGCAAAGCGCGCGCTGGTCACGCCCTGAACGAAATCATGGATCTCTTCCCGGGTAAGCTCGCCGCCCAGGCGCTTTTTGTACAAAAGATCGTTGATCGCAGCCATATCAGGCCCACCACATTCCGCCGTTGGACTCAAACATCATGGTCTCCTTGAGCATGCTGATGGCCTTGCCCAGGCCTTCCGGCACGCTCATCAGGCTGTCTTCGTGCTCGATGGAGATGCATCCGTCGTAGCCCACCATGCGCAGGGCGCTCATCATATCCTTCCAGACCTCGGCGCCGTGGCCGTAGCCCACCGAGCGGAAGATCCAGCTGCGGTGGATCTCGTCGCCGTAATGCTTGGTATCCAGCACGCCGTTCACCTGGGTATTCAGTTTGTCGATCCTGGTATCCTTGGCGTGGAAATAGAACACCGCTTCGCCCAGATAGCGGATGGCCGCCACGGGATCGATGCCCTGCCAGAACAGGTGGCTGGGATCGAAGTTGGCGCCGATGATCGGTCCAACGGCATTTCTGAGCTTCATGAGGGTCTCGGGATTGTATACGCAGAAGCCCGGGTGCATCTCGAAGGCGATCTTCCTGACGTTGTGGGCCTTCACGAATTCGGCTTCCTTCTTCCAGTATGGGATCAGCACTTCGTTCCACTGATACTCCAGGATATGGGTAAAATCGTCCGGCCAGGGGCAGGTGACCCAGTTGGGCGTTTTGTCCTCGGGGCAGCCGCCGGGGCAGCCGGAGAAGGTGACCACGGTGTCCACGCCCAGCTTTTCTGCCAAAAGCACGGCGTTTTCAAAGTCGTCGTGGAAGGCCTTGGCCACGGCCTTGTCCGGATGCACGGGGTTTCCGTGGGTGGACAGCGCCGCGATATCGAGCTTGTACTTTTCAAGCGTCGCCTTGAGCGCGTCGATCTTTTCCGGATGGGCCAGAAGGTCCTTGGGGTCACAGTGGGCTTTGCCGGGGAATCCGCCGCAGCCGATCTCCACCGCCTGCACGCCCTGATCGGCCAGATACCTGCACGCCTCGTCGAAGGGCCTGTCCTGAAGCAATACCGCAAATACGCTGAGTTTCATATTCTATTCCTCCCGATCTTTTTTGTCGCGATTGATCCCAAACATTTCTTTGAACTGGTTGGCCGGGTTCCACATGCTTTTTTCATACCATCCCCGCCAGACCGTCCTCGTGGCGATGATCAGCGCTGCAACGATGAAGGGTATAGCGTAAGCCATTTCAGCCGAAGATCGCGTCGATGAACTCGTCCGCGTTGAAGGGCTGCATGTCGTCCAGGCCTTCGCCGACGCCTATGTAGCGCACGGGCAGGCCAAGCTCCCGGCGGATGGCCACGGCGATGCCGCCCTTGGCGGTGCCGTCCAGCTTTGTCAGGATGATGCCGTCCAGCTGGGTCACGTCCTTGAACACGCGCGCCTGGTTCAGGCCGTTCTGGCCGGTGGTAGCGTCCAGCACCAGCAGGGCGTGGCGGTTCGCCTCGGGATATTCCTTTTCCACCACGCGGGCCATCTTTTTGAGCTCGTCCATCAGGTGCGCCTTGTTGTGCAGGCGGCCCGCGGTGTCCACGATCATGATGTCTGCGTGGCGGGCTTTGGCCGTCTGTATGCCGTCGAATACCACGCTGGCGGGGTCGGCGCCCTCCTGCCGCTTGACGATGGGCACGTCCGCCCGCTCGGCCCACACGCTCAGCTGCTCCGCGGCGGCGGCTCGGAAGGTGTCTCCGGCCACGATCACCACGCGGCGGCCGATGGCCTTTAAGCGGGAAGCGAGCTTGCCGATGGACGTGGTCTTGCCCACGCCGTTCACGCCGATGATGAATATCACCGACGGGCTTTTGAGGCTCATGGGCTCGGCCTTCATGGAAGCGGCCAGGATTTCTTTAAAGGCGTCGCGGGCTTTGGCGGGATCTTTGATGCTCTTTTCTTCGCAGACGGCCTTCAGCTTCTCTGCGGCCTCAGTCGCCGTGGCGACGCCCACGTCCGACATCACCAGGATGTCCGTAAGCTCCTCAAAAAAGTCGTCGTCCAGCTCGCGGGTGTTTTCCACCAGCTCGTCCATCTGCGCGCCCATCCTGCCGCGGGTGCGGGAAAGGCCTTCTTTGATCTTGCTGAAAAGTCCCATAATGTCCTCCGGTATTTGTCAAACGGGCGCGTCCTGCAGTTTTACGCTCATCAGCTTGCTTACGCCCTTTTCTTCCATGGCTACGCCGTACAGCGCGTCGCAGCGGGCCATCGTGCCCTTGCGGTGGGTGACCACCACGAACTGCGTGTTTTCCGAATAGGTCTTGAGATAATCCGCGAAGTTGTCGATGTTCGCGTCGTCCAGCGCGGCCTCGATCTCGTCCAGCATGCAGAAGGGGGTAGGCTTGAGCTTGAGCATGGCAAACAGGATCGCGATGGCGGTAAGCGCCCTTTCTCCGCCGGACAGAAGCGATAGAAGCTGCAGCTTTTTGCCCGGGGGCTGCGCCACGATCTCGATGCCGCTGGACAGGGCGTTGGACGGGTCCTCCAGGGACAGATGCGCGTGGCCGCCGCCGAAAAGCTCCGTAAAGGTCTCGGAGAAGTATGCGTCCAGCTGCTCGAACTGAGACTTGAACTGCTTTTCCATCTTGCCGGCAAGCTCGTCGATGATGCCCAGCAGATCGTCCCTGGCCCGTTCGAGGTCGTCCTTCTGGGCGGACAGCTCCTCGTAGCGGGCGCTGACCTCCCGGTATTCGTCCATGGCGGACACGTTCACGCTGCCCAGGCTCTTGATCTCCGTCTTGATGGCGTTTATGCGCTTTTCGCCTTCGGACAGCTTGAAATCCTCGCGCCGGAAAGGTTCCGCGCCTTCCTTGGTGAGCTGATAATCCTCGAAGATGCGCCCCGTCAGGTTGTCCAGGTCGCTCTGCACCCGCTGCATGAGCATGTCCGCGCGGTGCTGGCGCTCCGTAAGTTCCTCCGCCTGGCGGTTGAGCGTTTCCAGTTTTTCGTTTACGGTCCTCAGGGCCTCCTGCGCCTTCAGGCGTTCGCCGTCCGCCGCCTGGAAGCGGGAACGCGTGTCCTCCAAAGACGCCCTGGCGACGCCGAGTTTTGTTTCGGCTTCCTTCAGAAGCGCTTCGTCCGCGTCCGCCTTTTCCTTTAGCGCGCTTAAGCCGTTTTCGGCCTCGCGCAGCATGCGGGCGGTATCGCCTTTCTGGGAGGAGAGACGGTCCATCTCGTTCTTCTGCATCTGAGCGTCCTTTTCGGCGGAAGCCAGAAGCACGCGCTCGTCCGAAACGGCCTGCCTGAGGGCGTCCACCCGGGGGCGCGCGGCGTTCAGCTCGCTTTGCAGGCGCGCGGCTTTTTCGCGCATCTCGCCGGACGCGTTTTCGTCCTGCTGCTTCTGCGACAAAAGCTGCTCTTCCTGCCGGCTGATATCCAGCTTGGTCTCGCGCAGGTTTTCCTGCTCGCGCTGTATGGCGTCCATGCGGCCCTGATGCAGTGAAAGCGCTTCCTGCGCCTGCGAAAGGTGCGCCTCGGCGCGGGTCACGGCGATCTGCTGCTGATGGAAGGCGTCGAAAGCCTCCTGCCGGTCGCTTTTGAGATGCGCGCGTTCTTCGGCCAGGCGGCGCAGTTTGTCCTGATGCGCCGCGATGCGCTTGTTCAGTTCCGCCAGGGCCTCGTTGGCTTCCTTGAGCTCGCGCTCGCGGGACAGGATGCTGGTCACGCGGTTCACCAGGCTGCCGCCTGTCATGGAGCCGCCCACGTTCATCACGCTGCCGTCCAGTGTCACCAGGCGGAAAGCCTGGCGTCCGGCCCTGTGGATGGGTATGCCGCTTTTCAGGTCTTCGGCGATCACCGTACGCCCCAGCAGGTTTTCGATGATGCCGCGGTATTTGGGGTCGAAGGCCACCATCTCGCTGGCTACGCCCACGCAGCCCGGCATGGACAGCACCCGGCGCTCGCCCGCGTCCAGCGTGCGTCCCCGCATGGTGCTGATGGGGAGGAAGGTGGCGCGGCCGAAGTTGTTTTCCTTCAAAAAGTCGATCATGGCGCGGGCGTCGTCCTCGGCGTCCACGATGATGTCCTGCAGCGCGCTGCCCAGGGCGACCTCCACGGCTTTTTCGATGCGCTTGTCGGCGCGGATCACGTTGGCCACCACGCCGTGCACGCCGGCGCCGCCCAGGCGCTCGGCTTCCTTCAGCACGCGCCTTACGGACTGGTTATAGCCCTCGTAATCCCGCTGCATCTCCGCCAGCAGCCGCGCGCGGGTATTCACTTCCTGCCTTTCAGCCAGAAGGCTGTTGGTCTGGCGGGAGATCTCGTCGTATTCTTCGCCCGCTTTGCGCGTGCGCTCGCTCACTTCACGGGTATCGTTTTCAAGCGCCTCCAGCCGTGAAGTCTCTTCTTTATGCTGGCCTTCGGCGTCCGTCAGCGCGCGCGTGAGCTCCTGCTTTGCGCCCTCGCCGGCCTCAAGCTGGGAAGCTAGGTTCTTGATCTGCCCGTCGATGGCCTGCGAAAGGGCCAGAAGCCGCGCCTGCTCGCTGCGTACGTCGCCCAGGCGGTTCATGGCGGCGATCACGTCTTCCTTGGCCTGCTCGGCGCTGTCTTCCAGCTGCTTTAAGGCTTGCTCGGCTGCTTCCAGTTCGCTGTCGCGCTTTTGGGCGTGCTCTTTCTGTCCGGCAAGCGCTTCCAGGCTGGTTTTGTACTGCAGTGAGAGCTCTTCTATGCGCCGGTCGATGCCGCTTTCGCCCTCGAGGGCAGCCTGCTTTTCCGTAAGAAGGCGCTGGCGTTCCTTTTCGTAAGCCTGAAGGCGCTCGCGCAGCACGCCTGCGCTGCCTTCGCCGGCTTCCACCTCGCGGATCATTTCCTGCAGGGCGTCGCGAAGAAGGGCGCTTTCGTTTTCGCCCTTCGTGAGCTTTTCCTGTTCGCTGTCCCTTTGGACGGCGCAGGAGGAACGCTCTTCATCGCAGGATGCGATCTCGCCGGAAATGGCATCGAGCGTTTCGCGGATCTCTTCGATGCGCTGCTGATAGCGCTCGGAGCGCAGCAGAAACGCGTTCAGCTCCAGGTCCTTGAGTTCGTCCCGGAGCGCAAGGTATTTCCTGGCGTCCTCGCTCTGCAGCCGCAAAGGCTCCAGGCGTTCCTCCAGGTTTTCCACGATGTCGCTCACCCGGGCCAGGTTCGCGGCGGTGTTTTCCAGCCGGCGCTCGGCTTCCTGCTTGCGGGTCTTGTATTTTACGATGCCGGCGGCTTCCTCGAACACCTGGCGGCGCTCCTCGGTCTTCTGGGACAGGATCTCGTCCACGCGGCCCTGGCCGATGATGGAATAGCCGTCGCGGCCCGTGCCGGTATCGCGGAACAGGTCCACGATGTCCTTCAGGCGGCACTGCTGGCCGTTTAGCATATACTCGCCGTCGCCCGTGCGGTAGACGCGTCGGGTGACGGATACCTCGGTATAATCGATGGGCAGCGCGCGGTCCTCGTTTTCAAAGGTGAGGCTGACTTCGCAGTAACCGAGCCTGCGCCGCTTGTCGGTGCCGTTGAAGATCACGTCTTCCATCTTGGAGCCGCGCAGCTGCTTGGCGCTCTGCTCGCCCAGCACCCAGCGGATGGCGTCGGCGATATTGCTCTTGCCGCAGCCGTTGGGGCCCACGACGCCGGTGACGCCGTGCTCAAAGGTGATCTCCACCTTGTCCGCGAAGGACTTGAAGCCGTGAATGTAGAGGCGTTTGAGTCTCATGCTGATTCTGATCGGTTTTCTTTCTAAAACATGATTGCCTTGATCGAAGCTCGGTCAAGGCGGAACAGTGGGGAATGAGGGTTCATTTTTCTGTCAGGGCGTCCAGGGCGTTCTGGGCTGCCTTCAGCTGGGCCAGCTGCTTGGAGTGGCCCGTGCCGGTGCCGAGCACCGTTTCGCCGGCTTTCACCACGTAGGTGAAGCTGGGCGCGTGCGCCGGTCCTTCCGCAGCCGTCAGCTCATAGACGGGCATCTCGCCCTGGGCCTGCAAAACAGACTGAAGTCTGCTTTTGCTGTCCAGGTGGTCGTCGCGGGAAGTGTCCCTGCGCAGCTGTTCGCCCAGGGCGCGCTTGATGAACTCGCCCGCCTTGCGCCGGCCGCCGTCCAGATATACCGCGCCGATCACGGCCTCCAGCACGTCGCAGAGGATGGAGGGCTTATGCCGTCCGCCGCTGCGGTCTTCGCCCACAGACAGAAGGATCAGGTCGTTGAGCTTCAGGCGCGTGAGCGCCTCGGCCAGCGTGCTTTCCTTTACAAGGTCGGCGCGCATCCGGCTCAGCTTGCCTTCGGGCAGATCCGGATAGCTGCGGTACAGCGCCTCGCTCACGTACAGCTCCAGCACCGCGTCGCCCAGAAACTCCAGTCTCTGGTAGTGGGGCGTGTGGTGGTCGCTGCCGTAGGACGGGTGCGTCAGCGCCTGGATGAGCAGGCTCCTGTTTTGAAACTCGTAGCCGATCCGGCTTTCCGCCTCTGTCATTTCGCCAGATATTTCACGATGTCGTCAACCGTGGTGATGGTGGCCAGCATCTCGTTTTCCACCTGCACGTCGAATTCGTTTTCGATGTCGCAGATCAGGATCATGATGTTGGCGCTGTCGGCGCCCAGGTCCTCGATGAGCTTGCTCTCGGGCTTGATCTTGTCACGGCTCACGGGCAGCTGCATTTCGATGAGACCGGCTACCTTTTCGAACACTTCGTTGTAAGACATTTTTTATTCCTCCGTCGTTTGATTGATCTGTTCCAGACCCTTCCTCAGGGTGCCCACAAGGTCATTGCGCACCATTTTTACGGCCTGCTCCAGCGCCTTGCGGAAGGCGTAGGCGTTAGACGAGCCGTGGGCTTTCACCACGCAGCCGTTTACGCCCAGAAGCGGCGCGCCGCCGTATTCGTCTTTGTTCATGCGGGTCTTGACGCTGCTGAATGCGGGCTTCAGCATCAGGCCGCCCAGCTTTCCGCGGGTCGTGCTCATGATCTCGGTCTTGATCATTTTGAACAGCGCGCTTGACAGGCCCTCGGCGTACTTCAGGATCACGTTGCCCGTAAAGCCGTCGGCCACCACCACCTGGGCGTCGCCCAGCTGGATGTCGCGGGCTTCCACGTTGCCGCAGAAAGTATATACCTTCTGCGCCTTCATCAGCTGGTGGGCTTCTTTATAGAGTTTGGAGCCCTTTTCTTCCTCGGCGCCGATGTTCACAAGGCCCACCTTCGGCTCTTTCACGTTCATCACGCGGTCCATGTACACGCTGCCCATCAGGCCGAACTGCTTTAAGTATTCCGGCTGGCAGTCCGCGTTGGCGCCGCAGTCCAAAAGCATGAACGGCGCGTTCAGGCCGGGGAGCACCGCCGCCAGCGCGGGACGGCTGATGCCCGGAAGCATGCGCAGCGTCACCATGCCGCCCAGGAACAGGGCGCCCGTTGAACCCGCGGATACGAAGGCCTGCGCGTTTTGGGCGGCCACGTCCTTAAGCCCCATCACCAAGGAAGAGGCTGTCTTGCGCCTGACGGCCATCATGGGTTCGTCGTGCATGGTGATCACGTCCGGCGCGTCCACCACCTGCACGCGTCCGCTTTTAAGCGTATCGGCGCCCAAAAGGTTTTCCAGCTCCGCTTTCGGGCCGAAAAGCCTGATGTCGGCGTCCGGTACGTCGGCAAGGAATTCCTTTATGCCGTCAATGACGCAGCCAGGTGCGTTGTCGCCGCCCATGGCGTCTGCCGCCAGCACGATCCTGTCCGTAAAAAGCCCCCCTAATCCTCAAATAGTCAACGTATATCTTACCATTCTGGGCGTTTTTTGTCAAACGCGGCGCCTATTTGTTTGCCTTGGCCCAGCTGTCCTTGAGGGGAACGATGCGGTTGAAAACGGGCATTTCGGGCGTGGAGTCGGGGTCCTTGCAGAAATAGCCCGTGCGCAGGAACTGGAAGCGGTCGCCTGCGGCGCATCCGGCGATGGCGGGTTCCACCAGGCAGCCGGTGAGGGTCACCAGGCTGTCGGGATTCATTTTGACGTTAAAGCCTTTGGGAGCGGTATCGTCGATGTCTTCCGCGTCCTCCGCTTCGGTCTCCTGGGCGGCCTCCTCGTCCATGACGAGCGGCTCGTACAAGCGCGCTTCAGCTTTCACGGCGTCCATGTCGCTGAGCCAGTGCAGGGTGCCCTTCACCTTGCGGTCCGCGCCGGCGCTGCCGGAACGGCTGTCCAGGTCCACAGAGCAGATGAGCTCAGCTACGTTGCCGTTTTCATCCAGCTTCACGTCTTCGCACTTGATGATGTAGGCGCCCTTCAAACGCACCTCGCGGCCAGGCGCCAGGCGGAAGAACTTTTTGGGCGGATCGAGCATGAAGTCGTCCGCGTCGATAAAAGCGCGCTTCGTGAAGTGCAGCGTGCGGCTGCCCATTTCGGGATGGTCGGGATGGTTTTCCATCTCCAGCTCGTCCACTTTGCCTTCTTCCCAGTTGGTAAAGGTCACGGGGATGGGTTTGAGCACCGCCATGCCGCGGGGCGCGGTGTCGCCCAGCGCGTCGCGCACGCAGGCCTCCAGAAGGGCACCGTCCACCACGCTGTCCGCCTTGGCTACGCCTACGCGGGCCAGAAAATCATGAATGGCTTCCACGGGATAGCCCCTGCGGCGCATACCCACCAGCGTGGGCATGCGGGGGTCGTCCCAGCCCGCCACCAGGTGGTTTTCCACCATGTGGCGCAAAAAGCGCTTGCTCAGCATGGTGCGGGTGATGTTGAGGCGCGCGAACTCGATCTGCCGGGGCGGCTGTTCGAAGCCTGCGTTGTTCACCATCCAGTCGTACAGGGGGCGGTGGATCTCATATTCCAGGGAGCACAGCGAATGGGTGATGCCCTCGATGGCGTCCTGGATGGGATGCTGGAAATCGTACATGGGGTAGATGCACCAGTCGTCGCCCGTGCGGTGATGATGGCAGCGCTTGATGCGGTAAATGGTGGGGTCGCGCATCAGCACGTTGGGGGAGGCCATGTCGATCCTGGCGCGCAGCACGCGGCTGCCGTCCGGGAACTCCCCGTTCTTCATGCGCTCGAACAGGTCCAGGTTTTCCTCCACGCTGCGGTCGCGCCAGGGGCTGTTCACGCCGGGCTTGGTGAGGGTGCCGCGGTTTATGCGCATCTCCTCGGGGCTCTGGTCGTCCACGTAGGCCAGGCCCTTGCGGATCAGGTCCCGGGCGATCTCGTACAGGCGGGGGAAGAAATCGGAGGCAAAGTGCAGTTCGGCCCATTTGAAGCCTAGCCACTCGATGTCCCGCTGGATGCCCTCCACGAACACCGTGTCCTCCTTGGCAGGGTTGGTGTCGTCGAAACGCAGGTTGCACTGGCCGCCGTATTTGCGGGCGATGCCGAAATCGATGCACAGCGCCTTTACGTGGCCGATGTGCAGATATCCGTTGGGCTCGGGGGGAAAGCGCGTGCGCACGTGGTCGAAACGGCCGGAAGCAAGATCTTCCTCCACGAATTCCTCGATAAAATTGCTGGCTTTGCGTTCGGTGGTTTCCATATATTCACAGCTCCTTGGCAGTTATGGTGGGATTATATCACCTTTGGGGCTTTCGGGGGCAAAGCTTGTGTTAAATTCTCCAAAAACGATGAAAGCGCGGCGCAAAACGGGGCCATCAGCCGCCTGGACGACTCCAAAAACACGCCCGGACGGGAGAAAGCCTCTCGTCCGGGGAAAGTGTGCATGTGTGCTTGCGGGAGCGTACCGCGCCGGTCACTCTTAGTCAAGGCCGTAGTCGCCGCCCCAGTTGTACCAGTCATCATCCAATTCGATCCCGTAGTCGTGGGGCGTCTTGGTGCCGATGTGGGCGGTGTACGTCATGGAGCGGTTCAGCCCGTGCACGGAGAAGGTGTTCACGTTGCTGCCCAGCACCACGGTGACCTGGTTGAAGCTCCAGTAGGTCACCTTTTCCAGCTTCTGGGTGTCGATGTTGGCCACGATCTTGGCGTCTATGCTGCCGCCCTTGATGGTGCGGTGAGTCTCCGGGTTTTTGTAGTCTTCGGTAAAGTCGATGCTGGAGTAGTAGGGCCCGATCCGCGTATAGTTGTTTTTGACCAGGGATACCTTGGCGTTGATGCCCTTCACGATGAGCTGCTCGCCGGTGCGGGCGGCCTGGATCTCATCCTGGGTCAGGCGGGTGGTGCTCTTTTTGTTTTTGTAGACGACTTCGATGGTCAGGCTCTCCTTCAGATTGCCTACGGTGATGAAGCGCACGGCGGTCATAAAGTTGTATCGCACGCCGTTGAACACCCAGTAATCGATGGCGTCGGAATGAGGGTTGTCCGCCGTCACCTTGAAGGCGGCCACGCCGCCCTTGCAGCGCCTGCCGGTCAGGGGATTGCGGTAATCTTCGGTGAAGTCCAGCTCCGTATAGGTCTGGCCGTCGCCGATGCCGTCGCCGTTCAGATACTGCAGGGTCGCGCCGATGGCTTTGATCACCACGGGCGGCTTCTCTTCCGCGGGTTCGGGTGCGGGCTCCGGCGTAGTTTCCGGTACAGGCGTGGTCTCAGCGGTGGGCTCGGGCGCGGCTGGTTCATCCGAAGCCTTCACGGCCTCCACCACGGCGTTGCCCTTCACGGTGAATACCAGGTAGAACCGGTTTTCGCCTTCCACCGCCTGTCCGTTCACTTTCCATACGACGGGGTTTTCCAGATCGTCCGCGATGGCGGTGAACGTAGCTTCTTCGCCATCGAAGGCGGCGCGCGTCTGGCCGTTCACGGTGCAGTTGATGCACACCACCGTGCCGCCTTCGGCCAGCGCCGCAAGCGACATAAGCAGCGCGAAAGCGCATATCAGGCACAGTATTCTTTTCATGCGGCAGCCTCCTTTTTTCGTTTCAATGCATGTACAGATTATACGCCTGTACGCCGCGGCTGTCAATGCGTTCAGCCCTTCACGGACCCCATCACGATGCCCTTCACGAAGTAGCGCTGCAGGAAGGGGTACACGCACAGGATGGGGATCAGGGATACGAAGATCTTCGCGGAGGACATGTTGCGCTCGGATACCTTCATGATGCGCTCGATCTCCTCCGGGTCGGTGATCATGTTCAGGTCCTTCACGGAATCCACCAGCGTGGAGATGTAGGTGGCCAGGGGATAGTTTTTGTTGTAGTTGATGTAGATCAGTCCGCTGAAGAACTCGTTCCAGTGGCCCACCACGGAAAACAGGATGACCGTCGCCAGCGAGGGAAGCGAGACCGGCAGGTAGATGCGGATCAGGATCTGGACCGGCACGGCGCCGTCGATATAGGCGGCTTCCTCCAGTTCGTCCGGCAGGCTGCGGAAAAAGTTCATCAGCAGTATGCAGTTCCATACCGGCACCGCGCCCGGCAGCACCAGCGCCCAGATGGAGTTCATGAGGCCCACCTTGTTGACCACGATGTAGGTGGGGATCAGTCCGCCGTGGAACAGCATGGTGAAGATCAGCACGTACATGTAGGCATTGCGGCCCTTGAAAGCCTTTTCGGTGTGGGAGAGGGGGAAGGCCGCCAGCACCATCATCACGAAGTTGATGGAGCCGCCCAGAATCACGCGCTCCACGCTGATGGCGAAGGAGCGGAAGAACTGGCCTTCATCCACGATGGCTTTATACGCCGCCAGGGTGAACTGCTTGGGCCAGAACGACACCGTGCCGGAGGCCGCCATGGTGCTGGAGGAGAAGGACAGCGCGAGGGTGTTGAGCAGCGGAAGCAGGCACAGAAGCGAAAAGAACGCCACCGTAAAATAGATGAGTCTTTCCACGATGCGGGAACTGAGTTTTTTGGATTCAACCATTCTGCGCGCCTCCTTTCCTCAGAAGATCCGGTAGCCGGCGTACTTCCAGGCCAGCCGGTTGCTGGTGAGGATCAGCACGATGCTGATCACGCTCTTCATAAAGCCTACCGCCGTGGACAGGGAGTAGTTCATGTCCAGAAGGCCGGCGCGGTACACGTAGGTGTCTATGATGTCGCTGGTCTCGTACACGGCGGGGATGTACATATTGAAGATCTGGTCGAAGCCGGCGTTTAAAACGTTGCCCAGGCTGCGGGTTGCCAGGAGCACGATGGTGGGCAGCATGCCGGGCAGCGTCACGTGCCACATGCGCTGGCCGCGGTTGGCGCCGTCGATCACGGCGGCTTCGTACAGCGCCGGATCGATGCCGGTGATGGCGGCAAGGTACACGATGGTGCCGAAGCCGAACTCCTTCCATACGTCCGTGATGATCAGGATGGGTCTGAACCAGGTGTTGCTGGCCAGGAACATCACGGGCTCGCCGCCCAGCACTTTCACCAGGCCGTTCACCACGCCGTCGTAGGAAAAGATGTTCATGATCGGTATCGCCAGAACGACCCAGCTCATGAAGTGGGGAAGATATATGATGGTCTGGCTCAGGCGCTTGAACCAGGTGTGGGTGATTTCGTTGAGCAGGATGGAAAAGCAGATGGGCACCAGCAGGTTCATGACGATCTTCCACACCGCTATGATCACGGTGTTGCGGAAGATGCGCCAGGAATTGGACATGGACAGCATCTGCTGGAAGAACTTCAGGCCCACCCACTCGGAACCGAAGATGCCTTTGGCGGGCATGAACTTTTCAAAGGCGATCACCGTGCCGAACACGGGAAAGATATGGAACACCAGCAAAAACGCCATGACAGGCAGAAGCATCAGGTGATACTGGTAGGCGTATTTTTTGTTTCTCAAGCGCAGTCCCTCCTTCAAATACCGGCAAATATACTCAAACGAGGGACTGCCCCTCATTCGGTGCGGGCACCGTGCCCGGTCTGATGTAAAGGTCTGCCAAGGGGCGACCCCCTTGGCAGACGGCAGAAAGCTTTATCAGGAACGGGCGTCCAGGTAGGCCTGTACTTCGTCAATGATGGTCTGTCCGCCTTCGGCGTACCACTTCTCGACGAATTCGTCAAAGGCCTCGATGCCCGCGTTGCCCAGCACGATGTTCATGAAGGTCTCGTCCTCCATGGCCTGCAGGTTGCTCCAGGCTTCGGTCATGGTGGCGGTGGTGCCCCAGAATACCGGGCTGGTGTACACGTTCTTCTCGTAGTTGGCTACGTTGCAGCCCAGGGCCATGCCTTTCCAGCGCAGCCAGCCGGTGAGGTAGGAAGGATCTTCCACCCACTTGAGGTAGGCGTTGTAGAAGCTCTGGTTCTCCAGGCTGATGCCGGTGCGGTCGCCGGTCTCGATCATGTGGGCCACGTCGATGCCGCGCTGCGCCACGATGTCGCCGTTCTCGATCTGGATGTCGATGGGCATGATGCGCCAGTTGACGCCCTCGTTCTGATACTCGGTGCACTTGGCTTCCCATTCGGGATCGCCGGTCAGGAAACGGTGGAAGTCGTACTCGGCGCCAACTGCCTGCACTACGGCTTCGGGATGCTCACAGGTCTTGGCCACCACGACGTACTCGTTGGAGGGTACGGGGAAGGTGGTGTAGAAGTAGCCCTCTTCGTCCACGGGGCCTACTACGGGCACCCAGTCGGCGCCGTCGAAGCCGTAGGAGTTCTGCAGGGGGCCGGCGCACCAGGCACCGAAGAAGATGCCGCACTTGCCGCCTACGACGACTTCCTTCTCGTCACGGGTGGCAAACTGGGGATCGAACACGCCGTCGGCGTAGAGCTCAGCCAGATACTCCAGGGCGTTGCGGGTCTCTTCGGTTACGGAACCGTAGGTGAGCTCGCCGTCCTTCAAGTACCAGATGCGGGCGTAGGAACCCATGAGGTTCGCGATGGGGCTGGCGATGTAGTCGGTCTGCGTCTGGCCGATGATGTACTTTTTGTCCAGGGGCAGGCCGATGGTGTCGTTTTCGCCGTTGCCGTCGGGATCTTCGTCGCGGAAGCGCTTGGCGATTTCGATCACTTCGTCAAGGGTGATCAGCTCGGGGATTTCGATGCCCAGCTTGTCCGCCCAGTCCTGCCTGATCCAGGTGAACACGTGCTGCTTCTTGACGCCGGTCTTCGGGATGGCGTACAATTCGCCCTTCACGGTGGCCGCGTCGTAGGACTCGATGTAGTAGATGTCGCGCGCGTTCTTCATGTAGGGCGTGGCGTACTCTTCGAACGCTTCGGTGATGGGCTGGATGAGGTCGTTCTCCAGCAGCGTGGTGAACTGCGCCTGGTCCACGATCATCACGTCCGGCAGCTCGCCCGTGGCGATGGCCGCGGAGTCTTTCTGATAGTCGTCGGTCTCGATCCAGGCGTACTCGAACTTGACCTTCCACTGGTCGTAGATGTAATCGAGGTAGTAGTTGTTCTCCAGGCTCTGGCCTTCCAGGAAGTGCTTGCCGTTGTAGTCGAATTCTTTGCCCATGGTGAGGGTGACTTCTTCCCTTTCCTCCGCGAAGGCGAAGGGGATGGTCAGAAGGAGCGCTGCCGCCAGCAGCAGGGAAAGTAACTTGCGCATAGCTTAACCTCCTTTTTGAGATGGCCTTATTATACTCTTAACATTTTGGCAATGCAAGGGTTTCGAAAGAATTTGTTTCACATTTCTCATTTCATTACCTGAAATTGATCGTTTTATGCCTTCGTGCACAGGCTGAGCTCTACGGGCCCGTACAGGCCGCCTTTTGGAGCCCGAGCTTCAAAGGGCCGCACGCGCTCGTCGTACTGGCCGATATCCCGCGGGTCGAGATTGTCGCGCATGCTGAAGGCGGCAAAGGCGTTGGCGCCGGTATTGGCCGTGCGCAGCGTAAGCGTAAAAACGGCCTGTCCGCCGAACAGCCTGCCTTTAAGGCGGAGGACGGCGTTTTTCGTCCACGCTTCGCCGGCATACTGTTCGTTTATGTATACGGACGCAAAGCATTCGAGGGCTCGGACCGACAGCAGCACGGTCTCGTCTTCCCCTGGCGCGCGTGGCAGAACGCCCTGCGCCAGATAGTCCGCCTCGCCCGAAAACTCCCTGCCGAAATACTTTTCCCACGGGCCGAGCTCGCAGCGGAAGGGAGCGGAAGGTTCACACACGCTGTGTACGCCGTCCTTGTCCAGAAGGAGCCTGCGAACCTTCTGCAGGGTGAAGGTATCCGGCAGTACCGTGCCCGCCGGGTCGGCCCGGAGCGGCGCGGTGCCGGACGCGCTGTCCGAAACCACGAAGAAAGCTGCTTCGCCCGGCTCCAGGTTCACATATGTGTCGAGCGGGCAGCTTTCGGCGTGCCCGTCCTCCGGGTACAGCCGTACCGCACGTTTCCCGCCGTACAGGCGGATGACGTCGCTTACTCTTTCGCCCGCTTCGTTGAACATCATCCACACCCTGCCGCCGTCCGGCAGCACGCGGCTTGACACGCGAAGGCTCGCGCTTTGGCAGACGGAGTGCCTTTCACCGGCGCTGAGGGACAGGAGCTTTGCTCTGATCTCCTCCGGCACGCTCACGCCTTCCGGGATCACCACCCGGTCGTACCGGGCCAGGCCCGCGCGCAGGCAGCCGCCCGATACGGGAGAAGAAAGCAGGATCTCCTCGTCTGCAATGTCGAATATCTCGTGGCTTCTTTCCAGTCTGCGACCGGCTTCGTCAAACGCGGCGATCGCCTTTTTCCGGCCTTCGCCGCCCGCCCAGATCTCCCTGGCGGGATAGTACAGGGCGGTCCTCGCGCCCGGCATGCCCAGCTGCATCAGCCAGCAGGCCCGGGCGGTATAATCGTTCACGCCGCCCAGATGGGGAAACTCCGGCATCTCCTTTACCAGGCTGGGCCGGGCCACCATGGCCAGCGCGCCGCTTCTGCCGTAGGAGGAGGACATCATGTTGAACAGGTTGATGCCGCGCACCAGCTGGAAGTTGATCACGTATCGCATCTCGTCGCCGGTGGTGCCCTGGCCGTGGATGGCGAAGCTCTCGCTCAGGGCATACTTGCGCCCCGCCTGTGCCGCCGCGGAGGAGGCGAAGCGCGGGAAAAAGCCGTTGCCTTCGGCGCAGGGGCCGCGGCCATCCTTCGGGATGTCGATCTGGCGCCAGATCACGTCCACGCCAGGCACGTCCATTTCCCTGAGCAGGCTGAGCACGCTGCCGTAATTGTGGTACAGGCAGCCGTCGCTTATGTGGTCCATGTCCAGGTGCCCTCCGCTGAGCACGCCGTTCTTCCTGCACCAGTCGTGGATGGGCACAAAGTAGTTCTTTCTGAACAGCTCCGCGCAGTATATGCGGTAATCGATGCGCGCCTGAAGGGCGGGGCCTTCGGCCTCTTCGTCGTCGTGCAGGATGGAATGCACGTAGGGGGCGATGCCGTAGCCGAAGCACCTGAGAAAGCCCTCGCCGAAACCCCGCGGCCAGGGGAACCGCCCGGCGCCGGGCTCGTCCGTGAACATGATGTGGGCTTTCGAACTGCCCGGCACGAAACCGCCCGAGTGCTTCAAGGGAAAGAGATCGCCCAGCCATTTTTCGTACTTTTCATGGGTCAGGCGCATGAAGCAGGCGGTGGCCTCCGGGTCCAGGGGGTCCGTGGCATAGCCGCCCAGGGGCTTTGCGAAGTATTCGGTGAGCTGCGTCTCTTCGTCAAAGCGGCGCAGGGGAGGCACGTAGGCCGCGGTCCCGTCTTCGCTTACAAGGAAGGCGGACACGGCGTCCGGGCCGGGGCGGTATTCCCCGCGCACCGTTACAGAGCGGCTGGCGATGGTCTTCCGGCAGAAGTCCGGGTTTTCGGCGTTCACCCGGGTGCAGGCGCTGCCGGAGGGCCAGCCGCCCTCGTCGTACATCCACAGCGTCATGCCGCGCTTGAGCGCCGATTCAAACGCGTAGCGCACCATGCGGAAGAAACCGTCGCTCAGATAGTCAGGCTCCAGGAACGTGCGCATGGTGGCGGGGCGGAATTCCTTCGGCTCCGGCAGGATGTATACGGCCTTCGCGCCGCAGGAAAGCATTTCGTCCAGCTGTTCGTCGATGCCCTCTTCGGTAACGGGCGCGTTCCACACCCAGGAGTATATGGGCTGAAACAGCGGATCGGGGGAAAGGAACTTCTCAGGCTCAAAGCCTTCGTTTTGCACGGAACGGGTGATCAGATCGCTCATTTTGTACCTCCCAGCCATTCCACCGGTTCCAGGATGCCCGTGGGCTTGACACAGGCAAAGAAGCTCAGACGGTCCCGGTGCATGAATACCGGCGTATTGCTCAGCTCTAATCTGAGGGTATGCTTTCCGGCTTTCAGGGGTTCAAACCGGAACTCGTAAGGCGCGGCAACGCATTCCCCCGCGGGGACACCATCGATAAACGCCCTTACGCAGTAGCAGCATTCGCCAAGATCCAGCCCGGATACGCCTTCGGGCAGGTCTGCCCAGGTCTCGTAGCGTACCGTGCCGGTAAAGCGCGGCATGCGGCCGGGTGCGGTGATGTTGAACAGCTCTTCCGTTTCCGCGTAAAGAGTGTAGTTTTCTTCGGTAACGGGCTTCAGCGATATGCGCCACGGGCTATTGTGGCGAAGTATGGGCCTAAGCGGCTCTTCTGCTTCGGTGCACGCAAGCTCCCTTTGTGTGAACACTGCGATCTTCATCTGCGCGGGCTCAAGGCGCAGGCGTATGCTCGTCTGTCCGCCCTCCGTTTCGGAGTCCGCCCGCACGCAGGTCTCCTTTTCGGGATCGAGCACGTATGCGCTGCCGCCGTCCCGCACGGTAAAGCGGTAATCGGCTGCCTCCTTCGTGTCTTCGTTGAACAGCAGAAACAGCCTGTCGCCGTCCTTTTCGTAGGGATACATGTGCACGCGGAGGTCAACTGCATCTGAACGGTAGGGGAGGCGGGCCCATTCCCGGGCGGCCCGGGCCGCGCCGGACAGCGGGATCAGCTTCATGCCGGCAAGCAGCTCGTCCATATCGCCTTTCCCGGCGCTCAGGCGCGCGGGCAGGGCGTCGATAAAGAACACCTTTACGCCTTTATCCATGAGTGCGCGGCACTTTACGAACAGCTTTTCCGGCCAGCTCTCGGCGCGGGGGATGAACAGCACGTCGTAACCGGGGTCCTCCAGGCGGTCGATGGGCAGCACGCTGCACTCGATCTGGCTCTGGTTCAGGGCCTTTACCACCGCCTGGGTCTTCATGCAGCCGGAAGTCCCGTTTGCCCACTCAGCTTCCGCGTAATACAATACCGCCGCGCGGCAGATGCGCTGCCCGCCTTCGATCATCTGGCCCACCTTCGCCATCTGCCTGAGCACGCCGCCAAGATACGGGATCATCGGGTGATGGGTGAAGTCGAAGTGCGGCGGGCTGTCGGGGTCGGGGAATGCCTGCATGGTGAAAGCGTGTGGCGTAAAGTAATTGACGCCCCTGGAGAGCATCAGGCAGGCGAGATAGCGCATCTCGGCGATGTCCTCCTGCCAGCCGTAGGCGCCGAAGATCTCGCACATGGTGCGACCCTGCTTTTCCTTGTCCAGGTACGCGCAGGATACCGCCATCTGCGCCAGCATATAGCGGAAAAAGTCGTCGTCCGCCTCGTAATCCTGGCTCTGCCAGGCGTGGCTGACACCGTTGAATTCAGGCCGCACCTCGTGCAGCACGATGTCGATGCCCGCCATCTGCTGGCCGCTCACCGCGCGGAAATAGTGGCCCGCGCCGGAGCCAAGCCGCGCGTGGGTGTTGTTCTGCTCGATCACATGGCCGATATAGCTCACGCCGTGCTCCCGGCACCAGGCGCCCAGGGGCATGGAGTAGTTTTCGCCGTACAGCCGGCTCACCGTGTCCATCAGCGCATAGCGGATGCGCTTCGTCCCGGGGCCTATGTCGTACCACAGCCCCGGCAGCAGGGGCGCGGCGCTCTCGCCCAGCGCCTTGTCCAGGATGGACAGCATGTCGCTGCGCCAGGGTATGGGGATGAAGGGATACTCGCCCAGCACCCCGTGGTAGCCGCGTCCGGCTCTTAGCGCCGGCTCGTCGGAAAAAAAGCCCATGAAGGTCCTGCCGAACTCTTCCTTGAAGTGCTGATAGTGCGGCTCGTATACCGCCTCGATCATCAGACGGGAGCTGTCCGGCAGCAGGGGATTGGTAAAGCTCTTGGGCGGCGTGCGCTCGGTCACGTAGCGGGCGGTCAGAACGAACACGCGCCATATGCCTTCCGGTACGTCCCAGTATACCATGCCGTCCGTGAGCGTCGGGGTGAGGTCCGCCGTTTCGCCCAGCTTCCAGCCGCCTTTGTCTGTGAAGGCGTCCTGCCGGTCGCTTTGGTCCAGCCTGCGCGCGGCGATCACCGCAGCCACGCCCTCGCCCTCGCGGAAGGGATGCTCGTCGTCCGCCGCCACGAAGGCGCCGTCCCGTATGGGGCCGATCACGTCCATGTGCCTTTCGGTCAGGAGCATGCGCTGGTATGGCGTTCCCGCCGCCTTTCCCGCCGCGTAGCCGGACGGGAAGTGCTCGTCGTCCAGGATCCACAGTTTCATGCCCAGGCGTTTGCACTCGTCCAGGATGATGTCCAGGTCCCGCCACCAGCTGTCGCCCATAAAATCCGGGTGCGTGCGGCTCTCCACGCATACCGCGCCGCAGCCGGCATCGTGGACTTCGTTCACGCCGCGCCTCAGCGTCTGTTCGTCTTCGCCCTTCAGCCACAAAAACGGCAGAAGGCGGCTGCGGTCGTTCTCGGCAAAGTATCTGTTCATGCGCCACCTCGTTTCGAATATATCCTGGATCGCAGTGCGGCAGGGTGCCTCTGTGATTCCATTTTACACTTGGCAGGCCCAAAATTCAAGCCGCACCGATACGGGCAGGAACAAAAAACCTCCCCGCGCAGGGCGGGAAGGCTTGTGCCGGATGGATAAGAGCGTCAGTCGATCACCACTTCGTGGCCGGTCCGGGCGGACTCGTATATGCCGTCCAGGATCTTCATCAGCGCCACGCCGTCTTCGGCGGGGTTGCGGCAGGGCGCGCCGGTCTTCACGCAGTCAACGAAATGGTTGATCTCGTTGGCGAACAGGCCGTCGAAGCTCAGGGCGGTGGAATTGTTCAGGCGGACGTTGGTCATATAGTCGTTCATCTCGCTGTAGATCTCCAGCTCCGGGTCCAGCCTCGCGCCGGCCTTTGTGCCGAAGAACTGGAGCACGCCTTCGTCCTTTTTGATGTTCAGGCTGAAGCTGGCCTCGATCTGCAGCACCGCGCCGTTGTCGAAGCGGATCATGGCCGTGGCCAGGTCTTCCACATTGAACACCTTTTCGATATCGGTGGACATGGAGGCGTAGCCGGAGCTCTTCTTCACGTTGGGCCTGTCGCCCAGCTTGCTGAAGGTGGCGCCGTATACGCTCACCGGCTTGGGGTTGCCCATCAGGTAGCGGCACAGGTCGATGATGTGCACGCCCAGGTCGATCAGGGGGCCGCCGCCGGAGAGCTGCTTGTTGCCGAACCAGCCGCCGGGCGCGCCGTTGCGCCTCAAGTAGGTGGCCTTGGCGTAGTAGATGTCGCCGAAATAGCCGTTGTCGATAAAGTCCTTCATGATGGCGCAGTCGTTGCCGAAGCGGCGCACGAAGCCGATCATCAGCAGCTTTCCGTTTTTGTCAGCCGCTTCCTTCATGCGCTGCGCCTGCTCGGCGTTCATGGCCATGGGCTTTTCGCACAGCACGTGCTTGCCTGCGTTCAGCGCCGCGATGGCGCACTCAGCGTGGGCGTTGTTCCACGTGCACACGCTCACCGCGTCCAGTTCGGGGCAGGCTGCCAGCATTTTTTCGGCGGACTGAAAGCGCCTCTCGGGGGGCACGCCGAATTCCTCGCCGCGCCTGTCGCAGCGTTCTTTGTTGATGTCGCAAAGCGCCCAGATCTCCGCGTCCGGGTTTTTGGAGTATCCGCGCAGATGCTCCCCGGAGATGCCGCCGTTTCCGATGACGCCGAATTTGAGCTTCGCCATGATGATATTCCTCCCTTGTTCGTGTTTCGCCTTTCGCTTGGGCGGCGCGGGCCGCCGTTTCGAAGAGAGTATACCACAGTTTCCGGATTTTATCCAGTATCATTCGTGCGCCTGGGCAAATTTCCGCCCGGTGAGAACGCCAAAGCATGTTGCATACGGGACGCGGGCGTATTATAATACACCCATCATATGCAGCGGAGGCGTTCTATGCGCATATTGGTCATCGGCGTGGCGTTCAGCGACATCAAAGGCTTTCCCTTCGGCGCGTTCGATCCGAAGGGCACCAACAAGGGCAGCGTGACCGTTACCCACGGCGGCGTTGCGCGGAACGTGGCCGAGGACATGGCGAACCTGGGCGCGGACGTGGCGTTTGAGACGCTTCTGGACGATACGCCCATCAGCCGTAGCATCGCCGAAAAACTGACCGGCCTGGGCGTGGACATATCCGGCGCAGTGTGTGTACAAAAAAACGGCGTGGGCATGTGGCTGGCGGTATTCGACGAAAACGGCGAGCTGGCGGGCTCCATATCCCAGATGCCCGACGTGGAACCCCTCGAAAAGCGGCTGGACGCGGAGGGAGACGCGCTGTTTTCCGACGCGGACGCGGTGGTGGCGGAATACGATACCTCCGAGCGCATCGCCGAGAAGGCCTGCGCCCTGGCCAAAAAACACGGAAAGCCCCTGTATGCCATCGTGGGCAACATGAGCGTGATCCTGGCCCGGCCCGAGCTCATGGCCCGCACCCGCTGTGCGATCATGAACCACTTTGAGGCGGGCAAAATGTTCGGCTGCGCGCTGGACGGCCTTTCGCCTGACGACGCGCTTACCCTCATCTGGGCGGCTGGAAAGAGCATGGGGCTGCCCGGCGTGATCGTCACCCTGGGGCCCAAAGGCTGCGTGTGGGCAGACTTTATAAAAGGCACGTGCGGCGCGGTGCCTCCAAAGCGCTGCCGCGTGGCGGATACCACCGGCGCGGGCGACGCTTTCTTCTCCGCCGCGGTGATGTCGCTGACCCGCGGGGACGAACTGAAGCGCGCCTGCGAGATCGGCACCGAGCTGGCGGGCCGCGTGATCGAAAGCACCGAAAGCGCGTGCCCGCGGGAGTGCCGGGACATTTTTGATTAAGCGCCGCATCCATTACTCCTGGCGGCGGGGCACGCCCTGCCTTTCGATGACGATGCTTTTTTACGCACCGTTTCATGGCCTTACGGCAGAAAATTTATCCGCCGGGGCGCTGCGAAAGCACGCCGGCTTATGAGGCTTTCTGCGCCTGTGTTGGCTTTCAGACAAAACAAAGCAAGCGAAGACAGGACTTTTTGTGCCTGAGAGCGTATCATCATTGCCGGAAGGAGGGATAACGATGGACTGGGTGAAGACGATCAACCGCGCCATTGAATACATGGAAGACCACCTGACGGAGGATATCGCGCTGAAGGACATCGCCGGCAGCATACACCTTTCGGCGTTCCATTTTCAGCGGGCCTTTTCCCTGCTCACGGGCATGTCCCCGGCGGAGTATCTTCGCAAGCGGCGGCTTTCGGAGGCTGGAGCGGTTTTGGCGGACGGGCGCGTGAAGGTCATAGACGCCGCGCTTAAGTACGGCTACGATACGCCGGAGAGCTTCGCCAAAGCGTTCACGAGGCACCACGGCGTCACGCCGACGCAGGTAAAGAACGGGAGTTCCATCCGGTTCATGAACCGTTATTCCGTCCAGATCACGATCGAGGGAGGCAGCGTTATGGAATACAGGATCGAAAAATGGAGCGCAATGGACCTGCTGGTGCACGCCAGGCGCTTTCACGCGGAAACCAGCGACAGGGAGATCCCGGCTTTCTGGGACGAGTACTATGCAAGCGAGGACCTGAGGAAGATCCCCGGTTATCTCGGGATTTGCGCGCAGCCCAAAACGGACAGCGACGTATTCACCTACGGCATCGGCTGCAGGGCATCGGACGCGGACGGCGTTCCGGAGGGCTTTGAGATCCTTCATATCCCGGAGCATACCTGGGCAGTCTTCAAATGCGTAGGGGCCATGCCCAAAGCCATTCAGGACATGTGGGAGAGGATATACAGGGAATGGCTGCCCGCGGCGGATTACGAGCTCGTTCCCGATTATGATATCGAAAACTATCTCCCCGGGGACCCGGCGTCGCCCAATTACGTCAGCGAGATCTGCTTCCCTGTGAAAAAGAAGGCGGAAGCCGAATAGACCGGAGGCGAAAGAGATGGACAGTTCGATCCTTGCATGGCTGCTGGAGGAAGAAACGCCGGAGGTGCGGCTGAGGACGCTCAGGGAGTTGCAAAAGTTGCCGGAAGACGATGAACGCGTGGCTGCATGCAAAAAACAGCTTCTGCTGAGCAAAGCATACGGGCGCGCTTTGAAAAAGCTCAGGACGGACAAGCCCTGGGCGAAGTACGACGTCATCCTGGCTTTTGCGGAGTGGGGGCTGACCCGGGCAGACATCGGGAAGGATATCGACCAAGAGGTGTTCGCCCTCATCGAAAGCACGGGTTTCAAAATGCTGTGCGGCGAGCCGCTTCTGCTCAGGAACCTGGTGAAATTGGGCTACGGTCAGGAAGAAATCGTGAATAACGAGATAGGCGCCGTGCTTGGCCTCGTCAAGGAAGACGGCGGTTTTGGCTGCATCAGCACCAACAAAAAGATCAACGATCCGAAAAAGCCCCACAAGAGCTGCGCGCGGCTGACCGTGGAATACCTGCTGCTGGCTGCCGAAATGCATCTGCAGGGCCTAAGGCCGGCGTGCGAAGAGGCGCTCAGACACTATTTTGCCAAACGGAACATTTTCTACCGGACGGACGATATGAAGACGCCCATGGTGGACGTGATGCTGGGCACGTTCTATCCGCCTGATCCCATCAAGATCGGAGCGCATATGATCGTTTACGCCCTGCGGGCGCTGGGCTGCGAGCCGGGATCGGAAGCCATGCAGGCCGGCTACAAAGTGCTTGATCAGCACAGGCTGAACAACGGAAGATATATCCTGACCGCCTCCAAAAGTGTGCCTGCATTCAAGGCGGGTGCTGTGGGGGAAGAGAACAAGTGGGTCACGCTGTACGCGTATATGGCGCAGGAGTGATCAAACAGAAAGCGATGGGGGAATTGTTTTGAACGCAAGCTTACTGGGCCTGTTCAGCGGCTTTCCGGCGCACCGTTTTACCGACGGGATCGCGCAGGTGCTCAGGGAAAACCTTCCCCGGCGGGGAAGCCTGGTCTTTATCAGCGCCTGGCCGGAGGACTTTGATCGGAACGATGACGACAGCGACGGCATGCACGGCATGTTCCTGGAGCGAGGCATGGGCTTTGCCCGGCACCGCGTGATCGACCGGCGGACGAGCGCAGCGGACGCCGTTCGGCTTGTGCGGGAAGCGGACTGCGTTTTCCTGATGGGCGGGGACGCAACTCAGCAAATGGCGCTTCTGCGCGGCCTCGGGCTTGTGCCGGAGCTTCTTTCCAGCCGCGCCGTGATCCTGGGCGTCAGCGCGGGTTCCATGAACATGGGACGGTACGTCGCCGATGTTTGGGAAACGAAGGCGCTGTACGAAGGGATCGGCCTTACAGACTTTACCGTGAAGGGACACTATACCGAAGACGCATGGTTTGTTCCGGTTTTGAAAGAGATGTCCTTGACGCGTCCAATCGCCGCTATGGAGGATGAAAGCGCGATCTTTATCCGGGACGACGCCGTCTGGAGCCTCGGAAAGATCCATTGGATGGATGAGGGCAGACTCACCGCGCTCACGGACGAGATGCTGAAGGCGATCGGGAACGACCTGTGAAATGGACCGCACGGAGAATTATGATCAATGAAGCTTGAAAGAATGGACGATTTCTTTGCCGCCCGGCTCGACGGCTACGACGAACACATGAAGCGCGATATCGAAGGCGCTTCCAGCTTCTATGCCTATACCGCTTCCTTGCTGCCGGCGCCGGCAGGAAGCCAGGTGCTGGATCTGGGCTGCGGCACCGGGCTTGAACTGGAAGAGTATTTTACGCTGAATCCTGGCGCTTTCGTCACGGGGATCGATCTGTCCGAAGCTATGCTGAATGTGCTGAAAGCCAAATTCCCTAAGAAGAACCTGACGCTGCTTCGAGCCTCCTATTTCGATGTGCCGCTTGGAAACGCCCTGTACGACGCCGCTGTATCGGTGGAATCGCTGCACCATTTTCCGGCGGAAATGAAGGCGTCTCTGTACGAAAAACTGCTGGCGGCGCTGAAAGAAAACGGCTTCTTCGTCCTCACGGACTATTTCGCGGAATCGGAAGAGGCAGAGAAAGCGTATTTCCAGAACCTGGCGTTTCTAAAAAAGAGCAGGGGCTTTCAGACGATGTGTTCTATCACTGCGATACACCTTTGACTGTGGAACATGAAACGGACATCCTGCTTCAAGCAGGTTTCCGGGATGTGCGCGTCATGGAGCGGTGGGGCGAAAGTACATATACGGTGCTCGCGTGCAAAACCTGAACAGGGGGATACCGATGGATTATCAGACAGAGAACCTGATCCTTCATTTCGTGACCGAGGACGACTTGCCCGAGGTCGCGCGCACGTGGCCTTCCGACCGTCATCCGCTTTCGGACGAGGAGGCGCGGGAGGCCATCGCCCATATGCGCGACAATTACGAAAGGAACAAGAAAGGCCGTATCTATCATTTGTGCCTGGCTGTATGCCGCGCAGACGATCCTGGCACCATCATGGGCTGGTGCGGACTGGACGGCAGCAGGAACCGCGCGGAACCGGAGATATTCATCCTGCTGGATGAACCGTACCGCGGCAAAGGCTACGGCACGCTGTGCGTGAAGGAATTGCTGAGGATCGCTGCGGAAGACTATGCGCTCAGCGGCGTGCACGGCGGCTGCGCCAAAGAAAACGTCGCTTCCGCCCGGGCCATGCAAAAGGGCGGCATGGTGCGGTACGGCGCGGAAGAAAACGGTGATCCGCTGTTCAGATACCGGGCGCCAAGGGAATGAATGATGAGAAAAGCAACACGGGAAGCACTGGCGAAAGCGGCAGGCGAAGCAGCTCAAATCCCTTTCCATGGCTATATACAGGGCGAAGATTCCAATCTGGAGCCCATCATTCGGCCCTTCCCCAAATGGACCCTGAAGGAAGCCGACGGGCTGTGGTGCGCGGCGTTCGTTTACTATTGCTGCCGCAAAGCGGGATTCGATATCCCCATCAGGCCGAAGGAATGCACGACGTGCCATTTGGCAGGCTGCGTCGCCTGGGAGGAATTCGCGATGGGCGACAGCCGGATCGCATATCAACCGGGAGAGGATACCGGTTTTCCGAAAGCGGGTGATATCGTCCTTTATGACCGGGTTTTCTGCAATCAGCCCCATGACCATATGGGGATCATTGTGCAGAAAATGGATAAAATGCTGATCGTTGCGGAGGGTAACGTCCAGAATCAATCGGGAATCATCCATCGGCCTCTGGATGCGCATATTCGGGCTTTTATCAGGCTCCCGGACGGGTATCGGTATGAACAAAGGACAATTTGATTTCAGGGAGGCAACGGCCATGGAGAATCATGAAAAATATATGAAACGCTGCTATGAGCTGGCAATCAGCGCCGGGAAAAAGGGCCATGATACATTTGGTGCTGTGCTTGTGCATGACGGAGAAATCCTGGAGGAAGCGGAGAATACGGCCGATTACGCCCGCCGGATTTTTGGTCATGCGGAATTCAATCTGGTGCATAAATGCGCCAACAAGTATTCTGATAAGATCCTGGAAAAGGCCGTCGTTTATACCAGCTGCGCACCTTGCGAACGGTGCCTGGCGGCCATCGCGTCCCTGGGCGTGCATCAAGTGGTTTGCGGCGTTTCGTACAAGGAGTTTTGCAAGCTGCTGCCCTTTGATTATCAGGCGGTGGATCGGGAAGGGCTGCTGAAGCAATTGGGCATCCAAATGATGCTCCAGGAATCGGTACTCGAAGAGGAAGGGATGCGTGTGTTTGAATGGTGGGGCGGCGAGTACCATCCGCTGGAGGAACTCATTGCGGAAATGGATGAAGTGAAAAAGAAGCAGAAATAAGGGGAAAACAGTATGCGTAAAAAACTGATCCTCATTAGCGGCTCCCCCTGCGTGGGTAAGTCTGCCGTGGGCATAAGGCTCTTTGAAGGCTATGACAATAGCGCGTATCTGGACGGGGACTGGTGCTGGTGCGTGCATCCTTTTTCCGTCATGGACCCTCGTCTCCGCAACGGGGATAAAAGTATGTCCTTCGTCCTGTCCAATTATCTGGATTCAGATTTTGACCTCGTGTTCTTTACCTCGGTGGTGCTGACGGACGCGACGATCCGCGAAAGCATTCTGCGTGGGATCAATGCCAAAGATTATGATGTGATCGGCTTTACGCTGACTTGCTCGGAAGAAACACTCAAAAAACGCCATGACAGGCGCGGCGACAAAGGCGAAACCAACTATTACTGGCTGCATCTTCCGCCCTGCCCCGGCGATATTGTCATCGATACGGACGATAAGCGTGTCCGGGATGTGGTTCGGGAGATGAAGCGGCATATTGACGCACTGTGTTCATAGGAGGGATTGCGAATGAGCAGCATCCTGGAGCAAGCCAAACCCCTTTATGCCCTGAAAGATTGTTCCTTTACGCCTGTGGAAGGGCACGAAGGCGGAAGAAATGACATCTTCATCGTTCGCCGGAATGGGGAGAACCAATATGTTCTCCGCGTCTCCGCCCTCGGTGACCGAAGCGAGGAAGAATATGTCGCCGAAACGGAACTTGTCCGTTACCTTGCGCAAAACGATGCGCCCGTGGCGGATGTGATCCCGTCCATCCGCGGCAATCTGGTGGAACGCATAACAGCGGAAGGCAAAGCAGCGTATGTCAGCCTGTTTTCTTACGCCAAAGGGATGCTGATGTCAGAAAACGGCTACCGCTACCGGGAAGGCGCTCCGCTGGAGGAATACTTTCATAACATCGGCAAAGCCCTGGGCGCGATCCACAGGCTGTCCAAGGAATATGAGCCTGTCCATCGGCGCCCGGATTACTTCGACAAGTACAACATGACGTACCTGGACCGCCTGTTCCCGGTTGAATACGGAGAACTGAAAAGGGCTATCGCAAATCGGTTGGAGGCGTTCCATGCGCTGCCCAAGGATAAGGATAGCTATGGCCTGGTCCACTTCGACTTCAGCGACGGCAATTATCACATCGACATGGCTACGGGCGCTGTTACGGTGTTCGATTTTGACAACTGCATGAACTGCTGGTACATGTTCGACCTGGCGAATCTCTGGCTTCACAACGAGGGCTGGACGCGAAGCGAAACCGACCCGAAAAAGCGCTTCGATCTCATGCAGCGTTTCTTTGGTGTGATCCTGCAGGGATACAGGACGGAAACGGATGTATCCGAAGAAATGCTTGAAAAGCTGCCGCTGTTTATCGACATGGTGCTGATCGAGAACGTGGCGGATGAATTCGAATCGAGCGCCCGGGAGGGAGAGCTACCGGACGGCGAAGATATAAAAGCGCCGGCGAAATGCCTGGTCGGAAATATTCCGTTTGCCGGATTCGGAAAAGGATAAATGAATAGGCAGACAGATTCTGACCAAAACAACACAGGGGGATGCGCATGCGCATCCCCCTGTGCGGTTTTTACGTGCTTAGTTTTTGAGCCTTTCCGCGATGGCTTTCAGGAAGCCTTCGCTGTCCGTGACGTTGGCTTCGCCTTCGTACAGAAGCGCCATGTCGCCGGTCATCGTGCCGGAAGTGATGGTGTCGATGGAGGCCTTTTCCAGGCGGCGGGCAAAATCCGTAAGCGCCTGGTTGCCGGTCATCTCTCCGCTTTTGCCCAGCGCGCCCGTCCAGGCGAACAGCGTGGCCATGGGGTTGGTGGAGGTCTTTTCGCCCTTCAGGTAGCGGTAGTAGTGGCGCGTAACCGTGCCGTGGGCGGCTTCGTATTCGTACTGGCCGCCGGGGCATACCAGCACGCTGGTCATCAGCGCCAGGGAGCCGAAGGCGGAAGAGATCATGTCGCTCAAAACGTCGCCGTCGTAGTTCTTCATCGCCCACACGAAGCCGCCCTCGGATTTGACTGCCCGGGCCACGGCGTCGTCGATGAGCGTATAGAAATAGCTGATGCCCGCCTGCCCGAAGCGCGTGCGATACTCAGCCTCGTACAGCTCTTCAAAGGTCTTGCGGAAGCACTCGTCGTAGGTCTTGGATATGGTATCCTTGGCGGAGAACCACAGGTTTTCCTTTACGCCCAATGCGTACTCGAAGCACACGCGGGCGAAGGACTCGATGGAGTCCCGCCGGTTGTGCATGCCCTGCACGATGCCGGGACCCGCGAAGTCGTATACCAGCTCCCGCTTTTCCTGTCCGTCCGCGCCGGTAAACACGATCTCCGCTTTTCCCGGTCCGGGAACTGCCATTTCGGCTGCCTTGTACACGTCGCCGTAGGCGTGCCTCGCCACGGTGATGGGCTTTTTCCAGCCGGGGATGTAGGTCTTCAGGCCCTTGACCGTGATGGGCCTGCGGAACACCGTGCCGTCCAGATACGCCCGCAGGGTGCCGTTGGGAGACTTGTACATCCGCTTTAAGTTATACTCCGTCATGCGTCCGGCGTTGGGGGTGATGGTGGCGCACTTTACGCCCACGCCCAGGCGCTCTATGGCTTTGGCGGCCTCCAGGGTCACCTCATCGTCCGTGCGGTCCCTTTCCGGCAGGCCAAGGTCGTAATACTCGGTATTCAGCTCCACGAAGGGCTCCAGCACGATCTGCTTGATCTGCTGCCAGAGGATGCGGGTCATCTCGTCGCCGTCCAGTTCGGCGATGGGTCTGGTCATCACGATGCGGTTCATGCGTTCGAAGCCCCCTTGCGGTAGTGATTGATGAGGCAGCCGTCGATGAGGATCTCCGCCTCGGCGTCAGTAAGCAGCGGAAGCGTGAGGGTCATTTCCTTTTGCCCGTTGACCAGCGCGGAAAATTCCCTCTGCCCGGCCATCAGCGCGGGCAGGAAGCCTTTGATCTCTACCGTGTCGCCAACGCTCAAGTCCAGCGCGTCCGTGCATACGAAGGGCACGATGCCCCAGTTGATCAGGTTGGCGCGGTAGCGCTTGGTGGCGTAGGATACCGCCACGTTGGCGATGCCGCCCAGTACCCTCTGGCAGGATGCCGCCTGCTCCCGCGCGGAGCCGTCGCCGGGGCACACTGCCACCACGGCGCTGTATATGCCCTGATCCCGCAGGGCTTTGGAGCGCCCCACGTAGCCGGGATCGCGGCGGGACAAGGCAAACTCGCTCAGCCGCAGGGGATTGCTGCGGTAGGAGGAGGTCTCGCCGGAGGGGATCAGCTCGTCCGTGGTGGTCACGCTGTCGGTCAGGCGGGAGGCCACGGTAAAAGAGAGCGTTTCGTCCATGCCCCGGAATTCTGGCCAGTCCGCGATGTTGGGACCGAATATCAGATCTTCGTCCGGCAGGGGATGGCCTGTGCCGTCGTATACGCGGTTTTTGTAGGCCGTAAGGTCCGGCGCGTATGCGGCGTTGCGGACGTCTTCATATTGAACGGTGTCGGCGCCGGTCACATAGCCGCCGTTTAGCGCGCTGGCGGCGATGGAGCGGGCGTCCATCAGCGCTACGAACGCGCTCTGGCCTTCGCCGGGCTTTGCGCCTTCGCGGCAGGGGAAGTTGCGCGTGGCGTGCCGCAGGGACAGCGCGCCGATGGAGGGCACGTCTCCTGCGCCGAAGCACGGCCCGCAGAAGCAGGGCTTGAGCACCGCGCCGCTTGAAATCAGTTCGCCCAGGGCGCCGCTCTTCATCAGCGCCGCCTCCACGGGCACGGAGGAAGGATAGATGCTGGTGTTTCCGGCGCTTTGGCCCTTCAGGATGGCTGCGGCGTTCAAGATGTTTTCGTATCCGCCGCCGGCGCAGCCCGCGATCAGGAACTGGTCGGCCTTCAGGCCCTTGTCCGTCCATTTTTTGACCAGCTCGCCGTTTTTGAGCCCGGCGGCCTGCTCGGCTTTCGAAAGCACTTCCGTGGGATTTTCGTTCAGTTCCCGGATGGGGAATGCGTTGCTGGGATGGAAGGGCAGCGCGATCATGGGCTCGATCCTGGAAAGATCCAGTATTATTGCCCGGTCGTACACGGCGCCGTCCGGCGCGCTCAAGGGAGCGTATTTGTCCCCGCGGCCATGGGCTTCATAATAAGAACGGGTCTTTTCGTCGGTCTCCCACACGGAGGAGAGGCAGGCGGTCTCGGTGGTCATCACGTCGATGCCGATGCGCTCGTCCATGCTCAGTTCATGCAGGCCGGGCCCGGCGAATTCCAGCACGCGGTTCTTCACAAAGCCGTTTGCGTAGGTGGCGGCGCACAGCGCCAGGGCAGCGTCGTGGGGGCCTACGCCGTGGGAGAGACGGCCGGTCAGGTATACCAGGACCGTCTCGGGCGGGGAGGGCAGGTCGTAGGTGTTGCCCAAAAGCTGCTTTACCAGCTCTCCGCCGCCTTCGCCTATGGCCAGCGTGCCCAGCGCGCCGTAGCGGGTGTGGGAATCGCTGCCCAGGATCATGCCGCCTGCAAAAGCCATCTGCTCCCTGGCGTACTGGTGGATCACGGCGAGGTTCGCCGGCACATATATGCCGCCGTATTTTCTGGCAGCGGAAAGCCCGAACACATGGTCGTCTTCGTTGATGGTGCCGCCCACGGCGCACAGGCTGTTGTGGCAGTTGGTGAAGGCGTAGGGCAGGGGAAAGCGCTTCATGCCGCTGGCGCGCGCGGTCTGGATGATGCCCACATAGGTGATGTCGTGGGAGATCAGCGCGTCAAAGCGGATGTGCGCGCCGCCGTGGGCCTGCAATATGCTTTGGGCCAGCGTTCCGCCGGGCACAAGGCCGGGCCTAACTTTCGGCGCGCCTTTTTCCAGTATAACGGGCGAGGAAATCAGCTCCATGCAAAACCTCCAAAGTCGGTCAGTATGGTCCTATTATAGCACATGCCGGGAAATATGCAAGTTTAATTCACATAAAAATTCAAAAACATGGAGCATTACGGCGAAAATTTGCAAAAAAATAAATATATCAGCGCATATACTTGCAAATACGCTATTGCATTTTGCTTTGGAAGGGGTTATAATACGCAATCATACCCTTCCGGAGGCGCACAATGCAGTATATCGAAAAAGACACCTTCGCGGAAAACTACGTAAAAAACCTCAACCGGGATATCCGCACCAGCTATACCATCGACCCCAACCAGTTCAGGTCCCTGAACGTAAAGAGGGGCCTGAGGAACACGGACGGCACCGGCGTTCTGGCCGGCGTCACCAATATCGGCTCGGTGCAGGGCTATATGATGCTGGACGGCGACCCAATTCCCATGCCCGGCCGGCTGTATTACCGGGGCATCGAGATCAACGAGCTGGTGAACAACCACGTGCAAAGGCACATGTTCGGCTTTGAGGAGGTCTGCTACCTGCTTCTGCTGGGCAAGCTGCCCACCCAGAAGGAACTGGACGAATTCCGCGAGGCCCTGGCCGAGGCGCGGCACATGCCGGACGGCTACAACGATTCCGTGCTGTTCAAGGCGCCCAACAAGAGCATCATGAACAAGCTGGCCAGCGGCGTGATGGCGCTGTACTCCTACGACGCCGACCCGGAAAACGTCTCCCCGGAAAACGTGCTCAGGCAGTCCATCCAGCTGATCGCCCGCCTGCCCATCATCATGTCCAACGCCTACAACGTGAAGCGCCACCTGTTCGACCGGGATTCCCTCTACCTGCACGTGCCGATGGACGAGCTCACCATCGCCGAAAACCTTCTGCGCATGCTGCGGGACGATAAGAAGTATTCCGACGATGAAGCCCACCTGCTGGACATCTGCCTTACGCTCCACGCGGAGCACGGCGGCGGCAACAACTCCACTTTCACCTGCCGCGCCCTGACCTCCACGGGCACCGACACCTACGCCACCATCTGCGGCGCCATCAACGCCCTCAAGGGTCCGCTGCACGGCGGCGCCAACGCCAAGACCATGCAGATGTTTGACGACATCAAGGAAAACGTATCCAACCTCTCCGACGACGGCGCGCTCACGGATTACTTAAAGCGCATCCTGGACGGCACCGCGGGGGATATGTCCGGCAAGATCTACGGCCTGGGCCACGCGGTATACACCGAGAGCGACCCCAGGGAGCTGCTGCTCAAAAAGTACGCCCGGGAGCTCAGCCCCCGCTTCGCCATGGACGACGATTTCGCGCTGATGGAGCGCATCGAGCGCATCGGCCTGCAGCTGGTGGCGGAAAAGCACAAAGACCACCGCACCATGTGCGCCAATATCGACATGTATTCCGGCCTGGTGTACCGCATGCTGGGCATTCCGGACGAGATGTTCACGCCCCTGTTCGCGGTGGCGAGGGTATCCGGCTGGTGCGCCCACCGCCTGGAGGAGCTGATCTCCGGCGGCAAGCTCATGCGTCCCGGCTACAAGGCAGTCATGCCCAAGGGCGCGCACTACATCCCGATCGAGGAGCGCAACTGAAAGCAAGCGAAAATCGGGGGCTGTCCGATACGCCGGACAGCCCCTCGTTATGTTTTGCGAAACAGCACGCCGCATGGTACGATATGATCAAACACATATGAAGCAAGAAACCATACAAATCGATGTTTGGCGGAGGAAAAAAGATGAACGATCATAATGAAGATTTTTGGGATGCATTGGATGAGTTGGTGAATACGTCCGAAATCGTGATTGACAGGCCGAAAGGATCTGCCCATCCAAGGTTTCCGGATTTCATATATCGGGTTGACTACGGTTACCTGAGGGATACTTCCTCTATGGATGGAGCAGGAATTGACGTATGGGTCGGAAGCGGAAAGAAAACAGCCGATGCCATCATGTGCATTATCGATTTGATGAAACGAGATTCTGAGATCAAGATACTGATTGGCTGTACAGAAGAAGAAAAGATGGAAGTATACAAAACGCATAATGAAACGAAGTATATGAAAGGCATTTTGATACGGCGATAAATCCCATTTTACCGGATTGTTCTGTTTACCTGGACCTGACCATGCCTCCGGAACTCAGAAAGGCGCACCGGCTTCCCTGGTGGGGGGGCTGGCGCATTTTCGCTGAAGACGATCCGCTTTACTCTTCCGCCGTTCCGGCACCGTTCAGGGCCTCGAAGTAGGCGATCAGGCCTTCCGCCATGCCCAGCACCAGCAGGTCCTGATAGGCGGGATCGTTGAGCTTTTCGTCCTCCTCGGGGTTGGACATGTATCCGCACTCTGCCAGCACGCAGGGCACTTCGGACCAGTTGAGGCCCGTATAGGTATCGCGCTTGTATACGCTCTTTTTTGCCGCGCCGGTCCTTTCTGTCATGGCCGAGAGCAGGCAGCGGCCCAGCAGCGCGCTTTCCTCCGCCTTCGTCCCGGTCTTGCGCACGTACATGGCGATGCCGTGATGGGTATGGTCTGTGGAGCCGTCGCAGTGGATGCGCAGCACCGCGTCCGCGCCCCATTCGTTCATCATCACGGCACGCTCCACGTTGGATATGTCCACGTCCGCCGTTTCCCGCGTCATGAGCACCTCGGCACCCAGAAGCGCCAGCAGATCCCTGAGCTTCAGCGAGATCTGCAGATCCGTTACGTGTTCGGGTATGCCGGTGCTCACGCCTTTCGTGCCGGTAGCCACCTTGGCCTTGGTCTCGCGGCTGCCGGGTGCGATGGGCTCGCGCTGGCTGTTGCCTTTTGCCTGATGGCCAGGATCGATGCCGATCTTATAGCCGGCCAGGGGAAGGGCTTTGTTTTCTTTGGTGTTTTCTTCTTCCACCACCACGCTGCCCCTGTCCGCTTCGGAGAGCGCGCAGAAGGCGATGCAGGCGATGAGCGTCCACAACAGGATTCGTTTCATTTGGTAGTAGATCCGTTTTTGTCATAAAGCGGGGCGGCAGCGTGTCGCCGCCGCCCCGGGCGTTCTGCGTGTGCGATTAAAGCTGTCAGCGGTCGCCGGAGGATGTCGCGGTGCGCACGTTTTTGAGGTCCGTCAGCAGGTTGATCCCGTCCGGACCGAAGAAATGCATCACGCGGCTCTCGAAGCTGATGTACAGCTTGGCGCCCCTGGTGAGGGCGGCGCGCCTTTCGGCGGACAGGCTCAGCGTGGGCACGCGCACGATCAGGCGGCTGCCGTCTTCGGTATACACATGCAGGTGCAGCTCGCTGCCCATCATTTCGTTCACTTCCAGCGTGCAGGGGATCGCGTCCGCAGCCGGGCCTTCGCGCAGCACGATGTGCTCGGGGCGCACGCCCAGCGTGATGTCCGTGCTGCCCGCATGATGCTCCAGCAGGGAAGCACACTTCTCTCCGTCCACGCGCATCGTGGCGCCGAAGGGAGACACGGTGTAGCTGTCGCCGTTCCGCTCCAGGCGGGTCTTCATCATGTTCATCTTGGGGGCGCCGATGAATTCCGCCACGAAGATGTTGGCGGGCATCTCGAACACCTCGGTGGGGGTGCCCACCTGCTCGATGTAGCCGTCCTGCATGATCACGATGCGGTCGCCCAGAGTCATGGCCTCAGTCTGGTCGTGGGTGACGTATACGAAGGTGGTGTTCAGCTTCTGCCTGAGCAGGATGATCTCCGCGCGCATCTGGTTGCGCAGCTTGGCGTCCAGGTTGCTCAGCGGCTCATCCATCAGAAAGACGTTGGCGTTTCGCACCATGGCGCGGCCGATGGCCACGCGCTGCCTCTGTCCGCCGGACAGGGCGCGGGGCTTGCGCATCAGGTAATCCGTGATGCCCAGGATCTCCGCGGCGTTGGTGACCTTGGCGTACACCTCTTCTTCGGGGACCTTCTTGAGCCTCAGGGAGAAGGCGATGTTGTCGTACACCGTCATGTGGGGGTACAGCGCGTAGTTCTGGAACACCATGGCGATGTCCCTGTCCTTGGGCTGCAGGTCGTTTACCACGGTGCCGTCGATCTCCACCGTGCCTTCGGAGATGTCCTCCAGGCCCGCAATCATGCGCAGGGTGGTGGATTTGCCGCAGCCGGAGGGGCCGACGAACACCACGAATTCCTTGTCCTTGATCTCCAGATCGAAGTCGTGCACGGCGACGACCTTGTTGTCATATATCTTTTTTACGCCTTTGAGTGTGACGCTTGCCATACGGTTAACTCCTTTCTATCCCTTCACGGCGCCGCCCGTGACGCCCTCGACGTAGTACCTCTGCAGCATCAGGAACAGGATCGTTACCGGCAGCGCTACCAGCACGCCGCCCGCGCAGAACATGGTGTAGCGCGAACCGATCTGGTCCTTGTTGAGCCAGTTGTACATGCCGACCGCCACGTTCATGCCCTTTGAAGTGCCCATGGAGATGTAGCGGGCGAACACGAAATCGCCCCAGGGGGCCATGAACGCGGTGAGGATGGTGTATATCACGATGGGCTTGGACAGGGGCAGGATGATCTTCACGAGCACCTTCAGGCGCGTGGCGCCGTCCACGCGCGCCGCCTCGTCCAGGGATTTGGAAATCGTGTCGAAGAAGCCCTTGGATACGTAGTAGCCCATGCCGGAGGAGGCGATGTACACCAGGATCAGGCCGGGCACGGCGTTTGCCTGGGTGAGGCCGATGTCGGCGAGCACCCGGTACAGGATGATCATGGTGAGCATGCCGGGGAAGAGGCTGAGCACCAGCATGAGCTTCATGATGGGCTTGCGCATCTTAAAGCGGAAGCGGCTCAGGGTGTAGCTCATGCACAGCACGATCACGGTCTGGAAGACGGCGACGCATATGGCGATCACGAAGGTGTTGCGGTACCAGCGCCAGAAATCCGTCTTGGCAAGGTTCACGTAGTTGTCAAAGCCCCATACGTGCGGCACCACGTAGCCCACTTCGTTGGTGGATTCCACGCGGAAGGACTGCAGCAGGATGCAGATGAAGGGGATCAGCCAGATGACGGATATCGCGATGAGCACGACGTATATCGCGGTATTCGCGGCGCGGCGGGAGGCTCTCAGGCCCATATGCCGCTTCACAGGTGCAGCTGTATTCATCACTGGAAATCCTCCTCATTTTTGATGGACGGCAGCGCGCTGTACACGATCAGCGTGATCAGCGCCACCACCACGAACACCATGATGCCCACCACGGAGGCCAGGTAGTACTGGCTCTGGGGGCCGGTGGTGATCTTGAACAGCCAGGTGATCAGCAGGTCCGTGTAGCCCACGTTGCCCGCCGCAGAGGATGCGGCAGAATTCGTGGGCGCGCCGCCCGTGAGCAGGAAGATGACGTTGAAGTTGTTCATGTTGCCGGTAAAACTGGTGAGCAGGTACGGGCCGGTGACGAACAGCATGTAGGGCAGCGTGATCTTGGAGTACTGCTGCCAGCCGCTGGCGCCGTCGATGCGCGCGGATTCGTACAGATCCTGCGGTATGTTCATCAGTATGCCGGTGGCCATCAGCATCAGGTAGGGGATGCCGATCCAGATGTTGATCACGATGACCGTGACGCGCGCAAGCCATGGCTTGCTGGCGTCACCGAAGAAGTCTATGGCCTGGTCGATCAGGCCAAGATCCATCAGAAAGCCGTTCATGATGCCGTTTTTGGCGAACATCTTGCTTACGTACAGCAGCGATATGAACTGCGGTATGGCGATGGTCATCACCAGGATGGTGCGCCACATCTTCTTTAGGCGGATGCCTTTTTTGTTGATGGCCATGGCCACCAGCATGCCCAGGAAGTAGTTGGTGAAGGTGGCGAAGAAGGCCCAGATCAGCGTCCAGGTGAGCACCTCGCCGAAGGTGGCGGCGTAGGACTGGGTGCCGCCCCGGGTGTTGGCCGTCCAGGACAGCATGGTGTTGAAGTTGTCCAGCCCCACCCAGTGGAACAGGTTGTTGGAGTAGCCGTTGTGGGTGCCGTCGTAGTTGGTGAAGGCCACCAGCACCATGAAGATGATGGGCAAAACCGTAAACACGATGATGCCGGTCATGGGCAGGGCCAGAAGCGTCTTGTGGAAGCTGTCATCCACCAGGGAATGCAGATCGTCCTTGCCGCTTTTGAGCTTTTTGCCGGAGGCCAGGATCTGCTCAGCAATCTTGTTCTGACGGATGTTCACGCGCCAGGTATAGATGAAGGCCACGATGAAGAAGATCGTCAGAACGCCGTACAGCAGGATCTTGAAGGAGTTGTCATGATACTCATAGGTATACGTGTCCAGCACCCAGTCGTATACCTCGGTGGGCCCCTGCTTGCCCAGGGAGGGCAGCATGCTCAGCCAGTGGCCGCCCGCCAGGATCATGTAGCCGATGAACACGATCTCAAACAGCAGGAACAGTATGCCTCTGAGCCACTGCCCGCGCGCCATGTTGCCGTAGCCCATGACCACGTATGAGATCTTCGTCGGCGCGGAGCCGTGCACGAAGGTGCTCACGATGTCGCTGATCTCGCGCCCGATGCCTGCGAACAAGCCGGCGATGGCCAGGCCGATCTTTTTGATCAGCCCCCACACCGCGCCGGGGATCGAGGCGAAGAACGACGCCACTTTGTAAGCCAACCGTTTATAGCGCGGCAGCTTCAGATATTCAAGGTCGGATATCCTTTTCATATTTGCGCCTCACTCCCTTGAAAAGGAATGGCCGGAGCCGTTTCCGGTTCCGGCCTTCTGGATCATGCCGATGATACGCTTTGCGCGTGAGCCTTTATTCGGCGGCCTCGAGGGCTACTTCGCCGGTCGCTTCGTCGAACACGACCACGTATTTGCCCGCTTCGGCTACCTTGAAGTTGTCAGCCGGGAAATTGTTGTCCCAGCTGCGGCCCTGGCGCACTTTGAACTCGGTGCCCGCTTCCATCTCGTAGGCGGCGCTTCTCCACAGGCCGTCATCGCCCTTGGTCATGGGGATGTCGTCGGTCCAGGTGGAGCGGCCGTCGGTGTAATCGGTGTAGAAGAAGCCGTCGGTCAGGTTGCAGGTGCCGATCACGGTCCAGCCGTACTTGACGTCGTCAGACAGGGTGAAGAGGCTGGCGATCTTGTTGTAGTAGTTGTCCAGCGCTTCCTGCAGGCCGTCTTCGTCAGCAGCGTTCTTTACGTCCTCGCCGATGACCTTGGCGATATCCCACCAGGAGCCGTGGATCTGGCCCTGAGGCACGGAGTAGGGAGCCTGGGCCAGCAGCGCGGCCAGGCCGGGGTTGGCCTGAACGGCTTCGGAGGCCTGAGCGGCGATGTTGGAGGGACCCCAGGCGCGCTTGTCAAAGCGCTCGAGCTGGCAGGCCTCGCCGGTCAGATACTGGGCCAGCTGATGCAGGGCAGCAGCCTTCACGGCGTCCTTCTGGGGACGTACGCCCATCAGTTTGCAGCCGTTGAAGGAGCCGAGGTGATAGCTTTCGCCGTCCACTTCGAAGGAAGGCAGATCGGCAACGCCCATGTTGTCGCCCAGGATGTTCTGAACGGTCACATAGTCCCAGGTGCCGGTCACGACGATGGCGGCGTTCTTGGAGAACTCGCTGCCGCTGGAGGAAGACAGATGATAGGGGCTGTCTACCAGCTTCTTCATGCCCTTCACGGCGATCAGGCCGGCGGGGCTGTTGAAGGTGTCGTAGACGGATTCGAACTCGCCGTTGTCGGCGGTCTGCCACTCGCTCACGCAGCCGGTGGCAAAGAAGAAGGAGGCCAGATACCAGGCGGAGGACTGCATCTCGAAGGCGAAGTACTTGCCGGCGTCTTCGCAGTCACGGATCAGGGCTTCCAGGGAGTCCACATCCTCTTCGGGGATGTAGGTCTTGTCGTAGTACATGAAGTAGCCGTTGTCGGCGGTCAGGGGGTAGGCGTAGATCTCTTCGCCGCTGGTGGCCGCGGCCACGACGCCGGCGGAGGTGTTGGCCTTTACCCACTCAGCCGCGCGCTGGCCCAGCTTGGCCAGGGCGCCGGCCTGCACGAGACGGGCAAACTGGTCCTGCGCAAAGCAGAACAGGTCGCCGCCCGCTTCCACGTCGGTGATCATGTTGGTGGCGGCGTCAGCTTCGCTCACGGGCTCAACCGTGGCGTTGAAGGTGATGCCGAACTCATTGGCGGCGTTGAAGTTGTCGATCTGGGTGCGGGTAAGATCGGCGATCTCCTCGGCGACCCAGACGGTGATGTCGTAGGTGCCCGCGAGCTGGCTGGCGGAAGCAAAATTGGCGCAGCCCAGCAGCATCACGACAGACAGTAGGATAGCAAGAAGCTTTTTCATACAGTGTCATCCTTTCTCATTTTCGGGGATTAACCCCCTTTTCTTGCACCTATATTTTAACGCGCACGGCAGGCTTTGTCAATACGCGCAGAAGGCGGGAAGCAAATTTGGAAAGCTGCGCAGACCCCGTAATATGTCCATATAACAAGCCGCCGCGGCTTCAGAACGGCCTCGGCGGCAGGAGGAATCCTGTTTTATGGCATGGAATTGAGCATCGCGTCGTCTATCTTGCCCCAGGCGCCGCTGCCGGAGCCCTGGCACTTCACGTACATGCCTACCGTAACGGTGTCGCCTGCCTTTACCTCAAAGCCGGGCACGGCGCCCGTGTCCCAGCAGTTGTAATACGTTACGGTCATCGGGCAGGTGCCGGCGGTCTCGCCGTTGATCAGGACATAGGCGTAGATATCGGTATTCCCGCAGTCGCCGCCCATGATGGAGATGCTGAACCTGTACTTTCCTTCCGGCAGGCCGCTTACGTCCTGCTCCGCGGTAAAGCACACGCTGCCCGCAGCCTTCGACCAGAAGTGCAGGTGCTTGGTGCCGGTGAGGGAGTCGCTCTTTTTGTCTTCCACGTACAGTTCGTCGGCTTTGCCCAGGTCGGTCACGCGCCAGGCGGCGCCGTCCTCCTCAAAGCTCCAGTCGGAAAGGTAATTGTATTCGATCAGCGTAAGGTAGCACCTGGCCGGCATGCCGCCTGCCTCCCCGTCCACGGGGTAGGTGCCGACGCCCTGGGCCTTCAGGCGCTCAAGCCCGGCTTCGTCCATGTTCCATGTGACTGAAACCGGCGCGCGTGAGTTGTCGTTCATCACGGCGTTCACGCTTTGGGGCAGCTCGACGGGGCCGTTGATGTCGCAGGTGACGAAGGCGTTTTCCAGGGCGTCGGGCCGTATGTGGGTTTCGTTCCCGCTTCGCATGAGGCCGAACACCTTCAGGGAGGGCAGGGGCGTGCCGTCGGGAGCGAACATCGCCTGGTTGTCCACGGCGCAGCCGCCGTAATACTTGCCCGCGTCAGCCGGGTCGTACTGGGCGGCAAAGCTCGTAGCCCAGCCGGAGCCGTACTTCTCCCACAGCGCCTTGTTTTCTTCCCAGGAGGAGGTGCCCACGCTGATCCACGTGCCTTCCCAGTACACCACGCCGATGCCGCCCCGGGCGCGGTTCACCACGGTGTCGGTGAGGTCCCGCACCAGGTTCGCCTGTCCCTGGGGCGTAAAGGGATAGTCGCTTAAGGCGCCATCGCCTATTGTGTTGCCGAAAAAGTCGCTGTCCTGGTCGGTATAGGCGTAGGAGGTCTCCATTACCATGACCTTCTTTCCGTAGGCGTCGCTTACTTTATTGAGCTCATTCGCCAGATTTTCCAGCGTGCCGTGCCAGTAGGGATACCAGCTGGTGGCGAACACGTCGTAGTCGATCTCGTAATAGTCCAGCTTTTTCGCAAAGCCCAAAAGCGCGTCCGCTTTTTCGGGATTGGTGAAGTGCACCGCCACCAGCGCTTCGGGGAACACCTCGCGCACTGCCCGCGAGCCGGCCTCCATGATGTAGGTGATGTTGAACCAGGTCTTTTCGCCGCACAGCGCGCCGTTGGTCTCGTTGCCCAGCTGCACCATGCCCACGTCCGCGCCTTCGTCCCGCAGAATAAGCAGGCAGTCGCGGGTATACTCGTAGGCGGCCTGGGTCTTTTCCTCGATGCTCAAACCCTTCCAGGCTTTGGGAACCATCTGCTTGGAGGGATCGGCCCAGAAATCGGAATAGTGAAAGTCCACGATCAGCTTCATGCCGTACTGCGCGGCGCGCCTTCCGATGGCGATGGCTGTTCCGATGTCGCAGTTGCCGCCGCCGTAGCCGTTGCCCCGGCTGTCGAAGGGGTCGTTCCACACGCGCACGCGGATGTGGGTCACGCCGCTTTCCGAAAGGGTTTTGAATACGTCCTGTTCCTGTCCGTCAAAGCCAAAGTACTTTACGCCGCTGTTTTCCTCGGCGATCACGCTGGAAGCGTCCATGCCGAAAATAAAACCGTCCGGCAGGTTCTCAACGGCCTTTACGTAGATGCCGCCTTCGCCCTCGGAAAGGCAAGCGCTCATAAGCGCGAGCGCCAGAATCACGAGACACAGTATGATACGGTTCATTCCATCATCCCTCCAGACGCCGTTTATGCGTTTTCGTTCTCCGCAGAGTCATTCATGCCCTTCCGCGGGCAGGAGCAGCAGCTTCATCAGCGCGAAGGCCGCGCCGTCCTGTATGTGCTTTGAGCCGCTGCCGGCAAAGATAAAATAGCTCTCGTCCGGGTCAAACCCGATGTCTCCGCCTGCCAGCAGGCCCTTTGCGCCGTCCGCGCGCACGCCGCAGGCACGGCCTGCGACGTACCATATTTCCCACCCGTCTTCAAACGCCTGCTTTGCTTCCGGGGGCAGGGCTGCCAGGTGGTTGGTGTACTGGTCCACGGCGGAGGAAGGCAGGATGAACAGATCGCCGCCGTTAAAGGGGCTTTGGCCCATCATGGCGTAGCTGAGTTCCCGCACCTGAATCAGGCGGATGTCCGCGTCCGGCCCCAGCGGGCCTTCTTCTCCATTTTTTGCCAGGCAGGCCTTTTCCAGCAACCCGGCAAAGCGGTCCTGCGCCGGCACAGAGGCGTCTATGTAGAGCTGCAGCTTGTGCTCGGGCGCGGTGTCCGCCAGACGGTCGAACACCAGGCCCCATGCGAGCCAGCATAAAAACAGCCACGCCAAAAGCATGGGCAGCAGGCGCAGCGTACGTTTAACGGTCTTCATCTTCTGCCTCGAAGTCCCGGATGAAACTGCCGGCGCAGTAAAGCGTTGCGCGCCTGTCGGAGGGCAGGCGGGCGGCAAAGCGCTCGTTTACAAAAAAGCTTTCTTCCTTATCGCCCATGTCCAGGCGGACACGGCGCGCCTTTATGGAGCCGGGGATGCTGTGCGCCTCCGGGTCCGGACGGATCACGCCCGTATAGGCGGCGGGCGTCTGGGAGAACACGCTTTCAAAATGCAGGCATTCGGCTTTGAGCCCGCGGACCCAGGGCCTGAGCCAGATCAGGTACGCCCAACCCGCCAGCGCGGAAAGGGCGATGGCCAGGTTCCTGTGCTGCATGGCGTTGCCGGTAGTTACGTGAAGGCACAAAAGAACGCACAGCGAAAGCGCTGCGGCCCATACGGCTGCACTCACCAGGCGCGCGCGCCTTAAGCGCAGGGCGAAGGCGTGCGCTTCTCTTTCTTCATATAAATGTGTCATGATCCAAGCGCGGCGCTTTTGCCTGCCAGCGCGCCGGTGGAAAAGGCGATGGTGATGTTGAAGCCGCCGGTCAGGGCGTCCGCGTCCAGCAGTTCGCCCGCAGCGTACAGGTTTTTGACCAGTTTGCTCTCCATCGTGGAAGGATCGATCTCCTTCACGTTCACGCCGCCGCGGGTGATGATGGCTTCCTCAAAGCCGCGCAGGCGCTTGACCGTGAGAGGCACGGCTTTCATCAGGCGCACCAGGCGTGCGCGCTCCTGAGCGGTCACGGCGTTTACGGGCTTTCCCGGCGGGATCTGGCAGTTTTCCAGAAGCACCTCGCCCAGCGCGTGCGGCTCCAGCGTATCCATAACGCTTGCGATCTGCCGGTTGGGCATGGCGGAAAACTCCCTGAGCACCCGCGCGTCCAGCGTCTTTTCGTCCAGCGCGGGCTTTAAATCGATCAACAGTTCCGTGCCCCGGCAGTCGTCCGGCAGCAGGCTCGACAGGCTCAAAACCAGCGGGCCGGACACGCCGAAGTGGGTAAACAGCATTTCGCCCATGTCGGAATATATCGCCTTGCGCTTGCCCTTCACGTCGGCGTACGCACTAAGCCGCACGTTTTTGAGGCTCAGCCCCATCAGCCGGGCACACCATGCCTCGCTGGTCTCGATGGGCGTGAGGGCAGGGCGGCAGGGGACGATGGAATGGCCCGCGGCTTTCATGAAGGCGTGGCCTTCTCCATCGGAGCCGGTGCTGGGATAGCTCATGCCGCCCGTGGCCAGGATGCAGGCGTCGGACGCGATGGGGCCTTTGTCGGTCTGGGCCCCCAGGCAGACGCCGTTTTCGACGATGAGCGCCTTCACAGCCGTATTCAGCAGAATGCGGGCGCCTTTTGAGCGGATGAAGCGCTCCAGCGCGGATGTAATGTCGCTGGCGTGATCGCTCTGGGGAAACACGCGCTCTCCGCGCTCCACCTTGAGGGGCACGCCAAGGCTCTCGAGGACATCCATGATCCCGAGGTTGTCCAGGCAAGCCAGAGACGCATACAGGAAACGGGGATTGCGCACGATATTTTTCATCAGCCCGTCGCGGTCGCAGGCGTTGGTCACGTTGCAGCGCCCCTTGCCTGTGATGTACAGCTTTTTGCCCAGCTTTTCGTTTTTTTCGACCAGCGTCACGCGGGCGCCGGCGTCCAGGGCGTATTTTGCGGCCATCAGGCCCGCCGCGCCGCCGCCGATGATCAGAATATGCTTGCTCATGGGGTGACCTCAGTCGGCGCTTTTGTTCAGATACACCTGGTATTCGTTCCAGATGCTTTCCACTTCTTCGAAATATTCCGCCGTCTGGTGGCGCCGCCTCTGGGACAGGGCCACGATGAGGGCGTTGAGCAGGCTGATGGGCGCGGCCAGGGAGTCCACGAAGGAAGCCATGTCGCTTTTGGCAGTCAGGCAGTAATTGCTCTCGGTGTGCAGGGGAGACAGCGGCCCGTCCGTAATGCCGATCAGCGTGGCGCCGCGGGAACGGGCGAACTTCATGGCCTTCACGGTGTGGTTCGTATAGCGGGGGAAGGAGATGCCCACCAGCACGTCCTCCTCGCCGATGCGGGCGATCTGCTCGAAAACGTCGCTTACGCCGCTGGTGACGATGGACACGTTGGGAAAGATGAAGTTGAGGTAGTGGCCGAAAAATTCCGCCAGCGGCGCGCTGGCGCGCAGGCCCAGCACGTAGATGCGCCGCGCCCTGAGCAGCGAGTCGATGGCCGCGTCGAACACGTCCAGGTCCAGTTCGTCCAGTGTGGAGCGGATGTTCTGGATGTCGGTCTTGAGCACCTTGCTGAGCACCTGGGCGCTTCCCATCTCGCCGGTCATCTCCAGACGCTGGCTGGCGGTCAGGCGGTGGCGCACCAGCTCCTGCAGGGCTTTCTGCAGTTGCGGGAAGCCGTCGTAGCCCAGCGCTGAGGCGAAGCGCACCACCGTGGATTCGCTCACGCCCACGTATTCGCCAAGCTTGCTGGCGGTCATGAAGGCGGCCTTGTCGTAGTGGTTCACGATGCACTCCGCGATGCGCCGATGGCTCTTGGAAAGCCGTTTGCCGCCGTGGTTCAAACGCTGAAGCAGCTCCTGCGTGTTGGTTTCCATGTGAATACCGTCCTGTTCGATATTTGCAGGATGAAAAATCTATCCTGCACCATTTGGCTCCATTATAGCCTATAAGCGCCGAAAATGCAATATGAGAAAAGAAAATAACCATTTTCATGCATTTGAATCGTTCAGAGACTGCCCGCGGCGGCCGCGTTCGGCTCACGGGCTGGAAAAACACCCGGTTTTGTGATATGATACCCGTACGGATCGCTTTAAACGAACTGCAAAGGCGGGTGTGCTTATGTCAAAACGGCAGATGGTATGGATCATGACCGATTCCACCGCGTATTCCATGGTGGGCTGCTACGGTTCGCCCGTGCGCACGCCCTGCGCGGACGAAATGGCTGAAAAGGGCCTGCGCTTCGATAGGGCGTACACCTGCCAGCCCGTGTGCGGGCCCGCCAGGAGCGCGCTGTTCACCGGGCTGTATCCCCATTCCAACGGCAGCTGGGGCAACTGCATGCCCCTCTATGCCGACGTTAAGACGCTGGGCCAGCGGCTCACGGCTTCCGGGTTTCACTGCGCCTACATAGGCAAATGGCACCTGGACGGGGGAGATTACTTCGGCTACGGCGTCTGTCCGGAGGGCTGGGACCCGGAATACTGGTACGATATGAAGTGCTACCTGGACGAGCTTACGCCCGAAGAGCGCGTTTTGTCCAGGGACCCGCAAAAGGCGAAGGACATCGGGCCGGATTTTATCTACGGCCACCGGGTCACCGAGAAGGCGCTCGCCTTCATGCGCGACCACCGGGATGAGGATTACTTCCTCGTGGTGTCCTACGACGAGCCCCATGGCCCGTCGCTGGTGCCCAAAGAGTTCGGGGACATGTACAGCCGGACGCTGTGCATGAACCCCGCCGCGGCGGCGGACGATCTGAACGGCAAGCCCGCCCTGCAGCGCCTGTGGGCCGCGGAGGCCGGGGGACTGGACCCCCAAAAACGCACGCCGGGCGCGTGGCCGCGCTTTGCCGCCTGCCAGACCTACATCGATTCAGAGATCGGCCGCATCCTGCGCCTGGCCCGCGAGATCGCGCCTGAAGCCCTTCGGCTGTATACCTCCGACCACGGTGACGCGGGCCACCTGCACGGCCTGTACGCCAAGGGTCCCGCCGTGTACGACGAGATCGCGCGGGTGCCGCTGATATTCGAAGGCCCCGGCGTGCCCGCGGGAGGGTGTTATAAACACGCAGTATCCCAGATCGACCTGCCCGCCACGGTGCTGGACTGGTTCGGCCTAGCCCGCCCGGTGATGCTGGAAGGATTAAGCCTCATGGACCAGCTTAAAGACCCGTCGCTGCCCACGCACCGTCCCGCTTTCGTGGAGTTCGGCCGGTACGAACAGGACCACGACGGCTTTGGCGGCTTTCAGCCCATGCGCGCGGCGATCACGGACGAATACAAGCTCGCCCTGCACCTTACGGATACGGACGAGATGTACGACACGCGCCGGGACCCGAACGACATGGTGAACGTGATAAACGATCCCGCATACGCTGAGGCGCGGGACCGCCTTCACGATGAGCTGCTGGATTGGATGAATCGTACCCGCGACCCCTTCCGCGGCTACCAGTGGTCCTGCCGCCCCTGGCGGAAGGACAAAACTCCTTCCTGGGCGGTGGACGGATATACCCGCCAGCGGGAAAACGATCCGGGAGAGCCCAGGCAGCTGGACTACGCCACCGGCCTGCCCATGGAGGAGGCCGTGCGGAAAAAGCCGACGTAGACACGCCGTCCGCCCGAAACGTCTTCCTCGTAAGGCTGTCAATTTGTGTGCGGCTTGACAGAATGTGTGCCTGTATGTATAATCTAAGTTACAAAGTTAAAAGAGGGTGATGGGCATGACCGAAGCGGTACGTCCGCCGGCACGGAAGACAGCCAAAGGCAACCAGCTCATGAACGGCCGCAGGCGCGCGGGCAGAATACTGTTCGCGATGTCGGCCCCGTTCCTGATCGCCACGCTCCTGTTCTGCTATGTTCCCATGTTCGGCTGGCTGTACTCCTTCGTGAATTACAAGGCGGGCTTCAGCCTGTTCAGCAGCCGATGGGTGGGCCTCAAGTATTTCGCGATGCCCTTCAGCAATTTCGTGCTGCGCGACGAGTTCCTCAGGGTCATGCGCAACACCCTCATCACCAGCGGCTACCATCTGCTTGGTTCTCCGCTTCCCCTGTTCTTTGCGATCTTCCTGTCCGAAATCAAATTCGTTCGCTACCGCAAAAGCGTACAGATCCTCACCACCGTGCCCAACTTCGTCAGCTGGGTCATCGTGTATTCGGTGGTGCACTCGCTTCTGTCGCTGGACGGTTTCGTGAATCACTTTCTGCAAATGCTGGGGCTTACTGCCGATCCCATCAACTTTATGGCCACCAGCAAGGGCGTGTGGATCACCCAGTGGGGCTACGGCACCTGGAAGGGCCTGGGCTGGGCGTCCATCATGTACATGTCCGCCATCGCCGGCATAGACCAGGAACTGTACGAGGCCGCCTCCATAGACGGCGCCGACCGCTTCCAGAAGATGTGGCACATCACGGTGCCGGGACTGCTGGGCACGTACTTCGTGCTTTTGATGATAGACATCGGCCATATCCTGTCCAACGGCATGGAGCAGTACTACGTGTTTGAAAACGCCATGAACCACGACAAGATCGAGGTGCTGGATCTGTTCGTGTACAACCAGGGCATCAGCGGCAACAACATATCCTACGCCACCGCCGTGGGCATGTTCAAAAGCGTGGTGAGCCTGGGCCTGCTGTTCTTCGCCAACAACCTGTCCAAGGCCGTGCGCGGCGACAGCATATTCTGAGGGGAGGTGAAGACATGGCGCTGAAAGAAAAAAAGACGGTCAAGGATATTCTGTTCGAGATCGCGATCTACTCGTTCTTTACCCTGTTCACGCTGCTTTGCATCTTCCCCTTCTATTATATCTTCATAAGCTCCATCTCCTCCAACGCGCTGGTGGACAGGGGTGCGATATTCTTCTACCCCCGCAGCATCCACCTGAGCAATTACGTATCCGTGTTCAAGATCAAGACCCTGCCGCAGGCGGCCTTCATCTCCGTGGCCCGCACGGTGATCGGCACGGGGCTGTCCATCATCGCCGCATCGTTCATGGGCTACTGCATGAGCAAGCCCGAATACTGGCACCGCAAGCTCGTGTACCGCTTTATCATCGCCACCATGTACTTTAACGCCGGCGTGGTGCCGCTGTACCTCACCTACAGGATGCTGGGCCTGATCGACAACTTCCTGGTGTACGTGCTGCCCTGCCTCAACCAGTCCTTCAACATGGTTCTTTGCAAGACCTACATGGAATCCATACCGGGTTCGCTGGAAGAATCGGCGGAGATCGACGGCGCGGGCTACTTTATGCGCTACATGCGCATCATCCTGCCACTCTCCATGCCGATCCTGGCTACCATCGCCATCTTCGCCGCGGTGGGGCAGTGGAACGCCTTCATGGACACCGTGCTGTACATGACCTCCACGAAATATTTCACGCTGCAGTACACCCTGAACCTGTACCTCAAAAAAGCTACGGCTCTTGCGGACATCCTGAAGACAGACTCCGCCGCCGCCCAGAACATGAACCTGGACACCATGCTCACCGCGGAATCCACCCGCTACACCATCACCATGGTCACCATCATCCCGGTGCTCATGATTTATCCCTTCTTCCAGCGCTACTTCATCAAGGGCATCATGATCGGCGCGGTGAAGGGCTGACAAACCGATTGACGCGCGCAAGCGTTTCAATAGATCAACAAGGAGGAAAACCAATGAAAAGACTCATCAGTCTGCTCCTGTGCCTGATGCTGGCGCTGGGAGTGTGCTCCTTCGGCACCGCCGAGGAAGCGCCCGTCACCCTCACGGCCTTCGTTATGCAGTCCGTGTGCACGGAATTCGGCATCATCGACGACTGGTCCGGCAAGGTGATGCTGGACGAGCTCAACATCCAGATCGAGTTCCTGCCCGCCGGCGACAACGTGCTGGACAAGCTGCAGAGCTACATGGCCAGCGGCAAGCTGCCCGACATCGTAGGCTTCAAAGAGCAGCAGTACACCCAGCAGGCCATCAACGCGGGCCTTCTGGAGTGCCTGGACGACCACCAGGACGAGCTGCCCAACATCTTTGAGGACAAGGGCAACACCAACGCCATCAACTACTGGCGCGACAAGTACTCCATGAAGGGCGACGGCAAGCTCTACGCGCTGCCCACCGCCATCAATTCTCCCTCTTCCACCAAGGACACCAACTGGCAGACCCGCTTCAGGTGGAATCTGTACAAGGAGCTGGGCATGCCCGAGGTAGGCACCCTGGAAGACATCCTGGACATCTGCGAGGAAATGGTCGCCCTGGAGCCCGAGACTCCTGACGGCAAAAAGACCTACGGCATGGGCCTGTTCTCCGACTGGGACACCCATACCGCCCTGGAGATCTCCACCCTGTCCTTCCTGTACGGCATCGATACCGAGTACGTTTCTCCCCTGATGGAGACTGAAGTCACCGGCCAGTGGATCCGCTCCATCCTGGACGACGAAGCCTTCTACAAGAGGGCGCTGCACTTCTACTTCGACGCCAACCAGAGGGGCCTGCTGGATCCCGACTCCATCAGCATGACCTTCAACGACGTGCAGAGCAAGTACACCAACGGCCAGTATATGTTCAGCTGGTTCAGCTGGATGCACGGCAACTACAACTCCCGCGGCGAAGGCCACACCACGGCGGAGAACCCTGACGGATTCATCTACATCCCCGTAACGGACAGCGTGATCTACGACAAGGCCACCCAGACCGTGGGCCGCAACTGGTGCTACGGCATCAGCGCCGCCTGCGAGAACATGGAAGCGGCCATGAAGTGGTTCAACTGGTTCTATGCGCCCTACACCTCCTTCATCCTTTCCAACGGCCCCGAAGGCGTCCGCTGGGAGTGGAACGAGGACGGTGTGCCGGAAATGACCGAGGACGGCTACAAGATCGTGCGCGGCAACCTGTACTGGTACTTCAATGAAGACGGCACCTACACGATCACCGACGAAGTGGCTCCCGGCAGGGACTACTGGAACACCAAACCCATCGGTGCCCATGAGGACTATCCCTTCGGCTTCAGCTATTCCGAATGGCCGACCTACGATGACGATCCCACCAACCTCACCAAGGAGTGGCGCGAGTGGATCGGCTACAAGACCCAGGTCGAGTACGGCAAAGCCACCGGCCACATCAAGGTAGCCACCGGCGCTCTGGACGCCACCGTGATCGAGGATGCCGAGCTCAAGGACGAGCTGGACATCATCTCCGGCCAGGTCGGCTCCATCATCCGCACCAACTCCTGGAAGATGGTGTTCGCCGCCGACGAGGACGAGTTCGAGGCCCTGTGGAAGGATATGCAGGACAAGGCCGCTGAGCTCGGCTTCGACAAGTACGTGGACGCCTACACCGAGGCTTTCGCGAAGGCTCTCGAAGAGATCTCCCAGTACGAGGTAGAGTACTGATAAAACCTCTGTGCCCCGGCACAGACACTATGGCATCCGCTCCTCACGGGGCGGATGCTTTTTATGTTTAATTGACACCGAAACACAATTGGAACACGGTAGACTTTTAACAATCGGTGCGCTATGATACGATTACTGCTTACGAAAGCCGGGATCGAATATGCGAAAAGATTGGAAAAAAGCCCTTGGCGCCGCGCTGTGGACGCTCAAATGGCTTCTGCTCGCCGCGCTCGTGGGGCTGGTCTGCGGGTTTGCGGGCACCGGCTTTCACCTGGCCCTGGAAAAGGCCGGGGAACTGTTCGGAAAGCACGGGTGGCTTCTGTACCTGATGCCCGCTGCCGGTGCCGCGATCGTGCTTTTGTACCGCCTGGGCTGCATGCCCCTGAACGTGGGCACGGACAGGGTGTTCGAGTCCACCCGGGGAGAGGAAGGCGTCCCCGCGCAGATGGCGCCGCTCATCTTCGCCGGAACGTTTTTGACGCACCTGACCGGCGGCTCCGCCGGCAGGGAGGGCGCCGCGCTGCAGCTGGGCGGAAGCCTTGCCTGCCTGATCGGGCGCGGCCTCAGACTGAACGAAAAAGAGATGCGCGTGATCGGCATGTGCGGCATGGCCGCGCTGTTCAGCGCGCTGTTCGGCACGCCCGTGGCCGCGGCGTTCTTCGCCATTGAGGTGGTGGACGTGGGGCGGGTGCATTACCGGGCGCTGTTTCCTTGCGCGCTGTCTTCCCTGTGCGCCTGGGAACTGAGCCGGGAGCTGGGAGCCTCCGCCACGCGCTTTGCCCTGGAGGACGGGCTGATGGCGGCGGGCCCCTGGTCGCTCGCCAGGCTGATCGTCTTGGCGGCCGCCTGCGGGCTGATGGCCATACTGTTCTGCAAGGTCATGCATGTTTCGTCGGACGCGGCAAAGAAGCTGCTGGCCAACGACTACCTGCGCACTGCCGCATGCGCCCTCATCGTGATCGCGCTTACCCTCATCCTGGGGACAAGGGATTACAACGGCGCGGGCATGGGCGTGATCCGGCGGGCGCTCGCGGGGGACGCAAAGCCCTTCGCCTGGGCGCTCAAGCTGGTATTTACCGCCGTCACGCTGGCGGGCGGGTTCCGGGGCGGCGAGATCGTGCCCACGTTTTTCGTGGGGTCCACCTTCGGCTGCGCGCTAGGCCCGCTGCTGGGCCTTGATCCGTGCCTGAGCGCGGCGGTAAGCATGGCGGCACTGTTCGCGGGCGTAACGAACGCCCCTGTGGCATCCGTGCTGATCGCAGCGGAAATGTTCGGCGGCAAATACCTGGCCCTGTTCGCGCTGGCCTGCGCCGTGAGCTATCTGGTGAGCGGCAAGTGCAGCCTGTATCACTCCCAGCGCTTCTGGGAGGAAAAATACATCTCGGATAAGGAGTAAGCCGTATGGCGCTTTTGCTCATGGCGTTCTGGCTCATGCTGAACGGGCGCGTGGCGGCGGATACGCTCATTACGGGCGCCTTCGTCACCTGCCTGATCCTGGCGTTTGGCTGGTTTTTCGGCGGCTGGACCTTCAAAAAGGAAATGAACGCATATCGCCTGCTGCCGCAGGGCGCATGCTACGCGGGCCTTTTGCTGAAGGAGATATTTCTGGCAAACCTCAGGGTGATCGGCCTCGTTTTTACCAGGCGCGAACAGCCCTGCATCCGCAATTACGTCACCACCCTCAAAAGCCGCGCCGCCCGGGCGGTGCTGGCCAATTCCATCACCCTGACGCCCGGCACTGTAACGGTGCAGCTGGTGGACAACGTGCTGACCGTGCACTGCCTGACGCCCGGCATGGCGGAAGGGCTCACGGATTCCGCTTTTGAAAAACGGCTTCTGGCCATGGAGGACATCGCCTATGGAAAGCATGTATGACGCGGCGCTGACCGCGGCGCTGGTCATCGTGGGCCTCGGCATTTTCGTGCTGCTTTTCCGCGCGGTAAAGGGGCCGTCCACCGCAGACAGGATCATATCCATCAACATGACGGGCACGGCCACGATCACCCTGATCCTGCTGCTCACGCTGCTTCTGAAGGAATCGTACCTAGCGGACATCGCCCTGATATACGCCCTGCTCAGCTTTCTGGCGGTGGTGCTGCTGGTGCGCATATTCGTGGCGCTCAACCGCAAGCGCGGAGGGGAGGACGGACGCGATGCCTGAGGTGATCAGATTCATCCTTTTCTGCGCCCTGCTCGCCCTGGGCCTGGGCTTCATGCTCTCGGCGCTGATCGGCGTGAACCGCTTCGGCTTTTCGCTCAACCGCCTGCACGCGGCCTCTGTCGGGGATACGATGGGGCTTGGGTGCATCGTGCTGGCCTGCGCGGTCAAAGCGGGCCTTGACGCCGTGACCCTCAAGTTTTTGCTGGTGTACGCGTTCATGCTGCTCACCAGCCCCATGAGCGGGCATCTGATCGGGCTGCTGGTGTACCGCACGGACAGAAGCATCAGCCGGGAGGCCGGAATATGGAAGCCGTAAACGCGCTGCTTTTGATCTTCATCCTGGCCTGCGCCGTAAGCGTGAGCCTGACCAAAAGCCTGCTCAGCGCCGTGATCATCTTTATGGTGCAGAGCCTGGCTATGAGCGTGGTGTGGATACTTCTGCGCGCGCCGGACCTGGCCATCACCGAGGCGGCGGTGGGCGCGGGCGTTACGAGCCTGCTGATGTTCGTGGCGCTCAAAAAGATCCACGCGGTAAGGACGGTAAAGCATGAAAAATCCGATAAACAGCCTTAAGCGCTTTATCGAACAGGGCTCGGACCCACTGGGGGAGGAGATGCTCAGCGAGCTGGAGCTGAACCGTCCCGACGCGGACGGCGAAGCACTGGCGGCGCCCCGGCGGAGCCTTTTCAGTGAAAAGCCCCGCCGCCCGCGCCTGATCCATGCGCTGTACGCCGCATCCTCGGTGGCGCTGTGCCTGGCGCTGATCGGCATACTGCTGTATACCGTTTCGGGCCTTCCGTCCTTTGGCGGCGCGGACACGCTTGCGGACAGCGAGGTATCCGCCTTCTACATCGAAAACGGCCTGAAGGACACCGGAGCCGGGAACATCATCGCGCCCATCATCCTGTCCTACCGGGGCTTCGACACCCTGGGGGAATCCCACGTGCTGTTCATCGCGGCGGTGGCGGTGATGCTGCTTCTGCGCCCGGCGCCCAGCGACAAAAGCGCGCTGCTCAGGGCATACGAATACGGCGACGACAAGGAAGAGCCCCACGACGACCTGATCCTCATGGCCGGCGGACGGGTGATCGTGCCGCTGATCCTGATGTTCGGCGTGTACATCATTTTGAACGGCAACATATCCCCCGGCGGCGGCTTTTCCGGCGGCGCGGTGATCGGTGCTGGGCTCATCATGTATCTGAGCATTTACGGCTACGGCCCTGCTTCCCGCTTTATGACCCTGCGCGTGTACCGCGCGGTGAGCGCCTGTGCACTGGGCCTGTACAGCCTGTTCAAGACCTACCATTTCGTTACCGGCTTTAACGGCATCGAAAGCGTTTTCTCTGCCGGCATACCGGGAACGATATTCTCCGGCGGCATGCTTCTGTACCTGAATATCTTTGTCGGCACGGTGGTGGCGCTGACCATGTACGCCCTGTTCACGCTGTTCAGGAAGGGAGACTTCTGATGAAAACGCTGCTTGTGGACCATATGCACGAAACAGCCGTCGTGGCCCTGTTCTGCATCGGCTTTACCACGCTGCTGCTCAACAAGAACCTGATCAAAAAGATCATCGGCTTCAGCATGATGGACAACGCCATATACCTGTTTCTGGCGTCCTACGGCTATATCCGAGGCAGGCTCGCGCCGATCTACCAGGGCGGCGAGACGGACCCGGCCCTGTACGTCAACCCCCTGCCGGCGGGCCTGGTGCTTACGGGCATCGTGGTGAGCGTAAGCGTGAGCGCCATCATGCTGGCCCTCACCGTGCGCCTGTACCGGCACTACCATACCCTGAACATAGACGAGATCGCCGAGATCGTGCGGGAGGAAGGCAGGTAGTCATGCTCTGGCAGAACATTCCCATCCTTCTGATCGTGCTGCCGCTGGGCCTGTCGTCGCTGATCGCGCTTCTGCGCCCCCGGGCGGCGAAGCTGGCGGTGCTCGGCGTCATTTCCCTTTGCACAGCTGCCGCGCTGTACCTGCTGATCCGGGTTAACGCGCTGGGGGAGGCGTTCACCGTAAAGATGGGCGAGGTGGGCGCGCCGTTTGGAAACGAACTGTACGTTTCCCACACCGAGGCGCTTTTGTGCCTGGCCTTTGACGCCATCATGCTTCTGTCGCTCCTGGCGGGCATGAGGCGCGCGGACGAAGAGATCCCGGAGGACCGCAAAAGCCTGTTCTTCACGGTATGCTCCCTGCTTTTGGCGGCGCTCAACGCCATCACCCTCACCAACGACATCTTCTCCGGCTACGTGTTCCTGGAGATTGCCACCATTGCCGCTGCCGCGCTGATCTTCGTGCGCCGGGGCGAAGGCGCGCTGTTTGCCTCCATGCGCTATATGCTCATGAACCTGCTGGGCAGCGGCCTGTTCCTGCTGGGCCTGTCCATGATGTACAGCCTGACGGGAGAGCTTCTGTTTCCGCAGATGCTCAGACGCTCCAAAGCCATCCTGGCGGACGGACGATATATGGGCGCGCTTTCGGCCTGCCTGATCCTTCTGTCCCTGGGGCTTGCGGTCAAGAGCGCGCTGTATCCGTTTCACACCTGGCTGCCCAACGCCTATTCGCTGTCCACGCCCGCGGCGAGCTCGCTGCTCAGCTCCCTGGTGAGCAAGGCGTACATCTTTCTGTTTATCAAGATCATGCTGCGCGGCGCGGGCCTTGAGGCGTTTTCTGAAAGCGGCGCGGCCAACGTGATACTGGTCTACGCGGTGCTTGCCATCGTGATCGGCAGCGTGGACGCCATCCAGCAGCACAACATCCGGCGCATGGTGAGCTATTCGTCTGTGGCCCAGATCGGCTACATCTTTATGGCGGCTGCCCTCGGCACCAAAGAGGGCTGTGCGGCGGCGGTGTTCCAGATCCTGGCCCATTCCTTCGCCAAGGCCATGCTGTTCCCCGCGGTGGACAGGCTGGTGGAGGTGAGCGGAGGAGAAGAGAACTTCCGCGACCTGCGCGGCAGCGGCTACCGCGCGCCCCTGGCCGGGGCCGCCTTCGCCATAGGCGCGTTTTCGATCACCGGCATCCCGCTGCTGGGAGGGTTTTCCGCCAAGGTGTTCATCTCAGAAGCGGCCTGGGCCGCGGGCGGCCTGCGCATGTACCTGGCGCTGGCGGCGCTGGCGGTGAGCACGGTGCTCAACGTGATATACTTTCTGCGCACCATGATCACGGTATACCGCAGGGGCGAAAGGTTCGAGCTGAAGCCGGCGGGCAACAGGCCCTTTTCTTTCACGCTGGGCGTTGGCTTTTTCGCGCTGGTCAATCTGTATCTGGGCATGGGCGCGGGAAACGTGATGGACATCATCCTGCGCGGCATCAATATTTGGAATTGAGGATAACCGTATGTTTGCTACTCTGATACTGCTTGCGATATTCATTCCCGCCCTGGGAGGCGTGCTGATCAGGCGCCTCAGCGCGGACCCAAAGACGCAGGGAAAGCTGAGCCTGGCGTTTCTGGCATTTGGCGCGGCCTGCGCCCTGATGAGCCTGCTCACTTCGCCGGACGCTCCCTTCGTGCTTCTGACGCTGGGGGACAGCGTGCGGGTGGAGTTCGCGCTGGACGCGATGAACCGCTTCTACCTGGCCTTCGTGCCCCTGGTGTGGCTGGGCGTGGGGGTGTACGCGCTGGAGTATGTGGAGCACGACGAGAATCCCGCGCTGTTCTGGCGGTATTACCTTTTGTCGTTTGCAGCGCTGGCGGGGCTGTCCGCCTCCGCCAATCTCATTACCCTGTACATGTTCTACGAGATGATGACGCTCTGCACGGTGCCTCTGGTGGCCTATAACCGGGACGGGCAGGCGGTGGCCGCCGCGGTCAAGTATCTGCTGTATTCGGTGTTCGGCGCCTCCGCCGCGCTGCTGGGCATCTTCTTCGTGGGCGCGTACGCGGGCGGCTTCGGCTTCGTTGCGGGCGGCGTGTTCAGCGCTGAAGCCATGGCGCAGCACGGCGGTGCCCTGAAGATCGTCTTTCTGGTGATGATCCTGGGCTTCGGCGTGAAGGCCGGCATGTTTCCCGCCCACAGCTGGCTGCCCACGGCCCATCCCGTGGCGCCCGCGCCCGCCAGCGCCGTGCTGTCCGGCGTGATCACCAAGATGGGCGTATTGGGCATCATCCGTACCGTGTTCTACATCGCGGGCGCGCAGAACCTGAAGGGCACCTACGTGCAGTATACCTTCATGACCCTGTCCCTGATCACCGTGGTGATGGGGTCCACCCTGGCCTTTAAGGAAAAGCTGTTCAAAAAGCGCCTGGCGTACTCCACGGTGAGCCAGGTATCCTACGTGCTGTTCGGCCTGTCCACCATGACGCATGCGGGCTTTGTCGGCGCCTGTTTGCATATTGTGTTCCATTCCCTTATCAAAAACACCCTCTTCATGTCCGCCGGCGCGGTGATCCACAAGACCGGCCTTACCAAGGTGGAAGGGCTCAAGGGCATCGGAAAGCGCATGCCCGTCACGATGACCTTGTTCACAGTGGTGTCGCTGGGGCTGATCGGCATACCGCCCACCGGCGGCTTCGTGAGCAAATGGAACCTGGCCCAGGGCGCGCTGTCCGCCGGCATGAAAGGCGCGTGGATCGGACCAGCCTGCCTGCTTTTGAGCGCGATCCTCACGGCGGCGTATCTGCTGGGCATTTCCATCAAAGCGTTCTTTACGGGCGAAGACGACCGGGAGCTTGTCAAATGCGATCCGACCTGGCGCATGCTTGCGCCCATGGCGGTCTTTGCCGTATTGAGCGTGGCGCTGGGCGTGCTGCCGGGAGGCCTCATCGCCTTCTTCAGCCGCATCGCAACAGCGCTTTTGCAGGAGTAAAAGCATGTATATCGCGTTGACCGCGCTTTTGCCGCTGCTGGGCGGGGCGCTGATGCCGGTGATCGGGCTGAAGACCGAGAGGGCCAGGGACATCTATACCGAGGCTGTAACGGTGCTTGCGTCCATCGGCGTTTTTGCCGTGCTGCTTTTTGCGCCCGCAAAGGAGCTTACGCTGTTCAAACTGAACCAAAACTTCGCCTGCGTGTTCCGCATGGACGGAATGGGCAGGCTGTTCGCCCTGCTGGTGGCGGCGCTGTGGCCGTTTGCGTCGCTGTACGCCTTCGAATACATGCGCCACGCCGAGAGGACGGGCAACTTTTTTGCCTTTTATACCATCGCCTACGGCGTGACGCTCCTCATCGCCTGCGCGGGGAACCTGTTTACCCTGTATATCTTTTACGAATGCCTTACGGTGGTCACGCTGCCGCTGGTGGAGCACGAGTGGAACAAGGAGGCCTTCCGCGCGGGCCGCGCCTACCTTATGTACCTGATCGGCGGCGCCACGCTGGGATTTGCCGCCATGATCATCACCTCCTGTGCGTCGGGCGGTGCCGCGTTTACGCCGGGCGGCGCCGTGCCAGGCGGAGCGGATGCGGGCCTTATGCGCCTGGCCTTCGTGCTGGCGTTTATGGGCTTCGGGGCGAAGGCGGCGCTGTTCCCGCTGTGCGGCTGGCTGCCCAAAGCCTCCGTGGCCCCCACGCCGGTCACGGCGCTTCTGCACGCCGTGGCGGTGGTGAACGCGGGCGTGTTCAGCGTCGCCCGCTGCGCCGGGTACGTTTTCGGCTTTGAACTGGCGCAGGGCACCTGGGCCCAGTGCGTGCCCATGGCGCTCTCAGCCTTCACGGTGCTTTACGGCGCGGTGCGCGCCGTTCGGGAGATACACTTAAAGCGGCGGCTGGCCTGGTCCACCGTGAGCAATTTGAGCTACATGCTTTTTGCTTTGAGCCTGCTGACCAAAGACGGCTTCGCGGCGGGGATCACCCACATGGTGTTCCACAGCCTGATGAAGATCGTTCTGTTCTTCTGCGCCGGCGCCATCATGGTCAAGACCGGCAAAAAGGACATCCACGAGATGCGCGGCCTGGCAAAGCGCATGCCCTTCACCCTGGCGGCGTTCGCCGTTGCGGGACTTGCGCTTACGGGCGTGCCGCCCCTGGCGGGCTTTACCAGCAAATACCTGATCATCACCGCCGCCCTGCAGCGGGGCGGCCTCTGGGCGGTCGCCGGCTGCGTGAGCCTGATTATCTCTGCCGTGCTCACCGCCGTATACATCTTTACCTTCCTGGTGCCCGCGTTTTACGCGCCGGAAACGGGCGGGGGAGAGGAACGGGCGGACATGGGCATGCCCATGAAGATATCCACGGCGGCGATATGCCTTATGCTTATCGCCGTGAGCCTTTTGAGCGGAGACGCCGTTCGCCTGATACGGGGGCTGTAAGGAAGGAATATGATATACGCTTTGATCCTTTGGCCGCTCATGGTGAGCCTTGCCGTGAAGCTGGCGGGGAAGCAGCATAAAACTGCGCGGGACGCCTGCGTATTGGCAGGCTGCCTTGTCCAGACCTTATTAAGCGCCTGGACGCTTTGGCGCGCGTATAATGGGGAGCCCGTCGTTTCGTCATTGCCCGGCATCTGCGGCATGACCCTCACGTTCCGGGCGGACGGCTTCAGAAGCCTGTACGTTTTCGTGGCTTCGTTCATGTGGCTGGAAACGGCGCTTCTCTCCAGACAGTATTTCGCGCATTACCACAACCGCACGCGCTACTATTTCTTCAACCTCCTCACCCTCTGCGGCGTAACGGGCATGTTCCTGGCGGACGACCTGTTCACGGCGTTCATCTTTTTCGAAATCATGTCCATGGCTTCGTACCCCTGGGTAGCCCACGAGGAGACGCCCGAAGCCATGCGCGCGGCGGCCACGTATCTGGGCGTGGCGGTGCTGGGCGGCATGGTGACGCTGATGGGCATGCTGCTTTTGTACCGGCAGACAGGCTCGCTTGCCTATGAGGCCCTTGGCGGCGCGCCGCATTCGCTCAAAGTGTATACGGCGGGCGGGCTGATCCTGTTTGGCTTTTTCGCCAAGGCCGGTGCGTTCCCGCTGCATATATGGCTGCCAAAGGCCCATCCGGTGGCCCCGGCTCCGGCCAGCGCGCTGCTCAGCGGCATGCTCACCAAGGCGGGCGTGCTGGGGATACTCGCCGTTTCCTTCGGGATCTTCCGCGGCAGCTATGTCTACGGCTGCATCCTGCTGTTCATCGCCCTGGTCACGATGCTTTTAGGCGCGGTGCTGGGCGTGTTCTCGGGTAACCTGAAGCGCACGCTGGCCTGCTCGTCCATGTCCCAGATCGGCTATATCCTTACGGGCGTCGCCGCAGCTGTGCTGCTCAAGGACGAAGGCGCGCTTCCGGCTGCCGGCGCCGTAACCCATATGCTGAACCACTCCGTGCTCAAGCTCCTTCTGTTCATGACGGCGGGAGCGGTGTACATGAACGCCCACACGCTGGACCTGAACCGCCTTCGGGGCTACGGGCGCAAAAAGCCCTTCCTGCACGCCTGCTGGCTGCTAGGCGCGCTGGGCCTGGCGGGCGTGCCGGGCTTTAACGGCTACGCATCCAAGACCATGATCCACGAGGGACTCGTGGAATGGGTGAATGAAAGCGGATCGTTCGCCTTCCGGCTGTGCGAATGGGTGTTCCTCTTTGCCGCCGGCCTGACCGCTGCGTATATGCTCAAGACCTATATCTGCCTGTTCTGGCAGAAGAACCCGGACGAAACGCTCAGCCAAAAATATGATTCCGAGGGCAGGGGATACCTGTCTGTACGGTCGCGGATCGCCCTTGCAGTGTCGGCCCTGCCCATTCCCGCCCTGGGCTTGTGGCCGGACCGTTTTCTGGGCAGGGCCGCCCGGATGAGCCTGCCGTTTTTAGGCCTTGAAGGCTTTCACGGCATCGAGCTTTTCAGCCTTGAAAACCTGAAGGGCGGGCTGATCACCCTGACGATCGGAACGCTGGTGTATCTGCTCTTCGTAAGGAAGAAGCTGTACAAAACCCCGGAGGGCTATCTGGACCGATGGCCGGCAAAGCTGGACCTGGAGGAGAGCCTGTACCGGCCCCTGTTCTGCCGCCTGCTTCCGGACATGCTTTACGCCGTCTGCGCGTTCCTTGCGCCCCTCGGCGACTGCGCGGCGAAGGCGTTTGCCCGGGCGCTTCAGGCAGCGGCGGGATTTATCGAGGGGCTGGGCGATCTGGCCGCCCGCGCCGGAGCCGCACTGCTGGCGCTGGCAAGCCGCCTGCTGGACGGCGTCACGGACGGGCTGGTGCTTATCGTGAAGGAGAGCGCCTTCGTGGATCATGCTTCGGATATGCGCGGCGAGGACGCGGGCGGAGCGGACATGCGCCTGCGCAAGATCGGCCTGAGGCACCAGCGCAGGCTGTCAAGGCTCAGGCCGCACGTGCGCCCCGACCCCCGCGAGGTGACGGACCTGCGCTACGGCTCTTACTTTACCAACACCGTCACCTTCGGCCTGATCGTGTGCACGCTGGGCATCGTTTTCGCCTTCGTATACGTGTTTCTGCGGATGGAAATGTAGCCCTGCAAAACCGCGCCGCAAGGGATGAGAGATAATTAACGCATAATTCACATATACCAAATGCAAATATGGTATGATATACGACAATGCGAATTTGGGAGGTGTGCGCCGGTGAATGAAAACAAGGGCCGCGAGGGCAAGGATTTCAACATCGACACGGGCCTGATCATCAACCTGATCATGCTCATGATACCCGGTCTGCGCTTTCCGGGCGCGATCTGGCTGTTCAGCCGCATCCGCAAGCAGTACAACTTCCGCATGCCGGGCAGGATGCTGCTTCTGGTGGCGGCCGCCATGTTCATCGTAGGTTCGTTTTTTGAGGTCACGGAAGGCGTCGTGTGGCCCATCGCCGTTTTTGCCATACTGATCGCCGCAGCTTTCCTGGTGACCAATACGATCAGGGGACGCAAGCAGTCCGATACCCGCAGCGCCCAGACGCAGCAGGAGATCCTCAAGGACGACCTGCTGGCGTACCTGCAGGGCAGCAGCGATATCTTTTTCATAGACGACATCATCAAGCGCATGGGCCCCGGCGTGACCGAGGAGCAGATCAAGACCGCTTTCCGCCAGCTTCGCCGCGAAGGCAAGCTGCCCCGCGAGGCCGTGATCGACAACGAAAAGCGCATCATCATCATGACCAGCGCCGCGCGCTATACTTCCCAAAGAACGGAAGAAGCGCCGGGCGGCATGAGCGCCTACGACCGGATACTGCAGAGCATCCGCGATCTCAACGACCAGATCCCCGATACGGTGATGACCCAGAAGATCCACCGCATCGAATCCCTGACCGCCAACATCTTCCACCTGGTGGAGCAGAAGCCGGAGCGCACGAAGGACATCCAACCCTTCATGGAGTATTATCTGCCCACAACGCTCAGGCTGCTGTCCCAGTACGCCCAGCTCGAGCGCCAGGGGGACGTGAGGGGCGAAAACATCACCACCGCCAAGCGCCGCATCGAGGGCATCATGGACAAGGTGGTGGAGGGATACGAGACCCAGCTGGACCGGCTGTTCAAGAGCGACGCCATCGACATCACCAACGACATCAAGGTGCTGGAAAAGATGATGCGCATGGACGGCTTAAGCTCCAGGCAATAACCAGACCAGTTTTATTTCCGGACGCCTGCGCGTCCGGTTTTTTGGAGGGACGAATGCGGCACATTCCGTCAAGGGACACGCGCACGTATGAGGACGTTTCTTTTGAAGCTGCGCTGAAGCGAGCCATAAAGCCAAATGACAGCTACGACGTGGAAAAGTGGCTGTTCGTTCCCTGCGCCTACGAGGAATACCGCTACATCCTGGGCACGCGCGGCAAAAACCCGCTCATATGCATCGGCATCAATCCCTCCACCGCCGCCCCGGACAGGCTGGATCCTACGCTTAAAAGCGCCCAGCGCATCGCCCTTTCCAACGGCTACGACAGCTTCATGATGATGAACGTGTGCGCCCAGCGGGCTACCTCGCCGGGAGACATGGACGTGCGCGCGGACGAGAGGCTGCACGCGGAAAACCTGCGGGCCTTCGATTATCTGCTTTCCCTCAGGCCCCGGCCTGCGGTGTGGGCGGCCTGGGGCAACCTGGTGGAAACGCGGCCCTACCTGCTCGCCTTCGCAAAGGACATGATTCGGCTGGGCAATGAGCGGGGCGCCGAGTGGTACTGCTGCGGCCCGGTCTCCAGGAAGGGGCACCCGCACCACCCGCTGTATCTGAAGGCAAACGAGCCGCTGGTCCCCTTTGGCGCCGAAGCATATCTGCAAAACGCCTGAATTCTTCCTGAAATCCACTATGGTAACGCACAGCCCCGGAGTTCACGCTTCCGGGCTGTTTTGGCCTTTCACGGAAAGACAGGGAATGTTTGTACGACATTCCGCCTCATCACCGCCTCCGGCGGAGCTTTCCCTCACAGGGAAAGCCTTTTTTTGCCTTCTCCTCGAGGAGAAGGTGGGCTGCGAAGCGGCTCGGATGAGGTGTCGGTTTCATAGAATCCCTGTGCTTCCGGGGAAACCTTTTTTGATGTGCTGCCCGCTGGAGCTTTTTACTGTTGACAACTGTAGTCTCGGGTGCTATAATGCCCTTGCAGACTACAATTGTAGCAAAGGAGGCGGCGCCATGTCGGACGAATCCGCGCGCAGGATCTCGGACGCAGAGCTGGAGGTCATGAAGGTGCTGTGGGAGGCGGGGGAGGCCCTGCCGGTCACGGCGATCCGCGCCCGGTTAAGCCGCAGCCGGGGCTGGGAGGCTACCACGGTAAAAACGCTGGTGACGAGGCTGTGCAAAAAAGGCGCCCTGACGCAGGAAAAAAAGGGCGTGTTCTACTACCAGCCGCTGATCACCCGGGCGGAATACGATGCGTGGGCGACGAAAGACCTGATCAGCCGCCTGTACGGCGGCAGTGCCAGGGCGCTCGTTTCCGCGCTGGTCACCTCGGACGGCCTTACAAAAGAGGACATCGAGGAGCTTAGGCGCATGCTGGACGGAGGAAACAAAGAATGAAAACGCTCATGTGGCTTACGCTGGGCGGCAGCGCGCTTTCGCTCGTATTGCTTTTCACCAGAAAGCTCCTGGGCAAGCGCCTGCCGGCTGCGGTGTATTACTACGCCTGGCTGCTGGTGCTGATCCGCTTCTGCCTGCCCGTGCCGGGCTTCATTCCGGAGACGGGCGTAAAGGCGGCTGTGCCTCAGACGATATACGACGCCCGGCCTTCAGCGTATACGGCTGAAACGGAACCGGTTTTGCCCCTGGGCTTCCGGGAGGTCGAGACGGTGCCTGAGGTCCATTTGCCCAAGGCCGCGGAAAGCAGCGCGGATGAAGCGCCTGCATCCGCCGGGGCGCGTTTCTCCGGAGCGGAGGCGGCGGTTCTCGTGATCTGGGCGGCGGGCAGCATCGGCCTTGCAGCCTGGCGGATCTGGGCGTACCTGGGATTCAGGCGGAAACTTCGTAAGGGGCTGCGCGGGCCGAAAGCGGACGTGACGGAGATATACAGCCGCATTCCCGGAAGAAAGCCGAAGCTGTATGAAAGCGAAACCGTCCCGGGCCCGCTCACCCTGGGCGTGCTTTCGCCCGTGATCGTTCTGCCTCATCTGGAAGCCGGAAAGGCGGATCTAAAGCAGATCCTTGCGCACGAGCTCGTGCATTACCGGCGGATGGACGCGCTGTACAAGCTGATCGCCATGCTGGCGCTCTCCACTCAGTGGTTCAATCCTATCGCGTATATCGCGCTGAAGGAGATCGGCTTCGCCTGCGAACTGAGCTGCGACGCCTTGCTGCTCAGGCGCATGAACGGCAGACAGAAGCGTGCTTACGGCGATATCCTGCTGCGTACCGCGGAAAACATGCTGCCCGGTGCGGCGGCGCCGTTTTACTCCCCGAAACGTACACTCAAAAACAGACTGGAGCGTATTATGGACCATAAAGAGAAGCGAAACCGCGTCGCGGCGGCGTTTCTGCTGCCGATCCTGGCGCTTGCGTTCCTGGCCGCGGGGCCGGCTGCGAGACAGGCGGGAGCTGCGCCTGATATGCGCACCGTACGCGTTGCGACTGTCGACGAGCTGCTGGCCGCCATCGCCCCGGATACGGTGATAGAGCTGGCTCCCGGTGACTATGACCTGAGCGCCGCCTCGGATTACGGAAATGAGACGGAGGGCGGCTGGTATTCCTGGCTGAGGGCCATCGACTGGAACGAAGGGCAGGCGGTACTCGCGTGGGCGGAGCTGCAGCTGAGGAATGTAAACAATCTTACGATCCGCGCTTCGGGCGCAGGGGAGACCCGCATCCTGGCCGTGCCGCGGTTTGCAAACGTGCTGTACCTGGAAAACTGCCGTAACGTGACCCTCGAAGGGCTTTTGATCGGCCATACGCAGATGCCCGGAGAGTGCAGCGGCGGCGTGGTGCGCCTGATCGCCTGCGAAGACGTCGCGATCAATGCCTGCGGGCTGTTTGGCTGCGGCACCATCGGCGTACAGGCGCTGGACTGCGCCCGCGTGGCGATAACGGATTCCAGGATATACGAGTGCAGCGTCGCAGCGGTCGACACCTTCTCCTGCCGCGACGTAAGCGTCAGCGGCTGCGAGATCGATTCCATCCAGGCTTCCGGCGTGCCGGCTGCCGCCCTGTTCTCCGCGCAGCAGGGGGACGGCTTCACGGTGTACAACTGCCGCATCCGCGACAACTACGCCGTGCACCTGTGCCGGATGGAAAGGATCACCAACGTCATGTTCCTTTCCAACCGTGTGGACATGAACATTTTTTCCGGCCCGGCGTTTCTGTGCACCGTATACCCGGCCCGGGTGGCGGGCTGCGCCTTTGACGGCAACGCGTCCGGTGAGGGCTGGTTCAGCGGGGACACCGCGTCCCCGATCGGGCTGAGCGGAGCGAAACTGGACGAATCGCGGCTGGAAGGCATGAGCTACGAGGACATCCCGCCCGAAATGGCTTTGCAGGCGATCCGGGATGCGTACGCCGCTTCGGATGGCACAGAAGAGCTCCCTGCCGGCGGAGAGATACACGTTAACGACATCGAAGGCCTGATCAGGGCTATCGGCCCTGAGCGCACCGTGGTGCTCGCGGACGGCGAATACGATGTTTCGAAGGCAAAAGCGCCGCTCAAAACAGATTGGTGCAGCCTCGGCGCGGACGGCCTCGTGATCCGCGACGCTGAGGGGCTCACCCTCAGAAGCGAGTCGGGCGCCCCGCTGACCGTAAGCATCTTTTCTTCCGCCGGAACGGACGTGATGCGCTTCGAATCCTGTGCGGGGCTGAATCTGATCGGTCTGTGCTTCGGAAAAGAGAACACAGGCGGGGAAGGCACCGCGCTCAGCTTTGAGCAGAGCTACGAAATCGAATTGCTCGACTGCCTCGTGAGGAACGTGAAAAGCGGCATACGCATAAACCTGTGCGCCACCATCCGCTTAAGCAGGCTGGAATGGAGTTCCTGCTCCGGTACGGCGTTCGAGGCGCAGTATACCGACGGCATCAGCTTTGTAAACTGTCTCGCCCGCGATACCGCATCTCCGGCCATACGCTTTTCAGGCGCTGCGGACAAGACCTGGAACGGCGAGGCGTTCACGGGGGACGGAACGTTCGACATAGGCCCGGACGGCAGGCTTCGGGAAGTTAAATAACGCCTGAGTGCCCGTTCAGAGGGTGCGGGCGTGTTGCGTCCAAGCCACCTGGGTGATATAATGGAACCGCGCAAAGGAACTGCTGCGTTTGCGTACAGAACGTGCGCAGGCGCGGCAGCCCGTCAAGGGAGGTTTCATCGTGACGCTGACGCTCCTGGTGGCGCTGCTCGTGGCGCTGTATTCGTTCCAGTCTCTGTTTACCAGGCTGTATACCCGCCAATATCAGGGAAATAATGCCGAAATGGCCGCGCCGGTCTTTTCCGTGTGCTACGGCTCATTCATCGCGCTGGTCTCCCTGATTGCCGGCGGGTTTTCTTTTTCGCCGTCCTGGCGCACCTGGCTGTTCGGCCTGGCGGGCGGCGCGGTGCTTTTGCTGTACAACGTTTCGATGATCGAATCCGGCAAGCGGGGGTCCTATTCGTTTCTCATGATCTCCAGCATGTTCGGCGGCATCCTGATCCCGCTGGCGGCGGGCGTGCTCTTCATGGGCGAAAGGCTGTCGGCGCTCCAGATCTGTGCCGTGGCGCTGATGCTTCTGGCGCTGGCGGTGATGAACAGCCGGGGCCTTTCCGTGCGCGGCGCCGCGCCGAAATACCTGCTGTGGTGCGCACTTCTGTTTGCGGCCAACGGCCTGTACGGCACCCTCATGAACGCCCAGGCTACGCTTTTGAACGGCGCGGAGAGCGCCGAGATGCTGGTGATCCTGTACGGTTCTTCTGTGCTTTTGGCCGTAGGCCGGGAGCATGCACTGGGCCGCAGGAAGGAGCTTCGTGACGGCTTTCATATGGGCAAAGGCGCTGTGTGGATGCTTTTGATCTGCTGCGCTTCGGCCACGGCGGCGGCCCGGCTGCTTTTGTGGGTGCTTGCGCGCATGGACTCCGGCATCCTGTATACGGTGGAAAACGGAGGCGTGCTCACGCTGTCCATCCTGTATTCCGTGCTGCTCTTTAAGGAAAGGCCGTCTGCCTGGCAGGCGCTGGGCATGCTGATGGCCCTGGTCAGCGTCGTGATGATCGGGCTGTGACGTCTTTAAAGCCTGCAAGTAATATGTTGCCCCGGCGGGAGGAAAACCAATGATCCGAAAACTTGTAAAACAGATGCTCGCCGCGCAGGTGCTTTCCGCCCTCACAGTGTCTGTATGCCTGCTGATCGACAGCATCATGATCGGCCAGTTTCAGGGCGTCACGTCCATCGCGGCGTACGGGCTTGCCAATCCGCTGCTTCTGATCATCGGAGCCGTGGGCAGCATGTTGTCCGCCGGCGCGCAGGTGGTGTGCAGCCGATCACTGGGCAGGGGCTCTCAGGAAGAAACGAACATCGGCTTTTCTTCCGCCCTGGCGGTGGGCACCTGTTTTTCTGCCGTATTCGTGATCGCGGTCGCCCTTCTGCTCAGTCCTCTCGCCCGGGCTCTGGGCGCCGGCAAAGACGCGAAGCTCCTGAGCGATACGAAGGACTACATTTCCGGATTCATCATCGGCGTGCCGGCCACGATGGCTTCACTGATCCTCGTTCCGTTCCTGCAGATGGCGGGCAAAAGCGGCCTGCTGGTGGCGGCGGTGCTCAGCATGACGGTCACGGACGTGGCCTTCGACCTGCTCAGCGTGCTGGTGTTCGACGGCGGCATGTTCGGCATGGGCCTGGCTTCGTCCCTCAGCTACTATGCCGCCATGCTGGTGGGCGGGGGATACCTGCTGTCGAAAAAATGCGTGTTCCGCTTTTCTGTGCGGCGCGTGCGCCTGGAAAAGATCCGCGATATGCTCCTGGGCGGCGTGCCTACCGTATTCAACATGGCGTCGTCGGTGGTGCTGGTGTACCTGATGAACAAGATCCTGCTTTCTGCCGGCGGCAGCGCCGCGGTGGCGGCTTTTGCCGTGATTACTTCCATCGGCAACGCAAGCAACTGCGTAAGCACGGGCCTGCGCGGCGTTTCGCTCACCATGTGCGGCATCCTGTTCGGCGAAGAAGACCGGACGGGCCTGAAAGAGCTGGTGCGCCTGCTTGCGCGGTACGGCCTGATGCTGGGCAGGGGCGCCATGGTCCTGCTGCTGGTGATCGCTCCGTGGGCCGTAAAGCTGTTCATCCCCGAGGCGGGCGACAGCCGGACGTTTGCCGTATGGGGCTTACGTCTGTATTCGCTGGGGCTGATCCCCTGCTGCCTGAACAGTGCTTTGAAAAACGGATACCAGGGCGTTGAAAAAGCCCGCATGACGGAGATGATCTCCGTCGTGCAAAACGCGATTTTGCCGGTCCTGGCGGGATACCTGCTAAGCCTCGCGGGCATGAAGGCGGTATGGCTGTACAATTTTGCCGGCGAGGCGGGCGCGCTGGCGCTGATCCTTCTGTATCTGCAAAGGAAAGGCTGCCTTTCCTTCCGGGAAGCGGAAAGCGTACTGTTGCTCCCGCCTTCCTTCGGCGTGCCGCCTGAAGACAGGATGGAGGCCGATATCAAGAACCTGGACGACGTGGTCAAAGCGTCCCGCGGAGCGCACGGTTTCTGCATCGCCCACAGCTGCGGCGGCCGGCTGGCGAATCATCTGTCGCTGTGCGTCGAAGAGATGGGTTCAAACGTGATCGAGCACGGCTTTGCACCCAAAGGGCAGAACCATCTGTCCATCCGCCTGCAGTACAGAAACGGCAAATACACCATCCGCTTCCGGGACGACTGCGGCGCCTTCGACCCCGTGCACTATGTGACGGGCGAGGAAAGCGGGCACAAGGTGGGCATACGCCTGGCCATGCACGTGGCGGAGGAAGCGCGCTACACCTACTCCATGAACCTGAACAACCTTACATTGGTGCTCAGCGAACACGAAGCCGGGAGCGAGGCCCCGGACGCCTTTGCCGGGCAGGAAGGCTGAAGGCAGGACTGGTTTTGAATGAATGCTTGTAAACCGGACTGCTTAGAGATATAATTATACATAATGCGGAATGTGCCCGGCGGAATGCCGGGAAGTGAAACAGAACGGGCTGCGGGGTGAAAACATGGGGGAGCGTTGGCTGTTCGACCAGCTGGAATGGAACGTGGATTTTGACGCCGCGTGCAAAAAACTGCACGTGATGGAAGACGATCTGGATGATTTTGAGGAAATATACGGCGAAACGGTCAAACGCATGAAGCCGGTGTTCTATGCGGGCCGGGAAAAGATCCTGTCCAACGACGGGCACTCGATCGTGCTGGGCGGCGAGCACTTTGAAAGCCGCGTGATCAGCGTGAACCTGAAGGACAGTGACACCGTGTACCCCTTCGTGGGCACCAGCGGCCGCGCCGCTTACGAATACGCGCTGTCCATATCGGACGAGCTGTTCCGCTACTGGGCGGACTCGGTTTGCGAGCTTGCTTTGCGCAGCGCGTCCGTATCCTTCCGCAAGGCCATGCGCGGGGTGATCGGCTCGGACAACATCAATTCCCTGGCGCCAGGCTCCGTGATCGACTGGCCCATCAGCCAGCAGAAGCCCCTGTTCGCGCTGCTGGGGAACGTGCTGGAAAAAACCGGCATTTACCTGGAACCCAGCTTCCTGATGCGCCCGGTAAAATCGGGCTCCGGTATCCTGTACGCCTCCGAAAAGCACTTTGAAAGCTGTTCGCTCTGCCCTAGGCAGGACTGCCCCAACCGCCGCGCGCCTTTCGACTCCGAAAAGTTCGGCCGCGACTACGGCGAAAAGAACGAATAACGTCTGGATACAACAAAATCCTCCGCCGAAAAAGCGGAGGATTTTGTATGCGGGTTTACATCAGAACTTCAGGCTGTTGAGCTTGATGCCGGGGCCCATGGTCGAAGAGATCACGGCGCTCTTGATGTAAGTGCCCTTGGCGGCAGCGGGCTTCGCCTTGATGATCGCCTCCATCAGGGTACGGAGGTTCTCGGTGAGCTTTTCCTCGCTGAAAGACGCTTTGCCCAGGGGGCAGTGGATGATGGCGGTCTTGTCCAGACGGTACTCCACCTTGCCGGCCTTGGTCTCGGAGATGGCCTTGGTGAGGTCGTTGGTCACGGTGCCGGTCTTGGGGTTGGGCATCAGGCCCTTGGGGCCCAGAACCTTACCGAGACGGCCTACCAGACCCATCATGTCGGGGGTGGCGATACAAACGTCAAAGCCGAACCAGCCGCCCTGGATCTTGGCGATCATGTCCTCGGCGCCAACGAAATCCGCGCCGGCGGCAGCGGCTTCGTCCGCCTTGGGGCCCTTGGCGATAACGAGAACGCTCTTGGTTTTGCCGGTGCCGTTGGGCAGCACGACCGTGCCGCGCACCTGCTGATCCGCGTGGCGGGGGTCTACGCCCAGGCGCACGGAGATCTCGATGGTCTCGTCAAACTTCGCCTTGGAGGTCTGCTTTACCAGAGCGATGGCCTCTTCGGGGTCATATTGCTTGCTGCGATCGATCAGCTTGAAGCTGTCGGAGTATTTCTTACCGGTCTTCATGTTTCAAATTCCTCCCTGTGGTACAAACGGCGCTGTGTCCTCCCACGGTTTTGGTGATGTGCTCAGTCGTCAACTACGACGCCCATGCTGCGGGCGGTGCCGGCCACCATGCTCATGGCGGCTTCGACGGAGGCGGCGTTCAGGTCGGGCATTTTCAGCTCGGCGATCTCTTTGACCTGGGCCTTGGAGATGTGCGCAACCTTGTCTTTATTCGGACGGCCGGAAGCGTGCTCGATGCCGCAGGCCTTCTTGATGAGAACGGCGGCAGGGGGCGTTTTGCAGATGAAGGTGAAGGAACGATCCTGATAAACGGTAATCACTACCGGGATCACCAGGCCCACCTGCTTCGCGGTGCGGTCGTTGAATTCCTTGCAGAATCCGGGGATGTTCACGCCGTGCTGACCGAGAGCCGGGCCGATAGGCGGCGCGGGGGTAGCTTTGCCGGCGTTGACCTGCAGCTTGATCAGCGCAGTAACTTTCTTCGCCATGGGGTTATCCTCCTTAAACTAATGTGGTGTGTAGCGGAGCTCTTTCGGCTCCTCCCACTTCCTGAAAGCCCGTAGGCTTGCAAGCGGATCGTAAAGCGCTGAGCGCTTTTACAGCCCGACGCGGACGACTTCGTCCAGCGCGAGCTCCACGTTGGTGGCGCGGTTGAGCATTTCCACCACCACCGTCACACGCTTGGCGACGGAATCGATGGCGGACACGCGGCCCGTGAAGTTCTCAAACACGCCGGTCAATATGCGCACGTCGTCGCCGACCTCTACGTCAAGGCGGGTCACAGGCGCGCTGGCCATGAGGTTGGCGTAGTCTTCATCGGAGAGAGGAGAGGGCTTGCTGCCCGTGCCCACGAAACCGGTGACGCCGCGGGTGTTGCGCACGCGGTACCAGGATTCGTTGGTCATCACCATGTGCACCAGCACATAGCCGGGCATGCGCTTGCGCTGGACGATATGGCTTTTGCCGTTTTTGATCTCCAGCACTTCCTCCTGCGGGATCTCCACCGAACCGATCAGACCCTGCATACTGGTGGTGTTCTCGACAGTTTTTTCGATGTTGGCCTTCACCTTATTCTCATATCCGGAATAGGTGTGCACAACATACCATTTCATTTCGGCAGTATCTGCCATGCTGCTGTCCTCGCTTTAGCCCGTGATCAGCCTGACCAGAGCGCTGGCGCCCATGTCGAATACGCCGATGATCACGCCCATGATGACCAGGAAGATCAGAACCACCAGAGAGTAGTTGATCAGCGCGCTCTTGGTAGGCCAGGTGACCTTCTTGAGCTCGTGATACATATTGTAGAAAGCCTTGCCGATCTTCTGGAAGAAACGGGTCAGAAAGTTGCCTTCCTTCTTCTCGTCCTTCTTGACCTGCTTGACATCCTTTTCAGCTGCCATGCAATTCACATCCTTATCAAGAGTCTGGGGTGCGCGCCAAAGACCCTTCCGCATTTTCCAACGCGGGGGCACCCTTGATCGCGCTCAGGGGGATTACTTCGCTTCTTTATGGGCGGTGTGCTTCCTGCAGAAGCGGCAGTACTTGTTCATCTCGAGACGGTCGGGATCGTTCTTTTTGTTCTTGATGGTGTTGTAGTTGCGCTGCTTGCACTCAGAGCAGGCCAGCACTACCTTTACTCTCTTATCCGATGCCATGGTGACACCTCCTGTTTATAGTCATAGCGCCCGCATCATGCGAAGGGCGCTTTTTGTGTCCACAACAAAAGCAACCCATACGGTTGGGCAGACTTTGATATTATATATGATGATCGGGGAGATTGCAAGATGCAACGAGAAAGTTTACATGCATTTAGTGTTCTGCTTCAAAAGTTCATTACAGGCAGCTATAAAGCGCGTCCCGCAGGCCTGCATACAGGTATACTTCGTCCGCACCCAGCACGTTCGTGAAAAAGCACATGCTCACCCCGCGCCCAATGTCCATCAGCGCGTAGGCGCCCGCCGCGCCGCCCCAGCCCACGTCCGTGAATTGACTGCCCTCAAGCGGCACGCGCAGCCCAAGCCCGTAGCCGTAGCCGGCCAGCTGGGGCCAGCAGAAGTCCCGGCGGGCGGCGGGCGTGAGGGTATCCTGACACATGAGGGCAAGGGAGGAAGCCGATATCAGGCGGCCCGTGCACAGCGCGTCCAGAAAGCGGATGAAGTCCCCGGCGGAGGTCACCAGCCCCGCCCCGCCGCTGTCGTAGAGAGGGGAGGGGGCATAGGTCATGTCGAAGGGAATGGATGCATAGCCGCCGTTTACCGCCCTGTACAGCGGCGTGAGCGCGCTCAGGTCTTCCACCTCGGAAAGGAAGCAGCTGTGCCTTAGGCCCAGGGGCCCGAAAAGCTTCTGCCTGAAAACATCCCGGAGCTTCATGCCGTATACCGTCTCCAGCAGCGCGCCCAGCACGTCGTGGCTGAGTCCGTACACCCAGTGCTCGCCGGGATCGCACAGAAGCGGCTGATCGGCCAGGGCGTTTACGGCGAAGTGCGTATCGCCCGCGGGCAGAAGGCGGATGTCGGGGCCAAAGCCCGCGCTCATAGACATGAGGGTGCGCACCGTCACAGGGCGAACCGCGTCCCGTATGCGTTTTCCGCCGGGCAGCGCCTCCGCGACGCGCATGCGGCTGAACGCGGGCAGGTAGGTTCCAAGCGGCTCGTCCAGCCCCAGCCGCCCTTCTTCCCGTGCCATCATGGCGCAGGCGCAGGTCATGAGCTTGGTGAGGGAGTAGGCGGGCCAGACCTCGGTGCCGTCCGTTTCGATTTCGTTTTCCGCGTCCGAAAAGCCGGTTCGGTATTCAAACAGCGCCTGCCCCCGGGCCCGGACGCGCACGTCCGCGCCTGGCAGGCGCACAAGGCAGGCTTCGTCCACAAACGATTTGAGAGGTGAAAAGTTCATATTACATAAGGCTCACGGTCTCAAACAGCCTGTCGCCCTTGCCCAGAGCGAGGCATTCCGTAAATCCGGCCGCGCGCATATACTCCGGGGCGATATCAAAGAACGCGTCCAGCTGGTGGGCCCGGTGGCAGTCCGAAGAGGGGATCACCTGCCCGCCCAGTTCGCGCCAGAAGGCAAGCAGCGGCTGCACCGGATAAGGGCAGGGCTGGCCTGAGCGCGCCATGCCGCCGGTATTCACCTCCAGCACGCGGCAAGAACGGATCATGAGCCGCATGGCCTCTTTTCCGCAGTCGATCAGCGCGCCGTCCTCTTTGAACCAGTGCCGCTTGCGGTTGCTTTTGCAGATCAGGTCGAAGTGGGCGATGATGGCGGGAGGCTTTTTCTCCACAAAGTCGGCATAGTCTTTGAAATACCTCTCGATCGCCCTGTCCCAGGAGCCGTCGAATGCCCGGGCGACGTAGGCCTCCAGCAGGTCAGCATCCCCGTCCACGGCGGCAAAATCGCCGTTTCGCGAGGTAAGATAGTGGTTCGCGCCGATAAAGTAATCCAGCCCTTCGCCGCTTTCGGGGGACATGCGGTCGATCTCAAGCCCCAGCCAGATGCGGATGCGGCCTTCGTATTCCCTGCGCAGAGACAGGATTTCGTTTATGTAGCGCTTGCGGTTCGGGTCGGTCAGGCCGTACAGGGGCTCGATGTCCGGCTGGTAGGCGTGCTCGGAAAAGCCAAGCGACGTAAAGCCCAATTCCAGCGCGCGCTTGATCATGTCCCGTGCGGGGCTCTTGCCGTCGACGTAATCCGTATGGGTGTGGGGATTCGATCTGATCATATACATACCAAAAACCCGGCGGCCGACAGACCGCCGGAATACTTCCTTTCCGGAAAAGTTCAGATCACGTACCGGGCCACGTAGGGCGGCAGGGCGTCCAGGCTGCAGGATACGTTAAAGATGAAATTGCAGTGGCTGTGCTCGCTCAGCGCGTCCAGGCGCGAAAAGAAGCTCTCCGTTTCTTCCAGGGACGTGGACTTGATCAGTTTTAAAAACGCGTCCACGCACACCAGCGTGATGTCGTAATTGACCGCCAGCATGCCGCTCAAAAAGCCCAGGAACACGTCTGCCGTGCCGCCGCGCACGCCTTCGTATTCGCCCGCGTCCACAAAGCGGATCTCGTGGCGAAGGTCGTACATATAGCGCTTGTCGTCGTCGATGAACACCACCAGCCCGTGCTCGCTTTTGAGGGCGTCGTTGGCGATGTCGATCAGGCGCTTGGTCTTTCCGGTGCCTTTGTTGCCGGCGATAACCTGAATCATATCAAATCACTCCGATCCATGATGATTTGGTCCTTCTGCCTTTATTATACTCCACACTCCGGCAAAATGCAAGAACTTGTTCCGCTTCGCCGCCGGCAGGGGAAAACCGGCTGCGCACAGGGGCGAAAACGCATATCAGCTGAACTGTTGTCAATAATGCTGTCAATAGCGCAAAACCAAGGCATTTGACCCCAGGTAAAAACATGAAAAACCCCTCGATTTCTGCATGAAATCAGGGGTTTTTGCTCGAGGTGACGGGATTTGAACCCACGGCCTTTTGGTCCCGAA
>JAFZPV010000044.1 GCA_017552535.1 Clostridia bacterium
AATTCGGGCTTTTCCTACACCTTCAGGGGCTCGAACCCTGGACACCCTGATTAAGAGTCAGGTGTTCTACCAACTGAGCTAAAGGTGCCTGTAAGCGGTAGACGAGACTCGGACTCGCGACCTCCACCTTGGCAAGGTGGCGCTCTACCAACTGAGCTACTACCGCGCGCATCTTGCAAGCGGGTGATGGGAATCGAACCCACGTATCCAGCTTGGAAGGCTGGCGCTCTACCATTGAGTTACACCCGCGCGAGCGGTAGACGAGACTCGGACTCGCGACCTCCACCTTGGCAAGGTGGCGCTCTACCAACTGAGCTACTACCGCGCAATTCACGCGCAGAATATAATAGCACAGGCGGCCGCAGGTGTCAATCAAAGAGACGAAAATTTACAAACCTCAAACGGAGAAAAAAGCTGTCCCGCAGACGCGTGTCCGCGGGACAGCTGATCAGACGGGGTATTACTTGAGGTACTTCTTGTAGATGTAACCGGTCTTGGAGCCGTACTTCACCTTCCACCAGGAGCCGCTCTTGCTGAGCACGGTCACCTTGGTGTTTTTGGCCAGCGTGGCTACGATGCCGCTGGTGCTGGATTTGCCCGAGCGCATATGCACCGCGTTGCAGTTGGCTACCTTCGCCGTGGTGGAAGAAGAGCCGGAGGAACTGCCGCCCACGGAGATGTACTTGCTGTGTACGAAGCCTTGGGTGCCGGAGGAGTTGGCCACCAGATACCAGGAGCCGTTCTTGCCCAGCACCGTAACCTTGGCACCGCTCTTGAGCTTGCCGATGGCGACTTCGGAGTGGGCCGCGCCGGCGCGCATGTTCACGGTGGAGGAGGAATACTTGGTCACCACTTTGCCGGTCCTGTGGGCGGTGTAGGTGGTGCCGGAAGCGTAGTGGCTGCCGATGCCGTCGATGTAGAGGTTCTTGATGTAGCCCTCGCGGCTGTCGGCGGTGCGGATCTTCGTCCAGTTCTTGCCCTTGGAAAGAACGGTGATGGTATCGCCGTTCTTCACCACGCCGTTGGCGGAATACTTGGTGCCGGCGCCGGTGCGCAGTTTGACGGAGCCGGAGGAATAGGCCAGCTTCACCGTCTCGCCAAACGCCGTGAGCATCATGCAGGCCAGCATGCACACGACCAGCAGGATGGAGAGGAATTTCTTCATATATGTTCACCTTCCCTTATTTTTGGAAATATTATACCAAATTTTACGCAAACAGGGATTTTGGAATCATTACAATGCTGTGTACGATCAATGAATAAATACACCCGCGCTGTAACGAATGCGGAACAAAACTGTTTACACCGACCGGCGTCGGTAATTTCCTGCCTTTCCTGCAGGAAAAAAGCCCGCAGACGTCGAATGATATGGCGTGATTACATACAGGGCTGCCTTCGGCCCGGGGAGGACGAACATGCGCATCCTTATGATCGACATCGACACCCTGCGCCCCGATCACATGGGCTGCTACGGCTATGGACGCAGCACCACGCCCTGCATGGACGAGGTGTGCCGGGAGGGCCTGCGCTTTGACCGCTATTACTGCTCCGACGCGCCCTGCCTTCCCTCGCGGGCGGCGCTCGTCACCGGCATGTTCGGCATCCACAACGGCGCGGTGGGGCACGGCGGCACCGCCGCGGACCGGTACCTTACCGGGGAGAAACGGGACTTTCGCGACGTCGCCGATACGGACAACCTCCACAACGTATTCCGCCGGGCAGGCCTGTACACGGCTTCGGTGAGCACCTTCGCCGAGCGGCATTCCTCATACTGGTTCCAGGCGGGCTTCAACGAGTGCATCAACGTGGGCGGCTGCGGCGGGGAATCCGGTGAAAAGGTGCTGCCCGCGGCCCTGGACTGGATCAAGCGCAACCAAAGCAGGGACGACTGGTTCCTGCATGTGCACTTCTGGGACCCCCACACGCCCTACCGCGCGCCCAAAAGCTTCGGCGAGCCCTTCCGGGACGTGCCGCTGGACACCTGGCTTAACCAGGACATCCTGAACAGCCACTCGCGTCTGTCCAGCCCCCACGGCATGAACGAGATCGGCATGTATACCGATCAGATATCCCCGGAGATCTGGCGCATGCCCGGCTCCTTTACAGACATGGAAGGCCTCAAGCGCCTGATGGACGGCTACGATACGGGCATACGCTACGCCGACCACCTGGTGGGGCAGATCCTGACGCTTTTGAAACAGCAGGGCGTGTACGACGATACCGCCGTCATCATCACCTCGGACCACGGCGAGAACATGGGGGAGCTGGGCATATACTCGGAGCACGGCACCGCCGACGAGCCCACCTGCCGCATACCCATGATCGTAAAATGGCCCGGCCTGCCCGGCGGGCGCACGGACGCGGGCTTCCATTATAATCTTGACCTGGCGCCCACGATGGCCGATATGCTGGGCGTTGCGCCTTCGCCCCGCTGGGACGGCTTAAGCTGGGCAGACACGCTCACTGACGGCGCGGATACGGGGCGGGAATTCCTCGTTCTCTCCCAGATGGCCCACGTGTGCCAGCGCTCGGTGCGCTGGAAGCAATACCTGTACGTGCGCACGTACCACGACGGCTTCCGGCTCTTTGACCGCGAAATGCTCTTCGATGTGGAAAGCGATCCCCACGAAACCAAAGATCTCAAACACGAGCGCCCGGAGGTGTGCCATCTGTGCGCGCACATGCTGCTCGACTGGTTTGACGATATGATGCTCTCCTCGCCCTCCGCCGTGGACCCCATGCAGACGGTGCTCAGGGAGGGCGGCCCGTACCACACGCGGGGCTGGCTCGTGCCCTACATCCGCCGGCTGAAGGCCACGGGCCGGGCGGAAGCCGCCTTGCGCCTGGCGGAAAAATACGGCGTCCGGGAGGAGGATTAAGCTCATGCCGCCGCTCACCGTCATGATCAAGCCCGCCTCCAGCCTGTGCAATTTCCGCTGCGCGTACTGCTTTTACTCGGACGTGTCTTCCCGCCGGGAAGTGGCTTCCTACGGCGTGATGAACGACGATACCCTTTCGCGCCTCGTGCGCCGGGCCTTCGCCTACGCGGAGGGCAGCGTGAACTTCACCTTTCAGGGCGGCGAGCCCACGCTGGCGGGCAAGGCGTTTTTCAGGCGCTTTCTGGAGCTGGTGCGCTCCTACGACCGGGGCCGCGTAAAGGTGAACCTGGCTATTCAGACAAACGGATGGCTGATCGATCGGGAATGGTGCGAGCTGTTCCGCGAGGGCCGCTTTCTGGTGGGCGTATCCCTGGACGGCAGCCGGGAGACCCACGACGCCTGCCGCCTAAGCGCCCAGGGAGAAGGAACCTGGGACCGGGTGACGGAAAACCTGTGCCTGCTTCGCAAAAACGATGTGGAATACAACGTGCTGTGCGTGGTGAACCGCCTGATCGCCGAAAGGCCCCGTGAGACCTTCAACGCCTTAAAGCCTCACGGCCATGTACAGTTCATCCCGTGCCTGGACGGCTTTGACGGCGAAACAGGCCCGCTGTCCCTGGACGCGGCCAGCTACGGGCGCTTTCTCACGGAGACTTTCGACCTGTACGAGGAATGCATACTCGGCGGACGCCCCGTGAGCGTGCGCACCTTCGATAACTGGCTGAGCATGCTCATGGGCTATCCGCCGGAAAACTGCGCCATGTCGGGCCGCTGCGGCCGGTATTTTCTGGTGGAAGCGGACGGCGGCGTATACCCCTGCGATTTTTACGTGCTGGACAAGTGGCGCCTGGGGAATATAAACGAGAAGACCTTCAGGCAGCTGGAGGCGTCTCCGCTGGAGCAAAAGTTCTACGAGGAGTCCGTTCCCCTGGCGGACAAGTGCCGTGCCTGCCGCTGGCTGCCCCTGTGCCGCGGCGGATGCAAGCGGGACAGGGAACCGCTCTGCCCGGACGATCCTTCCGTGAGCCGCCTGTGCGAAGGCCATAGGACGTTCTTTGAAAGCCGCTATGACCGGCTGGAGGCGCTGGCCAGAAAGATCGCATCAAAGGTTCAAAAATCAGGAATTGCAAATTGAAATCGGAGGGGAGATCCCCTCCGGACCGCACTGCGAACGGGGCTGTTGCACAGCCCCTCGTTGGAAATGAAAAAAGATTTCATTTCCAACGGTTTAGTTTTGGACACATTTGAACCGTTTTATCCGAAACGTCAATCTTTTCACCAGCTTGAGCAACAGGTTTTCAGTTTTTTCTGAAATGCCTGCGGGCATTTCCGGGCGAAAAAACTGCAATGAAGCGATTCTTTGCTCTCGGCGGGCAAGCTCGCCTTCGCAAAAATCGCTCCTCGGGCCGGCAAAGCCGGCCCTGCGGATTGAAATTGGAGGGGTAAACTCCTCCATACCACCGAGTGGGTTTTCCCTACTTATACAGCAGCCCCTTTATCACAATGACGGGCAGCCAGTGCCTGAAAAACACCGGCTGTCCGGATCTTACGCCCTGATAAACCGCAGGATCTCTTCGAATACTTCAGGGTCCTGTTCGGTCATGCGCCCTATGGGTTTGTCGGCAAAATAAGCTTTTCGGGCCTCGGGCGTATCGAGCTGCTTTTCGCGGATCAGGCGGCTGTATTCGCCGATCCATGCGTTCATGGTCTTCAGCGCCTCAGAGGTGTACTGCGGATTGTGCTTTTTGTTTTCCGCCGTAATGACGCGCACGTTCGGGTTGTTCATTTTCAGCACCTGCCCGGCGTTGTGCTTATAGTTCACCATCGGGTCATCGGCCGAGTGGACCCACAGAAGCTTGTCCTTTGTGGAGGCGAGATAGGCGCGGTTGTCGATCCAGCCAAAGCGGGGATCGAGCTTCTTTTCGAACCGCTTTACGCAGTTGGCCAGCAGCCTGAGCTTCAAAAATCCGATCATCTCGTCAGAAATGCTCACAAAGCCGGAAATGATCACAGCCCGCTTAACGGCAGGAGACAGGTTGGCGATGCAAAGCGCGGTATATCCGCCGAGGGAATGCCCGACCGGGATGACCTCCTCTTTGGGACTGATGAGGCCAAGCAGCTCCATCGCGTCGCGCACAGGTGCGTTTACGGACGGCAGGCGGTCCCCGCCCGACTCCCCGCAGCCGGTATAGTCGAGCGTCAGGACCCGACAGCCTGCCCTGCAAAGGGTCTCGATCTCCGCCAGATACGCGGTGTGCCCGGGACCCATGCCCGGGCAGAAAAGGATGAGCTTGCCCGGGTCATATCCCGGATACCAGTACGTGAAATGCCGAATGGTCACATTTTTCGAGTTTTGGAATGCGCCTCGTTCACATGCAAGGCCGGGAAAATCCGCGGCGCAGTAGTACGGAATGGACGTATCCTTATCATACCGATGCAGGAAGTTTTTCTGATACATTTTGGTGATCGGTCCCATGTTTTACCTCCGCAATCCGGGTTTCCGCCTCAGGTGGCGGAACTCAACCTTCCAGATCGTTCATCATCAGGAATCTTGAAAGGGGTATATGTTCGACGGTACTTGTGGAATAGTCGATTTCGTCATTTGTAATGAGAATCTTCTTTCTGGACTGATCCAGGACGTTGAACAGAGCGAACTCACGGTCATAGGTGCTTTCTTCCGCAACAGAGTATGCCACCTGCACCAGGTATTCTTTCCCGCTTTTCTGCGCGAGAAAGTCGATCTCCCGGCTGTCCTTGACAAATACAGAAACCCCATAGCCCATATAGATCAGCTCATTGTATACGACATTTTCCATGTTGTGGGTAATGTCGAATCTTCCGTTCCTTTGGCGGATGGAATTAAAGGATACGTCTTCATCGTAGATCTTGGCAAAAAAGGCAAGTTCCCGCTTAGAACGTGTGGAATACTGCGGCACCTTGCGTATAACATATGCTTCTTCCAGGTATCCCAAATACTTCAGAACCGTATTTATGGAACATGAGAGCCTTTCTGATGACAGATAATGCTGGACGGAACTGGCACTGAATACTCTGGCGTTGGAGATCAGGATATAGTTTACCAGCCGCCTGAATATTTCTGTTTTCCTGATCCTGTACCGGTTCATGATGTCGTTGATGACGATGGTCTGATTCAAATCATTCAGATACACCATGACCGCTTCTTTGTCGGGCAGTTCAAGCGTCTTCGGAAAGCCGCCGTATACCAGGTATTCCGAAACCGAATACGTCTTTCCGAGCTGCCCGGCATACTCCCGGAGTTCCTTGTAAACAAAGGGGCGTACACAGAAAGCAACGTACCTGCCGCTCAGTTCCTTTGTGAACTCTCTGGACAACAGCTTTGAATTGCTGCCTGTGATGAACAGGGAAATGCTCTCGAGCCGCAGGGAACGGCAGGCAATATGCCATCCCTCCACGTTTTGCACTTCATCCAGAAAAACATACAGCTTTTCACCGGCAGGGATCCTTTTTTTGACGAATGCTTCCAGTTCACGTGCGTTGCTGATACTGGAGGAATACTCCAGCTTTTCAAAATTGATGCAGAGAACCGGTTTCCCCTGTGAACGATATTCGTCCGCGATCTGTGAGAGGATCACCGATTTCCCGCATCTGCGTATACCGGTGATCACCTTAACAAGGTCACTTTCGAAGAACGGACGGATGGGATCGATGTAATGGCTCCTGACGATCATAAGAATGCCCCCGAACGCGTTATACATATTCAATACTATTCTACTGAAAGGTTTGCTGAAAGTCAAGCAAAGTTTTCAGTAGTACTGAAAACTTTGCAGATTTTTGGAAAATCATTCAGTAGGAAAGCGCTCCAAATAGTATGAACCGGGGCAGCAGGAAAGGATCTGTTCGCTGTCCTTCCTGCTGTTTTTGTCCCTGTGCCGCATTCCTTTCATGCCGGTGAAAAAGCTCCTCGGTTAAGTTTTTGTAGGGCATTGACACGGGCATTGGAAACATTATATAATATCCTTCGTGTCAATCCGCTCACAGCCCCGGGCGTTTGATGAATTGTCGGGCATGCTGACCTCATGCCGGAGACATCAGTATTGATATATTGATTTGGAGGAATCTTCATGAACACGTATATGGCCAAGCCCGCCGATGTCGAGCGCAAATGGTATGTGATCGACGCGGACGGCGTCGTGCTGGGACGTCTTGCCAGCCAGGCGGCTCTGATGCTGCGCGGCAAGCACAAGCCCACCTTCACTCCCCATGTGGATACCGGCGATTACATCATCATCGTCAACACCGACAAGGTCGTTCTCACCGGCAAGAAGCTGGACGAGAAGATCTACTATCATCACAGCGGATATCCGGGCGGACTGAAGGAGACTAAATACCGCGACCTGCTCAAGAACAAGAGTTGCTTTGCCGTGAAAAAGGCCGTCGCCGGTATGCTCCCCAAGGGCCCTCTGGGACGCAAAATGCTCAAGAAGCTCAAGGTCTACGCCGGCAGCGAGCATCCGCACGCCGCCCAGCAGCCCGAGACCTTTGAGATGAAATAATCAGGGAGGAGGACGAATCAAATGTCAGATGTAAGCTTCAACGCAGTCGGCAGAAGAAAAAAGGCGATCGCCCGCGTTCGTCTGATCCCGGGTGAAGGCAAAATCACCATCAACAAGCGCGATATCGAAGAGTATTTCGGTCTGGAGACTCTCAAGACCGTGGTGCGCCAGCCTCTCGCGCTCACCGAGACCACCGGCCGTTTCGACGTAGTCGTGAACGTGCGCGGCGGCGGCTTCACCGGCCAGGCCGGCGCGATCCGTCACGGCATCGCCCGCGCGCTCGTGAAAGCTGACGAAGAGCTCAAGCCCGCCATCAAGAAGGCCGGCTACCTGACCCGCGACCCCAGAATGAAGGAGCGCAAAAAGTACGGCCTCAAAGCCGCCCGCAAAGCTCCCCAGTTCTCCAAGCGCTGATCAGTATACAGCAAAGAAGGGGCTGTTGCAGAAGCAAGAAATCTGCAGCAGCCTCTTTTCTAAAACACGGTTA
>JAFZPV010000045.1 GCA_017552535.1 Clostridia bacterium
CGGCCCCTATCTGAACGAGAAGTTCCCCGAGGTCTGGAGCACCTCCGAAGCGGACACCACCCGTTCCGCCGAGATCCAGGCTGACCTGAACAACTACATCAAGACCAAGACCGCGCAGTGGATCGCCGGCCAGGCTGATGTGGAAGCTGAGTGGGACGAGTATTGCGCGCAGCTGGAGGCCTACGGCCTGCAGGAGCTGCTCGAGATCAACCGCCGCGCTCTGGGCGAGGAGTAATCCTGTTCAGCACCCATAAACCGTAAACCCCATGAGGACGCGGGGTAAATCCCGCGTCCTCTTCTTTTTTGGGATTGCGGACGCGGGTACTAAATGGTATAATTCCTGTATCAAAGCAACGGAGGCCGTTATGGGAGCGGACACGCGGGAAGACATCATCAACTTTACCGAGGCGGACAGATACGTTGCGCCCACAGAGCCGGAGGTCATCAAAAAGCTGGAATGGTTCAAAGACCAGAAGCTGGCCTTCATGGTGCACTGGGGCACCTACAGCCAGCTGGGCATGTGCGAAAGCTGGCCCATCTCGGACGGGGACGCCTACTGGTCCCGGAAGGCTTATACCTGGGAACCGGACGCCAAAAAGTTCCGTGCCCAGTATTTTGCCATGAACCGCACGTTCAACCCCATCCGCTTCGATCCGGACGAATGGGCGGATTTCGCCAGCGGCGTGGGCTTCCGCTACTTCATTTTCACCACCAAGCATCACGACGGCTTCTGCATGTTCGACAGCAGGTATTCCCCCTACAAGATCACGGCGCCGGACTGCCCGTTCCACGAAAACAGGCGCGCCAACGTGGCAAAGGAACTGTTTGATGCCTTTCGCACCCGGGGGATCGCCATCGCGCCGTACTTTTCCAAGCCGGACTGGCACTGCCCCTGGTATTGGGCGGAGGGCTGCGAAAAACCCGTGGCTTACGACCGCAACCCCACCTACGACCCCAAGGCGCGCCCCGATATCTGGAACAGATTCGTAGAGTATGTGCATGCCCAGCTCACGGAGCTTGCCGAGGAGTACGGCCCTGTGGACATCCTGTGGCTGGACGGCGGGCAGGTGCGCCCGTCAAACGGCCAGGACATCCGCCTGGGCATTCTGGCTAAAAAGCTTCGGGCGAAGAACCCCGGGCTGATCTTTGCCGACCGCACGGTGGGCGGGGCGTTTGAAAACTACATTACGCCCGAACAGACCATACCCTCAAAGCCCCTGGACGTGCCGTGGGAAAGCTGCATATCCATCGGAAACGGCTTTGCCTACGGCTATGACGACGACTACAAGCCGCCTCGGGAGTTGGGGCGGCTTTTGACAAGCGTGGTCACCCGGGGCGGCAACCTGGCCCTGAACCTGGGCGCCCAGCCGGACGGCAGGCTGCCCCGCAGGGGCATGCAGGCCGCGCGGGGCCTGGGGGAGTGGCTCAAAACCTACGGGGAGGCCATCTTTTCCACACGCGCGGCAAAGACGGACCTGCCTGCCGGCGATTTCGGCTTTACCCGCAAAGGCAGCACCGTTTACGTCCTGAAACCCCTGGCGGAAAACGAAATCCTCGGTGAAACCGTTATGATCCCCTGGAGCGGTAGCGTGAGAAGCATAAGTGCCGTTGACAGGCGGCAGTTTATGGAATTCAAGCAGTATTCGAACGGGATCATGGTGTATCTGCCCGAGCGCCTGCGCGAAAAAGGTGCGTACGCCCTGGCTTTGAAAATGCAGGCAGAATGACGAACCGTTTCCGCCCGCATTGACACCCGGGCCGAACGGTGGTACACTATCCAGGTATCATACAGAAAAGGGGAACGAAACATGAAAAAGACTTTGGCGATCCTGGCGGCGGGCATCGGCTCGCGCTTCGGCGGCGGCATCAAGCAGCTCGAACCTGTAGGGCCCGGCCGGGAGATCATCATAGACTATTCCATCCACGACGCCATCAAGGCGGGCTTCAACAAGCTGGTGTTCATCATCCGGCGGGATATCGAGGACGACTTCCGCGAAATGATCGGCGACCGCATCGAAAAAAAGTGCGCCGAGCTGGGCGTTGAGGTGTGCTATGCATTCCAGCAGCTTAACGACGTGCCGATCCCGGTGCCTGAGGGGCGCAAAAAGCCCTGGGGCACGGGCCACGCGGTGCTGGCCTGCCGGGACGTGATCTCTGAGCCCTTCGCCGTGATCAATGCGGACGACTATTACGGCAAGGAAGGCTTCGAAAAGGCGGCCCGCTTCCTGGAGACCGGCGGATACGGCCTGGTGGGCTACGTTCTCAAAAACACCCTGTCCGACAACGGCGGCGTCACCCGCGGCATCTGCCGCGTGGCGGAGGACGGCAGCCTGACGGGCGTGGACGAAACGCACGACATCGTCAAAACTCCCGGCGGCGCGGAAGCAAACGGCGTCCCGCTGGACCTGGACGCGCTGGTGTCCATGAATTTCTGGTGCCTGCCCGCCTCCTTCATCGCGGAACTGCAGAAGGGCTTCCCGGAGTTTCTGCAGGGCATGACCAATCCCCTCAAGGACGAATACCTTTTGCCCACCATCGTGGACGGACTCGTCAAAAAGGGCGAGCGCGTGAGCGTGCTGCCCACCCACGACAAGTGGTTCGGCGTCACCTATAAAGAAGACAAGCAGGCCGTGGTGGACAGCTTCAAGGCCCTCTACGCCGCAGGCGAATACCAGACCGACCTGTACGCGGATATCGGATAGACACATGCGCCGCTTCATCTGCGCGCTGCTCGCGCTTGCCATCTGCCTGAACCTGGTCGGATCGCTCTCGGAAAGCGACCGGCCCACAGTGCGCGCGCGCCTGGAAGAGCTTGGCTACATAGCGCCCGGCGAGGAAGAAACCGAAACCGGCATGGAGGGCGCGCTCATCAATTTCCAGCGCGCCAACGGCCTGTCCGCCACCGGCACAGCCGATCCGGACACGCTGGAAAAGCTGTACTCCCCAAAGGCGGTCACCCGGGACGAATACCTCGAAAAGTGCCTGCAGGGCGGCGTGAGCGACATATCCCTCAAAATGGGAGACAAGGGCAAAAACGTGAAAAAGCTCCAGCAGGAGCTTGCCGCCCTGGGATACTATACAGGCGAGCAGAGCGGCGCCTTCGATACGGACACCGCCTGCGCCGTGGTGTTCTTTGAGATCGTGAACGGCCTGGAGCTGACCGCTGCCGCGGATGGCGAGATGATCTCGCGCCTCACGTCCCCGCTGGCGATCCCCGCTGACCAGTTCGCCGGCAAAAAGGAACTGGTATACGGCGACACCGGCGCTTTGGTCAAGCGCATGCAGATGGAATTAAAGCGCCTGGGTTTCTTTACAGGCGAGTGCAGCGGCACCTTCGGCCGCAAGACCCAGGAGGCCGTAAACGATTTTGAAGCCAGAAACGGGCTGCCCGTCACCGGCGTATGGACGGTAGACCACACGGTGATGTGCCTTGCCGGGCAGGCATCTGACAAAGGCTCCTGCCTCAAAAAGGAAGAGAGCGTCACCCTGTCCCCGGGCGACAGCGGATATCTGGTGCGCGAGGCGAAGACCGCGCTGTACGAGCTGGGCTTTCTGACCGCCGCGCCGGACGAGAACTACGACGACAAGACCGTGCGCGCCGTAAAGCTGTTTCAGGAGGCCAACGGCCTGCAGCCCACAGGCGTCGCCGATCCCGCCACGCGCCTGCTGCTTTCCTTCGGGCAGAGCGTAAACATGACACAGTTCACGCGCCGCATGGAAACCTGCGGTCTTGAAGCCGGCAGCGAGAGCTACGGCGTGTACCTGCTCACCCTGCGGCTGGCGGCCTTGGGCTATCCGATCGAGCCGGGCTGGCTGTACGACGACGCGGTCACCGCCCAGGTGACGGTATTCCAGACGGCGGAGGGCATCGAAGCCACCGGCAAAGCCGATTCCGAAACGCGCCGCCGCATGAACGCCTCCTCTGCCATGAAATACACTCAGGCCCGGGAGATCGCCCAGTATGTGAGCGCCGTGAACGCGGTAGAGCAGCGCACGAGCGAGTTCTTCTCCGCCGTGCGGGCGGCGGTGGGCAAACCCTACGAAGCCGGCATGACCGGGCCGGACAGCTTCGGCGTCGGGGGACTGGCCTACAGCTGCTACGCGCTGATGGGCGCGGAGCTCGCGCCCACCGCCTCCATGCAGCTGGACAGCGCGGAAAAGCTGCCTTCCTTCTCCTTGGACCCTGCCCAGGTGCGGGAAGGCGACGAAGTGTTCTTCCGCGCGGGGGAACAGCTGTACTGCGGCATCTTCACCCGGGAAGGCATGCTGGTATACGCGTCCATCGAGGAAGGACGCGTGGTGATCTGCCGCCTGGACGAACTGCTTTTGAACGCGGACTTTGCCGGAAAGGTGAGCTGGTTCGATGTGCCTTCTGTGTAAAGAGGGAGAGCGGATCGACGACCTTCAGCGCGGAGGCCTGAAGATCCTGCAAAAAGAGCACGGCTTCCGTTTCGGCACGGACGCCGTGCTTTTGAGCGATTTTGCTTTGATCCGCAGGCGGGAGCGCGTGGCGGATTTTGGGACGGGTACCGGCGTGATCGCGCTTCTGATTGCCGCCCGCCATCCCGACGTGCGCCTGGACGCCGTCGAACTGCAGCCTGACATGGCGGACATGGCCCGGCGCAGCGTGGAAATGAACGGGCTTCAGGACCGCATCACGGTGCATGAGGGAGACCTCCGGGACGCTCCCAAAATGCTGGGCTGCGGCAGACTGGACGCGGTCATATGCAACCCGCCGTACAACGACCCCGGGCGTTCTCTGCCCCCGGAGGACGAAAACCGGCTCATTTCCCGAAGCTCAAGCGCCGTAACGGTGGAAGAGATCTGCCATAGCGCCTTTCTCACCCTAAAAAGCGGCGGGCGGCTGAGCATGGTTTTCCCTGCCCAGGGCATGCTCGAGCTGATGGACGCCATGCAGCGCGCACGCCTGGCGCCCAAGCGTGTGCGCACCGTGCACGGCACTTTGGCCCACGCGCCGAGGCTGGTCCTGATCGACGCCGTAAAACAGGGAGGCGCCCAGCTGCACTGGCTGCCTCCGCTGATCCTGAATAACCCCGACGGAACCGAGACCGAAGAATACAGGCGGATCTACTTCTGACCGCCTGTATTTTTACTTTGAATGAGAAACTGCGCCGTTACGCCTTGCCGGCCACCGGTTCGAACACGCACAGCGTGAGCGGCGCCAGGCCGAAGCGGAAGCCGCTGCGCCCGTCCGGGCCGATGGCGGTCTCCACCTGGGCGCCCAGGGTGTATACCTCGTTTTCCGCGTATTCGGCCCTGGCCGAGGTGAACACCAGCCGGTAGCGTCTGGCAGGGGGCTCCAGGGGCACGAACAGCTCCTGCTTTTCGCCGTATTTGCGGAAGGAGAACAGATACACCAGCCCGCCCTTTTCAAACGCCATCATCAGCCTGTCCTGATCGATCCAGAGGTTGCGGCTGGAGTGCTTGCTCAGTACCTTGTATTTGCGGGCGAACAGGTGCATGTCCCGGTCGAAGGCCAGCAGCTTCTGGTACTTCAGCAGTCCGTTGTCCGCCAGGCTCCACTGGCGCCGGGCGTATTTGAAGCTGTTGCCGTTGCCCTCGCGGGGAAAGTCCACCCATTCCGGATGGCCGAACTCGTTGCCCATAAAGTTCAGGTATCCGTCCGATGCCAAAACGAGGGTGATAAAGCGGATCAGCTTGATGGCGGCCACGGCCTGGTCGATCACGGGGGAGTGGCGGTCGTTTGCCATGTTGGTGTACATCTCGGCGTCCGCCAGGCGGAAGATCAGGGTCTTGTCGCCCACCAGCGCCTGGTCGTGGCTTTCGCAGTAGCCGATCACTTTCTCCTGCGGCCGGCGTGTGGTGAGCTGATACCACATGTCGAACAGGTTCCAGTCGTCGTTTTTCACGGCCTTGATCCAGTAATCCGGCACGCCCATGGCCAGGCGGTAATCGAAGCCGATGCCGCCGTAGCGTATGGGCAGGCACATGCCGGGCATGCCGCTCATGTCTTCGGCGATGGCTACAGCTTTGGGATTCACGTTGTGGATCAGCTCCGTAGCCAATTGCAGGTACACGATGGCGTCGATGTCCGTATTCATGGAATAGTACTTTTTGTAGTTGTCGAAGCTTTCTCCCAGACCGTGGTCCAGGTACAGCATGCTGGTCACGCCGTCAAAGCGGAAACCGTCGAAGTGGAATTCCTCCAGCCAGTACTTGATGTTGGACAGAAGGAAATGCATCACCTCGTGCTTGCCGTAATTGAACACGCAGGTGCCCCAGGCGGAATGGAAGCCCCGGTCTCCGGCGTGGCAGAACTGCTCCCTGGTGCCGTCGAACAGGCTCAGTCCCTCCAGCGCGTTTCCGCTGGCGTGGGAATGCACGATGTCCAGAAGCACGAACATGTCCATCTCGTGGGCGGTATTGATCAGGCGCTTGAGGCCCTCGGGCTCCCCGTACCAGGAGGAAGGCGCGAAGAAGTTGGTCACCTGATAGCCGAAGGAAGCGTAATAGGGATGCTCCATGATGGCCATCAGCTGCACGGCGTTGTAGCCTGCCTTTTTGATGCGGGGCAGGATGTTGTCGGTAAACTCGTCGTAGGTGCCCACGCGCTCGGCTTCCTGCGCCATGCCCACGTGTGCCTCGTATATGGCGAGAGGGGAGATGGAACGCTTGCGGTAGCCGCCGTCCGTCCACTTAAACGGCACGTCCGGCGCCCAGATCTGGCCGGCAAAGGAATGGTCGTGTTCATCCTGCACCACGCGGGTGATGTACAGGGGAATGCGGTCGAAGCTTTCGCCCCCGTGGGTCACGTGCACCTTCACACGCTGCTTATGCTTAAGCGCGTCCGCGCCCTTAAGGCGGATCTCCCATATGCCGGAGGAATCGATCTTCGTCATGGGATTGGCTGTGCGGTTCCAGAAGTTGAAGTCGCCGATCAGGTGCATCTCGTCCGCGGCGGGCGCCCATTCCCGGTACACCCAGCCTTCATCCGTGCGGTGAAAGCCGAAATACAGATAGCCGTTGGCGAAGGAGGAAAGATCGGCGTATTTGCCCAATATGGTCTCTTCCACCTTGGCCAGGCGCTCCATGCGCATGTTGATGTCGCCCTCGTAGGGCTTGAGCGCGGGATCGAGCCGGATCATTTTGAACTCGGGATGCTTCTTCATAGCTGTCGCCTCCGAAGACTGATAGCCGTGGGCCGGGGAGGAAAGCGCGTACGCGCCTGCCCAATATGCTCCTGATGATATTATATACTATTTTGTGCCAAAAAACAATTGATGTTTTACGGCGTTCCGGCTATAATATTGTAAGCAGCGCAATGAAAGCGCGTAAAGAACGGAGGAAACGCCATGTCCAGTTACGTCACCAGAAAAACTCCGGGAGACACCGGATGGTTCACCGCCTCCCGCTTCGGCATGTTCATCCACTGGGGACTGTATTCCATGCCCGCCCGCCACGAATGGGTCAAGACACGGGAGCGCATACCCGAGGAAAAATACGATAAATACTTCAAATACTTCGATCCTGACATGTACGACGCCCGCGAGTGGGCGCGACGGGCGAAGGCCGCGGGCATGAAATACGCCGTGCTCACCACCAAGCACCACGAAGGCTTCTGTATGTTCGACAGTGCTTTCACAGACTACAAGTGCACCAACACGCCCGCCGGGCGCGACCTGGTGCGGGAATACGTCGACGCGTTCCGGGCAGAAGGCCTGCGCATCGGCTTTTACTACAGCCTGATCGACTGGCACCATCCGTCCTTCCCGCTGGATCAGCTGCATCCCCGCCGCGACGACGAGAACGCCTTTGAACTCAACCAGGGCCGGGATATGCGCGTGTACGCCGAGTACATGAGGAACCAGGTCAGGGAGCTGCTCACCAATTACGGCAAGATCGATGTGCTCTGGTTCGACTTCAGCTACTCCGATCCGGAAAAGGGCAGCAAGTACGACAACGGCTGGATGAAGGGCAAAAGCGCGCCCGAATGGGAAGCTGAAAAGCTGGTGGCGCTGGCCCGTGAGCTGCAGCCCGGCATCATCATAGACAACCGCACGGGCCTGGAGCAGGACCTGTGGACGCCAGAGCAGTACCAGCCTGTGGAATGGGTGCGCCACAAGGAGACCGGCGAGCTCGTCACCTGGGAAGCCTGCCAGACCTTCTCCGGCTCCTGGGGCTACTACCGGGACGAGACCACCTGGAAATCTCCCGAGATGCTCATCCGCATGCTGATCAACACCGTGGCCCTGGGCGGCAACCTGCTGATGAACGTGGGCCCCACCTCCCGCGGCTACATGGACCAGCGCGCCGTGGACGCCCTGGGCGTGTATGAGAAGTGGATGAAATACAATTCCCGCTCCATCTACAACTGCACGATGGCGGAGCCGGAATTCAAGGCGCCCGCGGACTGCCGGCTCACCCAGAGCGTGGACGGAAAGCGCCTGTACGTGCACCTGTTCGCCTATCCCTACGCCCATCTGCAGCTCAGGGGCCTGGCGGGCAAGGTGGATTACGCCCAGTTCCTGCACGACGGCAGCGAGCTGATGTACACTGAGGGCAAGGTGGACCACTTCTCTGAAGGCGCCTCCAGGGCCGAAGACCTGCTGGTGATCAACCTGCCGCCCGTGAAGCCCGACGTCACCGTGCCCGTGATCGAGCTTTTCCTGAAATGACATGGACAGGCAGAACATCGAACGCTTAAGCGAGCTTACGCGCATCGCCAAAACCCGGCCCCTCACCCAGGAGGAGGCCGGGGAGAGGCATGAGCGCAGGCAGCGCTATCTGGAGGCTTTCCGCAAAAACTTCCGCCAGCAGCTGGATCACACGGTGATCCAGTACGAGGACGGCACGAAGCAACCGCTCAAACGCGTGGAGAAAAACAAATGACGCCGAAACAGCGCTTTATCACCGCCCTGGAGCAGGGCATCCCGGACCGCGTGCCCACCTTCGAGCTGGAGTTCCAGCTGGCTCCCGAGCTGATGGGCAGGGACTTTCTGCACGAGGAGCAGCTAAACGGCTTATCCCCGAAGGAAGTCGACCGGGCCATCCACGAAAACGCGGAGTATATCCTGAAGGTCTACGAGCGGCTGGAGCACGACGCCATATGCCTGCACTACCTTTCGGACGAGCACATGTTCGACACGGTGCGCATCATCCGCGAGCTCACGGGCGACAAATACATGCTCCTCTGCCACGGGGACGGCACCTATGCCATCTCCGACGCGAAGGGCATGGAAAAGATGAGCTGCATGATGGTGGACGAGCCGGAGGAGGCGGAAGCGGTGGCGGAGGACATGTGCCAGAGGGCCATCGACCACAACCGCAGATTTCTGGACCACGGCTTCGACGGCTTCATCCTGTGCTCTGACTACTGCTTCAACAAAGGCCCGTTCATATCGCCCAGGATGTTCTCCCGCTTCGTAACGCCGTATCTGTACCGCATCGTGGAGGACATCCGCGCCCGGGGCGGTTACGCCATCAAGCACACGGACGGGGACATCTCCAAAATACTGGATGATCTGATCTCCTGCCACCCCCACGCCCTGCATTCCCTCGATCCCATGGCGGGCGTAGACATCCGCCAGATCAAGGAGTACACCCGCGGCAAGGTGGCCCTGTGCGGCAACGTGCACTGCGCGGCCCTGCAGACCGGCACGGAGGAAGACGTGATCGCCTCTGCCGAATACTGCCTGAAGTACGCCAAGCCCGGCGGCGGCTACATCTACTGCACCAGCAACGTGCCCTTCCGGGGCCTGAAGCTGGAGCGCTACCTGCTGGTGCTGGACGTGTGGAAAAAGCACCGGGATTATTGACAAGGAGGATTGTATGCGCATGAACACGGCTGCAAAGAGGCTGTTAAAAGCGCTTGCGTATGCGCTGCCCGTGCTTTTGCCTTTGGCGGCGGCCCTGATCGTGCAGTACAATCTGGCCCATTACCAGGCACACGAGGAGCCATACGGTTTTGTCATGCTCCTGATCGCGTGGTTCGGCGGGATATACCTGATCGCCATGTGCGTGCGCTTCATCCGCCGCAGGCGCTGGGGCATGAGCGCGCTCCAGCTTGCCTCCATCCTTGCGCTCGTCGCCGTTTTTGTGCTGTATATGAAGATCCCCCTGTGCCCGGAGTGCGACCATACCACAGCCGAGGACCTGGGCTTTCTGATCAAATGGATACCGCTCGGACCCTGATTTACCGAAAATAAGAGGCGCGCCCGGGGCTGAATGCCGGACGCGCCTCTGCTTTTGGATGCGGGAGTTATTTGTCCAGCCCGTGGGATACGGCGAAGCTGTCCTCGAGCCACTTTATGTCTTTGGCTTTGAAGGAGCTCAGGCGCATCACGCTGTTAAAGTGCTTCAGCGCATAGTGCTCGTTTTCCATCACGCAGGGCTGGCAGTTGTTGGAACCCTTTACGCTGCTCACACTGGCCGGGATGATGTCGATGCCCGCGTCCTCGATCCTGCCGTCCGGATATACCGTGAAGGACTGGCGGAAGATGGTGCTGGTGAGATCCTTGGGGTTGGTGTTGCCGCCGAAAAGGAAATTGCCGAGGCTGCCGATGATGTACTTTCCTTTGTACAGTTCGATGCCGGAAAACACGTGGGAGTGATTGCCCACCACGAGGTCCGCGCCCAGGTCGATGCTCAGCCGGCCCGCATGGCGCACGGCTTCGGATACGCCGTAGCTGTTCTCGATGCCGCCGTGATAGGACACGATCAGGAGATCGCAGTTTTTGCGGGCTTCGGTGAGCACGCGGCGGATCTGTTCGTCGTCGCTCAGCCACTGGTCAAAGCCTGCAAATCCCACCGTTACGCCCTTGCAGGAGGCGTAGTACACCTGCTCGTAGCCGCAAACGCCCACGCCCGCTTCTTCCAGGGTCTTCACGGTCTCGTCGTAGCCTGCCTGGCGGAAGTTGTGGGAGTGGTTGTTGGCAAGCGTCGCCACCTCAACGGAAGAGCAGGTGAGGATCTGCACGTCCGATGGGCGCCCGCGAAAGTAAAAGCTGGCTTTTTCCTCGTATTCGGTGGCGGTGGTCAGGGGGCCCTCCAGGTTGATGAGGGTAAAATCGTCCGCCTCGAAGAGGTATCTCACTTTCTCCAGAAACCATTCGTATCCGTTTTTGTCCACGGCCCGGGCGAACATCTTTTCACTGGAGGCTGTGTGGTTGGCTACGCCGCCCAGCGTGCAGTCGCCTACACAGGTGAAGCTGATGGTCACGGGCTGCGCCTCTTCCTCTTCGCTCAGGGCCGGAAGGACCGTCAGGCTCAAAAGGATCGCCAATATCAAAAAACGTTTCATTGATGCACCTCAAAGCAATGGATTGCATTTTCATTATAGGTACAGCGGGTGTGCAAGTCAATCTCGGCCCGCATAAACTTTTGATAAAGTATGGAAAATGCGTAAGCGATATGCTATAATCGGTTCATCATTCAGGAATGAGGATAAACAGATGAGTGAAAATAAACGCCCCGTAAACCGCACCGCCCGACCAGCTGCCGGGACCGGCACCAAAACCGGGACCCGCACCGGCGCACGCCCGGCATCCGCCTCCGCCCGCACGGGCGCTTCAAACAAGGCGCGTACTTCATCGAATCCCAACAAGCGCCCCCTGCCACGCAGAAGCGCGCCCAGGCGCAAAACGGTGGCCGGCGTGGATCTGGAAACGGTCATCACGCTGCTTCTGATGCTGGCGGTGCTGGCGGGCGTCATCGTGCTGATGGTGCTGGGCATCAAAAACTGCTCCAGCAGGAACACCACCAAGATCGATTACGACGTGGCCAATATCCGTCCCGCGGTGACGGACGTTCCCGCAGCCGATACCACTTCTGCGCCGGACGGCACGATCGCCTCTGCAGCGGTGACGGCGCCTACCGCCACGCCCGTTGCCAGCGTGATCGGCGGCAGGAACCTGCGCACCGCCACGATCCGCACGGTGGGGGACTTCGTGATCGACGTGGGCCTGATCGACGCGGCCAAATCCTACGCTGCCCTGAGCGGCAGCAAGTATCCCTACGACTTCCACAACATGCTGTCCATGATCAGCGAGACCATGCAGAACGCGGATTTCACCGTGGCCAACGTGGACGGCTCCATGGGCGGAAAATCCCACTATAAATACGGCTACAGCGGCTATCCCCAGTTCAATACCCCGGAATACCTGCTGGACAGCCTGGTGGACGCGGGCGTGGACCTGCTGACCCTGGCCAACAACCACATGCTGGACGGCTGGTTCGACGGCCTGATGGACGAGATCGAAAACGTGGAGAAGGCGGGCATCAAGCACGTGGGCGCCAACCGCTCCCTGGCGGAAAAGAACACGCCCGTGATCTGCGAGATCAACGGCATCCGCGTGGGCTTCATGAACTACACGGTGTCATTAAACGACATGGAAAACCGCGGCGTGGACAAAAAAGCCCTGGAGTTCGGCGTGAACGCCGTGCGCAATTCCGACGCAGCGGCGGACGCGAAGCTGCTCAGGGAAGCCGGCGCAGACGTGATCGTGTGCTATATGCACTGGGGCACGGAATACTATTCCACCCCGGACAACGACCAGAAGAACCTGGCTAACAAGCTCGTGAAGGCCGGCGTAGACGTGATCATGGGCGGTCACCCGCACGTGGTGCAGCACGCGGAATGGATGAGCAACACCAACCAGTTCGGCGAGATGCAGCGGACGCTGTGCGTATACTCGGTGGGCAACTTCCTGTCCAACCACAAGGTGGTCAAGAACAAGGCGGGCCAGAGCGTGAACTGCGACGGCGGCGTGATCTTCGACTTTACCATTCAGGAAAAGGGCGACGGCAGCTTCGAGATCACCGCGCCGGCATACCTGCCCGTATACGTGTGGACCACGGGAGACAGTATCCGCGGCTACGATTACAAGATCGTGCCCTGCGGCCGCTTCATCGTGAACAAATCCAGGCCCGTGGGCATGTCCGACGCGGACTACACCGCGATGCAGGCCAGCTACAACTTCCAGGTGAACGTGATGAGCGAAGGCGTGGGCACGCTGATCATGCAGTAACGCAGATGAAGGAGAAGACGATCCTGCGCCGGGAATGGCGCGGCATCTACGCGCGTTCTTACGCGGAAACGCGCTTTGAGGAGGGCCCGTATCACGGTATCGCGGGCCTCCTTTATATGGACGACGCCGATGACTTCTGCGTGCGCACCGCATCGGGCCCGCTGCGCATCACCTGCCCGGGCTTCAGCTGGCTGCAGCTGGCTCCGGAAGGAAAAAACGTGTGGGCCACGGTGATGTTCGACGAAAAGGGCAGCCTGTTCCAGTGCTATTTTGACATCACCCTGGAAAACCGCGTGCTGGACGGGGGCCGGTCGGGTTTTACCGACCTGTTCCTGGACGTAGTCATCCGCCCGGAGACGGACGAGGCGAGCCTGTTCGACGAAAGCGAACTGCTGTACGCCTGCCGCGTGGGGGAGATTGACATAAAGACGAGGGACATGGCCTATCTGGCGAGGGAAAGGCTGCTGAGCTTTATTCACAACTACAAAACCGAGTTTTTCGATTTCTGCCGTGCAAAGCGGCTGGAGCTTCTGCCCAGGCTTGAAAAAGTGAACGAGGGATAAAATTTCACCGGTCATATCGTTTATGACCGGTGAAATCATTCAAAGCCAAGCCGCATCAGACCGCGCGCTCAACCTTTCCGCTGCGCAGGCAGCGGGTGCAAACGGACATACGCACCGCGCGGCCGTTCAGCATCACGTGTACCTTCTGGGTGTTGGGAGCCCAGGTACGGCGAGTTTTGCGATTGGAGTGGCTGACGTTATTGCCATGCACGATGCCCTTGCCGCATACTTCACAGAATTTTCCCATGGTTACACCTCCTTGTGGTGCAGATAACTTCGCAAACGCAAGTCATTATAACAGATATCCGCCCCCCTGGCAAGACGCTGCGGCAAAAATTAACCTGTGCAATGTAAAATGTGGCGTTCGCCGGTTGATTCTTCATATGGCATCGCTTAGAATATGATCGGGTGATTGTAATGAACGAACAGAAAAGAGTCGTCATCAGCGTACTGGGACTCGACCGCAAGGGCATCATCGCCCGCGTCAGCAACGCGCTGTACAACAACGACGCCAATATACTGGATATTTCCCAGACCATCGTGTCGGGATATTTCACCATGATCTTGGTGGCGGATATCTCCTCTGAGGAATGCAGCTTCGACGCCCTGTCAAACGAGCTGGCTGCACTGTCCGAGGAGATGGGAGTCCAGATCCGCGTGCAGAGAAGCGAGATCTTCGAGTCCATGTACCGGATTTAGGAGGCGCACAGATGGTAACGACCTCAGAGATCCTGTCCACCCTGCGCATGATCGACAAGCAGAAGCTGGACGTGCGCACCGTTACGATGGGCATATCGCTTTTCGGCTGCGCGTCCGACAGCGACGAGCGGCTGTGCGCCAAGGTATACGACCGCATCACGCATATGGCGGGCCGCCTGGTGAAGGTGGGCGAAGAGATCGAAAGGGATTTCGGCGTGCCCATCGTAAACAAGCGCATATCCGTCACGCCCGCGGCGCTCATCAGCGGCGGCATGAAGGACCCCGTGCGCCTGGCGCATGCCCTGGACAATGCGGCCAAACAGACGGGCGTAAACTTTATCGGCGGCTATTCCGCCCTCGTGCACAAAGGCATGACCCAGGCGGATCAGGCGCTGATACGCTCACTGCCCCAGGCCCTCAGCGAGACCGAGCGGCTGTGCGGCTCGGTGAACATCGGCTCCACAAAGGCGGGCATCAACATGGACGCCGTCCGCATGATGGGCCAGGCTGTGAAGCAGCTGGCGGAAAACACGAAGGACAGCGGCGGCTTCGGCTGCGCAAAGCTGGTGGTCTTCGCAAACGCCGTGGAGGACAATCCCTTTATGGCCGGCGCGTTCCACGGCCCCGGCGAAGGGGACTCGGCCATAAACGTGGGCGTATCCGGCCCGGGCGTGGTGAAAAGCGCCCTGGAGGCCGTGAAGGGCATGCCCTTTGACGAAGTGGCCGAGACCATCAAAAAGACCGCCTTTTCCATCACCCGCGTGGGCCAGCTGGTGGCGATGGAGGCCGCCCAAAGGCTCGGCGTGCCCTTCGGTATCGTGGACCTTTCCCTGGCACCTACGCCCGCTGTGGGCGACAGCGTCGCCCAGATCCTGGAGGAGATGGGCCTGGAGGTGTGCGGCACCCACGGCACCACCGCGGCGCTGGCGCTTCTGAACGACGCGGTCAAAAAAGGCGGCGTGATGGCATCCTCCCACGTGGGCGGCTTAAGCGGCGCCTTCATCCCGGTGAGCGAGGATATCGGCATGATCCGCGCGGCGGAAAGCGGCGCGCTGACGCTGGACAAGCTGGAGGCCATGACCTGCGTCTGCTCCGTGGGCCTGGACATGATCGCCGTGCCTGGGGACACCAGCGCCGAGACCATCTCTGCCATCATCGCGGACGAAGCCGCCATCGGCATGGTGAACAGCAAGACCGTGGCGGTGCGCCTGATCCCCGCGCCCGGCAGGAAGGTGGGGGACAACGTGGAGTTCGGAGGGCTGTTCGGGCGCGCACCGGTGATCGCCGTGCATCCGTTCTCTTCCAAAGAATTCATCGCCCGGGGCGGCCGCATTCCGGCGCCGCTGCAGAGCCTCAAAAACTGAGCTTGCTTTCCGGCGAAGGGATATGCTATAATACAATCAAACCGTCAATAAATGGCTCCATCGAAGGGGTGTGAAATATGGACTGCAGATTTGAAAACGAACACGGCGCCTATACCGTAACCGAAGAAGTGGTGCTGAAGGTTGCGGGCTACGCGGCCCTCGAATGCTACGGCATCGTGGGCATGGCCGCCAAGCGCTCCACAGACGGCATCGTGCAGATGCTGGGCCTGGACAATATCGGCCGGGGCGTGATCATCCACCTGGACAAGGACAACACGGTGGACGTGGAGCTGTATATCATCGTGGAATACGGAATTTCCATTTCCGCTGTGGCGGAAACGCTGATCGACACCGTGAAGTACAAGATCGAGTACCTGACCGGTGTGCACGTCAAGACCGTGAATGTTACCGTGGAGGATATCCGCGTTTGATATAGGACCCGGCTTGTTTCCGGGCGTGGAGGAAGCAAATGAGTTTAAAAACCATTGACGGCAGCCTTTTTCGGGAAATGCTCACCACGGGCTGCACGTATCTGAATAATAACCGGGAAGCGGTGGACGCACTGAACGTCTTCCCGGTCCCGGACGGCGACACCGGCACGAACATGTCAAAAACCATGACGGCGGCCGTCAAGGACCTGGGCACCTCAGGTGCGGTACCGATCAGCGAGATCGCTTCCCAGGCCGCCAGAGGCGCGCTCAGGGGCGCGAGGGGCAATTCCGGCGTTATCTTAAGCCAGATCCTGCGCGGCTTCGCGTCCGCCCTGGAGGGCTGTGACGAAATGGACGCCAGACGCCTGGCGGAGGCCTTCAAGGTCGGCGCCGCCACCGCGTACAAGGCGGTCATGAAGCCCAAGGAAGGCACGATCCTCACCGTGGCACGCGTGATGGCAGAAGACGCCGAGCGCTTCGCCAAAAATACCGACGACGTCATCGAGCTGTTCGGGCTCACCCTGCGCAGCGGCGAAGAGATCTTGAAGCGTACGCCTGAAATGCTGCCCGTGCTCAAGCAGGCCGGCGTGGTGGACTCCGGCGGCAAGGGCCTTCTGGTGATTTACTCCGGCTTCTACGCCGCCATGACCGGCAACTTCGAGGGCATGGAGAGCGCAGAAGCGATGGACTCCATGACCGGCGAATTCGTGGACGATCACGAAAGCCTGGGCGAGATCACCTTCGCTTACTGTACCGAATACATCGTCTGCCATCCCAAGGAAGGCATGACGAACGCCGATATCAACCGCCTGCGCCGCCGCCTGGAGCGCATCGGCGACTGCGTGTACGTGGTTTCGGATATGACGGTCGTGAAGGTGCACGTGCACACCAACGATCCCGGCAAGGCGCTGCAGATGGCGCTGGAGCTTGGCGAGCTGGACGCCATCAAGATCGACAACATGCTGGAAGAGCGCCGCGAGGTGGAAAAGCGCAAGCAGGAAGCCCTGGCTTCCCAGCAGACCAAGGAATACGGCATTGTTGCCGTGGCGCTTGGCGAAGGCTTCTCCGAGATCTTCCGGAGCCTTGAGGTGGACAGCGTGGTGGACGGCGGCCAGACGATGAACCCCAGCATCGAAGACCTCCAGAAGGCCATCAACGCCACCTGCGCCAAAACGGTGTACGTGCTGCCCAACAACACCAACATCATCCTGGCCGCGCAGCAGGCGGCGGAGATCGTGAACCGCAAGGTGTACGTGCTGCCCACCAAGTCCGTGCCCATGGGCATATCCGCGGCGCTGGCGTTTTCCCGCGATGCAGACGCCGAGACCAACTTTAACGAAATGACCGCTGCCGCCGAAAAGGTGCATACCGCTTCGGTCACCTTTTCCGTACGCGATACCGTGTTTGACGAGATGCAGATCCACGAGCACGATATCATGGGCATGATTGACAACAAGATCAATGTATTGGGCCAGGACGTAAAGGAAGTGGCTCTCAAGCTCCTGGAGAGCATGGTCACAGAGGAAAGCGGCGTCATTACCGTATACTACGGCGCGGACGTCACCGAGGAAACTGCAGAAGCCCTGGCCAAAGAGATCGAAGAAAAGTATACCAACTGCGAGGTCTACACCCAGCTGGGCGGCCAGCCGCTGTATTACTACCTGATCTCGGTGGAATGATGGACACAGCCTTTGCGTCCGCGAAGGGGCTGGGCCCCAAGCGCAGGCAGGCCCTTGAGGCCGCGGGCATCGATTCCTTTCAAAAACTCATAAACTCTTTTCCCGTCCGCTATGAAGACCGCTCCCGCGTGCGTGCGATAGAAGATATCGCTCCGGGCGAGGAAGCGCTCGTAGAGGTCCGGGTATCCGGAAAGCCTTCACAGGCGCGCGTACACGGCAAGACCATTACGCGCGCCGTTTTATATGACTCTACGGGCAAAATAAGCGCAGTGTGGTTCAGCCAGCCCTGGATGTTCAAAACCCTCGCCCAGGCGGACGTGATCTCCCTGTACGGGCGCGTGGAGCAGAAAAACGGCCGGAAGACCCTGAACACGCCCCGCGTCGTCACCGAGCGGGGGCTGATCCCCGTATACAAACCCATAGACGGCGTGCCGGCCAAGCTGCTTAAGGATCTGATGAAGACCGCGCTGGGCATGCCTGAGTGTACGGCGCCCACCCTGCCCCAAAGCCTCGAAAGCGCCTGCGGCCTCATGCCGCGCCCGGAAGCGCTCAGCCAGATCCACTTTCCTTCGGACCGGGCGGCCCTTGAGCGCGCGCTGTACCGCATGAGCTTTGAGGAGACGCTGTACTTCATGGTGAGCGCCCTGCGCCTCAAAAGGACGGAGGAAAAAGGCGAAGTCCTCCGCTTTACGGCTCGGGATCTGGATGTATACGAGCGCTCGCTCGGTTTTCCGCTTACCGGCGCGCAGAAGCGCGTGCTTCGTCAGATCGCCGGGGACCTTGCCTCTGAAAAGCCCATGGCCCGGCTCGTGCAGGGAGACGTGGGCTGCGGCAAGACCGCTGTGGCCTTTGGCGCGATCTATCTGGCGGCGGTATCCGGCTACCAGGCGGCGATGATGGCGCCTACCGAGATCCTGGCGTCCCAGCATTACGAAAGCGCCCGGCGCATGCTGGAACCGCTGGGCGTGCGCTGCGGGCTGCTTACGGGCGGCATGGGCGCGCGGGAGCGCCGCAGGGCGGTGGAGTGCATTTCAAGCGGCGAATGGCAGGCGGTGTTCGGCACCCATGCCCTGATCAGCCCGGACATCCGCTACCGGCATCTGGCCCTGGCTGTCACCGACGAACAGCACCGCTTCGGCGTAAAGCAGCGCACGCGCCTTGGGAAGAAGGGGTTCAACCCCCACGTGCTGGTAATGAGCGCCACGCCCATCCCGCGCACCCTCGCCCTGATCCTGTACGGCGACCTGGACGTCTCCGTGATCGACGAGCTGCCGCCGGGGCGCAAGCCCGTCAAGACCCGCATCGTACCTGAGGAAAAGCGCGGCGCGATGTACGACTTTATCCTGGAAAACATCCGCCGGGGCAGGCAGGCGTATTTCGTGTGCCCGCTGGTGGAAGACAGCGAAAGCGTGGACGCCGAAAGCGCCGAGAGTCTGTACGGCAGCATCATGGAAAGTCCCCTTTCCGAGGCCAGCGTGGTGCTGGTGCACGGGCAGCAGAAGCCGGAGGAAAAGGAAAAGGCGCTTTCTGCCTTTGCCCGCGGCGAAGCGCAGATCCTGGTGTCCACCACCGTGATCGAGGTTGGCATCAACGTGCCCAGCGCAACCGTGATGGTGGTGGAAAACGCCGAGCGCTTCGGCCTTGCGCAGCTGCATCAGCTCCGGGGCCGCGTGGGGCGGGGCAGCGACGAGTCCTGGTGCTTCCTGATGACGGAGGGCTCCAGCAAGCTCAAGGTGCTCACCCAGACCAACGACGGCTTCTTTATCGCCCAAAAAGACATGGAGATGCGCGGGTTCGGAGACATTTTCGGCACCCGCCAGAGCGGCGCCCTGTCGGGGCTCAGCCTGAACATCGCCCGGGACGTAAAGCTGCTGGAAACGGTGCACGCCCTCGCAAAACAGATATGCGAAGGGCATACCGAAGATGACCTGGCCGTCATTAGCCTGTCCGAAAAATGGCTGGGCGCAAAAAACGATATCGTTTTTGCTGCGAATTGATCTGCTCAAGCCCGCGTTCTGCCCTTTCAAGGCGCCGGAACGCGGGCGCTTTATACCTTAATTCTTCTGAAGTGTTGCCCCTTCGCTTCGCAGCCGTTGCGCCGGGGCGGTGGAGCGCTTGACGAACCGGGCTCGCGGCGGTATAATATACTGGGGAAGGAGGAATGCATATGCTTGAGATCCTGAGCGGAAATGCGGTGATCATTGCCTGCCTGATCCTGGGCGCGGGGCTCATCGTGGTGGAAGCGCTCACGCCGGGCATGGGGCTTCCGGGACTGACGGGAGCGCTGCTCCTGGGCCTGGGCACCTTTCTGATGTGGCGGCAGCACGGTTCCAACGCGGGTCTCGTCACCCTGCTCATCGCGCTGGTGTTCACCTTCGCGGCGGTGCTGTTTTCACTCAAGAGCGCATCCAGCGGACGGCTCAGCAAGTCCAAGATCATCCTGAACGGCTCGTCTGAAGTCCAGCCCCTGGACGCGGAACAGACTTTGGTCGGTATGGAAGGCGTGGCCCTTACGCCGCTTTCTCCGGTGGGGGACGCCCTGCTGGACGACAGAAAACTGGACGTGCTCACCCAGGGCGAATACATCGCCAAGGGAGAAAAGATCCGGGTTATCCGGACCGAGGGCAAAAAGATCATCGTTACACGGGCATAAAGCCCTGAAAAATGGAGGATTTGAATATGGAAGGTGTCGTACTTGTTCTCATCGCAGTCATCATCGTCGTGATACTGCTGTTTTTGCGCTACGTACCCCTGGGACTGTGGATCAACGCCAGAGCCAGCGGCGCGCCGGTAAAGATCAGCTCCCTGGTGGGCATGCGCTTCCGCCGCATCTCGCCCCAGAAGATCGTGAACGCCTACATCAAGGCCTGCAAGGCGGGTCTTGACGTGACCACCGACATGCTGGAGACCCACTTCCTGGCCGGCGGCAACGTGGAGCGCGTCATCAACGCCCTGATCAGCGCCAAGCAGGCCAGCATCGACCTGAGCTTCCACACCGCGTGCGCCATCGACCTGGCGGGCCGCGACGTGCTGCAGGCCGTGCAGATGAGCGTTCTGCCCAAGGTCATCGAGACCCCGCCCGTAGCCGCCATCGCCAAGGACGGCATCGAGCTGCGCGCCAAGGCCCGCGTGACCGTGCGCACCAACATCGAGCGCCTGGTGGGCGGCGCCGGCGAAGAGACCATCATCGCCCGCGTCGGCGAGGGCATCGTTACCACTATCGGTTCTTCCGCCACCCACAAGGCCGTGCTGGAGAACCCCGACCTGATCAGCCAGACCGTGCTGGACAAGGGCCTGGACAAGGGCACCGCTTACGAGATCCTGTCCATCGACATCGCGGACGTGGACGTGGGCCGCAACGTAGGCGCGCAGCTGCAGATGGACCAGGCCGAGGCCGACAGGCGCATCGCCCAGGCCAAGGCGGAAGAGCGCAGGGCCATGGCTGTGGCCCGCGAGCAGGAAATGAAGGCTGCCACGCAGGAGATGCGCGCGAAGGTCGTGGAAGCCGAGGCGCAAGATCGGAAGAGCACACGTCTGAACTCCAGTCACAACG
>JAFZPV010000046.1 GCA_017552535.1 Clostridia bacterium
AAGAGCGACGGCGAGATCATGCGCTTCTGCCAGAGTTTGATGACCGAGCTGTACCGCCACATCGGCGCGGATACGGACGTGCCCGCCGGCGACATCGGCGTGGGCGCCCGCGAAGTGGGCTTCATGTTCGGCCAGTACAAGCGCATCGCCAACGAGTTTACCGGCGTGCTCACCGGCAAGGGCCTGAGCTACGGCGGCTCCCTGGCCCGCACCCAGGCCACCGGCTACGGCCTTTGCTACTTTACCGACGAGGTGCTCAAGGGCGCCGGCCTGAGCTTTGAAGGCAAGCGCGTGGTGATCTCCGGCAGCGGCAACGTGGCCATCTACGCCAACGAGAAGGCTACCCAGCTGGGCGCCAAGGTGGTGGCCATGAGCGATTCCTCCGGCTACGTGGTGGACGAAAACGGCATCGACCTGGACGTGATGAAGCAGATCAAGGAAGTGGAGCGCGCCCGCATCAGCGAGTACGCAAAGCGTGTGCCCGGCGCCACCTTCACCCCCGGCTGCAAAGGCATATGGACGGTTCCCTGCGACATCGCCCTGCCCTGCGCCACCCAGAACGAGCTGGACGGCGAGAGCGCCAAGGCGCTGATCGCCAACGGTGTAAAGTGCGTATGCGAAGGTGCGAACATGCCCTCCACGCCAGAGGCCATCGAGGCCTTCCAGGCGGCCGGCGTGCTCTTCGGGCCTGCCAAGGCGGCCAACGCCGGCGGCGTTGCCACCAGCGGCCTGGAAATGACGCAGAACTCCATCCGCATGAGCTGGACCTTCGAAGAAGTGGACGAGAAGCTCAAGGGCATCATGAAGTCCATCTACCAGAACGCCTCCAAGGCTGCGAAGGACTACGGCTGCGAGGGCAACCTGGTGGCCGGCGCGAACATCGCGGGCTTCCTCAAGGTGGCCGACGCCATGCTCTGGCAGGGCGTTGCGTACTGATCTTATCGCAATATCGCGGCGGGGAAAGCGCTTTCCCCGCCGCGTTTTTGTGCCTGTGCCGGGCAATAAGAGAATACAACAATTTACTTTTTTTTAACAGAAGATGTGGTATCATAGGGATATACCAAAATACCGGGAGGGATTCCATGTCAAAGGATAAAGCGAAGCTGATCGACAAATGGCTGGCACAGGGTTTTTGCGATGAAAGGCGGGTGGGCTTCTGCGCCACTTCTGCGGGACTGCCGGACGGCAGCTTCGGCATGGTGGCAGTGACCCTGAAGGATGAGAACCTGCTGATTTACGACGTGGACGGAAAAATGCTGAACACCATGCCCACCAGGCTGATGCGCACGATACCGCTTAAGGCGATAAGCTCTCTGGAATTCAGCCCGAATCTGTTTGCGGAGATTTTCAAGGGCTATTCGTTCCGCTTCAAATACGGCAGCTTCCTGTACGAATTCAAAAATTGCTCCCAGAATAAGGCGATGCTTGCCGCGATTAGCAACGCGGTGAAGGATGCGCAGAAGGACTGACGGATATGGGCTTAAGAGAGGATGCCGGCAGGATCGTGCGTGAAGCCATAGACAGCGTGCTTCCGGGGCCGGCAGTCATGCGGGCGGTAAAGGATATGCGCTTCGCGCCGGAGGGCCGCGTGATTCTGATCGCGGTGGGCAAGGCGGCCTGGGATATGGCGGCTTCCGCACTCGAGGCGCTGCCGGTGCCCGCGGACTCAGGCATGGTGATCACGAAGTACGGCCACGCCCGGGGAATGCTTAAAAACCTGGAGATCCGCGAAGCGGGGCATCCGGTGCCGGACGAAAACGGCTACCGGGCAACGGCCCGCGCCCTGGAGCTCGTGAAGGGCCTTTCCGCCGGCGATACGGTGCTCTTCCTGCTCAGCGGCGGAGGCTCTGCGCTGTTCGAAGCCCCGCTGGTGCCGCCGGAAGAAATGGAAGAGATCACCCGCAGCCTGCTTTCAAGCGGCGCGGACATCAAGGAGATCAACACCGTCCGCAAGCGCCTGAGCGCCGTAAAAGGCGGGCGCTTTGCCCTGGCCTGCGCGCCGGCGAAGGTGAAATGCGTGATCCTTTCAGACGTGCTGGGGGACCGTATCGATACCATCGCGTCCGGGCCTGCCTGTCCGGACGACACCACCTGCACCCAGGCGCAGGACGTGATCGCGCGCTATGGGATCAGGCTGTCTTGTGATGCCGAACGCCTGATAAAGCAGGAGACGCCGAAGCGCGTGGACAACGCAGAGCACATCGTGATCGGCAGCGTGAGGCAGCTTTGCGAAGCCGCAGCCGCCGCCTGCCGGGAATTGGGATACGAAACGAAGATCCTGGAAACAGACGTGTGCTGCGAAGCGAGAGAAGCGGGGCGGCGCCTGGCCTGCGAGGCCGTGGCGCGCCAGAGCACTTCTTCCGGAAAGCACGCCCTCGTGATGGGCGGCGAAACGGTGGTGAAGGTGATGGGAAAGGGCCTGGGCGGACGCAACCAGGAGCTGGCCCTGGCGGCTGCTTTTGAGATCGATGGCCGGGACGGGCTGTGCGTGTTCTCCGTGGGCTCTGACGGCACGGACGGCCCCACGGACGCGGCGGGCGGATACGCGGACGGAAGCACCGCGGAAAAGCTGCGCGCACAGGATATCGATATAAAAGACGTTCTTGTGCAAAACGACTCATACCACGCCCTGAAGGCCGTGGACGGGCTCATCGTGACCGGCCCCACGGGCACGAATGTGAATGACGTGAGCGTAGCGCTGATCGGATGAAAAGAGGAAAGAGGAAAGAGGAAACGGGGGATGCTGAAAGGGGCTCGGGCGGTAAACAAAGAATGCTGAAGGAGTTTTGAAAATACAAAAGCGCGCACATCCGTTTCCGGATGTGCGCGGTGTTTGATGCGCCTTTTTCAGGTGCTGATCTTCGACGGGGGATTGCAGCTGGGGCAGGCTTTGTAGCCGTGCTCGAGAGCGTATTCCAGCGTTACGTTCTGGCCGCCGGAGAAGTTCTGCCCGGAGCACTTGCCGGTCTTGTGATAATAGCTGCCGCTGGGAGCGCCCAGGGTGATGTACACGTTGGTGTTGCCGGCTGCTGCCGTGGCGGGAGGCGTGGTGGCTGCCGCGGAGGCGGATTTGGCAGAGCCCATGGTGCTCAGGCCTTTGGCGCAGGTGGGGCAGGCGGTCTTGCCCGCGCTGAGCGCCTTGGACACGCTCACGCTGAGCGCACCGGTCATGCCGGAGCAGGTGGCACTGGTGTGGAAGTATTTGCCGCCTGTGGTGGCGAACACGCTCAGGCTCGAGATGTTCACGCAGGTGGGGCAGGGCTTTTTGCCGCTCTTCACCGCTGCGGCATAGGTGCCGCGGGTGGCGCCCTTCATGCCGGAGCAGTTGCTCTTGGTGTGGTAGTATGTGCCGTTCTTCGTGGCGTACACGTAGGTCGCCGTGTCGGTGGTGGTCTTGCCGTTCAGGGCGCTTGCCGTGTTGGCGGCGGAGCTGTTGGCGAGGTTCACGGCGGAGGATCCGAAATCCGTGGAGGCAGAACCGTAGGAGAACAGCTTGGCGGCGTTGCACTTGGGGCAGGCCTTCTTGCCGGCGCTGGCGGCGGCCTTCGCGGTGACGTACTGGGCGTTCTTCATGCCGGAGCAGTCATTCCTGGTGTGGTAATAGGTGCCGTCCTTGTTGGCGAACACGTACACCTTGGCCGGCAGCATGCAGTACTTGCAGGCGGTCTTTCCGCTCTTGACGGCGGTGGAGATGGACACCTGGGAGGCGCCCTTCATGCCGCGGCAGTCCTGCAGCACGTGGAAGTTCACGCCGCCGCTGGTGCAGTACACCTGGGTCTCGTTGGGAATGGTGCTTCCGTTCACCACGCCGGAGCTCTTCAGGATGCAGACGGGGCAGGCCGTCTTGCCCTGGGCTTTCCACTCGGATTCAGGCTTGGTGATGGCGTTGGTCATGCCCTGGCAGTTGCTGATCACATGGTACCAGCTGCCGTTGGGCGTGCCGTAATAGCCGATGCAAACGGGGCAGGCGGTCTTGCCGGCGGAGATGGCGTTGGCTTCGGTCACCTGGGAGGCGCCCGTCATGCCCTGGCATACGGGATCGGTATGATACCACTTGCCGTTCTTGGTGGCGTAGAAAGTGGTGTTGGCCACGGGATCGGCGTAGTTGTTGGTGCCGCCCGCGCAGGTGGGGCAGGGCAGCTTGCCCTGCTGTACGGCAGACTCCAGCGTGCGCTGCGTGGTGTTGGTCAGGCCGTCGCAGTCCGGGACCGTGTGGTAGTAGATGTTGGCGTTCGTTGTCCACACATAGGTGGAAGCGGCATCGGGATTGGCCGTCGCGTTCGGATTGACATGCGTGGTGGGGCTGGGTTCCGCCGTGGGCTCGGAAGGCTGCTGCGACGAGGCGGGAGCCTGGGTGGGCGTGGAGGTGAACGAAGGCGTCCAGTCCGGCACGTTGGGGTCGGTCTCGTCGTTGGCGCCGGAGGAGGGCCAGCAGATGATCATCCAGATGATCAGGAACACGCCGGCCAGCGCCGTAAGGATCCAGCGCTTGTTGGTATCGAACTTTTTGTGTCTCCACAGCAGGTATATGGCCAGCAGCGGGATCAGCGCGCACAGGGCATAGATGACGTATTCGTTGTTCAGTACGCCCTTGACCTTGTTCATCCAGTCGCTGCCGGCGGCGGGCTCGCCGTCAACGGGTTCGTCGTCGCCGGGCTCGTCGTCATATTCCTGATACTGGGGATCTACGTCATCCTCGCCGTCCAGGTTGCTGAACACGGCGGGGTTGTAGCCGAGGTCTTCTTCGTCTTCGTCATACTCTTCTTCGTCGTATCCGTCTTCGTCATACTCCTCTTCGTCGCCGTAATCCTCGTCGCCGTCTTCGTCGGCATACTCGCCGTCCTCGTCGTACTCCTCGTATCCGTCTTCGTCGGCGTATTCGCCGTCTTCATCGGTATACTCGCCGTCCTCGTCGGCGTACTCGCCGTCGTCGGCGTATTCGTCACCGGCGTCTTCGTACTCTTCGGTGTCGGCGGAATAATCTTCCTCGCCGGCCTCGTCTACATAGTCTTCTTCATATTCGTTTTCGGCGGGCTCGTCAAAGTTCTCCTCTTCCCCTTTGGAAAAGAAATTGCGCTTGGACAGGCTCTCCTTGATGGATTTCAGATCGATCTTTGCCATATTTCTCCCTCCACACACAAAGCCTTGGCTTTCGATATGTGTACATTATTCACGGATATCATACACCAATTCGTCTCAATAGTCAATGTTTTTGAAAAATTATTTTCATGAAGATGAAATATTTACAGATAAAATGCAACAAAAAAACGGGGGCTGCCGTATGAACCCCCGGATGCTCAAAGGGCGGCGGGTTTCAGCCGCCTATACTGATCCATACGCAAGGCCGGTAGCCCACATTGCTGTGGCCTACGTCCGTACCGTAGGTGGTGGCGTGTCCGCTGGCGCCGTACACGATCATGGCGTTGATGCGGAACTGCCCGGGAGAGCGCAGCCACCAGCAGTTGCCCTGGTTGTCGCGCTTTTCGTTGATGGCCGCCTGGGTCTGGATGCACTTGCGGCTGTCGGCGGTGGGCATGTACTTTTTCAGCTCGTCCCAGCTGAGGAAAAACACGTAATCGTCCGTGTCCGGGCCGCCCGCCACGCGGGAATCCGGATTGTCTTTGTTCACATTGTGGGTAAGCAGGATGCGCTGGCGCTCCTCGTCCGTGAAGGCATCGAAATAGAACATGGAATTGCACCAGTAGCGGCAGTGCAGCTCGCTGTTGTACAATTGCTCCTCGCTCCCGCGGGTCTTGTCTTCCATGAGGATACCGTCGCGGCCGTAGATGCGGTAGCGGCGGGAGGGGTCCTCGGGCTGGCTGCCCCAGTAGTTGGTGTCGAAATCGCCGATGTAGGAATGCGCCCAGTAGGTGTATTTATACTTGATCCACCAGGGGTTGAAATAGGAATTGTTGTGGATGATGTGCCGGGTGATGAGCAGCGCCCTGCCGTCTTCCACGCCGAGCACCGTCCACTCGATGGGTTCGGGAGAATCCGTCTTTCCGTCCTGCTCGTATGTGCCCAGATACATAACGTCCGCGACGGAAAGCTCGTCGCTCAGCAGGGCCCCGCCGTCCTCCAGGACGCACTTGAGAAGGTACTGTCCGCCTTTCTTGGGCGTGTAGGTGAACACCGTACCGGAACTTGTCTCGCTGTATACGGGTTTTGCTTCGCCGTCTTTGTATACGTTGTAGGACGTTACCGCCTGATCGCTTTCGACCGTCCATGTAATGGGCAGGCCCACGCAGCCGTTGAATACCGTATCGCAGACAATGCCTTCCTCCGCGCAGGCAAACGCGGCAAGCAGGGCGAGCAGCAGGGCAAGGAAAAACAGCTTCTTCATGATGAACCTCCGCGGAATGCTATTGACTCTTACAAAAACGGCTTTGCGGCGCTGGCGCGCGCAAAGCCGCAGGATCGGACGATGTCTTTTTAGCCGCCGATGCGTATCCACATGCAGGGACGGTAACCTACGCTCTTGTGGCCCACGTCGGAGCCGCTGGTGCTGAGGGTGCCGCTGCTGCCCATGACGTACATGGCGTTCACGCGGTATTTGCCGGGGGAGCGCAGCCACCAGTTGTTGGTGGTGTTGTTGTTCTTGTTCCTCGCGGCCACCGTGGTCATGCCGCACTTGCGGCTGGCGGCGGTGGGCATGTACTCCCTCAGCTCGTCGTAGCTTAAGAAGAACACGCTGTCCTGGGTATCGGGACCGCCGTCCACGCCGGCGGGGCTGTCGTTGTTGACGTTGTTGGTCAGGATGATGCGCTGCTTTTCCTTGGCGGAGAAGGCGCTGTTCAGGAAGGTATTGTTGCACCAGTAGCGGCAGTGCAGGTGGTACAGGTCGCTCTCGGTGCCCCAGGAGCCGTCCGCCAGCGGGATATGGTTGGTGGAGATGCCGGTGATGCGGGTGGCGTCGGATTCCGGGCCGCTGCCGCGGTAATTGACGGAGCTGGCCTTGCCGATGTAGGAATGGGCCCAGTAGGTATACTTGTATTTGATCCAGTAGGGATTGAAGTAGCTGTTGTTCACCAGGATCTTGGTGGTGATCACCAGGGCTTTGTTGCCCTTCACGGCCAGCACCTGCCATTCGATCTTATCGGAAGTGGAGCTGTCGCCGTCCTGCTCGAAGTGGCCCATGTACAGTTTGTCTTTGACTTTGACTTTTTTGGTGGCCAGCTTCGTCTCGGTGAGCTCGTTGGTCATGGTGATGTCCAGGTAATAGTCTCCGCCGGTCAGGGGCGTGTAGGAAAACTCCGTATCACCGGTGGGGGAGGAGGTGTAAAGGGGCGCGCTGTCTCCCTCTTTGTAGACCTCGTACACGTAGGTGCTGTCGATGTTCCTGCCCGGCATGGGATTGACCACGCTCCAGGTGATGGGCAGAAGCACGCACGCGTTTTCGTCCGTGTCGCATTCGGTCTCAAAAGCGTTCAGGTATTTTACGGTGAGGCCTTTATCGTGGGCGTACAGGTCCATGGTGCTGTTCACGTCGCAGTACACCGTGGCGTTCGTCACGCCGTCGAAAGCGCTGTCTTCGATGACCGCGTCGGGACTGAAGCAGTATACGGTGAGCAGCGAGGAGCAGTTTTTGAACGCGTCCTGGCCGATATAGGTCACGTCTTCGGAGAGCGTCACGGTGGACAGCGATTCGTCACCGCTGAACGCCTCGTCCTCGATGATGCGCACGCCCAGCCTGTTCGCCGGGCTGCCTGCCAGCGTTACGCAGGAAAGCAGGATGCACACGGCCAGAAGCAGGGCCGATAAACGTTTTTGCATAAGCAACCCTCCACACTAAAGGTATCCATTCAGATTATACCATACTACGGTCGGTTTGTCAAATGCCGAAAGGGGCGAAACGCACCAAAAACAGCGCTCCGGCGCCCGCATCTTCGCGGGGCGCCGGAAAAGAACGAAATGCCTTATCAGCCCTTCACGCTGCCGGCGGTAACGCCGTCCATCAGGTAGCGGTTGAAAAACAAAAACAGCAGGAACACCGGGATCAGCGACAGGGAGCTCATGGCGAACATGGGACCGAAATTGGTGCCCTGGGCGTCCGCGAATCCCTTGATGGCCAGGGACACGGTCTTGAGTTCCGGCTTGCTCAGGTACAGCAGCGGACCCATGTAGTCGTCCCAGATCCAGTAGAAGGAGATGACCACCGTGGTGATGATGCTGGGCCCCAGCAGCGGCAGGATCACGCGGGAGAAGATCGTATACTTGTTGCACCCGTCGATCATGGCGGCTTCGTCCAGCTCCTTGGGAAGGCCGCGGATGAACTGCATCATCATGTAGATGAAGAAAGGCCAGCCCAAGAACTTGGGCAGTATCAGCGGCACGAAAGTGCCCACCAGGTTCAGGTCGTTCCAGATGATGTACTGGGGGATCATCAGCACCTGGCCGGGCAGGAGCATCGTCATGATCATCGCCGTGAACCAGAACTGGCGCCCTTTGAACTTTACCCGCGCCAGCGCGTAGCTAACCATGGCGGAGGAGATCACCGTGCCCAGGGTGCCCAGCACCGACACGATGGCGGAGTTTTTGAAAAACGTGCCGAAGGTGATGCTGCCGTTGCCCTTCCAGCCGTCCGGATAGTTCTGCCATATCCATTTGGTGGGCCAGAACGGAGCTTCCGCCCCCAGGATCTCGCTTTTCAGCTTGAAGGAGGAAAGGATCATCCAAATGACCGGATAGATCATCAAAAGCCCGAAAGCGACGACGAAAAGGTGGTATAACACGTCGCGCAGAATGCGTCTTTCTCTCATGCGCCGCCTCCTCAGTTCTCATAGTACGTCCAGTGGGAGGACGTTTTAAAGATGAGGCCCGTGATGCCGGCCATGAGCAGAAGCATCACCCAGCTCTGGGCGCAGGCGTAGCCCATGTGCTGATAGGAGAAGCCTTCCTTAAAAATGTTCAGGGCGATATAGTTGGTGGCGTAGTTGGGGCCGCCGTCGGTGATGACCTGCGCCTGGGTAAAGGTCATAAAGCCGCTGATCAGCTGCATGATGAGGTTGAACAGGATAATGGGCGACAGGCAGGGCAGCGTGATGGAGAAAAAACGGCGGAAGATGTTGGCTCCGTCGATCTCGGAGGCTTCGTAGTAGTCTTTGGGGATCTGCTTCAGGCCCGAGGCGAAGATCAGCATCGAAGAACCGAACTGCCATGCGTTGCACAGCACCAGGGGCAAAAACGCCCAGGTGGTGGAACCGAAAAAGTTGAAGCCCTGGGCGCCCAGCCCCTGGATCAGGCCAACAATGGGGCCGCGGCTGCCGAAGAGCTGTTTCCATACCAGCGCCACCGCCACGGAGCCGCCGATCAGCGACGGGATGTAGTACACCGCACGGTAAAACCCCTGTGCCCTTGTGGGCTTGGTGAGCAGCATGGCGATCAAAAGCGCGAAAACAAGTTTGAGGGGCACGCCTATCACAACATACTGGAGGGTGACCAGTATGGAATTTCCGAACGTTGCGTCGTGTGCGAGGCTGAAAAAGTTTCCGATCCCCACCCAGGAGGGAGAAGAGCCTATCGTATAGGTGCAGAAGGAGTAGTACAGCGATAACGCCATAGGAACGAGGGTCAGAAGCGTGAAGCTCAGAATGAACGGAAGCGCGAACAGATAGCCGACCGTATTGTCGTTGTTCAGGAAGCTCCCCACCGAACAAACGCTTTTGCGCTTGGTGGCCTGCATGGTTTAGACCTCCTTGGTTGTTTTGAAAGGGCACCCCAAAACCGCGTTTCAGGGTGCCCAATCCTTATTCAGGCTTTAGAGGATCAGTTTTCGAACTTCGCCCAGATTTCCTGAGCCTCGGCCCAGAACAGCTCGGCAGCCTCTTCGGCGCTTTCAAACTTGCCTTCGGCCAGACCCTGGAAGTAGGTCTTCTTGAGCACGTCGGAGATCTCTTCGTTGGCGGCGGGCTCGGCGGGGCTGGTGTTGGCGGCGTCGGCGAAGGAGCCGATCAGGTCGATGATGGTGTAGACCTTGCCGGTCACTTCGTCTGCGTTCTCCTTGAGGGCGGCCAGCACATCGGAGTTGATGGATACGCCGCGCTCGCAGTTGAGGATCTTGTTGGCCTCGACGCTGTTGATGAAGTAGTTGATGAAGTTGGCGGCCATCTCCTTCTTCTCGGAGCCGTTCCACATGCTCATCTGCTGGCTGGAACGAACGACCATGCCGCTCTGACCGTCCTCGCTCACGCGCGGGATGGTGGCGAGCTCCAGGGTGATGCCGTTCTCGGCGGCTACCTTGCTCAGCGCCTGGAACTGGTTGGAGGAGAGCATGATCATGGCGGAGTCGCCGTAGGCGATCCAGTCGGCTTCGATGTTGCTGCCGATCTCGTTCTGGATGCCGTAGTCGGCGATGACGCCTTCCTGCTGCAGGGTGGTCAGCAGGTCGAACAGGTACGCCAGGGGCTCGGTATCGCCGTCAAAGGCGAACGCGGTGCCGTCCATGGAGTAGAAGTTGTAGCCTTCCTTCCACTGGGTGAAAACGGAGTAAGCCAGGGAGTTGTATTCCAGGGTGGTGATGGCGGGCTTGCCGGTCTCGGCGAAGATGGCGCGGCCTGCCTCGGCGAAGTCTTCCCAGGTCCAGGTGGCGGTGGGATACTCAACGCCGGCCTTGTCGAAGATGGCGGGGTTGTAGGCGAAGCAGCGGGCGTTGGTGCCGTTGGACATGCCGGTCACGTCGCCGTTGGCCTGGTTGACGGTAGTGGCGATCATGGCGGGGCCGATAGCCGTGGTGTCGATGATGCCTTCGTCGATGTACTCATTCAGGGGCTCGATGGTGTTGTAGTAGGTCAGCCAGTTGTTGCCCATCTGGAACACGTCGGTCAGGGTGCCGGCCGCCATCTTGGCCTGGAACTGGGTCCAGTAGGTGCCGCCGTCGTACCATTCGAATTCGACCTTCGCGCCGGTGTGCTCCTCCCACAGGTGGATGACTTTCTCGGTCATCTCAGCGCGGGTGTTGGAGCCCCACCACATGATGGACAGGGTCTCGCCGGTGTAGTCGGGGAATACATAACCCTCGGCGTTGACGTTGTTCCAGCCTTCGGCCTTCTCTTCGGCCAGAGCGGGAACGGAGAGGGAGCACAGCAGCAGCGCCGCCATGACCAGGTAAACCATGAATTTCCTCATCAATGATTTCCTCCTCGATAATGGTGTACGTTCGTTCTTCTGCCGCTGGGCGACAGGAAGGACAAGTACTGATGAGATTGTATTAAAGATTGAGCATCGTGTCAAGGGCGCGCACGTTAAAAGGGGCTGATGCACAGCCCCACGCCGGAAATGAAATGGGATTTCATTTCCGGCGGTTTGGCTTATTGGGATCTTATGCTCTTTGTTTTTTCCGAAACGTCAGACTAATTCGACTTCATCAACAGGTTTTCAGTTTTTTCTGAAATTGCTGATGCAAATAAGGGACGTTACGACGCAGGACATTCTTCGAGCGGAAAGCAGCCTTTTGTGGGCTGCTTTTTCTTCTAGTATACATCAGGTTTAGGCAAAATGCAATCTTTAATCCGTTGTTGCGTCAATAGTATGGACAGACTCAAAAAAACACCAGGAATAACAAGACATATTTCTCGAGGTACAATAATATAGACCAAAATGTCCACGACATTCTTCTCATTTCACCATATCATTCGATATGAGGGTGATAAGAATGAAAAGTATTCCTTTTGATCGTATTCTGCCGCAGTTGAGATAAGCCCATGCAATGACACAGAGCGAACTTGCAAAGCATCTCCACATCCATATAACCACTGTAAAAAACTGGGAGAGCGCTGCTTGTGTGCCGGATGCCAGGAATATTTGTGCTTTGGCCGACCTCTTTCATGTCACGACGGATTATTTACTTGGAAGAGAGTACAGCGATACGATATCGTTGGATGGGTTGACCCCCTGCACAGCGAAGACAAGTGCTCCATATCGTTCAAGCATACATAGATACTTTACCGGAGAGCAGTAACTAACAACAGCAAAAGCAAAGGAAGCTAAGCAGAGTTTTCCCAAAGTTGCCCTTCCATAGAAAAGTCCGGTAGGATTTGAAAATGTAAACGCCGAACACGGAACGAAATTAATCCTATCCTCAGCTCTGAATCACCCTGCGTTTATACACAGCAGAAACCCTTGATACAGAAGACAGGAATACCGCAATACAACCTGCAGAAAAGAGTTTTACGTTCCATAAACGTGCTATGGCAAGGCTTCCCAGCAAGCAGGTCGTTATACAACGAGAACGTCTGATCAGAGAACGTGTCTGAATGTTTAGATAGCTCTTGTTCTGATGAAGACACAAAGGGAAACAGAGCAATAAGAATCCTGAAATAAGTCCCACAAAGGGAAATGCTATGAGAATGGCCGGCAAACGGAGCAAAAACAAACCTGTCAGAAGACCAAACACCATGGTCAGGAAACACTTTGCGTGTGTTGATGCATGAAAACCGCCGCCATTGCTCTGGCAAATATAGTAGACTGAAATAATGATGACTGATTCTATTGCAGCATTGAACAATAAACCCAGCAAAAGCAGGCCTGCTGTACTGGCAATTGTATACAGCCATAATTCGATACCATATTGACATAAAAGCTGCTGTCTTTCATCCGGCTGATCTGAACAGAGCCGGCGCGTTAACGAGATCGCGGCGTTTGTGATCATTCCGACGCTCCTCCCAGCATGATCTTAACAGTGAATTGTCCCTGCGCGACCTCAAATTCTACCGTACCCCCGGCTTCGGAAACGATCTTCTTTATGCTTTTCGTTCCAAAACCATGGGTTTCGGGATGAGGCTTCGCAGACAGGAAAGAATCTCCGGAACGGACGATTTTTGTCTCATCCGCGTCATTGGCGCAGGTAATAAAGAGCATTCCCCAAACTCGGGAAAAAGCGAGCTTTATGTGCCGCCGGTTCTTGGTAGCCGGCAGCCGCATAACGCCCTCGACGGCGTTGTCCAGCAGGTTACTGATCAAAACACAAAACTGATCTTCCGGTATCGGCAGCGGGTTGAGCGGATATTCCACGAAATCGAACTGGATGCCGGCGTTCTCCATGGTGGTAGACTTGCTCTTGAGGATCGCGTCTACCGCGATGCTGCCGGTGTGAAACAGTTTCGTCTCTTCTGGCAGGCTCAGCAAAGAGATAGCGGTTTTGCGTGTATCTTCGCTCAGAGCACGGGAAGACAATAACTCTTCCACCGCGTTCAACCGGTGATGAAGATCGTGCTGTTGATTCAGCATGTCTTTATAGATCATTTCAAGCTCTTCCTGATGCTCCCGTGTAAGCTGGACGGTACGGGTTTCCATTTCTTCCAGGCGTCTTTTCTCTGCCACCGCTGTCAGGTATTCGTACAGGAGCATCGTCAGTATCATAACGATGAACGCGAATGATGATCCGAAGATCAATACGGTTTGCGTCGACTTCACAAAGCGGATGTTGTAAAAGCATTCGTTGATCAGGAATTCAAACAGCAGCATGATGATGAAAATGACGGTTTCTCTGACCGGGATGCCGCTGCGTATTCTGCTGAAGCGGGAAGCGATGTTCACCACCACAGTCAATGCTGCGTTGGAAGCAAGCATGAAGATGACCAGCATATCGTCGGACATGACGGCTTCCACGCTTCCGTTGATATTGATCTGGATATCAAAAAAGTATGTTACCAGGCTGAGCGTCCCCGCAAATATGAAGCCGTCCAGCAGCGTCCACAAAACGCTCTTGATCAAAGAGGTACGTGTTGCCATGCGGAAATAGACAAACAGGATCACGATCACAAGATTGTCCGGAATGGGAATGCCCAAATACTGGATGCCGGCAAAATACCCGGTCACCGCCAGGATGCATCCGATCTCCCAAAGTATGGAATGCGGTTTGAGGTCAGCCTGCTTCCGGGCCAAAAAGATCAGGAGCGCTCCCTGATAAGTGCTCAACAGTAGATCCAGTACAGTGATCATCAATCGTCACATCCTTCGATATAGAATTCGCGGAATTTTCTGACGATATCAAGCTGAAAACCTCTGCCCATCGGGATCTGTTTGCCGTCGGACATGGTCAAAACACCGCCTGCGATCCGGCGGATGTACATGATGTTCACTGCAAAGCTCCTCTGGCACTGGATGAACAGCTGTTTGGGCAGCCGATCCAGAACGGATTTAAACGGCCACTTGATCCTGTACTCTTTTGCGGCGTCATCGGTCGTAGTAATAACGCAGTAATGTCCGGAAGCCTCAATGTACAGTATGGATCTCGCCGGCAAACGCAGGATCTGTGCAGCCGTGTCGAAAGAAATGCATTCTGCCTGGACGGTGGTCCACTGGTGCCACAGGACGTTCATGCATTCATCCACCGCCTGTTCACTGATCGGCTTGCGCAGGTAGCGCAGCGCATTGACCAAATAGCCTTCTTCCGCATACTGACCGTAACTTGTGACAAAGACGATGGGTATCATAGGATCGGAATTGTGGATCTCCTTGGCCAATGCCATTCCATTCAGCTCATTGGAAAACTGTATATCCAGGAATACGGCATCGAGCTGCAATCCATGCTGCCAGTCATCGAGCAGATCCTCAGAAGAAGTAAAGGAATATACCATCACTCCGCTCATATGCCCGTTTTTCATGGCCCATTTTACGATCTTCTGCTTCAGAGACTCGAGAAAGACCGGCTCGTCATCGCAAAGGATAATATTCATGAAAAGTGACTTCCTTTCCTGATAAAACGGATTCTATCAGAAAAGCACGGATTTGTCTACCGTAAGCAATTTTGCATAGTCTATAAAACTCTACTATATTGGATATATGATCCATGTTTTGATTTGCCACCATAACATACTGCGAACAAAACATGACATCCCGTGCCCCAAAAAAGATTTCTGAAACAACTGTGATATGATGAATGTAGAGGAGGTGAGAGCATGAAACTGACAGAGATCCTGCGCAGGTTTTTCGTGAAATACGGAAAGATCGGTATGACGATCCCGAGTTGGAAAGGCAGTTATGAACCAAAGGTCCCCGATGTCCTGGTACAGTCTATGTTCAATAAAGATACTGGCGCCAAGAAGAAGTAGACTCTCGGACGGACTCGCAGGGCAGTAATTGATGAGAAATGCAGGCAGGGCGTTCACACAATCAATGTGAATGCCCTGTCTGTTTGATATCCTTAGGGATTGACATAAGTTGGAATCATCATAAAAAGCCATGGCATCGTCCACTGCCTGGCCCAAAGGAACAGTCAATTCCATTCCCGAATGCATTTCGTGTCTTTTTCCGTACATTTCGTGCTTTTGCCGTTCAAACGGGCAGACCTTGAGTACAATCAAAGTTGGATTTCTCTGAATATAGAATCTTCATGTACGGAGGAAGCGGAAGCTTGCCAGCTAATTCGAAAAAACCATTCATGAACAGTATAGCCGTCTGCTTACTGATTACGGCAGCGTTTCTGTCCCTGATTCTGCTAAAGATGAGCGATATAAAGGTGCATTCAGGCTCCTGCGAGGAGCAGGACATCGCGGCCAATGTGGCTATGCTCCGGCAGATGGAACTGGCCGAGCCCAGTGTGAAGCCCGCGGTGCGGGAGATCCCAAAGCCGCGCGTGGACGGCAACAGCTACCTTATGATCGAGGATATGGAAGCGGAGAAAGCCAGATTGCTCTCAAATGGAGGCGACTCGAAGGCGACGCTGAAGAGGCGTTTTATGAACGCTGCACTCATCGGCGATTCCATCGCCGAAGATGCCGTTCATTACCAGTATCTGGAAGCGTCGGAGGTCTTCGCGGATGTTGGCGCACGGGCATCCATTGATGATCCCAGGCTTGAAAAAGCCGTATCCATGGGCAAACAGGTGTATGTTTTCACTTACGGCATGAACGACATGGACGTGTACGGCGCGGACGTGGATACCATGATCCAGCGCTACACTGCCAGCATCGAAAGCCTGAAACAGCAAATACCGGACGCACGGGTCTATGTACAGGCGGTATTCAGGCCTCGAGACGACAAACTGGCTCTGTATCCCTACTACAACATGTACAACGACCGGCTCCTGGAGATGTGCGACGGGCTGGGCATAGGCTTTTTCGATCCAGCTTTTATTATGGAGGCGTACCCCGAAATGTACGAAAACGACGGTCTGCATATCTCCCGAAAGATCTACGGCGTCTGGCTTACCTTCATCGCCGACGCGGCAGGGCTGTAGATATGCGGTGGTTCAGTAAGCTGTCCCTGCGAAAGCGCTGCATATCGGCGGAGGTGCTGATCGTGCTTGCGCTGGCTGTATTTATTGCCATTGTCCAAAGCAGCACCGCGGCAAAGGACGTGCCAATGCAGGCGATCCGGTCACGGATGGACGCGATTCCGGAAATAAGCGATCTCATTTCCGGAAATGAAAACGCTGTGCAGCGGTCGTTCGGCCTGGATACAGATGCGTATGAAGAGATGTATTACCGCCATGCGGAATCCGGGCTGGATGTGCGCGAGGTGCTCATCCTGAAATGCGCGGACGAGGCTTCCCGGCAGAAAGCGCAGGATGAAGTGGATAGCTATCTTACAGCTCGCAAAGCGGTATTCCGGGACTACGGGACCGACCAATACGCGCTGCTCAGCCAGGCAGTACTCAGGGGCAGAGGAGTATACTGCTTTTTTGCGGCAGGTCGGGACGCAGCCGAATGGGAGGAGGTTTTCCTGTCCCTGATACGATAAGGGCAGAAGTATCATATGGTATTCAGGCGGTGTGAAATTCTTTCTGTAAATAGCGGTCTTCTGTGATATGATCGAGATTGGTCGGGGCCGAATGGCAGAATCTGCCGTTCGGCTCTTGGTAATTGTTCTACCAGAAACAGACAGATTTGTCAAGGGTGCCCGCTG
>JAFZPV010000047.1 GCA_017552535.1 Clostridia bacterium
CAGCTTCAGCGCGTTGGCTTTTACGGCGTCCTTTTCCTCGCCCTTCAGAGGGCTGCCGCCGATGATGATATCCAGCTGCTCGCCGTCGATGAACTCCGCGGCGCTCTTTTTCATCTGGTCCTGGCCCAGGTGGGGCAAAATGTCGCTGATGCAGAACACGGGGTCCTTGTCGTCCTCGCCCACGCACAGCTCGATCACGCTTCCGTCCTTTTTCACCACCACGCCGTGGATGGCCAGGGGCAGCGTGAGCCACTGGAAGCTCTTGATGCCGCCGTCGTAGTGGGTGTCCATATACGCCAGGCCGTCGCTTTCGTACATGGGATTCTGCTTCACATCCAGGCGGGGCGAATCGATATGCGCTCCGATGATGTTCATGCCCTTTTCCAGCGGCTGGCTGCCGGCGATAAAGAGCATCACGCACTTGTCCATGTATGTATAATACAGTTTTTCACCGGCCTTGAGCTTTTTGCCGGAGGCGATGCGGGCCGCCAGGTCCTTAAAGCCCTTCTTTTTTGCCAGGCGCACGGTCTCCTTCACGCATTCGCGCTCGGTCTTGCCCGCGCTCAGAAAGGCCTTGTAGCTTTCGCCCAGCGCCTGAACCTTCGCCATTTCCTCTTCGGTATAGCTCTTCCATGCCACTTCGCGTTCCATGTATGTTCCCTCCGATCCAAAAATCCTGTCTGCATTATATTGCGCCCGCAGGCCGCTGTCAACTAAGGCAGGTTAAAGCGCGTTAAAATCCAGTATACGGCCGCCGAACACGGCAGCTTCGTCGGGATCGTGCGTCACCAGCAGAAGGGTCCTGCCCCTGAGCGCTTCCTGTATGACCCCGGCTGCCCGGGCGCGGGTGTCTTCGTCCAGGCCCTTGAAGGGCTCGTCCATGATGACGATGTCCGCGTTTGCCACCAGCGCCCGCGCCACGGAAACGCGCCGCGCCATGCCGCCGGACAATAGCCGCACAGGCTTGTGCATGCTGTCGCCAAGGCCCAGCTTCGTAAGCGTTTCAACGATCTTTTCGTCCTGCCCGCGGAGCGCGAGCCTGCAGTTTTTAACGGCGCTCATGTGATTCACCAGCCGGTCTTCCTGAAACACGCAGGACAGGCGCGCGCCTTCCGGCAGTAGGATCTCGCCGTCCTCCGGCGTTTCCAGCCCCAGGATCAGGCGCATGAGCGTGGTCTTGCCGCAGCCGGAGGGCCCCATCACGCAGGTGGTCTGCCCGCCGGGAAAGCGGCAGCTCAGGTTGGAAAGCACGGTCTTGGGGCCATAGCGCTTCGTGACGTTCCGAATCAGGATGTCGTTCATTCCGCATCACCCCATTTCCGGGCCGCTTTGCGCATGGCCGTCTTCAGAAGGAAGCTGAACAGGCTGTTCAGCATCACGATGGCCAGCGTCCAGCTGAGGGTGTCGGCGCTGTTCAAGCGGCTCTTGGCTTCATACAGTTTGCGCCCGATGGAGCCGGCGGGAATGGCGATGTACTCCGCCGCGGTACCGCTCTTCCACGCAAGGCCCGAAGCCACCTCCATGGCCGCGGACAGATGCGGCAGAAGCGCGGGCAGGTAGACCGCCTTGAGCCTGCCACCGAAGGACAGGCCGAACACCTTCGCCATCTCCAGCATTTTGGGGTCCGCCGCACCGAATCCCGTGAGGGTATGGGTGTAAAACACGGGAAAGCAGATGAGAAAGGCGATGAACACGCTGAGCGACCTGTCGCTCAGCCAGTAGAGCACCAGGATGATGAAACTCACCACGGGGATGGACCGGATCACCGCCAGGAGCGGCCTGAGCAGTTCCCGTATAAAGTTCGAAAAGAACGCCGCCCCCAGCAGCACGCCGGCAAGCGCACCCGCCAGCAGGCCGCTCATGATGGTAAATGAAGAAAACAGGACTCTCCGCCAGAAGTCGGAGGTCCTGATCAGCTCAAAAAGCCGCCCGATCACCTGCAGCGGAGAAGCCAGCAGGATCTGCTGGGCGTCCGCGTCCATGAGCATGGAAACGGCCTGCCATACCAGCAGCCACACCAGCGCCGCCCAAAGCTTCGGCCTCGGGCGGCGGGTGGCGGCATCGTTACGGGACGAAATAGAAGTCCTCATCCGGAACCTTTCCGCCCACGGCGGAGGCGTCCTGCGCGGCCAGCACGTTCAGATAGCCGGAAAGCATAAAGCGCATCTCTTCCCCGGTCACGCATACGATGTTGCAGTAGGGCAGCGCCTTGAGGGCAACGGCTGCATCGATGATGCCGTACTCCCCGATCAGGGAAGCGGCCTCTTCGTTGTGGGCGTTCACGTATTCGACGCTGGCGGCGTATTCCTCCAGGAAGGCGGCTGCCTTGTCGGGATTGGCCTTGACGAAGTCCGCCCGGGCGCACACCACGCCGGTGATCATGCCGCTGCCGTTATCAAGCCGGTCCCACTCCGCGGTCATGTCCACGGCGATGCGGATGTCGTCCTTCTTGCTCTGAGCCACGGTCACAAAGGGCTGGGGCAGCATGGCGCAGGCGGTGTCGTCGCCGATGAGCGCCATCAGGCATTCGCTGTGCTCGCTCTTCCACTGGATGTCCACGTCGGTCTCGGGATCGAGGCCGTTTTCGCGCAGCAGATAGTTCAGGGCGTATTCGGGGGTGGAACCCATGCCGGAAGCGTAGACGGTGCGGCCCTTGAGGTCCGCGATGGTGCTCACGCTGTCGCCCCGCTCAACGATGTACAGTACGCCCAGCGTGTTGACCGCCAGCACCTGGATGTTGCCCTGGGTCTTGTTGTACAAAACGCTTGCCAGGTTGGCAGGCACGCAGGCGATGTCCAGTTCGCCCTTGATGAGCTTGGGGGTGATCATGTCCGGAGCGCCGGCCAGGGTGAAGGCGTAGGCTTCTTTGCCTTCCTCGTCCTTCATCATCTTGACCATGCCCATGCCCGTGGGGCCGTTGAGGGCCGCGACGTTCACAGTTCCCTCCGCACAGGATACCGCGCCCAGCACGAAAATAAGCGCCAGCAGTACGGAAACGATTCTTTTCATCGCTTTATCCTCTTTTCTTTGCTTTGAAGCCGATACCTGCGCAGATCACACCGCGTGCTTTACGCGGTCCTTTTCCTCGCTGCGTTTGGCGTTGTTGAAGCGGTCCAGCGTGCCCACCAGGTAGCCGGTGATGCGGCGGATGCGCTCAAAGGGCAGCTTCGCCGTGTAATAGTGGATGTCGGCATACTCGCCGTCCAGCTTGACCTCGACCTTTTCCAGGGCCCTGCCATACTTTTCGCGGCCACGGGCGATGTAGGCCTGCTTTTCTTCCTCGCTGATCTCAGCGCCGGTAGAGATGAATTCGATATCTGTCATGTTTTTTCGCCTCCTGATGCCTGTATTGTACCACGAAATCCAAGAAAAATTCGTTGCTTTCGCAACGAATTATGTTATGGTTTGCGCCTGACTTCGATGTGGTTTTTCCGGTAGTCGATCAGGCCTTCCTCCCGCATCCGGCTCATCTCCCGGGACAGGGCCGAGCGGTTCACGCCGAGGTACGCCGCCAGGCTCTCCCGGTCGAAGGGCAGGTCGAAAACCGGCCCCTGCTGGCGCATGTACAGCATGAACAGCGTCATGAGCTTGTCCCGCAGGGTCAGCTTGCTGAGCACCCGGATGCGCTCGTTCATGGAGAGCGTCTTGGCCGTGAGCATGGATAGGAACCTGGCCGCGGGTCCTTCCCGCAGGGCGTCGGCGCTGAGCCAGTATACCTCCGTGTTCATGATCGCCTCGGCGTACACCGGCGATTCGTCCGCCATGCGGAAGCACAGGGATTCGGCGAAGGTCTGGCCCGGCTGCACCGTGGCCATGATCATGTGGTGGCCGTCGATGTCGTCGCTCATCACCTGCACGCCGCCGCTCAAAACGATGGCGAAGCGCTTGACCGGGTCCCCCACCCGCAGCAGGCTGTCCCCTTTCGCGTAAGCCCGGCGGTGGGCCTGGTAGAGCCTGAGCTCGAAGGATATCTCCTCGTCGGTCATGCCGCGGAACAGCGGGCTTTGACGCAGCACGTCCCTTTCGTTCATCCAAGAAGCCTCGCTTCCAGGTAAAAGCGCTTTTCGTCCGCCTCGCCCATGGAAAAAGCCTTGCGGGGCAGCACGCCCAGGGAGCGTATGGAGGGGAACAGCGCGCTTTTGTCAATGGTGCCCAGCCCGATCCCCGCCGCGCCCTGGGAAAGGCATATCTCCCTTAACGCCCCGTCCCCGTGCACGTAGTCCAGCCTGACTCCGGTATGGCGCAGAACATAATCGTCCAGCCAGGGTTGCACCCAGGCGGCGTCGATCAGCGTTTCGCCGCTTTCCACGCGGAAGGCTTCCTCCCTCCGGCCGTCGGTAAAGCAGATGGAGCCGCCCTGGGCGAGGCGCGCCTGCCTGCCTTCGAGCCACAGGGCAAAGTCCTTTTTCAAGTCTCCGGCGTCCGCGCCGAACACGGCCCGGTGAATGGGCTTGAACAGAAGGGCCGGACAGTGCAGGTTCACCACCTCCGCCAGGGCAAAGCGGGCAGGATGCCGCGCCTGTTCTTCGGCGGAGAGGCCCCTTTTGACGTTTTCCCAGCAGGCCTTTGCGGATGCCAGGGAATGGTTGCCGTCGCCCACGGCGAACAGAAAGCCGTCCGAGCGCTCCATTAGCGCGCTCATCGCCCGGTCGATCTCGTTAAGGATCGCGCCGTCCTCCACAGCCCAGCCCGTCAGGTGCCCGCCGGACATCATGAGCTCAAAATCGTACAGCGGCTGGCGCGCTTTCACCTTGTCCCACACGCGTTCCACCAGCAGGCCCTCCGGGTCATCCGCCAGGAGCATCACGTGGGGACACTCCACCAGCGCCCCTTCACGGATGCGCATGCGGGCGGGAAGCCGCTCGACGATCGTCTTTTCGCTGGCGCGGATGGGCTTCAGGTTTCCGGGCGCAAAATCGTAGGCTTCCAGGTCCACAAGGCCGACCAGCCCGGGACGCAGCCCCGAAAACGTGCGCCTGAGCGTTAAGACGTATCCATTACGCACAGCCTTTTCAAGCGTGCCGTCGCTGACATATGTTTCCATGGCCCGCCGGATCATGGGCAGGCGCTGGGGGGCCTTGTCCAGATCGATCTCCGGCTGGATGAGGTTAAGGGCGCTGGGGGCGTCCCCCACGATGCTTTCCACCCTGTCCCAATAGTCCCGCTGGGAGGTGTACTGGTCGCATGCGATGACCGCCCACCGCTCATAGGAAGCGCGGCGGGCGGGCAGGCAGATGTCGCATGGCATAAAGCCGTGTTCAAAACCCATGGTTGGCTCCTTGCCGGTCAGGCGAGCGTGCGCACCTTGTATACCGTTTCCAGCGCGCTGATCTCGTTGATGAGCGCGGGCGTAGGTGCGTCGTCCAGGTCCAGGATGGTCACCGCGTGCACGCCGCGGGAACGGTTGAGCATGTTGCTGATGTTGATGTTGCGGGCGGAGACCCGGCTGGTGACCGACGATACCACGTTGGGCACGTTGGCGTGGAACACCACCAGGCGCGGGGAAGCCAGGGGGCCGGGATCGGCGTCCGGGAAGTTGACCGAGTGGGAAATGGCGCCGGTCTTGAGGTAATCGTCCAGCTCCGTAGCGGCCATGCGCACGCAGTTGTCTTCACTCTCCGGCGTGGAAGCGCCCAGGTGCGGGATGCACACCGCGTTTTTCACGCCCAGCAGTTTCTCTGTGGGGAAATCGCACACGTAGCGGCGAAGCTGTCCACTCTCCAGAGCGGCGATCACATCGTCGTAGACCGCCAGTTCGCCGCGGGAGAAGTTGAGCAGCGCCGCGCCCTTCTTCATGCGGGCGAAGGTGGCGGCGTTGAACTTGCCGCGGGTCTCGTCCGTAAGGGGCACGTGCACGGTGATATAGTCGGCGTTTTCGATGATCTCGTCTTCGCTCTTGGCGTGCTTTACCGAGCGGCTGAGCTTCCAGGCGTTGTCCACGGAAATGTAGGGATCGTAGCCCAAAACCGTCATGCCCAGCGCCGCGCCGGCGTTGGCCACCAGCAGGCCCACCGCGCCCAGGCCGATCACGCCCAGGGTCTTGCCCTGGATCTCCGGACCCACAAAAGCCTTTTTGCCCTTTTCCACCAGGGCTTCCACGCCCGCCTGGCCCTTGAGAGAAGCGGCCCACTCTATGCCGCCCACGATGTCGCGGCTCGCCAGCAGCAGGCCCGCCAGCACCAGTTCCTTCACGGCGTTGGCGTTGGCGCCGGGGGTGTTGAACACCACCACGCCGCGCTTTGCGTAGTCGTCCAGGGGAATGTTGTTCACGCCCACGCCCGCGCGGGCAACGGCCCACACGCTGTCTTCCAGGGCGTAGGAATGCATGTCCGCCGAGCGGACGATGATGGCGTCAGGAGAATCGCAGGCATCCGTGAGCGCGTACTCGTTTTCGTCGATCACCTCGCGCCACACGCCGGACACGGGATTGAGCAGCTTGATATGTTTCATAGCTTTATCTTCTCCGCTTCAAATTGCTTCATCACGTCGATGAGCTTCTGCACGCCCGCTACGGGCATGGCGTTGTAGATGCTGGCGCGCATGCCGCCCACCAGCCGGTGGCCCTTGATGTTGGCGATGCCGTTCTGAGTGGCGTATTTCACGAACTCTGCGTCCGTGTCCGCGTCGCCGGTGCGGAAAGTGACGTTCATCAGCGAGCGGCTTTCGCGCTTTGCCGTGCCCTTGAACAGCTTGCTCTCCTCCAGATAGTCGTACAGCAGCTTCGCCTTCACCTGGTTGCGCATGTATATCACGCGCACGCCGCCCTCTTTTTTGAGCCACTCCAGGCACAGCCCGGCCATGTAGATGGGATAGGTGGCGGGGGTATTGATCATGCTGCCCGCTTCCGCCTGCACCTGCCAGTTGAAGATCTTGGGGGTATCGGGCCGGGCGTGACCGATCAGGTCCTTGCGCACGATCACCACCACCACGCCGGCGGGGCCGATGTTCTTCTGCGCGCCGGCGAAGATCACGCCGAACTTGCTCACGTCCACGGGCTCGGACAGGATGTTGGAACTCATGTCCGCCACCAGCGGCACCTTGCCCGTATCGGGGATGGAGGTGTAGCGCGTTCCGAAGATGGTGTTGTTGGTGGTGATGTAGAAGTAGTCGGCGTCCGGGGTCATGTTTTCGGGTTTGATCTCGGGAATGTAGGTGTAGTTGTCCTCGCGTGAGGAGGCCACCACGTTCACCTGGCCGTACTTCTGCGCTTCCACCAGTGCGCCGTGGGCAAAGTTGCCGCTGTCCACGTAGTCGGCCTTGGTCTTCAGCAGGTTCATCGCCACGCCCGCGAACTGGCCGGTGGCGCCGCCCTGCAGCATGAGCACCTCGTAATCGTCGCTGATGCCCATCAGCTCCCGAAGCAGGCTCACAGTGTGGTCGTAGATCTCAATATAGCCCTTGGAACGGTGGCTCATCTCCATGACGGACATGCCGGTGTTTCCGTAGGACAGCATCTCCCGCGCCGCCTGCTCCAGGGCTTCTTCCGGCAGCATGGAAGGGCCTGCCGCAAAATTGTATACTCTGTTCATCGCTTAAGCTCCTTATCAGGTGATAGGATGCATTATAAGCCCAGATGAACAAAAATGCAAGTGGTTAAAAGCGAATTATGCAAATTTTGTATTAATAAAGCCGGTTTTTGCAAAATTATGTAATTGTCAAACGCGAATCATGCATAATCGTTTCAGCGCTTTACCGCGATGAGCGCCTTGATGGGAATGCCCTGGGAAGAGAAGAGCTTTTCGTGCTCGGAGATGTAGTTGGGATGGGACGCTTCGGCGTGCAGATCGCGCGTAAGCTCCTTTATCTCAAAGCCCGCCTGGGGAAAATAGGAAAGCGACGCCTCAAACAGCTCGTCATTGTCGGTCTTGAACCAGATCTCGCCCCCGTCCGCCATAAAGCCGCGGTAGATGTTCAGAAGCCGCGTATGGGTGAGGCGGTGCTTTTCCTGGCGGTGCCGCTGCGTCCAGGGGTTGGGAAAGCTGATGTATATGCGCCTGACCGCGTCCTCAGGCGCGAAGACGCGGGATATGAGCTCGATCTCGTAATTCATCAGCTTTAAGTTGTCCACGGCCCGCCTGTCCGCAAAGGCAAACTCGGCGTTGCGCTTGGCCACGCCCAGCACGCTGGAATTGATGTCTACGGCCACCAGGTTGACGCCCGGGTTTTCCAGCGCCATCAGTGCGGTAGACACGCCCTTTCCGCAGCCCAGCTCCAGTTCCAGCGGCGCTTCGCGCCGGAACGCCTCCGCCCAGCGGCCCCGGTATTCCTCCGGCTGCCGGATATAAAACGGGCAGGCCTCCAGTTCGGGGCGCGCCCACTTTTTGAGCCTCATCCTCATGGGTATACCTCACACGATCAAATGGATCTCGCTGTCCGCGCCCACGCGCACAGGATACTTGCTGTAGCCAACGCCCCGGCTCACCAGCAGCAGCGTTTTGCCGAAACGTCGGCATCCGGACAGAAGCGCATAGTCGTAGCGCGCCTCGTAGGGCAGCAGGTAGCAGGTCAGGCCCAGCACGTTGATCTGCCCGCCGTGGGTGTGGCCGCACAGCATCAGGTCCGCGCCCGCGTCCAGCAGGAAGCGGTGCGGCGCGTGGCTGAGAAGGATGCGGTAATCGTTTTTATCTTCATCCTCCTCAGATGAACCTTCCGGGAAAAACAGCCCTTCGGCGGAAGGCGTGTGCGTGTAGGCGTCCTCCACCCCCGCCACCGTTACGCCGCAGCCGCAGAACGTGAAGCGGCGCGCTTCGTTGCACAGGTATTCCGCGCCGTACTTCGCGTAGACCTCGGCCTGGGCTTTCCGGTCGCCGTCCAGGATGCCGTCGTCGTTGTTGCCCGGCACGGCGCACACCGGCGCGAGCGGAAAAGCGCCGCGCAGGGCGCGCAGAAAAACATCGAGCCCTTCGCCGTACTCCGCCAGGTCTCCGCCCAGCAAAATGAGGTCCGGGGCCGCTTTCGCGCAGCTGGACACCACCCTTTCGGCCATCTCGGGATGGTCTTTGCGCAGGTGTACATCGGCGATAAACAGAATGCGCGCGGGCGCGCCCACACGCATTTCCACGAGTTTTGGCGGTCTGAACAGGGCCTTGCCTATCCGGATCAGGCCGCTGGGCCGGGCAAAACGCTTCACGATGGCGTTCTCCTTTTTTGGGGAAGTTTGGAGTTTGGAGTCAGGAGTCAGGAGTTAAAGTTTGTTGAAATATGCTCCCTGTAAGCGGTAGAGAGGTCATTCTTTTCCCCGCAGCTTCAGCACCGTGCGGGGCAGGGCGTCGCGGCTGTTGCCCCAGGGCTTGTCCGCGTTTTTATGATCGAACTTCAGGGTGAACCACTCGATCTCGCCCTCCAGGCGGGCCAGGTTCTTCATCTCCACGTCGTTGAGCATATCGGTGTACTGTTTGAGCTCCTGGCCGTTCAGCTGCTCCGGTCCCGCCTTGAGCAGTTCGCCATAATGCTTGAGGCAGAAGCCCTTGGAAGATGCCAGCGTGGAGCGGAAGGAGCCGTCCTTTTTCCACAGGTACACAGTGGTGTATACGTAGCGGTCCATGGTGGCGTTCAGCCGGTCGCAGAGGATGCAGCTGTCCGTGATGGGGCTCAGATCCACGCCGGCCGCGGGCGCTTTGCGGGAAAACAGGCCGCCCCTGGCGGGCACGTTCTGCACCGCCATGCGGCTCTCGCCCAGGCGCGCCATGGTCTGCTTTAAGTACGTGTGCGCCATCAGGGCCACGCCCAGGCGCTTGTCGCCAACCATCATCATTTTAAAGTGCCTGGCGCAGAAGCCCTTGGTGTTCACCTCCACGCGCACATCCGGCTCCATCACGCTGCCGCCGGTAAAGGAGACCACGTAGTTTTCCTCGTTGGTCTGCCTGAGCTCGCACAGCGGGCACTCGCAGTCGGTCTTGAACGCGTCCCACACAGGGATGGTATCGATGTGCTGCCTCATACTTTTACCTCGCCTTCACTCAGGTTCTGCTTTTCTTCGGGCAGGTCACCAAGCCCCTCCAGGCCGAAATGCCTTAAGAACTTGTCGGTGGTGCCGTACAGGATGGGCCGGCCCAGCGTCTCGCGGCGGCCCTGCTCCTCGATGAGGCCCCGGGCCAGAAGAAGCTGCACCGAATAGTCGCACTTCACGCCGCGCACCGCCTCGATCTCGCTCTTGGTGACCGGCTGCCGGTAGGCGATGATCGAAAGCGTCTCCAGCACCGCCTGAGACAGGGTCTGCTTTTTGACCGGCTGCAGGAACATCTCCACATACATGGCATATTCGGGATTGATGGACAGCTGGATGTCCCCGCCGTGGCGGTTCAAACGTATGCCGCGCTTGTCCAGCAGGCAGCTTTCCCTCAGCTGCTCGATGGCCGGTTCCAGTTCCGTCCGGGTGAGGTTCAGCGCGTGGGCCAGCGCCTCGGCGTTCACCGGTTCGCCCGCCACGTACAGTATGGCCTCCAATACGCCGCACATCTCGCTAATTTCCATGCTCGTCCCCTGTTACTCCGCAATGATGAGGTCACCGAAATACTCCGGACGGTGAAAGTCCGGCTTTTCGGTGCCCACGTGGTTCCAGCAGCCGTAGTGCTCGTGCAGAAGCGGACCGGAGCACTTGTAGAAGTTGCCCTTCAATCTTTTTGCTCCAAGAGGCGCCGCGCCGAAATGGCGCTCGATCAGGGAAAACGGCACGGTGAAACTCACCGTCCAGAGTTCCCCTGACCGCACGCAGGTGCGTATGTCCATATCCTTTACGGGCTCAGCGTGCACGAACCTGCCGAACCTGTCCCGGCCATAGCCCACGTGGGCGATGCCGGAAGGATTGATTTCGATATTCAGGTAGGCCTGCGTCTTCTCCGGAAAAAGAGAAACGAAAAACTCCATGCAGCTGTCCTCGCAGGGCGAACCGCCAAAGCGCGTTTCCCGCGAGATGACCGGTGTCTCCCAGGCATACATGAGCACCGCAAGGCCGTCCTGCGCCATGCCCACCCGTGCGCAGGCACGGCAGTGGTACGGATAGGCGCCCAGCCACGGGTAGTCCGCGATGTCCGCTTCGTCCATTTCCGCCCATACGCCGCTTAAGCGTTCGGGATCAAAGGATGCGTCCAGCGGATACGCTTCCGCCCTGCCGTTTATGCGTCTGACTTCATACGTCATGTTTTATCCCTCACAGCGAGCTCTGATCCATTGCTTCCAGCACGCTCCATATGCCCTCCAGGTCTTCCCTGGAAGAATAGGAGATGATCAGGCGGCCCTTGTTTTCGTCGCCGTCGATGCGGGCCCGGGTGCCGAAGGTCTCACGCGCCATGCGCTCCAGCTGCTTGATCTCCTGGGTCTTGGGCGGCTTTGGCGTTTTTGCTTCGCTCGCGTCCGGCAAAGCGGCGATGCGCTCCAGCTGGCGCACGCTCCAGCCCTGCTGCACGCACAGGGAGGCCAGACGCCTCTGCCGTTCCGGGGAAAGGGTGACCAGCGCCCTGGCGTGGCCGGCGCTCAAGCGCCCCGAGGAGAGCAGCTTCAATACTTCCTCATCCAGCGTGAGCAGGCGCAGCGTGTTGGTCACGGCGCTGCGGCTCTTGCCCACCACCTGGGCAGTCTGCTCCTGGGTGAGATCGCACTTTTCCATCAGCGTTTTGATGCCCAGGGCCGTTTCCACCGGATCGAGGTCGGCGCGCTGGAGGTTTTCGATCAGGGCGGTCTTGAGCCGCGTCATCTCGTCCCAGGAGCGCACGATGGCCGGAATGGTGCTTTTGCCCGCCAGGCGGCTGGCGCGGAAGCGCCTTTCGCCCACGATGATGGAATAGCGGTCCCCGTTCGGCCTGACCACGATGGGCTGGATCACGCCCACCGAGGCGATGGATTCCGCCAGCTCCCTCAGGGCGTCTTCGTCAAAGCGCTTGCGGGGCTGGTCGGGGTTGATGTCGATCAGGCTGAGCGACAGCTCCCTCACCGCGTCCGTCTCGCCGGCGTCTTCGCGCCTCAGGCTCGCGCTCTCCTGGTCGATATCCCCCAGAAGGGCGCCCAGGCCTCTGCCCAGTCCGTGGGGTGCGGTCTTTTTATTCATGGCTCATCCCTCGTTTCGCTTGATCAGTTCGCTTGCCAGCTTGCGGTAGGCGTCCGCGCCCGCGCAGAGCGGATCGTAAAGGTGTATGGGCAGCCCGTGGCTGGGCGCCTCGCTCAGGCGCACGTTTCTGGGCACCACTGTGGCGAACACCTTGCCCTTGAAATACCGCTTAACCTCGCTCACTACCTGCAGGCCCAGGTTCGTGCGCCCGTCCAGCATGGTGAGCACCACGCCCTCCACGTCCAGAGCCGGATTCAGCCGCTTTCTCACCAGGGTCAGCGTGTTCATCAGCTGGCCCACGCCTTCCAGCGCATAGTATTCGCACTGGATGGGCACCAGCACGCTGTCTGCCGCGGTCAGGGCGTTCAGGGTGAGAAGGCCCAGGGACGGCGGAGAATCGATAAAGATATAATCGTAGTTTTCCCGCACGGGCGCCAGGGCTCTTTTGAGCACGCTTTCGCGGCCCTCTTCCCCCACCAGCTCGATCTCGCAGCCGCTTAAGTCCACGCTGGAGGGCAGCACGGACAGGTTTTTGAAGCGCGTCACGCGTATGGCCTTCTCTGCCGGGTGCTCGCCCGTCATCACGCCGTACAGCTCGTATCCGCCCTTGACGCTCACGCCCAGGCCGCTGGTGGCGTTCCCCTGGGGGTCCAGGTCCACCAGAAGCACTTTTTTGCCCGCGTCCGCCAGGCACGCGGCCAGGTTGACCGCCGTTGTGGTTTTTCCTACGCCGCCCTTCTGGTTGGCGGTGGCGATGATCTTTGCCATCCTACGCTCCTCCGCTTGCCCCGCCCGGGGATAATGTAAGCTCGCTTCCGTGCTTTTTGAGCCATCTGCGCCATATGCCGTAATCCGGCATCCGGCGGCCTACCTCCGCCCAGAACAGCGCGGAATGATTGAAATACAAAAGATGGCACAGCTCGTGTATGACCACGTACTTCAGGCATTCGGGCGGAGCCATGATGAGTTTCCAGTTGAAGTTCAGGTTGTGTTTTGCCGAGCAGCTGCCCCAGCGGGTTCGCTGCTCCCGTATCGTCACGCGCCCGTAGCTTTTGCCCACCGTGGGCGCCCACACGTCCAGTTCACAGCGTATTTTTTCAAGCGCCCGCTTTACGAGCCAGGCCTTCAGGGCCGCCGCAGCGTCTTCGGCTCTGCCCGAAGGCAAAAGGACGGTGATCTTGTTCCCGTCCGCCAGCACCTGCGTCTTTGGAGCCTTCTTTACCTCCACCGGCAGCATACGCCCTTCGTAGGGCAGCGTGCCGGGCAGGGCGGGGCGGGCGGAAGCCATGCTCCTGTGCGCCCTGTCGATCTCGGGGAGCTTTTCGGCCACCAGCCTGTCGGCTTCCCTCAGGGAATAGCCCTTGGGCGCATAGAGGCGTATCTTTCCTTCCGGCAGGGCCTGAAGCAAAAGCGTCGTGCGGTTTTTTGCCTGCACAAGGGTATACTCCACGCGCCTTCTGCCAACGGTCACAAGACGTATCACAGCCTGAGCCCCGCCTCGCGCCAGTCGTTGATCAGGGGCGAATACAGTTCGGAATCGTCCAGGATCATTTTAAGTCCCCTGGCCGCGGCCTCCTGCGGGTCGTCCGCTGCCTTCACCGGCACGCCCAGGGCGCTTTGCAGACACTCCGCGAGGCCGCCCAGCAGGCTTCCGCCTCCGGTGAGCGTCAGGCCGTTTTTCTCCAGGTCTTCCGCCAGGGAGGGCGTAAGCGCGTTCACGGCGCCAAAGCACATTTCCAGCATGCCCGCCACCACCTCGTTCAGGCTGTCCTGGGCGAGGGCGGGTTTTAAGAGCATATACTTCGGCAGCCGGCTCACGGGGTCGAACACCGGCAGGGTCAGTTCCCTGTCCGCGTCCTGAAAGGCCGCATGCTTGAGGATGCGGGCCACCCGCTCGGATACGACTACGCCCTCCTTCTGCCTCACGGCTTCGCGGATGGCTTCGTCGGCCCTCGCCATGCCGTATCCGATGCGCCGGTACAGCACGCGCCGGCCTCCCGCCATGGCGGAAAAGCTCATGTGCTCCGCGCCGATATCCAGCAGAAAGCAGCCCTCCGGCCCCATCACGTCCAGGCCGCAGCCCAGCGCGGCAGCCGTATCCGACGCGGCAATGCCCATCACGTCCATGCCAGCGTCCAGGGCGGCGCTCATCAGCGTTTCGCCCATGCCCTCGCTGATCGAGGGCGACACCAGCGCCAGCGCCCTGCGGCGGGCCAGCACGCGCTTTTCGTCGCTGAGCACCAGGCGGCTCATCCACTTGCCCAGAAGCTTCGGGTCCGTGGGGATCCCCGCCCGCATGGCCTGGCTGAGCGTGATGCCCGCGCTCTGCCGGCCAAGGTAGGAATACGCCCGGTCCCCCCAGGCGAAGGGCGCGTCCGCGTCCCGGCGGAAGGCGGACCAGGCGGCCTCGACGCGGATCTCGTCGGTGAGCGCCGTTACCATGCGCACGGTATCCGCGCCGAAGTCAAAGCCGTAGTACCACTGCATCCGGTCAGCCTCTCAGCGCGTGGATCTGCTTTCTGACCTCGCCCGCGCCGGAATTCATCTTCACGAAGGCGTTTATGATGTCGTCCGCCAGGCCTGCCTTGGCCAGGTCCACGCCGAAGATGCTCTCGTCCGAAAGGATGGGCATAAGCACCTCGCGGGCCTTTTCGTTATGCATAAAGCTCACGCCCGCCAGGCGCTTGTTCATCTCGTCCATGCGGGGATCGGGGGAAGGCTCGAAGGCCTTGCCTTCGTCGTCCACGCCCATCAGGTAGCGCAGCCAGCCGGCTTCCACCAGGCGGATGCCCTGAAGCACGCCAAGGTCCAGCCCGCGCTCGATATAGGCCTTGATGGTCTCGCCGAAGCGGATGGACAGCTTCTGGCTGGTATCGGTGGCGATGCGCTGGGGCGTGTCGGGCAGAAAGCAGTTGGGCAGGCGGTTTTCAAGCACTTCGCCCAGGAACACCTTCGGCTGCATGATGCCGGGGTCGGTCACCACGGGCAGGCCCTCCACGTAGCCGATGCGCTCCACCATGGCCTTCAGGTCGTCGTCCTTCATTTCCTGCCAGATGGTTTTGAAGCCCAGCAGGCAGCCGTACACGGCCAGGCAGGTGTGCAGGGGATTTAAGCAGGTGGTCACCTTCATGCGCTCCACCTTTTCCACCGTCTCGCGGGTGGTGTAGTATACGCCGGCCTCGTCCAGGGGCAGGCGGCCCGCCGGGAAATCGTCCTCGATCACCAGGTATTCCTTCTCCTCGGCGTTGACGAAGGCGGAGGTATAGGTGTTTTTGCCGGTGATGATCAGGCCGCCGTCCTCAAAGCCGTCCTCGGCCAAAAGCTTCATCACGTTCTCGTCAGGGCGAGGGGTGATCTTGTCGATCATCGTCCAGGGGAAGGACACTTTTTTGTCGATATAATCGATAAAGTCCTGCCCGACGTGGCCGTTTTTGAGCCAGGAGCCCGCCACGAAGCGCACCGCGTTTTCCAGCTTTTCGCCGTTGTGGGAGCAGTTGTCCATGCTCACCAGGGCGATGGGCAGCGCGCCTGCTTCATAGCGCTTCAGCAGCAGCTTGGTGAGGTAGCCGATCAGGCCGGAAGCGTCCTCAGGTTTGCCCTGGGCGTCCTTTTCGGCAAAGCGCAGGGAGTAGCCCTTTTCGGTGATGGTGAAGGAGGCCATTTTGAGGCTGGGGCTTTCGAAGATCTCCTTCGCCCGCGCGTCGTCCGCGGCGGTGAGGGACTCGCAGATGCTGGCCAGCACTTCTTTTTTCACGCTTCCGGAACTGATGAGCGTGACGCCCACGGACAGGTCGTCGAAGGGCTTGTAGGCCTTTTCGATGATCTCGGGGTCGAAGCCCTCGAACACCGTGATGCCCGTATCCATCTTTCCGGCGTTCAGAAGCCGCTGAGCCACCGAGCCCAGGAAGGCACGGAAGATGTTGCCCGCGCCGAAGTGTATCCACTGCGGGGATGCTTTCGTGCGCGCCCTCACGGCCTTCACGTCGTATTCGGGCAGGGCATAACCCTTGGAGAGCCACGCTTCCCGGTTTTCAAGCGCCTGAATGTTGAGCTTCATAATCCTTCTCCTCCGAATGTACATATTGTCCTTAGTTTGTATTATACCGCAACGCGGCCGATTTCTCAACTGCCCAGCACAAGAAAAACACAATATTCACCTTGCCGTCCGTTTTTTTCCGGGTCCGGAAAGCACCGCGTGCCTCCCCCCGACCGCAAAAACGGGTTTACAGCGAGGGAATTATGGTATATAATCGAACAAACGAAGAAGAGGTGAACCGCATGAAAACAAGGGGCTTTTACCGGGGCGTGAATCTGGGCGGCTGGCTTTCCCAGTGCGATTATTCCGCCGGGCGCATAAACGGCTTTATCACCGAAAAGGACATAAACACCATAGCCTCCTGGGGGCTGGACCACGTGCGCATCCCCGTGGACCACAACGTTCTGGAGGATAAAAACGGCGCTTTGGACGGCCCGGGCTTCGCCGCGCTGGACAGGGCGCTTTCCTGGTGCGGAAAGCGGGGCCTGAAAGCCGTGATCGACCTGCACAAAACGGCGGGCTTTTCATTTGATCCCGGCGAGTGCGAGGCGGGCTTTTTTGAAAACGAAGCGTACCAGGCACGCTTTTACCGGCTGTGGCAAGTGGTCGCGCGCCGGTTCGGCGGACGCGCGGACGTGGCCTTCGAGCTGCTCAACGAAGTGACCGACCAAAGCTATATCGGCAGCTGGAACCGGATATCCCGGGAGTGCATCCGGGCGATACGCCTGATCGACCCGAAGGTGCTGATCCTGGTGGGCAGCTACCACAACAACAGCGCCGCTGCGGTGCCCGCGCTGGACCCGCCCGCCGACGAGAACACGGCCTACAACTTTCACTGCTACGATCCGCTGCCCTTCACCCACCAGGGTGCGCCCTGGGTGCCATCCCTGGACAAAAGCGCCAGGCCGTCCTTTGACAGCATGGACCTGCCGGAAGACTATTTCGAAACGCGCTTTGCCCCGGCCCTTGAGGCGGCCCGCAAATACGGCTCGCCGCTGTACTGCGGCGAATACGGCGTGATCGACCGCGCCAGACCCGAAGAAGCGCTCAAATGGTTCAGCCGCATCCACGCTGCCTTTGAAAAGTTCGAAATCGCCCGCGCCGCCTGGAGCTACAAGCAGATGGATTTCGGCCTGAGCGACGCCCGCCTGGACGGCGTACGGGACGAGCTGATCAGGCTGCTGTAAAGCAAAGCATTCCTATATATAATTTACCGGCGGCAGAGCCTGCACAGGGCCCTGCCGCCGGTTTTATGACGATATTGCTCAGCCGTGTTTCACGGTTACAGCCGCGCGCCTCACAGGAAGCTCAGCTGTTCCGCGTCCGGGCGGAGCCATTCCTCCACGCGGTCGGCCACGCTGAAGCTCTCCAGGTCGTCCACCTTTTCGAAGCCGCGGGACGCGAGGGACGCGTTTTGCGGATAGGCTTCGTCATCATACACGTACAGGTGCCGGCACCAGCCCCGGCGCGCGGCTTCGGCTTCTCCCCTGCGGCTGTCGGTGGTGATCACGAAAGCGGCCTGGGACAGGGCGAACAGAACGCGGTTGCGCCGGGCGGCGTCCTGCGTTCCGGCCCCGGACAGGGGATGCGCTCCCGAGATAAGCAGCATGCTGCCCTGCAAAAGCGCAGGGGCGTTTTCCGCCTGCCGCGAAAAAGCCTGAAGCCCGCCCGTGAGCGCGCATACCAGCCGCGCGTCCTGCCTGAGCGCTTCCTCCCGCGCCGCGCGGCACGCGCCCATCTCGTCCCCGGCGGCGACGCCCAGGCCGTTTACCGCCGCGCGCATGACCAGCGCCCTCACGCCCGTGCGGGCGCGCCGGGTGGTCTGCACGCCGGATATGCCCAGTATCCCCAGGTACGGCGCCTGCAGAAGCTCCAGGTTGCCTTTGGCAAAGAGCGCGGGGCTGCAGTACAGGCCCAGGCGCCTTTTGACACCCTGGGGGTAAGCGCTGTCGAAGGGCGTAACGATCTCCGTTTGGTCGTCCGCGCACTCGTCGATGAGGCGGCTCAATTGCATGTCCCTGTCCATGAGCAGGCACAAACGGTAGGCGGTGGCCTCATCCGTGCCCAGCAGGCGCATGACGCCCGCCACGTCCAGGCCCATCAGCGAGCCCAGGGAGGTTTCGCCGCTCAGGTCCAGCTGTCCCGCCACCGCCGAAAACTCTTCCGCGGAAAGGGGTCTCAGCGCGACCTCGCCGCCGGGGTCCAGCGGCAGGGTGAGCAGCATCATCGCATAAGCTTCATCGGTATGTCGCATGGCTATCCTCAGGACAGAATATAGTCGAAAAACGCGTCCGCGGTGGGCGCGGACAGGTCCAGAAACTCCGTGCGCTCAAAGATGTTTTCCAGATAGTGCGCGTCGGAGGAGTGCAGCTGCTTTACGTCCGGTATGCCCTTATGGGGCAGGGGCAGGCCTACGGATACCTCCAGCGCCGGGAACGGAACGTCCGGCGGCAGGAAGCCCAGCGCCTGCAGTATGCCGTTGGAGCCCCGGTTGATGTGCGCGGGTATCGCAAGGCCGCCCCGCTGGGTGACCATGTCGAACAGCTTGTTTACGGAAAGGTCCAGCGCGCTGATCAGGAGCCTGGGCTCCTCGCCGGTGATCTCGTCGTCCTCGTTCATGTACGCCTGCACGCCGAAAAGCTGGGGCTTGTTTTTGATGGGCGGCAGATGGGGGTATATCTCCTCCGAAAACGCCGCCGCCTCTTCCACCGTGCGGAAGTAGGCCAGCATGTGGGCCTCCTCCTGCGTGGTCAGCTCCATGCCCGGCACCAGCCCGATGCCCACCGCGTCGGCCACCTTTTTGATGCTCTTCAGCTGGCCGGCGGTGTTGTGGTCGGTCACGGCGATCAGCTCCAGCCCCTTGAGATAACACATGTTCACGATGTTGTTGGGCGTCATGTCCATGTCCCCGCAGGGGGAGAGGCAGGAGTGCATGTGCAGGTCGACGGCGTATTTCATCTCAGCACGCGCCGATACCCGCCGCCGCCAGGCGGCCGCAGATGTCGAAGGCTGTCAGGCCGCTGGAGAGCACGCTGATGCCCTCCTCGGAGGCCTTTTCCAGCACCTCGTCTTCCACATGGATGCCTTCAGGGATGATCACGCAGCTCATGTCGTGCAGGGAGGCCACGGCGATCACGTTCATGTGCGTCTGCACCGTTACCCACGCCATGCCCTCGCGCCCGTGGGCCATCACCCAGGACAGAAGGTCGCAGGAATAGCCTTCCCGCACCGGGCGGGAGGTGTCGGTATCCTTGGTGAGCAGGGCCGCGCCCAGCACGGAAGCAACATCGTTGACGGTCATATGCATATCTCCTATCGATTATTCTCTCGTCAGTTCGCTGATCTCCACCATCTGCTTGGCCATTTCGGAGACCTTCTGCTTGAGCAGGAACAGGCAGTCCAGTTCCCGCGCGTAGCCGCACACGATATCCTCTGCCAGCGCCCGGCAGGTGGGCGAGCCGCAGGAACCGCAGTCCAGGCCCGGAAGCTGCTTGGCGATCTCCTCGATGCGGTCCATCTTTTTGAGCGCCTCGGCAAAATCCTGATCCAGCTTCATGGCCTCGATGGGCCGGATGGGCTTATCGAAGCACAGGTCGTTGCCCAGGCTCCTGACCTCCTCCAGGCTCACGGCGTCGGAGATCTTTTCCTTGGGCAGGTCCACCACCAGCTTGCGGATGCGGTTGCGGGCGATGTATACGTTTTCAAACACGATGGGGCCGCCCACGCAGCCGCCGTCGCAGGCCAGGCCTTCGAAGTACTTGAGGTCGGGCAGGCGGTCGTTTTCGATCTCCTCCAGCACCTTGCTAACGTTTTCGATGCCGTCCACGGCCAGGGCTTCTTCCTCCTCGATGGCCAGGCTCTCGCCGCCGGTGCGCGCCCAGCCGATGCCAAGCGCCGTGCACTTTTTCTGCTCGCTGTCCTCGGCGGCCTGAGCGCTTTTGTCGCGGCGCAGCTGGCTGGACAGAAGGCCGTAGATCTCGATGATGGAGATGGCGCCGTCCACCGCGCTCTTTTCGTGGCCGATGGGATTGCGGATGGCGGTGGCCTTGGAGGCGCAGGGGGTGATAAAGAAACAGCCCACTTCCTCCGGCCTTACGCCGTGCTTTTCGCAGAACTCCTTGCGGGCCACGGTGGCCGCGATCTCCATGGGCGAGCGTACGTCCACCACGTTTTCGATCAGCTCGGGAAAGCGCACCTGTATGAGCCTGAGCACCGCGGGGCAGGCCGAGGAGATCAGAGGATGCGGGCAGTTGGGGCTCTTTAGCTTTTCCATGATGGCGCGGGAGGCGATGTCCGCGCCCCGGGCCACGTCGAACACGTCGCTGAAGCCCATGCGCAAAAGGCCCCGGGAGATGCTGGAAATGTCCGAAAGTTTTTTGAACTGCCCGTAGAGCGTAGGCGCGGGCAGCGCGATCTTGTATTTGAAGCGGTTGATGGAGGACAAAGGATCGGTCACGGCGATCTTGGCATGCTGCTGGCAGACGCGGATGCACTCGCCGCAGTCGATGCAGAGCTCGTCTATGATGGTGGCGCGGCCCTTGCGGATGCGGATGGCCTCCGTGGGGCAGCGCTTTAGGCAGCTGGTGCAGCCCACGCATTTTCCCTTGTCGAGCTTTACGGAATGCAGGTTATTCGCGGCCAAAGCGGACCCTCCTTATTTGTTGATGTCGAATATCATTTCGATGCGGGTGCCCTCGCCTACCTTGGAATCGATGTGGAAGCGGTCGGCGTTGCGGGCCATGTTGGCAAGGCCCATGCCAGCGCCGAAACCCATCATGCGCACGTCGTCCGAGGCAGTGGAATAGCCCTCGCTCATGGCCAGGTCTATATCGGGTATTCCGGGACCCACGTCCTCGCTGATCAGCGAAACGTTTTCGGGGTTCATTTCCAGCGTGAGCTTACCGCCGTCGGAGTGGATCACCAGGTTGATCTCCGCCTCGTAGCAGGCGATGGACAGGCGGCGGATGACCCCCGGGTCCACGCCCAGCTTTTTGAGCAGGCGCTTGATCTGCGCGGAAGCCTCGCCCGCGGTGACGAAGTCCATGGCTTCCACGGGAAACTCTTCTTTTAATATACTCATATCCGTGACCCCGTCAGCCCTTCGTGCCGTTGTACAGGCCGCCCTCGTACAGCTTGCCGCTGGCGATGAACAGCGTTAGGTGGGTGCCCATCACGTTGATGCCGTTTTCGTTGGCCATTTCCAGCGCTTCGGCGGAGGGCAGCTTGCCCCGGGTAAACACCACCGCGCGGATATCCAGCATGTCGCAGGTGCGCATGACCTGCGGGTTCACCAGCCCCGTCAAAAGCACCATGTGCTCCTTGGGAAAGGCCAGCACGTCGCTCATCATGTCGCTGGAGCAGGCGCACTGTACCTCCAGATCCTCATCGAAATTGTCGCTCAGGGGCTGTGCGGAGAGGATCTCGCAGATGCGTTTGAGTGTCATACGTATGAACCGCCTTTCTGCGTGCGGCGCGTTCCGCCGACGCCTGTCGTGATGCCGGGGCGCGTTTCACCCTTCATCCCAAAGAAGAAGCGGACTGCGCGCCATTTTCATGTTAAGTATTATATACCATTTTTTACCCGATTTCAACACCCCTGCAGCCGCAGCGGCCGAAAAAACACGGCGGCCGGTTTTGAATTTTTATACCGTCTCAAAATTCATTTTTATGATATTCCGGGTTTTATGCGAATTTGTTTGCATAAATAACATGTTTTTTATTGCAATTTCCCACAGCATGTGGTATCATGCACATAAATATGGCCGTTGTAAACGGTCTCAATGCATGGAGGGAACATCATGAAGAGATTGCTCATGCTCGCGCTGTGCGCGGTGCTCGCGTTCAGTTTTTGCGCGCCCGCCACTGCCGAGGACGCAAAGGTGGTGTACCGCTCGCTGTATTCCGGCGAGATCACCAGCCTCAACTATCTGACCACCTCTACCACCAGCGAATTCACCATCGCCGCCAACGTTGTGGACACCCTGGTGGAGCGCGACTGCTACGGCGGTTACGTGCCCTGCCTGGCTGAGAGCTGGGAGACCAGCGACGACGGCCTGACCTGGACCTTCCATCTGCGCAAGGGCGCCACCTGGGTGACGTACACCGGCGAGTATTACGCCGACGTCACTGCCGAGGACTTTATTACCAGCGCCAAATACCTGCTGAACGCGGCAAACGCTTCCTCCACCGCCTGGATCCTGACCGACTACATCCTCAATGCCGAAGCGTATTATGACTATACCGACGGCGAGGGCAGCGAGATCGCGTTTGAAGACGTCGGCATCAAGGCCCTTGACGATTACACGATCGCCTACACCACTGCGGAGCCATGCCCCTACTTCCTGTCCATGATGGATTACGTGTGCTATATGCCCGTAAACGCCAAATTCCTCGAGGAGAAGGGCGCTGACTTCGGCCTTGCCACCGGCCCCGACACCATCCTGTACTGCGGCCCCTACATCCTGAGCGATTTCGTGCCCCAGGAAAAGCGCGTCTACACCAAGAACGAGACCAACTGGGACGCCGAACACGTCTACATCGACGCGATCGAGCAGATCTACAATAAAGAAGCCGGCACCATCAGCCCAGAGCTGTACCTGCGCGGCGAAGTGGACGAGGCCGACATTTCCTCCACCATCGCTGCCGAGTGGCTGGCGGACCCCGAAAAGGCGGATCTCATCCATCCCGTGCGCCAGTACGGCCAGTATTCCTATTTCTGGACCTTCAACTTCGACGCGCAGTTCGACGCGGACTGGGAGCCCGAGAACTGGACCAAGGCTGTAAACAACGAAGCCTTCCGCCAGTCCATCCGCTATGCGCTTGACCGCCTGAAGGCCAAGACCGTCATCGAGCCCGAAAACCCCGAAGACCTGCTGAGCGACACCATTATGCCCAAGGGCATCTGCGTGCTCAACGGCGTGGATTACACCGAAATGGGCGCACTCGCCGACGCCGCTTTTGAAATGGACACCGACAAGGCGCTTGAATACAAACAGCAGGCCATCGAAGAGCTGACCGCCGCCGGCGCCACCTTCCCCATCAAGATCATGCTCACCTACAACGTTTCCTCTTCCAGCTGGGCTGAGGAGAGCATCGTGGTCGAACAGCAGCTGGAAGGCGTGCTGGGCACCGACTATATCGACATCATGGTGGAAGGCCGCCCCTCCTCCGGCTTCCTGCGCGACGTGCGCCGCAGCGGCAAATACGCGTTCATGAAGTGCAACTGGGGCCTCGACTTCGACGATCCCGTCAACCTGACCGAGCCCTTCAAAGAGAAGAACAACTACAACTTCCTGATCAAGGCCACCGATCCCGCGCTGATGAACGACGAAGGCACGCTGGTCTACTACGACCTGCTTTCTGCCGCGAAGGCCATGCCCGGCACCGACATGCAGGCGCGCTACGAGGCGTTTGCCGAGGCGGAAGCGTACCTCATCGACCACGCCATCATCATCACCTTCGGTTCCAACAACGGCGGCTATACCGCGTCCCGCCTCAATCCCTTCGAGGGACAGTTCGGCGCCACGGGCCTGGCCTCCTGCCGCTACAAGGGCCAGCACCTGCTGGACAAGCCCATGAGCACCGACGAGTATTACGACGCCTACGACGCGTGGCTGGAGGCCAGAAGCGCACAGAACTGAATCGCGCTGACAGGTTTTCGGTAAAACCGTTTCTTGAGCGGGGGCGGAGCTTACTCCGTCCCCGCGCGGTATAGTTTTTCAGCCGTCCTTATTCTTTTCATCAAGGTCGAACGATTATGAGATTGAGTATCCTGGCCTCTCAGCTTGCTGCTTTTTCAGGCAGGCACGGGCAGAACAAGCGCCCGCCGGAGGAAAGCCGCCCCGGCTCAAAGCAGCCCAAGCCGCTCGGCATCGGCGTTTCGGCGCTGCTCGTGCTTCCTGTCGCGGCGGCCATCCTGCTTTCAGGCAGCACCGCGGGCGTGAAGCTCATCCTGCTGATGCTTTTGGGGCTGCTCGTGGGCTTCGTGTACATCGTCATCGAGCGCAGGCTGGTCAAATATACGCTCAAACGGCTTCTTGGCAGCGCGCTGACGCTGTTCATCATCGTGGCGGTGGTGTTCATTCTGCTCAGGCAGATGCCCATCGAAGGTTACTTCGACAATTTCGACAAGCTGAACGAGACCCAGGTAAACGTCAAGCTCAAGCAGCTCGGTCTCACCCAGCCGATCTATAAACAGTTCTGGGATTTTCTGGTAAAGCTTTTCCACGGCGATCTGGGTTCCTCCACGCGCTACAGCGCGGGCACCCCCATCACCTCGATCATCGCCAAAAAGGCGCCCATTTCCATCTATATCGGCCTGATGAGCATGGCTTTGTCGCTGGTGCTGGGCATTCCGCTGGGCGCCGCCATGGCCCGCAGCAAAAGCGGGTTCTGGGACAGATTCGGCACGGTGTTCATCGTTCTGATCAACGCGGTGCCCGCCGCCGTTTACTACATTTTCATCCAGATGTACGGCACCAGCTGGATGGGCATATCCATGCTGTTTGACAGAAACAACTGGGTCACCTGGATTCTGCCCGTGTTCTCCATGTCGCTGGGTTCCATCGCCAGTTACGCCATGTGGCTCAGGCGCTACATGCTGGACGAGATCAACAAGGACTATATCCGCCTGGCGCGCGCCAAAGGCGTGCCCTCGCGCAGGCTCATGTTCCGGCACGTGTTCCGCAACGCCTTCGTGCCCATGATCCAGTATATCCCCGCTTCGCTTTTGTATACGGTCTGTGGTTCCATATATATCGAATCTCTGTACTCCATCCCCGGCATGGGCGGGCTTCTGGTGGACGTGATCGGTCGCCAGGACAACCCCATGGTGCAGGCGCTGGTGATGATCTACTCCTGCATCGGCATCGTCGGCCTGCTGCTGGGCGACCTTTTGATGGCGGTCATCGACCCGCGGATCAGTTTTGTGAAAAAGGAAGGTGTGCGCTGATGAAAGGACCGTTCGAAACCAAAAAGCGCCGCCTGGAAGACAGCGTGAACGCGGCGGTGGAAAAAAACCTGTCCCGGGAAGAGGAAGACGCGCTGTTCACCCCCGCTCCCTTCGATCCCACCGCCGGCGAAAAGACAGGTTACTCCAATTATTCCTACTGGCGCTCCACCTTCCGCGCCTTCTGGCACAACCGCACGGCCCTGGTGATGCTGGTGGTTCTGGTGGTGCTGGTGGCGTTTACGCTTTTGCAGCCCCTGCTGCCCGGCCAGTACGAAGCCAACACCGTGAACAACAACCCCCTGACCGGCATCCAGCTGCAGAACCAGGCGCCCTCCACCACCACCTCCTATATGACTGTTCCCGCGGGCACGGTGCTGCTGGGCGAAAAGCTGAACGACGACTGGTACGCCGTGAGCAACGTGGCGTCCGTCATCAAAAAGCGCCAGAAGTTCACCCTCACCCAATACGGGCCGGACTGGTGCACGGTCGAATACAACGGCACGACGGGCTATGTGAAAAACAATTTCCAGACCAGCCTGAAGCTTCCCGAGGACCCGGAAAACACGCCCTACCAGAGCTATTCCAATTTCCAGCTCCAGATGTACACCGAGCCCGCCGACATGACCAACGGCGGCGAATCGCTCTATGCGGCTGCCAGCGACCTGACCCCCTTGGGCGACGGTCGGTTTGAGACCGCGGGGGCGACCGAGCTGCGCACGATGCCCAGCCGTTCCCCCTTCCTCTTCGGCACCAACAACATCGGGCAGGACCTGTGGGCCCGTGTATGGAGCGGTACGCGCACCTCGCTGTGGATCGGCTTCGTGGTGGCCGTATTCGAGGCCCTGATCGGCATCGCGGTGGGCATCGTGTGGGGCTACGTGCGCGCCCTGGACCGCCTGATCACCGAGATCTACAACGTGATCGACAACATTCCCACCACCATCATCCTGATCCTGGTCTCCTACATCATGCGCCCCAGCATATCCACGCTCATTTTTGCCATGTGTCTCACGCGCTGGCTGGGCATGGCGCGCTTTATCCGCAACCAGATCATCATCATCCGCGACCGCGACTACAACCTGGCCTCCCGCTGCCTGGGCACCGAGCCCACCCGCATCATGCTCAGGAACCTGCTGCCCTACCTGGTGAGCGTGATCATGCTCCGCATGGCCCTGGCCATTCCCAGCGCCATCGGCAGCGAAGTGTTCATCACCTATATCGGCCTGGGTCTGGACGTGAACACCCCCTCGCTGGGCAACCTGATCAACGAAGGCCGCAAGCTGGTGACCAGCGCGTCGCTGAGGTATCAGCTGATCTTTCCCGCCATCGTGCTGAGCCTCATCACCATATCCTTCTACATCATCGGCAACGCCTTCGCGGACGCCGCCGACCCCAAGAATCACGTATAGAAAGGAGCCGAAACCGTGGAAGAACCGATTTTGACGGTACGAAACCTGAATCTCAAATTCAGTCTGCGCGGTCAGACGCTCCATGCGCTAAGGGACGTGTCCTTGGACGTATACAAGGGCGAGAGCCTCGCCATCGTGGGCGAAAGCGGCAGCGGCAAGAGCGTGCTCACCAAATGCTTTATGGGCCTGAACGACCAGAACGGCTTTATTGAGAGCGGCTCGATACGCTATAAGGGCGAAGAGCTCACCCAGTTCAGAAAGGAAAGCGACTGGCTGCGCATCCGGGGCCGGGAGATCGCCATGGTGATGCAGGACCCGATGACCAGCCTGAATCCCCTCCGGACCGTCGGCGCGCAGATCCTGGAAGCGATTGAGCTGCACCAGAAGGACCTTACCCCCGCCCAGGCCCACAGGGCCATGCTGGATATGCTCTCCGCCGTGGGCATCGCCGATCCGGAAAAGCGCTCCAGACAGTATCCCCACGAATTTTCCGGCGGCATGCGCCAGCGGGTGGTGATCGCCATCGCCATCGCCTGCAGGCCCAACATCCTTATATGCGACGAGCCCACCACGGCGCTGGACGTGACGATACAGGCCCAGATCCTGGCCCTCATCAAACAGCTGGTAAAGGAGAGGGGCATCACCGCCATATACATCACCCACGACCTGGGCGTGGTGGCCAACGTCTCCACCCGCATCGCCGTGATGTACGGCGGCGACATCGTGGAGATCGGCACCTCCGAGGAGATCTTCTACGACCCCCGCCACCCCTACACCTGGGCGCTGCTCAGCAGCCTGCCCCAGCTGGGCGTGAAGGGCGAAAAGCTGTATTCCATCCAGGGCACGCAGCCCAACCTCTTTGCCAAAGTGCAGGGAGACGCCTTCGCGCCCCGCAATCCCTACGCCCTGGAGATCGACTTTGTGAAGCGTCCCCCCATGTTCGAGATCTCCCCCACCCATTCGGCCCGCACCTGGCTGCTGGACCCCAGATCGCCCAAAATGGAGCCTCCTCAGATCATACAGAAGCTTATGCGCCGGGAGGTGAGTCTGCGTGGCTGAGCCGCTGCTTCAGGTTAAGCATCTTTCGGTGGTTTTCGGCAAGCGCAAAAGCGCCTTCAAAGCCGTAAACGACGTATCCTTTGACGTCTGCCGGGGCGAGACCTTCGGCCTGGTGGGCGAGAGCGGAAGTGGCAAGACCACCATAGGCCGCGCCATCATCCGCGTGGTGCCCGCCCAGCAGGGCGAGATCATCTTTGACGGCCAGCGGATCGACGGCCGCATCTCCAAAGAGCTGGACCGGCAGGTGACCAGCCGCATACAGATGATCTTTCAGGACCCCATGGCGTCGCTGAACGAGCGCGCGAAGGTGGACTATATCGTATCGGAAGGCATATACCGCAAATACCCCAAAGCGCAGCGCGAAAAGCTGGTGGAAAAAGCGCTCAACGACGTGGGCCTTCTGCCGGAATTCGCCAGCCGCTTCCCCCACGAGTTTTCGGGCGGACAGAGGCAGCGCATCGGCATCGCCCGCGCGCTGATCATGCAGCCGGATTTCATCGTGGCGGACGAGCCCATCAGCGCCCTGGACGTATCCATCCGGGCCCAGGTGCTTAACCTCCTGAGCGACCTTCAGAAGGCGCGGGGGCTCACGTACCTGTTCATCTCCCATGACCTAAGCGTGATGCGCTTCATCTGCGACCGCATCGCCGTGATCCACAAAGGCGTGATCGTGGAGCTGGCCGATACCGAGAAACTATTTAAGCATCCGCTGCACCCCTATACCCGGGCGCTTCTGTCCGCCGTGCCCCTTCCCGATCCCATCAGCGAAAGGGAGAAGGTGCTCACCGTGTACGATCCGTCCGTGCACCGTTACGAAACGGATCTGCCCCGCTGGACGGAGCTGGAGCCCGGCCACTTCGTGCACGCCAACGCCGCCGAAGAGGCCGAATACCGCAAGCTTCTGGAGGACGAATGAACATGGACGCTGCCGAAGCCCGCTCCCGCTGCTGGGTGGAGATCGACCTGGACGCGCTGAAGAGCAATTATGAGACCGCGCTTTCCATGCTGTCGCCCGGTGCGCGGGTGATCTGCGTGCTGAAGGCCAACGCCTACGGCATGGGCGCGAATGCGGTCAGCCGCGCGCTTTACGGCTGGGGCGCGCGTTTTTTCGCGGTGGCCTGCTATGCGGAGGCCCGGGAGATCAAAAGCCTTCTGCCGGACGCGGACGTGCTGGTGATGGGGCTGGTGAGCCCCGGGGAATGCGAAAGTGCGGTCAGAAACGGCATCGTGCTCACCTGCTGGAACGAGGCAAGCGCGCGCCTGATCCTTTCTTCCTCCGAAAAGGCCGGCGCGCCGGCCCGCGTGCACATCAAGGCGGACACGGGCCTGCACCGCCTGGGCTTTGACGCAGGCAGCTTCGACGCCATGCTCCGCTTCGCCCGGGACGAACGCGTCCGCGTGGAGGGGCTGTACACCCATCTGGCACTGAGGAACAAGGAAAACGACCTGGAGCAGTTCCGCCTCTTCGACCGGGCGGACGCGCTTCTGCACAGCGCGGGCATATCCGGATACATGCGCCACGCCTGCGATTCCATCGGCATGGTGCGCTATCCCGAGCGTCACATGGACGCGGTGCGCCTGGGCGCGTGGCTGTACGGCGTGTGCCCCTACCGCTATGCGCATCCCGAGCTCGACAAACCGGTCGCCCGCTTCATGACGCGCATTTCTGACATCCATACCGTGCGCGCGGGCGATTATATCGGCTACGACGAGGATCATCCCCTGCCCCGGGACACGCGGGTGGCCACGCTTCCGGCGGGCTACGTGGACGGCTATCCGCGCCTGAACAGCCTGGGCGAGGTGATCGTGCGCGGCCACCGCGCGCGGGTGCTGGGCCTGGTGTGCATGGATCAGATGATGGTGGACGTGACGGACGTTCCCGGCGCCCGGGCCGGCGACGAGGTGACGCTTCTGGGCGACGGGATCAGCCTGAACGAATACGCCGAGATCGCCCGCATGAACCGCAACGAATGCCTGAGCCGCGTTGGCCGGCGCGTGCCGCGCATATACCTGCAGGGCGGCCGGATCGCGGAGATACAAAGGGATATACCGTTTGAATGATCGGTCGGGCGTGAACAAAGCACACTGCGTCAGCGCAGTGTGCTTTGTTGATGTCCGCAAAGGGATCAGGTGAACTTCCGCTTCCGGTCAACGGTGTTGGGGCGCACGGGGCGGCGCACGAAGGGGTACAGGGGCGACAGCACCAGCGCGGCGGGAAGCGTGATGAGCAGTATGGCCGGCCAGGCGGCGCCGGCGCTCACGGCTGCGGGACAGATAAGGCTCAGAAGGGGCGGCAGGGCGATGACCGGCAGGCGCAGAATGTCCGGCAGGGCGCTCTCCCGAAGGCGCCTCAGGGCATAGCGCACGGTCAGAACGGCGTACGCCGCCAGCATCCCCCAGGCCTCCAGGTGCATGCCCAGCAGGCGGCGCTGGGTCAGGTCCTTCAAGGCTTCAAAGGGCATGACCAGCGCCAGCGACATGATCAGCATGGGCGTAAAACGCACCGTGAAGCGGGGCTTTGGCAGCCTGCTAAGCGCGAAAGCCAGCGCCATGAGCGCACACAGGAGCGCGCCCTGGATCATTTCTGCGCAACAGCGTGAAAAACCGTGGGCGTCCAGAGCCGTAAACAGGCCCTGCGCCGCGGTCACGCGCCCGAGCGGCGCGTCCGAGATCAGGTACAGCGCCGCCGCCAGCGCGAAGAAGGGTGCGCCGAACGCGTCCAGCGCCCGCCTGAAGGTCTTCGGCGCGCGCCTGAATGCGAGCTTTATACCCGCAAAAAAGCCGCACAGCGCGAAAAACAGTATACGTCCGCCGGAAAGCGGGTTGAAGACCGCGTTTTTGTCCAGCAGCCAGTAGCTGAGCTTGCCCATAACCAGCATGCCGACGAGGCCCGCGCACAGGCCTTTTACTGCCTTCAGGCGCTTGAAGCCCTTCCTTTGGGCCTGCCGCAGGCAGGCAAAGCAGAAAGCCGCCAGGGTCAAAAACACAAGCAGTCCGTGCAGGGTCAGATATGCGCTTCCCAGGCGCAGGATGATGTGCGTCTTCATGGATTGCTCCTTCCTGCGCCCCGCAGTGTGGCGAAATACAGGATGTTGCTCACGTTTCGGTCTCCGGCGAAGGTAAAGCGCGTGAGGTCTCCAAAGCAGGTATACACGCCCTGCTCCCCCATGAGGGCGGCGTTCATGCAGCCCGCCTCCAGCATGCGCTGAGCCAGCTCCGAAACGGTCTTTTCCGCATACATCAAAACGTACTCGCCGTCCTGTTTCTGTCCAAAGGCCAGATACGCTTTGGTTTCGTCCTGCCGGGGCCCCGCCTGCACGATGCCATTGATCACCAGAGCATGGGGCACGCTCATGGCCTGGTAGATATTATCCCCGTGGTCCCGGCAGCCCTTTTCCGCCCCGGAAGGCCCGTATACGTGCATCTCGCCGCTCATGTCGATCAGCACGAGGGCGTCGCGCCCGCTGATCTTTTCGGTAAGCGGTATGCCCTGGCGCGTCTCCACGGACGTTGGCCTTACCGCGTAATCCGGGCCCGCGAAGCCCACCACCGCGTTGTTGGCAAGGCACAGCTGCTCAAGAGCGGCGGTCTGGGGCATATCGTAGCTGCCGGCCAGGGCGCTTTGCAGCTGGCTGGGGCTTTGCACCTTGATGCGCACGATCAGCGCGCCGTCCGCCCTTTCCAGGCGGGCGCGGATGGTGCCGTCGTCGTATCCCGTGCCGCCGAACAGCTCGCTGTCGGGAGCGGGCGCAGGCTCAAAGGCGTACATGTTGAGCACCGGCGGCGCGGGGGTGGGCGTGGGCGTAGGCGCCCGGGTCACCTCCACGAAGGGCGTGTACACGCGCCCTGCGGCGTCTATCAGGTTCTCGCCCTCAAACAGCAGCTTCTGCGTGTCCGGCCCGGCCAGACCGTCCACCTGCATGCCGTTGTTCCGCTGGAACGCCACCACCGCCAGGAACGTGCTGTCCCCGTAAAAGCCGTCCGCCTCGCCGGAGTAATAGCCCAGCTGGCTGAGCTTTGCCTGCATGGCCGCCACCGAATCCAGGTGCTCGTTCATGTTCTTCTTGCTCACCAGCGTGTATTCGCCGGGGATCGGCAGCGGGGTGGGCGTGGGCGCGGGCGTGGGACTCGGCGCAGGCGTTGGCGTTAAAGACGGCGCGGGCAAAGTACGCTGGGGCATCACGCGCACCGCCCTGTCGGAGGGCGTGAACAGCATTATCAGCGTCACGGTCAGCGCCAAAAGCGCGTATGGCAAAATCCGTTTCATGCTTTTCTCCCCGTTATGACAGAAGCTCCAGCAGCTCTTCTATGCTCAGCCTGCTGAGGTCGCCGTTTTCGTTGTCGGTTACCACTTTGGCGAGATCCAGCTTTTTGTACTGCAGGCGGACGATGTTCTCCTCGATGGTGTCGGAGGCGATCAGCTTGTACACCTGCACGGCGCGGCTCTGGCCGATGCGGTAGCAGCGGTCGGTGGCCTGGTTCTGGGCGGCGATGTTCCACCAGGGGTCGAAGTGGATCACGGTGTCGGCCCCGTTTAAGTTGAGGCCCGTTCCGCCCGCCCTCAGGGATATCAGGAACACGCTGCCTTCGCCCGCGTTGAAGGCGTTCACCAGCCGCGCGCGCTCGTCCACGGGCGTATCGCCCTGGAGGGTGAAAAACGGGATGCCTTCTTCCGACAGCCTTTGGCCGATGCGGCTTAACATGGTGGTGAACTGGGAAAACACCAGTATCCGGTGGCCGTTGTCGATAAGCTCCTTCACCATGCCGGCGCACTCGTCCAGCTTGCAGCTGTCGTTTTCGTATCCCTCCACGCACAGCGCCGGGTCGCAGCATATCTGGCGAAGCCGCGTGAGCATGCTCAGGATCAGAAGCTTGTCGGAAGCCTGAGAGCTTTCCATGCGGCGTTTGACCTCGGCGGCATAGGCCAGGTAGAGCTTGCGCTGCCGGTCGCCCATCTGGATGTAGCAGTTGGTCTCCGTCTTGGGCGGCAGTTCCGTGAGCACGTCCTTTTTCATGCGCCTTAAGATGAACGGGCGCACGAGTTTGGACAGCGCGGCCCTGGCCGCCTGATCGCCGTGCTCGGAGATTGGCGTTTCGTACTTTTCGCGGAAACGCGCGTAGGTGCCCAGATAGCCGGGCATGATGAAATCGAAGATGTTGTACAGTTCGCTCAGGCGGTTCTCCACGGGCGTGCCCGTGAGCGCAAAACGCGTGCGGGCGCTTAACTGCATAACGCTTTTGAACAGCTTGGTCTCCCGGTTCTTGATATACTGCGCCTCGTCCAGCACGCACACGCGGTAGTCGTTTTTCGCGTGCAGGCCGATGTCGTTGCGCATCAGGTCGTAGGATGTGACGATGATATCGTATTCCCGCGCGGCGGCGATCTGAAGCGCGCGCTCCGCCTGCCCTCCGCCCAGGATGCATCTTTTGAGTTCAGGCACCCATTTTTCGATCTCCGCGCCCCAGGATATGGCCACCGACGCGGGGCATACGATCAGCGCGGGCCCTGTGCCGCCCTCCCTTTTGAGTGCCAGAAGGAAGGCAAGCACCTGCAGCGTCTTGCCCAGGCCCATATCGTCGGCCAGGATGCCGCCAAAACCGTATTTATCCAAAGTCCGCAGCCAGCGGTAGCCCGTCTTCTGGTATTCCCTGAGCACCCCGTCCAGGGGCTCGGGCACGGCAAAGTCGCTCTCCTCCACGCTCTTGAAGTCCCTGAGCAGCCGCCTGTAGTCCGCGTCCTTTTCCAGCCGGACGCCTTCGTCGTCCTTCAGCGCCTCGTCCAGGAACACGGCCTTGTACAGGGGCACCAGGGCGGTGCCTTTGGCCAGGCCCTGGGCCTTTACGCCCAGGTTTTCCACAGCCTGGGAGAATGCCTGGAACCGGCCGTCTGACAGGTCCAGGAAGCTGCCGTCCTTCAGGCGGTAGAACCGGCGCTTTTCCCGCACCTGGCGCATGAGGGCGTCCAGCTCCTCCGCGGGGAACTCGTCGGTGTCCAGCGAAAGCTCCAGCATGCCCCCGCGCACCCGCGCCTTCACCACGGGCCTGGGCACCCTGCCGTTCATCACGTTGCGCAGGCGGTCGGAAACGAACACCTCGCCCAGGTCAGCCAGGTCCTTGGCGCCGCTTTTGAGCAGCTCGTACATCCTCTCCTCGTCCGTAAGGGTATAGGCGTATTCGCCCGGCGCGGGGGCGTCGAACCAGCGGGTGAGGACGGACAGCGCTTCCTCCTCGCGGGGTATGTCGCGGCGCACGTCGGCGTATGCGTCTTCGGGGGAGCCGCATTCCACGAAGGTGCCGTCGTAGGTAAAGTTGGGCACAGCCGTGAGCAGGCCGCGCTCGGGCATGTCCAGAAGAAAGCGTATCTTCAGCTCGTTGGGCATGAAGGGCTGCAGGGCGGCCAGCTGATCGCTGTCCGTGTAGGGCATGAGCCGTGGCAGCACCCGCGCGCAGAAGCGTTCGGCGCGCCGGGGCGTAAGGATCAGCCCGCTGCGGGTCAGGGCGCTGCCGGCGGCCAGCGGCCTGATCGCGGAGGCGAAGTCCGGGCTCAGGCGCAGGATGCACAGGGACGGGAACACCGCATAGGTATAGCTTCCGGAATCGTACAGCGTCATACCCTCGTCCACCCGCACGCGCAGGCTGCCGCTGATGACGCTGATATCCACCGGGTTTTCGGGATCCCTTTCGTCCAGGATGAACGAGCCGCCTTCCCGGCAGGGCAGCTTTTCGCCCCGGTACATATCGAACAGCGCGTCGAAGCTCTCGCCGCTCAAGGGGATGTCCCTCACGTCCCCGAAGGCCTCGCTGACGGCGCTGCTTTTGCGCCCGATCAAGAGCGCAAGCCCCCGGGCGTAATTGCACACGAGGCTCACGAGCCTTTTGCTCCTGTCGTCAAAGGCGTTGAAGTCGTGATCGAACACGAAAGTCTCGCCGTACTGGAACATGCAGGGCTTTTCCATCCTTTCGGCGAAGGCGATCAGGCCCTTGATGATGTACGTGCGCTCCCTGCCGATGCGGAAAGCCGCCATGGGACGGCCGTCCTCAAAGGACAAAACCGGCTGCAGGGTCACAGGCTTTGACTGCGTTTCCCCGGGCAGATCCGGCGAATAGGCGGCGATCAGGGCGTCCGCTTCGTCGTCAAGGCTGCGCCTGAGCAGGTCCGGCGATTCGGATACGGCGTATTTGATGAGCAGCGCGCAGGCGTGAACGCAGCGCCCGGTGCTCAGGTTTTCACGGCAGTCGCAGTACGTCAGGGCATAGCCGTCGTACAGCTCGGCGCGGCAGCGGCAGCCGTCCACCGTGCCGCTGACCACCAAACGGCCCAGGGGCAGGCGGCTGCGGCTGATCCGCCCCGCCTCGCCGGCCAGGTATGCGTCCATGCCCCGCACGAACGTATCCCGTCCAAAGACGCTTTCGATGTACTTTAAGTCCAGTCCGTTCATATGATCCTTTCGTCTCTGGCAAGCGCGTTCAGGGGGACTCCGCCCTCCGGCGTGACGGCCACCAGATCCTCCACGCGCACGCCGAAGCGTCCCGGCAGGTACACGCCGGGCTCCACGGAGAACACCATGCCGGGCGTGCAAACCTCTTCGCTGGTCTGGCTCACGTCCGGGAATTCGTGCACTTCCAGGCCGATGCCGTGGCCGGTGCGGTGGATGAAATACCTGCCGTAGCCTGCTTCTTCGATCACCGCGCGGGCCGCCCTGTCCACGTCGCGCAGCTTTACGCCGGGCCGTACGGCGGCTTGCCCCGCGGCGTTGGCCCTTTTCACAACATCGTACACTCGCTTCTGTTCGTCTGTGGCGCAGGACAAAAATACCGTGCGCGTCATGTCGGAGCAGTATCCGGCGTATATCAGGCCCACGTCCAGGATCGCACTGTCTCCCGGGCGGGAGATGGTATCGTCCGTGGCGTGATGGGGTTCGGCGCAGTTCGGGCCGAAACAGATGAGCGCGTCGAAGCTCTCCCCCTGAGCGCCCAGGTCTTTAGCCGCCTGCCGGTACAGGCCGGCCACTTCGTTTTCCGTCATGCCGGGGCGGAGGCGCTCCATCGTCCGCGCCAGGGCTTCGTCGTTCTTGCGGGAGCTTTCCGCCATGCACTTCAGCTCTTCCTCGGTCTTGATCATGCGCGCCCTGTCCACGCAGCCGGAGCCAAGCCTGAGGCGCACGTCGGGCCGGCTCTCCATCAGCGGCAGGGCGAAGCGGCAGGTAAAGTCCTTGTCCACGCCCAGAACGCCCGGCTTCACGCAGGCGGAGAGCGCCTCGGAGGCGGGCTGCGTGTCGTCGTATTCCACCAGGCGCGCGCCTTCAGGCGCCTTCATGGCAAACAGGGCGTTGGCCACCAGCGTGGCGCCGCCGTCATCGGTGATCAAAAGCGCGATCAGGCGCTCGCCGGGGTGCGTGTACCGGCCCGTAAGGTACCGTATGCTCATGGGAGAAGTGACGAGCAGCTGCTTCAGGCCCGCCTTCTGCATTCCCCCGATCACCTTTTGAAGCTGCGGTCTATTCATCGCTTTCTCCTCCCGCGCACAGCACCCAGTAGCCCTTTTCCCTTTCGATCACCCGGGCGTTTGCTTTTTTCAGGTATTTCAGAGCACTCTCCGCCCCCTGCTGGCGGCGGATCACGATGTACAGCCTCCCACCGGGGGCAAGGCGGGACAGCGCCTCATCGAACAGGCGGTATATCACCTGCTTGCCCGCGCGGATGGGCGGGTTGGTGATCACGGCGTCAAACGTGCCCTCCACCTTTTCCAGCCCGTCCGAAACCACGACCCGCGCGTTTTTTACGCCGTTCAGGGCCAGGTTCTTTTCCGCCAGGGCGGCGGCGCGCTCGTTCACGTCGCTCATCACGATCTGCGCCTCAGGATGCCTGCGGCCCAGGATGACGCCCACCGGTCCCCAGCCGCAGCCAAGGTCCAGGATGCGCCCGGCAAGGGGCGGCAGCGCTGACAGCAGGATGCGCGTGCCCTCGTCCAGCTCGTTGATGGAAAACACGCCCCGGTCGCAGGCAAAGCGGAAGGTCTCGCCCGCGAAGGCCGTTTCGAATGCGGTTTCCCGGCTCTCGCTCGAGGGCCGGCCCGTGTAATAATGCTCGCTCATATCTCCGTCATTCCCGCCGCCCGGTACAGCAGCGCTTCCTCGCTTTCACTCAGGAGCCTTGATTCGCCCTCAGCCAGTTTCTCGTCCAGCGCAAGGCCCGCAATGTTAAGGCGCTTGAGCCTAAGCACCGGATGCCCGACCTTCTCGAACATGCGCTTGACCTCGTGGAATTTGCCCTCCGTTACCCGCACGCGGCACAGGGTGTTTTCGCCTTCCGCGCAAGCGGGTTCCAAAGCGGCGCTGCGGGCCGTAAAATCCCCCAGGTCCAGGCCGTTTCTGAAAGCCTCGACCTCCTTCTCGCCCACACGCCCCTCCGCCAGGGCCTCGTAGAGCTTTTCCACGCCGCGCTTTGGGGAGATCAGCCGGTGGGCCAGCTGGCCGTCGGTGGTCAGGATCACAAGGCCCGTAACGTCCTTGTCCAGCCGCCCCACGGGACCCATATGCGCCCGGCGCAGGGCCGGCGGCACCAGGTCCATCACGGTGCGCTCGCCCTTTTCGTCCCGGGTGGCGGTGAGGACGCCCGCGGGCTTATACAGCATCAGGTGCGTGTGGAGCTTAAGCGCAAGCGCCCGCCCGTCCAGGCAGACCGCATCAGGCACGGCAACCGGCAGCCCCGCGTCTTTTTCGCATTTTCCGTTCACGCTCACGCGCCCGGACTGTATCGCCCGGCGCGCCTCGGAGCGGCTCATGCCCGCAAGCGAAAGCGCTTTGTCCAGCCTCACACGAACACCTCCCTATGATACAAGTATAACATGTTTGACAATGTCAATCAAGTGCGCAAAAGCAGGAAAATCATAACACCAACTAAATGTACTTTTGTGCGCAAATATGGTATACTTATTATAGTAGGAAAATATCGTTCAAAGAGGTTGGACCATGTCTAAAGAAACACACTATGACGAGAGCAATATCCAGATCCTCGAAGGTCTGGAAGCGGTTCGCCGCCGCCCCGGCATGTACATCGGCTCCACGGACGAGCGCGGTCTGCACCACCTGGTGTACGAGATCGTGGACAACGCCGTAGACGAAGCGCTGGCGGGCTTTTGCAAAAACATATTCGTGACCCTGCACGAGGACGGCTCCGTGGAGGTGGTGGACGACGGCCGCGGTTTCCCCGTGGGCATCCATCCCAAAGCAGGCCGCCCCGCCGTGGAGGTGTGCCTCACCATGCTGCACGCGGGCGGCAAATTCGGCGGCGGGGGCTACAAGGTCTCCGGCGGCCTGCACGGCGTGGGCGCCAGCGTGGTGAACGCCTTAAGCCGCCATCTGCAGGTGAACGTATACCAGGACGGAAAGATCTATCAGCAGGAATACTGCCGGGGCAAGATCCTCTACGATCTGAAGGTGATCGGCGAGACCGACCGCACGGGCACCACCGTGCGCTTCTGGCCGGACGTGAAGACAGGCGAAAACCCCGAACCCGGCATCTTCGAGACCGGCAAGTTCGAATTTGAGACCCTGCATGTGCGCTTCCGCGAGATGGCCTTCCTGAACAAAGGCATCCGCATCACCCTGCGGGACAAGCGGGGCGCGGAAGAGCGCTACGAGGAGTTCTGCTACGAGGGCGGCATCCGCTCCTTCGTCGAATTCCTGAACACCAACAAGACCTGCCTGTTCGACACCCCCATCTACTTTGAGGGCGTGAAGGACGGCTCCACGGTGGAGGCCGCGCTGCAGTGGAACGACGGCTACACCGAAAACGTGCTCTCCTTCGCCAACAACATCCACACCCCCGAGGGTGGCACGCACCTGGTGGGATTCCGCACGGCTCTGGCCCGGGCGGTGAACGACTACGGGCGCAAAAACCGCATCCTCAAGGAAGCGGATTCCAACCTGACCATCGACGACGTGTGCGAAGGCCTGGCGGCGGTAGTGAGCGTGAAGCTGCAGGAGCCGCAGTTCGAGGGCCAGACCAAGGCGAAGCTGGGCAACAGCGAGATCCGCCCCATGGTGTACGCCATGACCATGGACAAGCTGTCCACGGTGTTTGAAGAAAACCCGTCCCTGGCCAGGGCCGTCCTGGACAAGTGCGTCAGCGCCGCCAGGGCCCGGGAGGCCGCCCGCAAGGCCCGCGACCTTACCCGCCGCAAGACCGCGCTGGAAAGCGCCGCCCTGCCCGGCAAGCTGGCCGACTGCTCCGAGCGAGACCCCGCCAAGTGCGAGATCTTCCTGGTGGAGGGCGACTCCGCCGGCGGCAGCGCCAAGGAAGGCCGCGACCGCCATTTCCAGGCAATATTGCCCCTGCGCGGCAAGATCCTCAACGTGGAAAAGTGCCGCATGGACCGTGTGCTGGCAAACGACGAGATCAAAGCCATGATCACGGCCTTCGGCGGCGGCTTCGACGGGGAATTCGATCCCAACAAGCTGCGCTACCACCGCATCGTGTGCATGACGGATGCCGACGTGGACGGAAGCCACATCCGCATCCTGCTGCTCACCTTCTTCTTCCGGCATTTCCCGGGGCTCATCGAAAACGGTTACGTATACATCGCCCAGCCCCCGCTGTACAAGATCACGAAGGGCAAGACCGAAAAATACGTATATTCCGACGAGCAGCTGCAGAAGTACCTGGACGAGATCGGGCGCGATTCCAAGCCCGACGTGCAGCGCTACAAAGGCCTGGGCGAGATGAGCGCGCACCAGCTGTGGGCCACCACCATGGACCCCGCCGTGCGCAGCATGTACCGGGTGACGCTCAAGGACGCCCTGGCGGCGGACCAGCTCTTTACCCTGCTCATGGGCGACCAGGTGGAGCCCAGGCGCGAGTTCATCGAGCAGAACGCACGGCTCGTGGCCGATCTGGACGTATAATATAAAGGGGCTTACGGCATATGAACGATCAGTACAACATCGGCAACCTTACGCCGCTGGACATAGAGGAAGAGCTTAAAAAATCCTTTATCTCCTACGCGATGGCGGTCATCGTTTCCCGCGCCCTGCCGGACGTGAGGGACGGCTTGAAGCCCGTGCACCGCCGCATCCTGTACAGCATGATGGAGCTGGGCAACACGCCCGACAAGCCCTACCGCAAGTCCGCCCGCATCGTGGGCGACGTGCTGGGCAAATACCATCCCCACGGCGACAGCGCCGTGTACGACGCCATGGTGCGCCTGGCGCAGCCCTTCAACACCCGCTACACGCTGGTGGACGGCCAGGGCAACTTCGGCTCTGTGGACGGCGACGGCGCGGCAGCCATGCGATACACCGAGGTCAGGCTGGACAAGCTGGCCATGGAGATGGTGCGCGATCTCGACAAGGAGACTGTGGACTTCTATCCCAACTTCGACGAGACTCTCATGCAGCCCGAGGTCATGCCCTCCCGCTTCCCCAACCTGCTGGTGAACGGCTCCGCAGGCATCGCCGTTGGCATGGCTACCAACATCCCGCCCCACAACCTGGGCGAGGTGATAGACGCCTGCGTATACCTGATCGACCACCCGGACTGCGAGGTGGACGACCTGATGCGCTTCGTGAAGGGCCCGGACTTCCCCACCGGCGGCATCGTGCTGGGCCAGAGGGGCATATATGACGCCTACCACACGGGCCGCGGCCGCATCATCGTGCGGGCCAAGCACGAGATCGAGGACATGGGCCAGAACCGCCAGCGCATCGTGGTGACCGAGATCCCCTACATGGTCAACAAGGCGAACCTGGTGGCCAAGATCGCGGAGCTGGTGCACGACAAGCGCCTGGAGGGCATCACGGACATACGCGATGAGTCCGACCGCAACGGCATGCGCATCGTGATCGAGCTGCGCAGGGACGTTTCCGCAAACGTGGTTTTGTCTTACCTGTACAAGCACACCCAGATGCAGGACACCTTCGGCGCCATCATGCTGGCGCTGGTGAACGGCGAGCCCAAGATCCTCTCCCTCAAGAGCATCATCAAGCACTATGTGGACCACCAGAAGGACGTCATCACCCGCCGCACCCGCTACGAGCTGAACAAGGCGGAGGCCCGCGCCCACATCCTGGAAGGCCTGCTGATCGCCCTGGACCGCATAGACGAGGTGATCAGCCTCATCCGCTCCAGCAAAACGCCGCCCGAGGCCAGGCAGGGCCTGATGGACCCGCTGGGCATCGACGACAAGCAGGCCCAGGCCATCCTGGACATGCGTCTGCAGCGCCTGACGGGCCTGGAGCGCGACAGGCTGCAGGAGGAATACGCCGAGCTGGAAAAGCAGATCGCATATTACAAGGCCGTGCTGTCGGACGAAGGCCTGCTGATGGGCATCATCAAGGACGAGATCACCGAGATCAAGCGCCGCTACGCCGACCCGCGCCGCACCGAGATCAGCGCCCTGGACGGCGAGATCGACATGCTGGACCTCATCGAGGAAGAAGACATGGTGGTCACCATCACCCACAACGGCTACATCAAGCGCCTGGCTTCTTCCACCTACCGCGCCCAGAGGCGCGGCGGCAAGGGCATTATCGCCGCCCAGGCCAGGGACGAGGACTTCGTGGAGCAGCTTTACGTCACCAGCACCCACGACGCTGTGATGTTCTTTACCGACCGGGGCCGTGCGTTCAAAAAGTTCTGCTACGAGATCCCCGAAGCCGGACGCACCTCCCGCGGCACCGCAGTGATCAACATGCTGCAGCTGGATCCCGGCGAAAAGGTGACCGCCATCCTGCCCGTGCCGGAAGAGAATCAGGACGAATACTACCTGATCATGGCCACGAAGAAGGGCATCATCAAGCGCGTGGAGCTGAGCGCCTTCGCCAACATCCGCAAGTCCGGCCTGATCGCCATCACCCTGCGCGAAAACGACTCCCTGATCGCCGTGCGCCTCACGAAGGGCGACAGCCAGCTGATGCTGGGCAGCCGCAACGGCCTGTCCATCCGCTTTGAAGAGAGCGAGCTGCGCGCCATCGGCCGCAGCGGCATGGGCGTGCGCAGCATGGATCTGGGCGAGGACGACGAGGTAGTGGACATCTCGGTGGTGGACGAGAGCAAGACCGTGCTGGCCATCACCGAAAACGGATACGGCAAGCGCACGAGCCTGGACGAGTTCCGCGTGCAGAGCCGCGCAGGCAAGGGCATCAAAGCCATGCAGATCACCGAGAAGACCGGCAAGCTGGCTGCCCAGCTGCTGGTGAGCGAGGACGAAGACCTGATGCTCATCACCGTGGACGGCACCATCATCCGCATCCCCGTGTCCTCCGTGTCCATGCAGGGCCGCTCCACCCAGGGCGTGCGCCTGATGCGCGTGGGCGACAGCCGCATCAGCCGCGTGGCGCCCGCCGCGAAAGAAGACGAGGTGCCCGATGCCGAAGAAGGCGAGCAGGCCCCAGCTGAAAACGAAGCCGCTCCCGAGAACGTGAACGGCAACGGCCCCGACGCCCTGGACCGCCTGCTGGACGATCTGGAAAAGAACCCCGAACCCAGCGGTGAGGACGAGATCTGATCCATCAATAACGGTTTTTCAGCGGGAAGCGCGCAGGCGTTTCCCGCTTTTTCATGCAAAGGATAAAAAGGGCTCTTCACGGATAGTCAGCGAATGTTGGTCCGGCGTTCCACCTCATCACCGCCTTCGGCGGAGCTTCCCCTCAAGGGGAAGCCTTTTATCCCTTCTCCTCGAGGAGAAGGTGGGGCGCGAAGCGGCTCGGATGAGGTGTCGGTTTTCACAAGTCCCTGAGTTCACAAGAAGAACCATAAAAATCCCCCGGCTCCGCAGGGAACCGGGGGATTGCTCTATGTATCGGTTTATGCCTTTACCTTTTTGAGGTTCACGAAATCGGGCAGGCCGTTCACATGGCCCATCTGGGTCTCGCCCTGGATCAGGGGCAGCGCGTAGGCGATGAACTTCTCGTTCACGTTGTCGCCTTCCTCGTTGATCCACTCACGCGGCACCTTCTTCTCAGCGTTGGCCACCACGGTCAGGTCGAACAGCTTGGTGCTGCAGGTGTACTTGCCGTTCTCGCGGGTACACTCGAAGCCCACCATCTTGTCGGTCACGCCGGCGATGGCGTTATTGGCCGCGGCCTGGCCGGCAGCGAAGGATTCCTCGATGTCGGTCTGGCTGGCGCAGTGGGCAGCGCAGCGCTGCAGCAGGCTCAGTTCAATGCCGCGCACCTTGGCGCCGGTGGCGTTTTTGCACTCCTGAGCCAGGTAGGCCGCCAGGCCGCCCAGCTGCTTGTGGCCGAACGCGTCCACAGCGGCGTCGGACACGGCGTATTCCACGATGAACTTGCCGTCCTTGTCGTGGATGCCTTCGGAAACGGCCACCAGCACGTTCTTATTTTTGGCATAGATGTCCTTCACCTTCTTAAGGAAGGAGGGCATATCGAAGTCGACCTCCGGCAGATACACCAGGTCGGGGCCGTTGCCGGTCAGGGAAGCCAGGGCGGCGGCGCCGGTGAGCCAGCCGGCGTGGCGGCCCATGCACTCGATGATGGTGATCATGCCCTTGTCGTAAACGTGGCAGTCACGGTACACTTCGGCCACGGAGGTGGCGATGTACTTGGCGGCGGAGGCGAAGCCGGGGCAGTGGTCGGTGCCGGCCAGGTCGTTGTCGATGGTCTTCGGGATGCCCATGCAGCGCACTTCGTAGCCGTTCTTCAGCATGAACTTGCTGATCTTGTTGCAGGTGTCCATGGAGTCGTTGCCGCCGTTGTAGAAGAAATAGCGGATGTCGTACTTCCGGAACATCTCCAGGATCTTCTTATAATCGGTATCGTCTTCGTCGGGATCGGCGATCTTGTAGCGGCAGGAACCCAGCGCGGAGGAGGGCGTGTACTTCATCTTCGCAAGCTCGGCGGGGTCTTCCTTGCCCAGGTCGAACAGATTATCGTTCAGCAGGCCCACGATGCCGTTCTGCATGCCGTAGACCTTGGTGATAACGTCGCTGTCCAGCGCGGCCTTGATCGCGCCGTACGCGGAAGCGTTGATAACAGAGGACGGTCCGCCGCTCTGGCCGATGACCGCAGCACCCTTCAATACTGACATGTTTCCTTACCTACCTTCTCAATTGATCCCGCAGAATATAGCATAAAACAAACTTTGTGTCAAGCGCGCGATTGTTACGCGGCTGTGAGCAAAAGCGCACAAGAGTGGCCCAAATCCCAGAGGTGGCTTGGAGGGGCCGCAGCCCCTCCAATTTCAATCCGCAGGGCCGGCTTTGCCGGCCCGAGGAGCGGTTTTTGCGCCCGAAAACTCCACAGAGTTTTAGCGAAAACCGAAAACCTGTCACGAAAACCGGAAATCATCAGACGTTTCGAATCAGAATCACTCAAACGACCCCAAAATCTGCACCGGAGCTGTTGCATAAGTAGGGGAAACCCACTCGGTGGTTTGGAGGGGTTTACCCCTCCAATTTCAATCCGCCGGGCCGGCTATGCCGGCTCGAGGAGCGATTTTTGCGAAGGCGAGCTTGCCCGCCGAGAGCAAAGAATCGCTTCATTGCAGTTTTTTCGCCCGGAAATGCCCGCAGGCATTTCAGAAAAAACTGAAAACCTGTTGCACAAGCTGGTGAATGA
>JAFZPV010000048.1 GCA_017552535.1 Clostridia bacterium
ACGATGAGGACCATCACCCTGCTCAGGATCGTCATTCCCCGGTTCACGGGATACTTTTCCAAAGAGTGGAAGCTATCGTATTCTGAAATAGGTTTTCGGCTCCTGATCATGTTTCTCCGTTTTCCTCCGTGGGGTTTGCAGCGCCACCCGTGATCCTGTTTTGATCATTTCCAACCCTATTATACCACGCTTTCAACCGCTCCGCAACGTCCCAAAAACGAAGAAACCGGGCGCTTTGCCCAGAATCTTCGCGATGACTTCATTTTTCCCCTGCTCCCAAATACCTCTTCCAGATTCACCGTCGCCTTCCGGAGCATCTCGTTCCACACGTGCGTGTAGATCAGAACTTTCAGAACGATCTTGTCTCAGGTCTTCGATCGGGAACTGTGCTGTTCAGAATTTTCTCATATCAAGCGTGGTTTTTGTTACGATCTTATCCAGCAGCATGAGCAAGGCGGGTAAGAACAATACCACTACGATAACCGAAACCAGCGCGCCGCGGGCGATCAGTCTGCACAGAGAAGATATGATATGGATATCAGAGTAAATGCTTACGCCATATGTTGCGGCGAAGAAGCCGATACCGCTTACGATCAGGCTCGGTGTGCCGGACGCTACCGCTCTTTGCACTGCCTCAGTTCTGTCTGCACCTGAAATCCGGTTCTGCTTGTAGCGCGTTGTCATCAGAATGGCGTAGTCTACCGTAGCGCCCAGCTGTATGGTCGATATCAGTATCGGGCCGACGAACGGCAGTTCCGTGCCGGTATAAAACGGCACACACAAATTTGCGGCTATGGCGAGTTCTATGACTGCGACAAGTATGACCGGCAAAGTCAGAGACTTCTGCACCAGCAGGATGATTACAAAGATCGCGACGATCGATATCAGACTGACGACCTTGAAATCCGTGTCCGTACAGGAAATCAGATCCTTGGTGCAGGGTGCTTCTCCGATAAGCATCGCACTCGGATCGTAACGTTTTAAAATCTCATTGAGCGTATCGATCTGCGCGTTGACTTCGTCTGTCGAGATCACATAGGCAGAATCGATCAGTAAAAGCTGGTAGTTTTCGCTCCGGAACGAGTCCGTGATCGCGGAAGGTATCATGCCTTCAATGAGACGGGGTAAACCCAAGTCGTCGATCGATTTCGCGCCCAATACGTGCGTCACGCCGTCGACCGCGCTCATTTCATCCATCATCGCGGACATATCCTCATCCCCCAGTTGCGCATCCAACAGCACGAGATGGGAGGTAGACATGCCAAAGCTGTCTTCCAGCTTGTTGTTTGCAACGATACTCGGCAGTTCCTGAGGCATCAGTTTACTCATATCGTAGTAAACATGTACATTGCGGTAGCCATAAAAGGCGGGCAGTGCCAGCAGCGCCGCGATTATGCACAAAACCACATAATGCTTTGCCACAAAACGCCCAAGCCATGCCGCGCTGAACATCAACGGTTTATGTGAAGTCTTCTCTATCGCTTTATCGAGCGCGCGCAGTACACACGGCAAAAGGATCACCGTGCCCAGCAATCCCATGACCACGCCTTTGCTCATGACCAGTCCAAGATCCCTGCCCAAAGTGAAACTCATAAAGCAGATGGCGACAAACCCGGCTATGGTGGTGAGCCCGGAGCCGATTATTGAAGAGAATGTCAGACGTATTGCCTCCGCCATCGCGACATCTTTGTCATTTGTGAGCTTTTTCTGCTCCTTATAGCTGTGCCACAGAAAGATCGAATAGTCCAGCGTCACGCCCAATTGCAGTACCGCCGCGACGGCTTTGGTGATGTAGCTGATTTCTCCGAAAACACAGTTGCTGCCCAGATTCCACAGTACGGATATCCCTATGCAAACCAGGAATATGATGGGCAGCAGGAAGGAATCCATGGTGAGCATGAGCACCAGCGCGCAAAGAGCGACTGCGATCCCAACATATATCGCTTCCTGGCTCTCCACCAGATTCCGGGTATCGGTAACGACGGCAGATAAGCCCGATATGAAGCAGCGCTCATCCGCAATCGAGCGAATGGAAGTAATGGCGTTCATCGTTTCATCAGAGGATGAACCGGAATCAAAGAACACCGCAGTCAGCATGCAATCGCCTTTGGCGAACCGGGTCCGTATGGTTTCCGGTATCAAGGCAATGGGTAGCATTCCTTTTGTCAGCGAAGCGAAGCCGATAACTGTCTCCACATGCTCCACCTGCTGTATGTCTTCCTCAAGTCTGAGCTGTTCGTTTATGCTCATGCCTTCGGTGACGATGAGCGAATATGCACCTTTCCCGAATTCATCGAGCAATATTTCCTGCCCGCGCACAGTTTCAAGATCCTGCGGGAGATAGTATAGCAGATCATATTTTGTTTTTGTGGCTGCCATGCCCAAGACAGAGGGAATCAACAGCGCCACGCACAGGATGATAACGATCCAACGGTTTCTAACGATCCAGAGACAAGTTTTCCTCATGTTTTGCTCCTTGATGCAAGTAAACACACTGCTGGTCTACTCGTAAATGCATATTATTCGAAATGGCGATAGCACAGAATCAATAAAACAAGGGGCTGGTTCTTTGCCAGCCCCGGGCATAAATGGTTTATCCTTCTATCATGATCGTCTGCTTCTCAGGCAGTTTCTTGGCTTCCCTCTTCGGCACGTTGATACTCAGCACACCGTGCTCGAGTTTTGCACCGATATCGGCCTGCGTGACTTCCTCGCCTACGTAGAAGCTCCTTTGCAGCGCGCCCGCGTAGCGCTCCTGGCGGATCAGCTTGCCTTTCTTCGTCGTCTCGTCCTTGTCGAGGCCCTTCGCCGCCGTCACGGTCAGGTAGCCGTTTTCAAGTTCCAGTGTTACTTCGTCTTTTTTGAAGCCCGGCAGATCGATATCGACTTCATAGTGGTCGTCGTGTTCGTGTACGTCGGTCTTCATCTCGCGTGCGGCGTTCTTGCCGTACAGCCTGCGGTCCATATGCCGCATCTCCCTGTCAAGGTCACCAAAGAATTCGTCGAACAGGTTCTCACCAAAGATACTAGGCATCAACATAACTCTTACCTCCTTTGACTCTTGCGCGTACTGCGCACCTGCTGTGATTGCTCCTTTCGGAACTATCGTCGCAGGGGGTGTGTGTCGGCGTAGGTCGTTGCATGTTGTTACCATTTGTTACTATGAACTCCGGGCGGGCCCTTTTTCTCTCTTTTGCCCTTTCCCTTTGTTCGCCTTATATTATACTCATTTTGTTAGCACTGTCAATAGGTGAGTGCTAATTCTCCGGTTAATATTACGCTAACATAATGCATAATTCTATGCAGAAAACTTGCATCGCATATTCACAAAAAGATTCCTGTTTCAGGAACTAACTAAGTTATATCGAAAACAGCCATTATTCTCGTGTGAACAAGATGTTCGCGGCTGGAATTGCTTTCTTCGGAGTATAACCGAAATACTTATTGATTATGTGAAGCATTTCGGTCTATAACCGCAATACAACCTGACACAAATAGACGATGCGATGGCTCAAACAATTAACCGGCCTTCTGTTCCGGCATGCAAAGGCGGTCGAACAGCACAATGCATACAGCTGTTCAAAAGCAATAACGAGCCGAATGGATACGGAGGGAAGGCCGCTGTGCACGCGTTTGAGAAAAGCACCGATCTTCTGATGCCTCTTCCCCATCGTCGATGAACAGCAGATATTTGTTTTCTGTGGTTGACAATGCGTGCCCCGGAGTGCTATGATTGATTCAGAACTGGCTGAGCAGGAGCGGGCCGAAAACCCGCACCGGGCCCAAAGGCAGTGGAGATTGATCCGCAGGACAGCAGTTGAACCTATCGCTGCTGTCCTGCTGTTTTATACACAGGAGGAATGGAAAGTATGAAATCTTCTCAATTCGAGTCGGTGGCTACGCGCGTATCCACCGTGAGCATATTGATCAACCTCGCGCTTGCGGCGTTTAAATTCGCCGCCGGTGTGATCGGACGCTCCGGGGCCATGATCAGCGACGCCGTACACTCTTCGTCGGATGTCGTAGGGAGCCTGATCGTAATCATGGGCGTAAAACTGTCCGAGAAAAAATCGGATCAGGACCACCCATACGGCCACGAGCGCATGGAGAGCGTGGCCTCGCTGATCCTTGCCGGCATCCTGGCCGGGGCAGGTTTTTCGATCGGCAAGGAGGCTCTTGTGTCCGTGTTTGACGGCAGCTATCTCGGCTCCGCTGCGCCCGGGGCGCTGGCGCTCATCGCAGCAGGCGTGTCCATCGTCGTGAAGGAAGCGATGTTCTGGTACACCTTCATCAACGCCAGGCGCATCAAATCCGGCTCGCTGAAAGCCGAGGCATGGCACCACCGTTCCGACGCGCTGTCCTCCGTGGGCGCACTGGTCGGTATCGGCGGTGCGCTGCTGGGCATACGCGTCATGGAACCCATCGCCAGCATCGTGATCTGCCTGTTCATCCTGAAGGTCGCGCTGGACATCTTCCGCGAGGCGGTGAACAACATGGTGGATCACGCCTGCAGCACCGAGACCGAAAACGCCATCCGCTCCTGCGCCGCGGGGCAGGAAGGCGTAAAAGGTGTGGACGTGATCCGCACAAGGGAATTCGGCCGAAAGATCTATGTGGATATCGAGATCTCCGCTGACGGCAGCTTGTCATTGATCGCGGCGCACGATATCGCCCAGCACGTGCACGATCAGATAGAGGCGGATTTCCCAGAGGTCAAGCATATCATGGTGCATGTGAATCCAAGCTGACGCATAAGCCGGAACACACCGAAAGAGCGGATAACACGCTTTGGGAGCCAATCCGCCGTTTCTTTATTTCCGACCATGCCCACACTTACTGATTTGGGCTCCCTTACATCGTAGGTCGGCTGTGTGCCAGCGCGGGAGCTTGACAGCGGCCCCGGAATTATTATAGAATAGGCTATGAAAGATTTAAGTTTGATCGCATATATCACACAGCTTGGCATGAGCATAGCCGCGCCGTTGACGGGGTTCACGCTGCTTGGCGTATGGCTAAGAAACCGGCTCGAATTGGGTGCTTGGGTGATCGCCGTTTTTTGCGCCGTCGGCCTGATCAGCGGAATACATGGATTCATCATGGAATTGAAGATACTGGAAAAGCGGGAAAGCAAAAAGGACAAACCTTCGCCCCGGAGTTTCAACGGACACAGTTAAGGAAACAGAGAAGAAAATGGATTCGCGCTTGGCAGCACTGAAGGAAACAGCGATCGTAGCCATATGTGAACTGGCAGTATGCGTACTGACAGTGATCATTTACGCGCTCATCGACAGGCTGAACCAAAGCGTATGGATCGGGCTTCTGGCGGGAGCTGTTCTTTCGGTGCTCAATTATTTCATCATGGCGTTTACTGCCAGCAGGATCGCCGACCGTGCCCAGGCAAACACAGATATGGGAAACGCGCAGGGTGCAATGCGCTTAAGCTATATCGTCCGTCTTCTGGTCATCTTTGGTGTTTTGGCAGCGCTGGCCAAGTTCCGGCTTGCCGATCCCGTGGCGGCCGTGATCCCGCTTTTGCTGATGCAGCCGATCATCGTTTTCACGCAGTACATCTGCCAAAGGAAGGTGAAATAGATGGAGCTGAACGTAAACGGCGCGTTTATCTATTTTACCATCCCGATATTCGGCGGCATACCGATAACGCAGACGACCGTGTCTTCTTTCATCGTCGCGGTTTCGGTCATCATCGCGTCCCTCCTGATCCATAAAAACCTCAAAAAGCGGCCCGGCGGATTCCAGGTGCTCGTTGAAAAGGGTGTCGAGATGCTGTACCGTATGGTCGGCGAGACCATGGGAAGCAATCGTCTCAACTGGGCGCCTTTCATAGGCACCATCTTTCTGAGCAGTATTCTGGGCAGCTTCATCGGGCTGACCGGTTTTCTGCGCTCCTCCACCGCGGATATAAGCTGCGTCATGGTTTGGGCGCTGATGGTGAGCGCGATCTGCTGGTACAACGGGATTCGGTACAACGGTTTCAAAGGCTGGCTCAAAGGTTTCACGGAACCGATTGCCGTGATGACGCCCATGAACATCATATCCGAGATCGCGCAGCCCGTCTCCATGGCTTTCAGGCATTTTGGAAATGTGGCGGGCGGCGGCGTGATCACCAGCATCCTGTACCTCGCTCTTTCACTGCTGTCTGCCAGGGTCATCAGCCTGATCAACAAAAGCGGGTTCGTCCTCAGCCTGATACTGATTTTGGCCGGCATAGCGCTGCTCGTTCTGAAAGCAACTGAAAAAATACGTAAAAAGCGTTATTTTGTGCTTGGTTGCGCCTGCCTTCTGATGGGCCTGTTCAGCCTGCTCGACGCGGCCGGAGCATTAAAGGGCGTTCCGATCCTGTCCCTGGGCATCCCGGCTGTGCTTTCGTGCTATTTCGACTTGTTCAGCGGTTTCGTTCAGGCATATGTATTTACGCTTTTATCCATGGTCTACATAAGCAATTCTTGCCCCGAGCAGGATGCATAACAGAAAGATCAATCACCTTAAGGAGGCAATATTATGGACCAGATCATTGCTGAAGCAATCGCAACTGCCGGCAAAGCCATCGGCGCAGGTCTCTGCATGGGTATCGGCGCCATCGGACCGGGCGTGGGCGAAGGCAACGCCGTAAGCAAAGCGCTTGAAGGAATGGCGCGTCAGCCGGAAATGGCGGGCACGCTGCGCTCGACCATGATCATGGGCTGCGCGATCGCTGAAACGACAGGCATCTATTCGCTTCTGATCGCGTTCCTGATCCTGTTCGTATTATAAAGCTCAGGCTGGACGGGAGGACGTCACAGTGGGCAGGTTTGAAAGTTTTATAGGCGTCGACTTCTGGACTGCGCTGTTCGTGCTTTTGAACACCATTGCCATCTTTCTGGTGGCCAGAAAATTCCTGTTTCAGCCTGTGCACAAGCTGATCAGCGATCGGCAGTCGGAGATCGACAGGATGTATGCCGATGCCCAAAAGCTAAGGCTTGACGCGGAAAGCACTGAAAACGAGCTTAAGCAGAAGCTCGCCAGTGCACAAAGCGAGTCTGACAGGATCGTGAAAGAAGCGTTGAACCGCGCAGAGACCAAAGAGCGCGAGATCATTTCAGCCGCCAGAAAGGAAGCCGCCGAAGTGCTTGACAAAGCGGCGCTTGACGCACAGCGCGAGAAAAAGCAAGTGCTCAGCGACGCCAAAGACGAGATCGCTTCCATCGCCGTGGCGATCGCGGAAAAGGTCGTTCAAAAGCAGCTGGACGAAAGCGATCAGGCAAAGCTGGCAGATGAGTTTATTGCAAGGCTTGGCGAGGATCAATGAGCGGGATAGCAAACTGTTACGCTGAGGCTTTGTACGCTCTTGCGAAAGAGGACGATGCCAGGGCGGATATACTGGACGATACGCAAAAGCTTGCGCGCGCGATGGAAACCACGCCGCTGTTTTTGCGCGTCCTTTCTTCCGGAGGGATCAGCAGCGAAGAAAAGCACGCCCTTCTGGACAGCTGCTTTCTGGACAGGGCGCACACATACGTGCTCTCCTGTCTGAAGCTGATGTGCGATAAGGACGACATCAAGCTGTTCCCGGATGTCTGCAGCCGGATCAGGCAGCTTTATAACGATGAAATGGGCATTCTGGCCGTGACTGTCACATCCGCGCGCAGGCTGACCGACGATCAGATGCGAAGGCTTTGCGAAAAACTGGAGAAAATCACCTCCCGGAAGGTCGAACTCACAAACGTCGTCGATGGAGAATGCATCGGCGGCCTGCGCCTGGAATACGGCGGCCTGAGCATAGACGACACGATCAGACACAGACTCGAAAATATCAAAAAGCTTGTTCACGCAGCGGGCATATGACTTTGAAGGCAGGGATAGTATGCAATACAGTGCCGAACAGATCGCAAAAATCATACGCGAGCAGATCAAAAACTATGAAAGCCGTCTGGTCACCGACGAGATCGGAACGGTCATCCTCGTCGGAGACGGCGTAGCGCGGGTAAGCGGTCTTGACAACTGCATGGCCGGCGAACTGATCGAACTGCCCAACGGGTCTTTCGGCATGGCACTGAATCTTGAGCAGGACGCCGTATCCGTCGTTATCCTAGGTACGGATGAAGGCATCCGGGAAGGCGATACCGTGAAGCGCACCGGCAGGGTCGTTTCGGTGCCGGTGGGAGAAGCGCTGATCGGCAGAGTGGTAAACGCGCTGGGCCAGCCCATCGACGGAAAAGGACGCATAGACACCGGCGAATACCTGCCGGTCGAGAGAAGGGCGCCCGGCATCATCGACAGGAAGCACGTTTCCACTCCCCTGGAGACCGGCATCAAGGCCATTGACTCCATGATCCCGATCGGCAAAGGCCAGCGTGAACTTATCATAGGCGACCGTCAGACCGGAAAAACCACGATCGTGACGGACACGATCCTGAATCAAAAGGGAAAAGACGTCATCTGCGTATACGTTGCCATCGGCCAGAAGCGCTCTACGGTCGCTCAGGTCGTACAGAGTCTGATCTCCAAAGGCGCGATGGATTATACCATCGTCGTTTCCGCCACCGCTTCAGAGCTTGCGCCGATGCAGTACATCGCCCCCTATACAGGCTGCACGATGGGTGAATACTTCCGGGACAAAGGCAGGCACGTACTGGTCATATATGATGACCTGAGCAAACACGCCGTGTCTTACAGGGCCATATCGCTGCTCATCCGCCGTCCGCCGGGACGTGAAGCCTATCCGGGTGACGTATTCTATCTGCATTCCCGCCTGCTGGAGCGCGCGGCACAGCTTTCGGACAAGCTGGGCGGCGGAAGCCTTACAGCCCTGCCCATCGTGGAAACCCAGGCAGGCGATATCTCTGCGTATATCTCCACGAATGTGATATCCATTACGGACGGCCAGATCTTCCTGGAGACCGAGCTGTTCAATTCCGGCATCATGCCCGCGGTAAACCCCGGCATATCGGTGTCCCGCGTGGGCGGCGATGCCCAGATAAAAGCCATGAAAAGCGTGGCGGGGCCCCTAAAGCTGCTGTATTCGCAGTACCGTGAGCTGCAGGCTTTTGCGCAGTTCGGCAGCGAACTCGACGCAGACACCAAAGCGAGGCTCGCGCTCGGCCAGCGCATCGTCGAAGTGCTCAAGCAGAAAAACGAAGCGCCCGTTCCGGTGGAGCATCAGGTATGCATCATATACGCGCTGGTCAAAGGCCATCTGAACGGCATCGACCTTGCCAGGGTACACGAATTCGAGAACAGGCTCCGCGAACACATGGAGCTGAGGCATGAGGACGTATTGGAAGCGATCCGAAAGACCGGAAAGCTCGAAAAGGATACAGAAGAAAAGCTCATCGGCGCAATAAACGCTCTGAAGTCTGAGTTTTAGCAGGAGGAGCTTATGGCAAGCGCGACCATAAAGGAGATCAGAAACCGCATACGCTCCATAGACAGCACGCGGCAGATCACCCGCGCGATGGAGCTCGTGGCTTCCTCCAAGCTGAAAAAAGCGCAGATGCGCATCGAAGCTTCCAGGCCGTATTTCAGGATCATATACGGCACGCTGCAGGATATCATGCGCAAAAACAGCGACGGCAGCCTGCCCTACCTCGCACCGGTGAATCCGGACGGAAAGGCCGCCTATATCGTGATCGCGGGCGATCGCGGTCTAGCGGGCGGTTACAACTCCAACATACTCAGAAGCGCACAAAGTCATATCGAAGGCAAAAACGCCTGTGTCCTGCCCATCGGGAAGCGCGCAAAGGAGTTCTTCGAAAACCGGAAAGCGGATATCATGAGCCTGGGCTGCCAGGAAGCGGAACGCGTTTCTGTGGGCGACTGCTTTACGGTTGCCAATCAGCTCTGCGCCGATTTCCGAAATGGGGCCATCAGCAGCCTTTCCCTGATGTATACGGAATTCGTCTCGGTCCTGTCTCAAAAGTGCAGCGAGATCTGTTTGCTTCCCCTGAAACGCGAGGAAGGCATTTCAGACAAGCTCGATATACTGTATGAGCCCAGCCCCGAAGAAACATTCGAAGCAATGATACCCGAATACGTCGGCGGCGTTCTGTACGGCGCTCTTTGCGAAAGCCGCGCTTCGGAACATGCGGCGCGCAGGTCCGCCATGGACACAGCCACCCAGAACGCAGAAGAAATGATAGACAGCCTGAGCCTGAAATACAATCAGGCGCGGCAGGCTGCGATAACGCAGGAGATCACGGAGATCGTCGCCGGGTCTCGCCAATAAAGGAGTACACGCAACATGGCCATGAATACAGGTTCCGTCATACAGGTAATGGGTCCGGTGCTGGATGTACGTTTTCCGGAAGGAAAGATGCCGGATCTGCTGAACGCTGTAAAGATCGATCTGAACGGTCAGAGCTTGGTCTGTGAGGTCGCACAGCATATCGGCGACAATATCGCAAGGTGCGTTGCCATGAGTTCGACGGACGGCCTTAAGCGCGGCACAGAAGCGACAGATACGGGAGCACCCATCAGCGTTCCTGTCGGGGACAGCTGCCTCGGCCGCGTGTTTAACCTGCTGGGAGAGCCTATCGACGAAAAGGAGCCGCTGCCTGAGGATACTCCGCGCCGATCCATCCACAGAAGCGCGCCATCCTACGAGGAACAGCAGACTTCCTCCGAGATGCTCGAAACCGGCATCAAGGTCATCGATCTCATATGCCCGTACGCCAAGGGTGGCAAGATCGGCCTGTTCGGAGGCGCCGGCGTGGGCAAGACCGTGCTCATCATGGAGCTCATCAACAATGTAGCCAAAGCGCACAACGGCATATCCGTCTTTACCGGCGTGGGAGAACGCACAAGAGAAGGAAACGATCTGTATAACGAGATGATCGCCTCCGGCGTCATCGATAAGACCGCCATGGTCTACGGTCAGATGAACGAGCCTCCGGGAGCGCGCATGCGCGTCGGCCTGAGCGGGCTTACGATGGCGGAATACTTCCGCGACGTCAAGCATCAGGATGTGCTTCTGTTCATCGACAACATCTTCCGCTTTACCCAAGCCGGTTCCGAGGTGAGCGCGCTGCTGGGACGAATGCCTTCCGCGGTAGGTTATCAGCCCACGCTAGCCACAGAGATGGGACAGCTGCAGGAGCGCATCACTTCGACCCGAAATGGATCGATCACGTCCGTCCAGGCGGTCTACGTGCCTGCCGATGACTATACCGATCCCGCGCCCGCGACGACGTTTGCGCATCTGGATGCCACGACGGCGCTGGACCGGTCGATCGCTTCTCTGGGCATATTTCCGGCGGTGGATCCCCTCACCTCCAATTCGCGCATCCTCACCCCTGAGATCGTAGGCACGGAGCACTATACGACTGCGCGCGCGGTCCAGCAGATGCTGCAGCGCTACAAAGAGCTTCAGGACATCATAGCGATCATGGGTATGGACGAACTGAGCGACGAGGACAAGCTCACGGTCAACCGGGCGCGCCGCGTGCAGCGCTTCCTTTCTCAGCCGTTTGCCGTTGCCGAGCAGTTTACAGGCTATGAAGGCAGATACGTGCCCATGAAAGAGACGGTGCGCGGCTTTAAGGAGATCATTGAAGGCAAACACGACGATATCCCCGAAAGCTATTTCCTCTTCGCGGGAACGATCGACGACGTGGTGGTCAAATACAGGGAGGCGTCCCAAAGATGACAGCCTTTCCGCTTACGATCGTCACGCCGGACGGAGTGCAGTTTGACGGCCAGGCAGAGCAGCTCATCGTGCGCACCGTAAGCGGCGATATGGGCGTGCTGGCAGGACATGAAAACATCGTCTGCCCTCTCGGCATGGGACAGGCGGTGATCATTTCAAACGGCGAAAAGAGAACAGCCGCCTGCATCGGCGGCATCCTCACCGTGCTTGGCGGAAACGTACGGCTCGTTCCCACGACGTTTGAGTGGGCGGACCAGATAGACCTGCCGCGGGCGGAAGACGCCGGCAGACGGGCGCGCCAGCAGATGAACGCCGCCTCCGACAGCGCTCAGCTCCGCCTTGCCGAAGCACGGCTCAAAAGAGCGCTCGTCAGGGAAAGTGTCGCCAGAGCATACGGCAGAAAATAACAAGCGAATCAATTCTTTCAAGCCTGATCTGAAGTGCAGACCGCGAACGCCTCGCTGGAGATTGACAGTGACTTTGGCGTTTCCCCGCACAAGCAGATTCGCAGAAAGGTTTTGTTTCCCTGACGGAAAACCGCTTTGGCAGTAACACTTTCAATGTCCCGTGCGAATCGGTGCCCGGGCTATGCTCCTTAGTAAGTACGTAGATTGGCGCTGTTACGACTGTGGCGAATACTGGACGAGCACAGACATTCAGCTTTCATTTGAGTATCATTTGAGAATTGGGCGTCTTGCCCGGAATCTTCGAATTGACCTCATCCACCCCAAACACCTCATCCAGATTTACCATCGCAACCCGGAAGTTCGTCGCGGTGCTTTTTACTTCGCTATCCTGAACCCTCTCCACCTGTCATCGCCCGATGCCCCAATCAGGCATCCGTGCATCGCGTACATAATGATTTGTTACCGATTAATAATTTTCAGTGCCAACTCAATTATTCTGCTGCAAATTATCTTCATTCATCAAGCACCTCCAGCAGGCTTTTGATGAGTTGACGGCAGTTTTCGACCTGATCTGCCTTCTCCTCGCCTTGGGCAGGAAAGCGGAGAGGGTGCAGTTTATCCGATCACAAAATTGCCCTTATTCGAATAGCGTTTACCTGAACTTGATCTGCCATTTGCTGTGCCGTTTGGCTTCTTTCGCTATGGGGATGGTTTTGCACAGGGACGCATCCCAGAACCGGATACGCTCTTCTCCTCCGGTTGCAGAAATATCAGAGGGGAATCGGCGGTTGCCTGAGCCAGACAGATCGAACAGGTCGGCCCATGAAGAACCGGCAGCCTGGTCAGCTGAAGCGCAGGCGGAGGCTTTCCAAACCATCTCTCCGCTACTGTTCGGGCACCATACGGAGACTGCGCATATACGGTTATGCAGAATGCCATCGATCAGTTCCAGCACTTCCTGCAGGGCTTGGCTGTCGCCCACAGGCAGATGCTCATGAAAAACGTCAAAACTGACCATATACTCATCGTGATCGATGTCGATATAGAGATTGAGTTCATCGTTTTCATTCAGTACTTCGATGCACACGCCGGAGGCGCCCAGGTACGAGTATCCTTCCTCGCTGCCATCGTGAACTGAATATGGGTTTTGCCCGATGGCCCGGAGGATCTGCGCATCGATGCCTGCTCTTTCCATTGCCATGTTACACCTTTTCAATCGATACATGCTTCAGAAACTGAGCGCTTTCGGGAGTGCTTTGCAGGGTATCGTTATACTGATGGTGACTCAGGATATTCTGTATTCTGCTAAGCGCACCTGGCTTGCTCAATCTGACGGCGTTAAGATAGGCTTCTTTCGCTTTTGCCATCAGTTTGTGATGCCTGCATATCACGATTTCGGCAATGCTGAGGCGATACTCAGTATTCACGAAGCCCTTCGTGAAATCATCCACTTTATTGAATTCGGAATAATACTCTTCCAATTGCACGGAGTATTCGAATCCGTCGATGTGAAGAAGCATCCATAACAGGTTTCCGGCAAGATGCTGCCGATAAGTTTTTTGAGTTTCATCCAAATAACCGGCGGCTTTCAGATATGCATCATATGCCTGTTTGTAATTCCGGCAATTTTCATATATGCCTCCAATATTCAGGTAAGCGGAGTATGAAGAAAACCATGTATCTGGGTATTTTGCAAGTCCCCATTCTATCAATCCGACTGCTTCCGCGTTTCTCCTTGGTTGAAACTGAACAGCAGTCGTATAGCAATGCTGGAGGCGGCTGAAATTGCCTCGCACTCGATTCAGGTGTTTTTCATATGCGGGATAATCGTCTTCGGTTATCCCGTCTCTGATCAGATGTGTTTCAAATTCTTCGATTTTTGTCATGGCGGTATAAGATCTAACTCAATTCTTCATGCAGCGGCCAGGTGTAGAATATCGCGGATATACCCTGCTCGCAGGCTTCATCGTAACACTCAAGCACGCCCGGGGCATCCATGTCCGGGTCATCAGTGTAGTCGGCTCTGTTTACAGCGTAAGCTTCCTCGACGTTCACCAGGACCCATCCTTCATCCACGATGAAGTCCTTCGCCTTCGTAAGCGCGGCATCTTTTGTTTCCGCTTTTACCCAAATATTGATATATGCACCGCCAAACTCTTTGCTCTCATCATTGTCTATGCTCGGAGCAGCCTCAGCCATGATATAGTAGATACTCATAGAAATTTCCTCCCACCTGTTTGTCTTGTAAAGCCGTACCCCGCCTTGGGCGGGAAAAGGGAAAGCATGCATGTTCACTTGCTGCTGTCCAAAGAACATCTCATCTGACCGCTTCCCATTCGGCGGTCCCGAACCAGTTCATTATTGCCTCATCAGCCTCTCTGCCGGGCAGTATGGAATAACGCCAGGGTTCTTTGAATATACGTTCTTCTTGATCTGTTTCTACCACCGTTACCCAGCATAAACCGTTTGAAAGCAGCCTCTTCGTAAGCGTTTTCATCTTGAAAACGCGGGGAACTTCTTTGCCGTCTGCAATTTCAAAATGTCCGCTTTGTGATGCTGCGAACTGTTTCATCCCGTCCGTGACCTGCAGGCGCCGCACCCCGACGATCTCCAGGCGCATAAAATCATCGAGATGCGTGAAGAATCTTGCCCAGGCCGCCTCATTCTGGCCGTTTGCGGCGTTGGACAGGATATACGCTATACCGCCCACGCTGCGATCTTTTTCCTGCAAAGCGATATAGTCCCTTAGCAAGGCGATTGGCAAGCCATTTGGCGTTTCAAGACGGCAAGGTTCATCCGCATCTTCACAGGCAGACATATACCCCTGCATCCATGTTTCAAGAGTTTGGAGATTTCTGCTGCCGATATAGAGCCCCGGCCTTTCGCGAAAGGCCGGCAAAGTCAGGGTATCAAAGATCGTTTTCATATGTCTGCTCCAGCGAAGCCTTCCTTTTTTTCTTCCCTATTTGCGCAGGAAAACGGAGAGAGTAGAATTAAGTCAGAAAAAACATAGGTCAGGCTCGTTTAGATACCAGTCAGGCGCAGGCGGGAGCAATTCGTCCAGGCTGCAAAAAGTGTCCGTATGTGAAAACTCTTCCAGGGCTTCAAAAAAATCGTCCGCACAGTTATCGAATTCCTTCTGATCCATGGGCATGAAATTAGCACTGCCTATATGTAATATGTAACCTAATCCGATAAGGACGCAATTAAAGTAAGAATTACAGTGCGACGGGCCGGAGTCGGCTTCCACAGCCAGTTTATGTCCGTTGGGAGTCAGCTTCATCAATTCATGGTTACCACTCATTTTGCATTTTTTCGTAAAGCCATATTGTTTGGATATCTTCTTGAGCTTTTCGCCAAGCGCATATCGCGCACAGGTTCTTTGCTGTCTGAACTCAGCTTCGAAACCTTTCGACACAAAATAAGCCTTGCACTTTTCTGCCAAGGGTTCCACGGTTTTTTTCAGTTCAGCAATCGTTCTCTTTTCTTCGTCGCTAAACAGTACCCTTGTAAAATCATGATATTTAATACCGGGCAGTTTTTCGTTCATCGCGCAAAAATACGGCGAGGCATCCACAATCCCATTATTCCTTAGCAAATCGATTGTTACGGACAACGTCGGGCCACTGAACCGCCCTTTTTCGATTGCTATTTTTGAGCTCCAAGTATTCTCATTTATTCTCCACAATGGATTGGGGTCAACGTCCCAGCGTTTACGGAAGGCAACGGCCTCACTTCGGTCGACCATGGTTTCAATGACGCTTCCGAAAAAATCGATATCAAACCAGTTCAGGCTCACATGAGAGAAGCCGTAAATCTTTTGAAATCTCTTCAAGTAAGGTATTACGGTCTGTTCGGAAATAAAGCGATTATCGGCCATGTTGCTCAGAACGGCTATATCAGAACCGTTCAGCCTTCTTGGTTCATCCAGGATATGTATCTCACCAAGCTCTGGCATGTCCTTGACCGCTTTTGGGCTGCTGATTGGTTCTGCATGCCCGTAATTATGGAGAAGCTCTTCAAAATAAAACATGAATCTGCCTATACTAAGCTTCTGTTCCGCAAGATACGCATGAACAATATCAGGAAGCTCAGCAAGAGCTATTCTGTTTTTTATGTCGTATGTTCTGCTTTTTGTAACACGCATGATAAGGCACTTCCGCAAATCCACTATGATAGTTGTTCATCACGTTTGACGCCGATTTCGGGAACAACCATTTCATTTTTTCTGCAATTTCCATCTTCGCCTTGAGCGGAAAAACGGAGAGGGCAGCCGGATTCTGTTCCGATAAGATGTCCGATGCACCGCACCTATCGCCCTCTCCGCACTTTCCCTTATGGCACGGGTACGCACTCCATGCGGGATGTCACTTCCATGTAAGCCTGTACATTCCCCCGGAGGAGCAGATCATATCCCCGAAGGGCCATTCGATCCCGCGCCTGAACCGGGGATTCAAGCTGGCGTCAAATACGAAATTGCTCGGCTCCGTACCTTCCGGCAGTTCCAGCCTGAGCGTTTCGAGCGTGCGAAGGCGAAGCAGGTACATACAGTTCCGCGCGGTGACGAGGGCGTACTCGCCGTCCGGCGAAAGGCACGCGGAATAAAGGTATTCGTAATCCTCGGCGGCGTTTTCATCGATCAGCTTTGTGTACTGGGTCTTGTTCAGCCTGACCGCGCTGCCGTCGGTTTTGAACATCACCGGCTGTCCGAGCCCGTACATGCTCTGATCGGTGTCGATGACCAGCAGCGACGTGGTGTACCCGCCGGCCGGGTCTGTGTATCCGTCACGGTTCAGGACGATGCCAAGGCCGCTTTGCGCGTTCATTTCAAAGCTCAGAAGCCTGCCCAAAGGCTTGAGGCCGGTCTCATATTTCTTGTAATAGCGTCTGCCGGAGCTTTCATACATCAGCAAAAGCCCGTAATCGCCGCGTGAACTGCCTTCAAACAGAGTAAGGAAGCTGCCGTTGCGCGTAAGGTACAGGCGCGGGCGGTCCGGAAATTCACCCCTGCCTTCCAGAACGTTCTGCACCAGGATATCCTCGCCCGTTTCGGTATCGTGCCTGCGCAGGGAGGGCGGATTGCCGTAGACGGTGTAGTAGACGTATCTGCCGCTTTCATCAAAGCACGCGCCCGTCACAGCTCCGAAGTTTTCTTCCGTTCTCCGATTGGAAAACCTGCGGGCCAGGTATATGTCGCCCGCCTGCACGTCCATGATGATGAGCTGTGCGAGGGATGTGTCCATTCTGGAGAGAAAGCTGTAGCTGTTCAGAAGCACCGCCTTGCTGCCGTCGGGAGCCCAGATCACGCCGTCCGTGGACCCGATCAGGTTCATGAACGCGCTGGGAGAGGACGCAAGGCGCACCGCGAGATCCGTGCCCGTCTTTTCGTCCGGCACACTGCGTTCCACGGACATCGTCTGCGCGATGAGCTTTTCGCCGTCATAGCAAAGCACAACGCCCGAAAACACCGTGCACATGATGCCGCCGTCAGGCGATACCGCCAGCGGGAAGAAGTATTTCGCGTCGCCACCGGCAATGTCTCCGGCGGTGCCTACGGGCACCAGTCCTTCTCCTATGCTCTCGGGCGGCACGCCGAAGCTTTCCGCATTGGCCCGGGCAAACTCCGCGCTCACATACACTGGCACGCTGCTCACGTCGATGTATTCCCTTTCCAGGACGGGCGTTTTGCCGGAGTTGAACAAAATGTCAAATTCGCTGTCGATCGTGTCGGGCGCGGATGCTGCTGCCGGAGCAGACCCGAAAAGTCCGCCGAACCAGGAGCCGAAGCCCTCCGCCGATGCGGCGCTTACGCACATCAGTAGCGCGAGCGTCAGCGCAAACAGTTTTTTCATCGTTATCCCTCCCGTTTTATATCGTCATATGCCTTGAAGGCACCGATCTGCGTCAATCTGTGAACAGCTCCAGATATGATTGTATCCTTGCCTTGCTGTGCAGTTCGTCCGCAAGGCCAAACTCGGGATCATAGTATTTGCCGCGTACGTACAGTACCCAATGGCCGTAACCCGGGAGCAAAACCTTCAGTATGCATACCGGCGGCAGCGGAGTGCTGTTGCCGGCTTTGGTCATGGTTTTCGCCTGCCCGATCCCGTAATGCTCCAGGGCTCTCTCGATATCCTTTTTCCCGGTCGCTTTATCGTTGTTCATGACCCGGATTACTTCGTCCACGGACACGCCCGCGATCATGGCTACGCACGCCTGCCCGCACAGGTATTGATTCGGCTGCCGGATATACTGTATTTCTTTCATGCTCCATCACCTGTAAACAACCGGTTTGTTCGTTATGTCTGCATTCGGGACAGCGGAACCTGGCCAAATGCGGAACAATGCAGTTTTAATCCCTCAGTTTCCTGCCCATTTCGAGCCGCATATTATGCTCTTCGGGGCCGCGGTTTGAGTAGGCGTATCTGTCGAAGCCGATGATCTGGAAACCGTTCTTCTTATAGAATGAAACGGCTTTATAGTTATATGTCTGCGTTTCCAGCACCGCCATTCTCGCCCCGCTGCGCACGGCTTCCTCCAGAATCGTTTCCATGAGCTTCGTGCCGGTTCCGCTTCTTCTGTCGGCATGATCGAACACACAGATATTGGAGATCCTGTACCTGTTGTTCCACTCTTCCAGGAATCCCTCCACAAACCCCACAAGCCTGCCGTCTTCAAAAGCGCCGTAAACCGTGGGATGATCCAGCCAGTCAGACAGCATGGCATCGTTGATGGTCATTCTGAGCGGCTCGCCGCTCATGACCCATTTCATATCGAAGCCATCCCCTGCCGGTTCGATGGACAGATACCGGTCAGAAAGGATCTCCGCCTGGTATTTCCGCCCCTTATATGCTTCTTGATCCAGCTTCCTGATGACCATTCTTACCCTCTTATCCTTCCGTATACCGCGTGCAGGCGGTCAGAATACCGGTAGACCGCCTTTGACCGGCAGATACCGGTCTGCACTGATAGCATACCACACCCGCCCGGATTTGGAAAGCATTTCGGTGATTTTTCAGCTATAAAGTTTCCCAAGCCGCATTCCCGAATGCGCGGCGCCACAATAAAACGCCGCATGGTCAGCGGCGTTTTACTGTTGTTTGACTCCGAAATGGATTTAAGTCAGTTTTCAGTTTCTTGAAAAAGAAGTACTCGGAATAGCCGTCTTCACTGTTTTCATAGTGCCCGGCGCATTCATACCCCAGCGCTTCGTAGAATTCCTTTCCCTGCCAGTTGAACGTATCCAGCCTGATCAGATTGACGCCCATTTCGGCTGCTCGTTTCTCCATCTCGGCGATCAGCCGGGCGCCGAGGCCTTTTCTTCTGTACACCTCATCCACGAACACGGTGGATACATACAATATTCTGAATGCCGTGATGCAGGCATCCAGCCCCGCGATCAGCCTGCCGGCTTCCTCTATGCCGATGCGGATGCTGCCGTTCAGCTTATAGCTTATATGGTTTTCGTCAAAAGCGCTCAGCCGCTCCTCGATATCTTCCGCCTGTTCTTCGTTCAGGTCGATGATCTTCATATGGCGCAAGACTCCTTATGCATCAGCATCCGGTTTTTACGCAGGCTCAGTCCGCGTACGGGACACAGACAAAGACCTGCTCTTCCGGCTCCCAGTCCAATATAATCGCTGCGAAAATTATATCCGTCTCCGGCATTCGTGTCAATGCATAAGCACCAGGCCTGCATAAAACCGGACAGCACTGTCTTTTTTAGTTTTTTTAAGTTTTATATTGACACAGCCGCCCACACGGAGTAAACTTGCAACTACTAAAAATAATTTAGTAAGGAGGGATGTGCTCACCGTTTTTCATTTGGGTACCCGTATCATTTCCACTTCGCAACACCAATGAATGCTTGAGAAAAGAGGGAGATTCATGAAGAAGAAGACCTGGATAGCCGTTCTGTTGGTGATCGCCATAGAGCTGGTGAGCATGCTGGGAAGCTATGTGGTGCAGACCAGCGGCCTGAGCGTCAAGCAGGAAGTCGTCACGTGCACGATGAACGAGCTGGTCGCCAGGATCAACGAGAACAACTCCAAATACGGCAAGGACCTCGGCGACACCCTGTCCAAGGGCAGCAACGGCCAGATCAGCCTTGCGGTATACACGCCCAAGAACGCCACCGCGGACAATCCCGTGCCCTGCATCGTGTGCGCCCACGGCTGGAACAACTCCAAGGAAATGCAGCTGATGAACTTCGTGGAACTGAGCAGGCGCGGCTTCGTGGTGGTCGCCGTTGACCTGGCGGGCCACGGGCGCAGCGACGTGTCCCTGCAGGACGAGACCGGCTGGGGCAAGGGCAACACCGAGTGTGTTGTAGCCGCCATAGAGTACGCCATGAGCCTCGGCTGCGTTGACGAGACCCAGGTGGGCGCCGTAGGCCACAGCGCCGGCGACCTGGCCATCGGCTACGCCATTCAGATGATGAACACCGAAGGCTCCAAGAAGCACATCTCCGCTTACTGCTGTTCCGCCGGCGCGCTGTCCGCCTTCCTGCTGTCCATGCAGCTGCCGGACAAGAGCGGCCTGCTGCTGGGCGTGCCCATGGGTGAATACGAAGAGATGGGCAGCTTCGGCTTTGACCTGAAGACCATCATATTCAACGGCTTCGCTCCCGGCCAGCTGGAACCCGGCCAGCCCGCTCCCCTGGGTGAATACTACAATGCCGAGGGCAAGATCGAAACGCCCGCAGGCGGCGAAAAGCTGAGCACGGACACCGCCGTGATCCTGTATCTGCCCAAGGTGACCCATCCCAGCGCCGTGATCTCCAACGAGGTAGGCGGCATAACCGTAGATTTCTTCTACGCCGCCTTCGGTGTGCCCGCCGGCGCCAGGTACATCGCTTCCTCCTCCATGGTGTGGGGCTGGGGCGCCGCGTTCCAGACGCTGGGCCTGCTGGCCTTCTTCGCGTCCATATTCGTGTTCGGTGCGGCCCTGCTGAAGACCAAGGCCTTCGCCTCTCTGAGGCACAAGGCTCCCGAGGGAGACGCGCTGCCCGCTCTCAAGAGCTGGAAGGAGATCATACCCCTGATCGTGACCTTCGCGCCGCTGTGCATACTGGCGTACGTGATGTACTTCCCCTGCTTTAACGCGGGCGACGCGCTGATCAGCGAGAGCATCATCACCCCCGTGGTGAGCGGCCTTGCGTGGTACACCCTGGCCAGCGGCCTGGTGGCCTTCGCCCTGATATTTGTGAACTGGTTCGTCAAGAAGCTCTGCTACTGCAGGGACGGCGCACCGGTGCCCAGCGCCTTCGCCACCGGCAGGATCGGCGGCTTTGGCGAGTTTATGAAGACCGTGGGCTTCAGCGCTCTGCTGGTGCTGCTGGTCTACATTCCCCAGATCGTCGCCTTCCACGTGTTCGACGTGAACTTCGGCATCTCCGTATACGCGGTGGGTGTGCCCAGGCTCAACTGGCTGCCCGAGGTGCTCACGAAGTACCTGCCCTTCTGGCTCGCGTTCCTGATCCCCAACGCCATGCTGAACAACCGCGCCCGCTTCCGCGACGTGCCCGAGTGGGCGACCACCCTGTTCGTGACGCTGGCGAACCTGCTGCCCATACTGATCCTGACCATCGTGAACTATGCTCACCTGTTCAGGACGGGCAACGTGCTGTACACCAGCGGCGATCCTTCCATCTTCGCGTGGAACATATTCGCGCCTATGATCCTCATCGGCCTGTCCAACCGCTTCTTCTACAAGAAGACCGGCAATATCTGGATCGGCGCCATCACGAACGCCACCATCATGACGCTGATGGCCACCACCATCACCCGCCATATCAGCGATATAGCGTTCTTCCTGTAATGCCAGAAAGGCTCCCGCCTTCCCGCCCCGCCGCTTCGTCGGCGGGGTGGTTTTTGTACGAAAACCGGCTCTGCTGCACATGGCTTTCGCCGCAAAGGCATTCATCGGGCCGACAAAGCTGGCTCTGCGGATAGAAAATGGAGGGCTGAAGCCCTCCAGGCTACGCGTTTCCCCCTATCCTATGCAGCTGCCTTTCTACTTCAGTATCTTCCGTATGATCAGCAGCTGCAGCCGCTTGGGCAGGATGTTCATAAGCAGGAGCAGGGGATTGCGGTTCACGCAGTACACCAGCCGGGGACGCCGGGCGTTCAGGGCTCTGGTGACGGTTTGGGCGATCTTCTCCGGCGGAACGCTGCGGGCTTCCACGCGGTCCACGATATGCCTTAAGCGCTCGGCGCCGCAGGGGTAGAGCCTGGTTCCGGCGCAGAAGGCGTCCAGCTTTTGGGTGGATACAGAAAGCATACCCGTCTGTACCGCGCCCGGGCGGATGACGGTCACCTGATGGCCCAGCAGCTGAAGCTCCATGCGCAGCGCTTCGGCGTAGCGCTCCACCGCCGATTTTGTGACAGCGTATATTCCGGTAAACGGGAGCGGATGGAGCGGCGCCAGTTCGCTGGAGACGATCACGATGCGGCCCGGGACTTTCAGCAGGGGCAGGAAGGTCCGGTTCACCCGAAACATGCCAAACAGGTTGATATCGAAGGCGCGGGCGAAGTCTTTTTCCGGCATCTCCGCCATGGAAGCCAGCTCGTATATGCCGGCTGCGTTTATGATGCCGTCCAGGTGCCCCGCTTCCGCACGGACGCGCTGGGCCGCAGCTTGCACATCCTCCATGCTCGTGATGTCGGCCTGGATCACGCCTTCCGCTTCCTGCCTGTCGAGCTTCCAGACTCTGTTTCCGCCCGCGGACAGCGCAGAGCAGATGGCGCGGCCCATTCCGCCGGCGGCGCCGGTCACCAGATAATTGCCCATCGCTCATTCCCCCTTTGCACGTTTCCTCGATGATGGCAGCGATCCTTTCGGCGCCCTCCGTTCTTTCGTTTGTCCGTTATTGTACCACTGTCCCGCCGCAAAGGAAAGGCCTTCCGTATGAAGTTTGCTGTCTGCGCGGAAAGCGTCAGTCAAATTCCTCATAGGAAAAAGCATACGTTTGGAGTTCCCAGCTGCTGTCGTATTTCTGATAGGTCAGCGTCTTGGACGCGTGGTCCAGGGAGACAAACCTCCCGCCCCACAGGGGACTGAACGAGCTGTCGTCCGCCGAATACGCGGGGTGCGGATGATCCTGCGTGTAGTTGGAGGTGATGACGAAATCCTTTTTTCGGTAGCCGTCCGCTCTTTCGCGCTGCGCATCGTCCATCATGAAGTAGTCGAGCATATGGTCGCCGATCACGTATGTAGGATCGATGTGGTAGTTGTGGCCGTTCATCCTGACATAGGTCCACTGGTGTCCTTCATGGTCGTAGGACCTGTGCCCGCTCATGTTCGTGGCCTCGATCCCTGCCTGCATCAGCAGATAGGCGTAGGCCACGGAAAACTCCTGGCAGATGCCGGTGCCTGTTTTAAACACGCGGTAGCTGGAGAGCCACTCCGGGTACCCTTTGTCGTAGGCCGCCGTCTCGTAATCGTAGGTGTAGTTTTCCGCGAAGTATTCATACAGCGCAAGTGCCTTTTCCAGGTCGGTGTAATCGTCCCAGAGCATTTCGTTCAGAATACCTTCTATCTGCTCCGCGAAGGCCGCGATCCGCTCTGCCGCCTCATCCCGCGGCACGGTATACACGAAGCTTCCTTTCCCGTTCTTTACTGGATGGGCCCGGTCATAAGCGTAGTCGATCAGCTCCGACAAAATCGGAAAGCACTTGTCGCGGAACTGCCCCATCACCCAGTCGTAGGTATGGCTGTCGGGACAGGCGAACGTGTCCTCCCCCGCCATGACCGCGTCGACCAGGCTGAACCACGTTTCGCACATCGTTTTGCCGAAGACTTCCTCCATGTATACGGAGCAGACCTTGGGCTGAAAGGTATAGTGTCCGCGCGGTTCGGCTGCAGGCGCGGCTGCCGTCTCGGCAAGCGCGCCGGAAATCATCGCGGCGATCAGCAGGACGGTCACAAACAGGGTCAGTTTTTTTGCAAAGATTTTCATTGATACGCTCCATTCCCAGCCCGTTCCGGCACAAACCGGGAGAAAGCGGACTGTACTCGTTATTTTCACTGCGGCCTTTATGCCGTATGGTAGACTGTGTTTTTCACGGATTTGTTCCAAGCTGCAGCCGTAAAACCGATCCATTGCCAATTATCACTGCAGTATGATATAATACGCAAAAAAACCGCCTGTGACCTTGTCGAAAGCCCGACGGGCAAGGTTAAGTTTCGGCGAGTACAGACAGGCGCGGTGCAGTATTTTGCGTTTGAAAGGATCGCGCATGGAATTTCTGGATATCGTGGATGAGAACGGCCAGCCCACAGGCGAAACGGTCAGCCGCAGCAAAGCCCACGCGGACGGCATACGGCACAGGACGGCCCACGTATGGGTGGTGCGGCCGGGCGAAAGCGGATACGACGTCCTTATGCAGAAGCGCAGCATGGAAAAGGAATCCTTTCCAGGGCTTTACGATACCTCCTCCGCCGGACATATCCCGACGGGGTCCGAGCCGCTGGAATCGGCGCTGCGCGAGCTGAACGAGGAGCTGGGGATCGACGCCAGGGAGGACCAGCTGCATTACGCCGGCAGTTTCCGCATCCGGTATGAAAAGGAGTTCCACGGGCGTTTGTTCCGCGACAACGAGGTGACGCAGGTCTACGTTTATCAGGAGCCTGTGGACGCCGACAAGCTCACCCTGCAGGCGTCTGAAGTGGATGAGGTCCGCTGGTTCGCGCTTGAGGAAGTGTGGCGCGAGACCCGTACGGACCGGCACAGATTCTGCGCGCCGACGGGCGGTCTGGAAGTGCTGCGGGCCTATCTGCGGCAAAGCGGCAAGTGAGTGTCTCACACGGACGCGGCAAAGGCTGAAGACCTGGGAAGCGCCGATAGTCATGCTCCTCCTTTGACGCCCGTCAGAAGCGCCTCTGGACCGGAAGAAAGGACAAAGCCATGTACACGAAAGAGGATCTGATCAACTGCCTGTCTGATATGCGCATCGATCCCAATGGGACCGTGCTGGTGCACTCCTCCATGAAAGCCATAGGCGAGGTGGAGGGCGGAGCGGATACGGTGCTGGACGCGTTTTCGGAATACATGAAGGACGGGCTGCTGATCTTTCCGACCCACACCTGGGACACGGTCAACCGGAAGCACCCTGTCATGGACGCAGCCGCCGAGCCCGCATGCGTCGGCATACTGCCCAACCTGTTCATGAAGCGCCCGGGTGTTTTGCGCTCGCTGCATCCCACACATTCTGTGGCCGCGCTGGGAAAAGACGCGGAAGAATATGTGAAGGGCGAGCAGAACGTGCAGACGCCCTGCGGGCGCCGGGGCTGCTGGGGCAAGCTGGTGGACCGGGACGCGCAGATCATCTTTCTGGGCTGCCCCACCACCTGCAACACGCTTCTGCACGGCACCGAGGAGTGGGAGGACATTCCGGGAAGGCTTGAAACGGAGCCTGTGTACTTTACGGTGATCGATACAGACGGCACGCGCTACCCGGTCACACAGTACCGGCACAACAGTTCCCATCCGTCGCGGTTCTACGGGAAAATGGAGCCCGTATTCGTTCAGCGCGGCGTGATGCATTACGGCACGTTCGGCGACGCGCACTGCGCGATCGGCTCCGCCGCGGGCATGAACAGGGTGACCGCCGAATACCTTTCCCGCGACCCGGAGCTGTTTTCGGACGCGCGGCCTGCAGGGATGTGAGCGGCCTGAACCGTCTGACCGCAGGCAATGCGGAATCCGTACGGCTATTCTGAAAACTAAGGAGCCGGACTATGAATCAAAAGGATCTTGAGCGCTTCGATATGCAGCAGCCGCCACGGCGCACGGCCTGGTACCTGCGGCCGCTGACATTCCTGTTGAGCGCGCCGGACGTGCTTCTGCATAAAACAAAGATCACAAAAACGCGCACCGAAGGGCTGAAGCCGCCCTACCTGCTTTTGTGCAACCACAACGCGTTTCTGGATTTCAAGGTGGCTACAGTGGCCACATTCCCCCATCGCGCTAATTATATCGTGGCCATAGACGGTTTTATCGGCCGGGAGAAGCTTCTGCGCATGGTTGGCTGCATCTGCAAGCGGAAGTTTACAAACGACATCATGCTGATCCGGCAGATCCGCAAGACGATACAAAACGGCGATATCTGCATGATCTACCCGGAAGCGCGCTACTCGCTGTGCGGCACAACGGCGGTGCTGCCCGCGTCTCTGGGCGCGCTGTGCAAGTTTCTCAAGGTGCCGGTGGTCACGCTGATCTGTCACGGCCACCACATCAATTCGCCATTCTGGAACCTGCATTCCAGACACGTAAAACCCACAGAGGCGGAGCTGACGCTGCTGTTTACCCCGCAAGAACTTGAAGCGTCTTCCGCGGACGAGATCAACAGCCGGCTGGTGGAAGCGTTTCAATACGACGAATACGCCTGGCAGAAGCAGCGCGGGATACGCGTAAAGTATCCCGCGCGGGCGGAAGGCCTGGAAAAGGTGCTGTACCAGTGCCCACACTGCCGCGCGGAATACCGCATGGCTTCAAAGGGCGCAAACCTGTTTTGCAGCGCCTGCGGCAAAACATGGCGGTATACCGAACTTGGCGAACTGCAGGCGGAGCAGGGAGAGACCGAATTCAGCCATATCCCCGACTGGTACGAGTGGGAGCGCGAAAACGTGCGCAGGGAAGTGGAAGACGGCACCTATGATTCGGGCGAACTGCCGGTCACGGTGCGGTCGCTGCCGAACGCAAAACGGTTTATCCTTTTGGGAGAGGGCATACTGCGCCACGACATGGACGGCTTTGCCGTACGCGGCACGGACGGCGACGGCGACCCGTTTGAGATGGTCAAGCCCGTTGAGTCGCTGTATTCCTGCCACATCGAATATGAGTACCTGGGCAAATTCGGGGACTGTGTGGATCTGAACACGCTCGAAGACACCTGGTACATCTATCCCCGCGATTGCGGCTTTTCCGTCACAAAGATGGCGCTTGCCACAGAGGAGCTGTACCGGAAATGGCGCCGGGATCAGGGACGCCCCTGCAAGCCCGGACTGGCGTAAACAAACGAAGCCGCACCTGAAAGACAGATACCGGAAGCCGGATACACGGCTTCACTCGCAGGGATGCTGAGGCACGATAAAGCAGATGCCCGCAGCCGAATATTGAGGCTGCGGGCATCTGCTTTTTTCGCTTATCGCTGACCTTATGCAGGCTTATGATGAGCAGATCACTTGGAAGCGTTGTAGATCCAGCCGGCTGCGCCGCGCAGGCTGACGACGATCCAGTTGCCTTCCACCTTCAGGATGGGGAGGGTGGTGTTATCGTCCAGCAGGGCGACTTTGGGGGCCTTGGTGCTGTTCCAGGCATATACGCGGGTCTTGCCGCTGGTGCGGTACCAGGCGGGATCGATGGCAATATAATCCGCGTTCACCCAGCCGACGGGAGAATCTTCGGAATCGCCCAGCGCGCAGTAAGCCCAGCCGCCGGTGACCTTCATGACGATCGGCAGATCGCCGTATTTCAGCGTCGCCACGACTTTGGCGGAGGTGCTGGCCTTCTGGCGCACGGTGAGGCTTTCGCAAAGCACGACGGCCTGGCGGCCGATCTGGCCTTCGCCGAGGGCGGGTATGATCTCAGCATTGACGGGGCAGATGCTGCCAAGTACGATCACCAGTACGGTGAGGATCGCGAAGAAACTGCGCTTATTCATGTTTTTTATCTCCTTTGTCCGCGCTTCGGCGGTGTTTTGTTGTTTTGGGTTCCGCATATAGATACGCAGCCCATTGCCGGTGTGGCAGCTGCATCCGGAATTCTCCAGATCCTTATCTTCCGCTCGGCATTGGTCGGAATTATAGCACTCCTTTGTAAAGAAACAACCCGCACCTCCGCGATTTTGGGCGCCTTTGCCCAAGTTTGCCGAATTTTAACCGCTTTCGGCCTACGATACCAGAGCGCGAACGCATCTTGACGCTTCAGCCGCCGCATGCTACAATGGCTGCATGAACGGAGGCGATCACACGGTGAAAAGATTTATACTTGTTTTCCTGACTCTGGTTTTATCCGTGAGCGGCTGTCTGGCGGAAGAAAGCGCGAAGAACTATGACGAGTTCGGCAGCCTGTACGCGCTGGCGGAACAGTACGGGTTCAGACTCGGCGCGTGCTTCAGCTACGATCAGCTGCGGGATAAGTCCTATCTGAACGTGATGGCGCGGCATTTCAACTCCATCACCTGCACGAACGAGACGAAAGCATACTCGCTGCTGGACCAGAAAGCCTCGCGCCGCAGCAAGGACGGCATGCCGCGCATGGATTTTTCCAACGCGGACCGCATGATCAGCTGGGCACAGAAAAACGGCGTCGGCGTGCGCGGGCACGTGCTGGTGTGGGATGCGTACATGACCGGCTGGTTCTTCCGCGAAGACTACGCGGACAATAAGCCCATCGCGTCGCAGGAGGTCATGCGTGAGCGCCTGAAAAGCTATATCGAGCAGGTGATCACCCACTTCGAGGAAAAGTTCCCGGGCGTGATCTACTGCTGGGACGTGGTGAATGAAGCCATTGGGGACAACCCCGGCGAATACGATGCAGGCGATGCGCGGCACATTCGCACAGTGCGCAGCGGGCAGCGCAATCCGTTTTTGGATTATGTGGGCGATGATTACGTGGAGTATGCCTTCCTCTGCGCCAGCGATACGGTGAAGGCCCTGGGTGCGGATATCAAGCTGTTCTACAACGACTACAATATGTTCATGAACAGCAAGATCACCCCCGCCTGCAAGCTGATCGACAGCATCAACCATTACGCGCTGGACGAAAACGGCGAATACAGAACGCTCATCGACGGCATCGGCATGCAAGGCTACATCGGCGGCTACGGCGAACAGCCCGGATGCCTGAACGACGCGGACATAGGCCGCATCGAAAAAGCGATACGCACCTATGCCGCCCGCGTGGACGAGGTGCAGATCACGGAGATGGCCGTGCGGAACTACGAACTGGACAAAGCCAAAGAGCACGCCGCTTTCTACGGCAAGCTGTTTGAGATGTTCAAAAGCATCAACACCCAGGAATCAGCGCCCCTCACGGCGGTATGCATATGGGGCATCAACGATATCCCCGTGATGAACCAGTGGAACTATTATTCCTGGAAGCTCAACAGCCCCTACGGCGGCCTGCTGACGGAAAAGAACAGGATCAAGACCTCGTTTGAATCCGTATACGCCGCGCTGCAAAAAGACGAGGCTCAGAGTAGCTGACGCGGCAGACTCTCTGCCAGCGGCGCGATTCATTCACTGAAGAGGTCTGTCATGATGAAACGTATATCCTGCTTCATTTTGGTCTTGCTCATGTCGCTGCAGGCATTCCCGGTCGGCTGCACGGCTGATGCGGATGGAAACAGACGCGTTATACCGCTCGCCTCGGACAAAGGCATCAACGTGCTCGTGATCGGCAACAGCTTTTGTACAGGCTGGCAGGACGAACTGCGCGGGATGCTGCTTTCGGCAGGCGTTAAGGTCACTTTCTGGACCGCGGCTCACGGCGGAAGCTCGCTTTCGCAGCACTGGGAATGGGCGCAGAGCGGCGCGAAGGAATACCGCCTGCGCAGTTACAGGTCCCCCGACCGAAACGTGAACCGGTATCCCGTGAGCCTCGAATACTGCCTTTCCGGAAAAGAATGGGACGTGATTTCCATCCAGGAGGCGTATTTCCCCCTGACCCAGCCGGGATACGACGAAGCGGAACTCAGCAGAAGCACGAAGGAACTCGCATCCGCCATGTACGCTTACATCCGTTCGTACTGTCCGCGGGCAACCCTGGTGTGGCACCAGACCTGGGCGCTCGAAGTGGGCTGGAAGCGCGGCCAGTCTTCCGTACAGACCCAGGCGGATCAGGATGATATGTACCGGATGATTCGCGCTTTCGGCGACGAGGTGGCCGCCGAAAACGGCGCGTATCTCGTGCCCACCGGCACCGCCTTCCAGATCGCGCGGGCAAACGGTTCCGGCGACCTTTCGCGCGACGGCTGTCACGACGGAGCGGAAAACGGCGGACAGTATCTGAATGCCTGCGTGTGGTTCGAATGTGTCACAGGGCAAAGCTGCGTGGGCAATACCTGGCGGCCCGAAAAGTATACGCTCAGCGAAGAGCGGGCCGCCCTGCTGCAAAACGCAGCACATGCAGCGGTGGAAGAATACTATGGCCGATAAACCGGTCTGTCCGGGCCGCATTGCCGCATGATGCCTGGAAGGGTACGTTCTTCCTGCTCTCAGCCGTAAAATGCCGCTTCATCTGATCACGGCAGAGCCGCAGAAACACGGAGGGGATGCAAGTCCGGAAGCGGTCTTTCAAGAAAGCTCCGTTTCTTCGTGTCCCGCGTCTGCATTGATGGAATTCAAGCCATGCTTTATTGCATTCAGCGGCCCGAAATGATATAATCATCTCATCGGCTGAGAAAAGCCGGACAGACAACCGAATACCATGTGCCTATGAAGAGTGCGCGAGAGACAAGCTCGTTGACCGCACGACAACCTGCCGGAAGGTAAGGTGCCAAAGCTTGACCGATAGGATAAGATACGCGCAGTCCTGTCGGTAACGATAGGGCTGTTTTCTGTCGCTCTCTTCAGGCAAATCAAGGAAGGAGCGGCAAACATGAAAACACCGCACGGCCATTTTCGCACTATCAACATCCACTTCGAGGACTTTGAAGAGCGCCAAAGGGCACTTCAGCTGCTGGAAAAGTTCGGCATGCCGGTATCGGACAAGCTGAAGAGCGAGGCAAGCTGCCATCCGTTCCCGCAGAGCACGCATCTGCTCCACGTTCAGTTGGACAACCGTTTCATTCACTGCTGTCCGCAGCCATTCATCTGCGCGTCGATCGTGTCCAGCGGATGCAGGATCTTCACGGTGCCCGAATTTGAGCGCATCGCGGACTGTATAGATTTGGAATGAGCAGATATGTCTCAAGTCAACTCAAGCAGCGCTTGAATATTTAATCGCATTTTCAACCCCTGCATGTTGGAAGGCGACCGCGGACCGTGCTATAATACGTTTGTACGAAGGAGGTGGCCCGAATGAGTATGGGAAGCAGGATCGCGGAGGCGAGAAGAAAGTGCGGAATGACGCAGGAATCTCTCGCGGAAAAGGTAGGCGTGAGCTTTCAGGCGGTGAGCACCTGGGAAAATGACAAAAGCCTGCCGGACACCGAGCACCTGAAAAAACTGGCCGGCGCGCTGGGCATCACGGTCGATTCCCTGATGGACGCGGGCGAACGCGGCTGGGAGTTAAAACCCATGACCCCCGATCCGGATCACATGTACACCTACATCAAGGCAAAAGCCCAGGCCGGAAAGCTGGAGCAGACGCTGAGGGTCCTGCCGCTTATGCGTGAAAAGCATTCGGCGCAGAAGCGCAAGTCAACGATCGGCGAAGTCCCCTACATCGTTCATCCCCTGACGCTGGCCTGCCACGCGCTGGCCATGGGCATCGTTGACGACGACGTGATCGCCGCCCTGCTCCTGCACGACGTGATCGAGGATACAGGCACAGCGCCCGATGAGCTGCCCGTCAGCAGCCGCGTGCGCGAAGCGGTGAAGCTCGTGTCCTACAACAGCTACGAAGGCGACAAGGAAACGATCAAGCCGTGCTACTACAAGCACATCAAAGAAAGTGCCCTGGCCTCCCTCATAAAATGCATCGACCGCTGCAACAACCTAAGCTGCATGGCAGACGGCTTCAGCCGCGGGAAGATGGCTTCGTACGTCGTACAGACGGAGAAGTATGTGATTCCCCTGCTGGATGTGGTAAAAGCCGTGCCTGAATGGAACAACGCCGCGTGGCTGCTGAGGTATCAGATCACGGCGCTGACGGAGACGTTCAAAAGGCTGCTCTGATCCGGGACACGCGGCACCCACAAAGAATACGGCGGAGGTGGCGCTATATGTACGCGATGTACATCGGCATTCTGTTTGACGAAGCCAAAGACAATCCCGCCGACTACTATGACAGGCCGTTTGACGCATTCAAAAAGTATTACGAGCTGACGAGCCTGTACAGGACGCCGGACGAGTGGTATCCCCTGCTGGGCGAGCCAAGGCAGATGGACTGGGGCAGCTGGCTGTACATTTGCTCTTATGAAACGGTGCAGCAGCTGTTCAAGGTGAAAAAGTCCGGCATCGCGCCGGTGTTCCCCGGGACGAAAGACGTATGCACCCGCATCGGCGCCACCCGGTCGTGGTCCACCCTGCCCAGGGCGGACTGGTACGGTGTAATGGAAGTGGAAATGTACTGACGGACGGAGAGCTTAAGCATCATGGATGTTCCTTTTGAACCCCCCGCACGGCATACACGAAAGGCGGTTGCGTCAAATTGACCGAAACGGAACTGTATAAACAGCTTGGAGCGCTCACAAAAAACAGGACCGCATGGGAGGCATCCATCCCCCATGTGTCTTCCCTGCTCGCCTTGGATTCCGACAGGATCAAAGCAAAAGCACTGTGGATGCTTGGCGAAATGGGCCTTGCGTTCCCTGCGAAGATCGAAGAATTCGTACCGGCGGTCGCGTCCTTTCTCGGCAGCCCTGAACCGCTTCTGCGCGAGCGCAGCATCCACGCTCTGGGAAGGATCGGAAGGGGCCGGTTTGAAATCATCGGTCCCTACTGGGAAAAGCTGTTTCCCTTTGCTTTGGATGAAGAACCGAGGGTAAGGCTTAGCTTCATATGGGCATCTGAAAACATAGCCACAAACACTCCCGATCCGTATAAAGAATACATGTCCATATACGGCAGGCTGCTTGACGACCCTGACGACCGGGTACGGATGGAGGCGCCGGAGATGTTCCGCGTGCTCGGCAGGCGCAGGCCGCGTTTCGTTAAGCCGTATCTGGACCGGCTGCAAGCACTTGCCCGGAGCGACAGCAACCGGGTCGTCAGGATCCACTGCCTGGGCGCGGTCAGGGCTGCGTCCCCCGCTTCCCGTTTGGAACGCCAGCCGCCCGGCATAAGGCACGCCCCTGCCGCGCCGGGCGATTGCAAAAACCGTGAAGATACCATATAATACAATAAACGATTATTTTCAGGGAGGCGGCATAATGGCATACGGTCTCAGGAACAAGATCGGGCACAGCTTTCTTACCAGCGCGCATCAGGGATACGTAGAAGACGGTATGCGCCCCAACACCCTGTCCGCTTTTTATCTGGCGGCCCTGCGGGGCGCGGACATGATCGAGACCGACGCGAGAGGCTCGCTGGACGGCATCATGATGGTCTGCCACGATCCCGTAGTGCGGGGCTTTGACGCTGCCGGCTGTCCCGTGGAATACGAGATCGCAAAGACGCCTTCGGACGTGCTCAAAAGCGTTATTATTGCCAAGGACGCTTACGGCAACCAGTACATGCCGACGCTTGAGCAGGCGCTTTCCCTTTGCTGGCGCACGGGCATGCTCATCAACATCGACCTGAAAAATGGCGCTGTCTTCGCTGAAACTGCAGCCAAGATGGTGCTCGCCTCGGGGATGCGGGGCCGGTGCATTTACGCAACCAACGCCGCCGGGGCAGACACCGTCAACCGCATCATCGCCCTCGACCCGGACGCCCGCTTTATCGACACGCCCGCAAATTATACCCGGGAAAAGCTGCGGTCTGTGCCGGAATACCCACGGCGCTGCTTTGCCTATACCGCCGATTTCAGCCCGGAAAACATTGCCCGCATACGGGAGAGCGGCTGCATGCTGGCCGCGATCTCCCTGACCCGCGAGACCGTAAGGCAGGCCATGCCCTGGCATCCGGAAATGCTGGAGTATCCGCACACCTCGGATTTTCTCGCCATCACGGAGGATATCCTGGACGCGGACATCTTTCCCGCCGCGCAGTAATCACCAATAGCAAAACCGACAGCGCCATGACCTGAGTGAGCACAAGTTCGGAGGACAGAATGGACAGAAACGACGGGTATATCCGGTATATCGGCAGCGAGGAACCCGACTGCGAAAAACACGACGGCGGCTTACGGCCTGTCGTCGGCACGTGGAACGTGCAGGTGCTCAGGGCGAACCGGGCGCATCCGGAAAAGGCGGACGGCGTGGGCAACACCTACAACCACGCCCCGAACATCACGTACTGGAAGGGCCGGTTTTATCTCGCGTACCTTTCAAATCCCGTGAGCGAGCACACCGGCGCGGGCCAGACGTTTTTATGTACCAGCCCCGACGCGCTTGCGTGGTCAAAGCCACGGGTGCTGTTTCCGCCCTACCCGCTGGACCTGAGCCTGGACAACGGGCCCCACTCCGACCTGTTCGAAGAAGGCGCCTGCGCGTGCATGCACCAGCGGATGAACTTCTATATCGCTCCCAACGGAAGGCTTCTGGCTTTCGGCTTCTACGGGCTGGCGCCGGAGGTGGCCACGATGCCCTGCCGGGGCTACGGCATAGGCCGCGCAGTGCGCCAGATCCACGAGGACGGCAGCCTGGGCGAGATATACATGGCGCTTTACTCCACCCGCTGCGGATATAACGAAGAGACCTGCGCCTATCCCTCCTGGCGCACCTCGCCGGACGAAGGCTTTAAGCAGGCGGTTCAGGATGCTCTTAACGACAAGCTGAACACCCTGCAGTGGTGGGAAGAGAACCGCGACCTGCCGGACGAGGGTTTCTTCGCGCTTCGGGGCGGCGGGGAGGCGTTCAACTGGTACCGCCTGGACGATGGCCGGATCGTGGGCCTGTGGAAAAAATCCCGCGTATCGATCTCCGATGACGGCGGGAAGAAGTGGGCGGACGTAAAGCTGTCGCCGAGCCTCGTAATGTCCGGCGGAAAAGTATGGGGCGAAAAAACCTCCGACGGCTGGTTCGCGCTGGTTTACAATCCCAACACGGATTCCTGCCACCGCTGGCCGCTGGCCGCGGCAACAAGCGAAAATGGGATCGAATTTGACCATATGCTCTGCGTGCACGGGGAGGTGCCGCCGCAGCGCTACTGGGGCTTCTGGCGCGACTTCGGGCCCAATTACGTGCGGGGCCTGGAGGGCGGCGCCGAAAGCCCGGACGGCGCCATGTACCTCACCTATTCCGTGAACAAGGAGGACATCTGGGTGAGCCGCGTGCCGGTGCCCCTCCGGGGAAAGGCGGACGAACACACCGCGGACGATTTTGACGCGCTCAAGCCCCGCAGCTTCGTGCCGGGCTGGAACGCCTACTCCGGCGCCTGGAGCCGGGTAAGTCTTGAAGAGGTCCGCACCGCAGAAGGAGAGCGCTTTCACGCCCTGCGGCTGAAGAGCAAGGACCCCTGCGATTACGCCAAGGCCGTGAGGGTGTTTCCCGAAAGCGAAAAAGTGGAGATCCGCATGGAGATACTGGCCCGGCAGAATTACTTTGGCCGGCTCGAGATCGACATAGAAGACGGGCGGGGCGTATGCGTGTTCCGCGCGATCCTGGACTCGGACCGCACCGTGAAGTTCAAGCACGGCAACGGCTTCAGCCTGGCGGGCCTGTACAATGACCGCGTGAGCCTTCGTTTCACCGTCGATGCCGTCGCGCGCCAGGTGACCGCGCAGTACAACGAAAACCCATGCGAGGTCTGGAAGTTCTTCAATTCAGCGCGCAGCGTGGAACGGGTGGTCTTCCGCACCGGCAAAAAACGCCGCGAGCCTTACCTCGACTGGGACAGGGAGTTTGCGGTCCCGGAGGATATCGAAGGCTGCGGCGAGGAGCTCAAGCAGGAAAGCGTGTACTATATCATGCGCTTCTCCACCCGGGAAGCAGACTGAAGCAAGGACTATCAACGATCGGGCCGCACATCCTCATCGGAGCAGTGATCAATAACCCATGCCTATCAGCTTCCACGAGCCGTCTTCTGTTCTGCCGAGGTACCAGCCCCAGTTCGTGTATTCACAATCGTCGCTAAAGCCCTCTGCTGCCGGGCTATTTCTGACGGTTTTGAAATCGGAAAAGAACACCATGACCTCATCGAAACCGTGGAAGCCTTTTTCTTCAAGCGACGCCGCGTCACCGCCGTAGCGCACCGTATGCAGATGCTCAATGCTCCGCCAGCGACCGGTCCGGGCCAGTATCAGCGATACGGCTTCCTGCCTGTCCTCCAGCGAGAACATCCCGCTTTCCCCATAATCGATGACCGTGTCTTCCCGGCTATTGTCGGGCTGTCCGCCTCCCATGGATGCGAGCAGAACACCGATCAAAAGAATAATACTGACGATCCTGCCCATATGCTCCCCTACAGTTCGATCCTCTGCGTTCCGTCCTTGGTCACGTAGTGCTTTTTGACGCCGAGAATGTCCATCCATTTGCGGGTCAAGGCCGTGCCGTACAGGCGGATGAGCTTCATTCGGCGAAGACGTTCGGTATCCGCCAGATAATGGGGCACCTCCGGCTCGTCGTAGAGCCAGTCTGCGCAGCACCACATGCAGGCTTCTGGCATGATCTCGGCATATACCTCCATGCCCACGCAGCCGTGCCCGTGATGCGCCATCTGGCAGATGTCCGCTTTTAAAAGGTGCCTGGACTCGCGGAAGAGGATGTCTCCCCCGTCCGGCCCCAGGTCTCCCAGGAACAGCACCGTCTTGTTGGGCGTCGTCACCTTGAACACCAGGGAGCTGTCGTTCATCAGGTTGGCGGTGAGCCCCTCGTGGTAGCTGTACAGAAAGTCGATATGCACCTCGTCCACGTCAAGCGTTTCTCCCTGATTCACGATATGCGTCTTATCGCTGAACTTCGGCAGCGCGGCGTTGAAGCCGGGCAGCGAGTCGTTCAGTTCGCGCCGGAAGTAGTTCAGGTCCTCCACATCGGTCTTTGTGATCAGCTCGTCGTAGGGCGGGAAGTTGTAGTATATCGTATCCACATCGAAATCGGCGCCGCCGTCGCGGGCGAACTCGTCCACGAAGCCGCTGATGTGGTCCATGTGCGCGTGGGTCAGTATCCACGCGGAAATGTGCCGCCCGTCCACGTACTGTTTGAGCAGCGGCATATCTTCCGGGCGGCCTCCGTCGACGATGATGCAGTTGTCTTTATCCGTGACGAGCACGAAGGACATCATGAATTTGCTGGTCTCGGTGAGCTGGTATAATACGGCCATCGTTTTTCCTCCGTTTTTCAAATCTGATCGGGCGGCAGGCCTGCGCTTCAGGCCCGATCCGGGTAGTTCAGGCGAATGTACGTTTTGAGCTGCAGCGGGAAGTCGGTCTGCAGAATATCGTATCCCCTGTCGATCAGCCAGCCCCAGCCATAGTTTTCGTCCTCCGATACGGCGATATCGTCCGTATGCCCGGCAGTGAGCTGCTGGTGATAGTCGTAGATGATGGGGTTTACCCAGATGGCGCAGCCGTCCTTATGGAGCTTTTCGATGTACTCCGGACGGCAGAACTCGCTGTCCTCGCCTGAAAAGATCACTTCCGCGCCGGCGTAGCGTATGCTTCTGTCCTTTACCAGCATGTCGTGCAGGCCGTTATCGCCGAACACCACCGGCATGAAGGGCATGTCTGGCGCGTACTGCCTGATGAGGGCCAGAAACTCCTGCTTCGGTGCGGCTTTGATGATCACCTGGTCGGCCATGCCCATCGCCCGAATCAGGTCGGATATGCCCGGTATGTCCGTCCAGAATTTGTCCACGTTCACCAGGCACCTGCCTTTCATGAGCGCGAGGGCGTCCCTGAGCAGGGGCACTTTTTCATCTGTCACCGCTCCGTCCATGTTGAGCAGGCGGAGCCTGCCCGCTTGATCGTCATGCATCTGGGATATGAGCTTGTCCGAACCGGTAAAGCGCTTTTCCATGCCCGGATGGAAGCAGTACAGCGTGCCGTCCAGCGACCTGGACACATCCAGTTCGATCACGTCCGCGCCCGTTCTGAGGGCAGCCTTGTAACCGGGAATGGAATTGCAGGGCACGTTCCCCGACGTCAGTCCCCTGTGTGCCGCAACGAGCACCCGCCCGTTCAGTGAAGACAAGTAATCCATAATATCATCCTCGCCGGAAACACTTCTCTTTGGATTTTTCCTGCTTGCAGTATACCACACATCCGCCCGTCCGCGCAATAGAGCAAAGGTCCGGTAATCGGGCTGAACCGGATGCAAAGTCCCGCCGGCAGCTGCCGGCGGGATGTGTTCCTGCGGTCATTCTTTTGTGGCAGGCAGCAAGAATCCCAAGCCTGCTCACGCTCTCATCTGTTGCCTGGTGTTGCCGCACTTTGCCCAGGTATCAGCCCATGTGCCTTACGCGCCGAAATCCTTCGTTACGGTCATTTCGACCAGGCCGCCGCGTATGGCGATGCGGATGTCGTCGGAGATATTGCGCAGCACCGAGCGCTCGTAGCCGTCCCATTCCTGCCCGTCCGATACCGCGCCGCTCACGTCGCTGCGGATGTCGGAAGGAAGTTCGTAGTATGTGCGCTCTACGTCAGACGCCATCGCGCTTTCGAACGCGTCACGAAGTTTTCCAAGAAAGCTCCTGGCCGCTTCGTTTTTGCGCGACGTGGACGAGGCGATCAGCTGGTAGCGCTTTTCCTTGTCCATCACCGTTTTCGTGGTGAGATGCAGTTCATATCTGCTTTCCTCACACTCCAGCCAGAAAGATGCCTGCATCTCTCCGGTAACGCTGCGGGCCAGGCTGAGCATCTCTTCCGCGATGAGCTGGAGCTGCGTCGAGTCCTGCGGTTTTGCGCCGCGATACTGGGCGACCTTCTTCGTTTCGTTCACCGCGTCCCGGAAGCCGTTGCCCTGATTGTCGATTCTGATCTTGTCGGATACCATACTGACTCCTTTCGCCGGCCCGTGACGGCAGGCTGCGATTCTCGGCAATTTGGGGCAATTATATCATATCATGCGGCGAAAAACCATATCTTTACATACAATTATTCAGGGAAATCTTCCGTTGGTTCTGCACGGGCCGTGAAGAGCCTTCGGTTCACATCGAATGGCCTGTCATCCGACGCGCTCCAGATATACTTCAGTCACATCTGTTCCACTGTCAAACTGAAGGGCTCCGTCCGGTTCTGTCACACGAAATACGCTGCGCTCGGTCTCGTACGTCAGTATCAGCTGTCCGCCTTCAAAGCGTAAATCGCACAGCGTTTCGAGTTCGCCAAAAGGATCGTCCAGCAGTGCAAGCCTGCCGTCCTTTAACGAGTATGTGCACATTTCACAATCCGTATCCTGAATGAACAGGCCGTCATCCGTGAATGTGAAATACTGGATCATTCTGAGCTCCTCTTTGTGCTCATCCAGGAGGGATTCATAATACTCAGGATCGCTCAGATACGCTTCCAGTCCGGCCTCATCAAGCGTGGGCATGGCATACCAAATGCCCGTAAGCCCTTCTGACCCGTTCACGCGCCTGCACGGATCATAGACCGTCACGCCGCCAAAATCCATGTTCAGGATGAGCCTGTCCTTCCGGAACTCATACCCCAAACTGTAGGTTTCTGTCTGGCCGTCCTCATGCGCATTGCTGAACGAAAGCGTATCGTCAGTTGCGGTATAGCGCATAGTATCTGTGACTTTGATCCTCACCGTGCCGCGGGATGTGAATTCATAGGCAGCGTCCATGCGGGGCCAAACGTTATCCGCGTCGCCATTTGAAGCTTCCCCGTTCACAATGATGCTGCAGGGTTTCCATAAGCCGGCCAGATCCTCCTCAGCAGATGCCGCGTCACAGGCGGTAAAAACCAAAAGCGCTGTCAGCAGCGCCATAATCCGTCTCATTATGTTTTCCCTCCTTTGGGATTTCCACCAGGGTCGCTCATTGCTTCTCAGCATACATTATATCACACGGCTGACTGTCTGTCTATGGTCGGCTCCTGTTCTTTACGGTTTAGTCAGCATAAGAAGTGAGCAGCTTTTTGCATTCTTTTACGGTTCGATCATTCGCCCGGTTTCTTTGCGCTTCGTTCTTTACAAGCCAAAATTTGTATGATATAATCTTCGAAGACAATTGAACAGCAGGGTATTCGCAGGTGCCGGCGCATCCCCGCGGATGGGCGCCGGTGAAAAGGGAACGGAGTGAGATCCTCCGGCAGGACCGCTGCTGTGAAGCGGAGACGCGAGCCGTATCCATTGGCTCAGGCCGAGAAGGGGCTCGCGGCGATGAAGCCAAGCCAGAAGACCTGCCTGCGGAAAGACGTATCGGCTTCTTCGGACTAAAGAAGGATATGCCTCTGAAAGCAGCATGAGCGCGGTCAGCGCCGCATGCCTGTATGTGTGTGATGCGGCTGCCGTAATGAGCAGGGCCGCGTCGTGCGCAGGAGGTATTTGTGCAGGGCATATCCGAAACGAGGTTCCGGTCTGCCCTGTTTTTGAAAGCATTCCAAAGCACCGGCGGTTTATGCAAAGCGCAAAAACGCGTCTGATGCCCGCACGAAAACGGTCACACCGAGGTACATCGCCAGGAGCAGTTGAAAGGAGTCAGCCCCCATGACGAACAAGGAACGCATCCTGAAAACCCTCGCCTTTGAGCCCACGGACAGAACACCCTTCGCGGTACTGAACGGCCAGATGTGGATCTGCGCCCGCAACGGACATACCGCCGCCAGCATGCTGGACCTGCCGGACGCCGGCGCGCAGATGCTGGTGGACGCCTACAACGAGATCGGCACCGACATCATGACCTCCGGCTGCGCAGCTGCCTGGCCCATGATGGAAGTGATGGGCGGCAAGGTCGAGATGGACCATCTGGCCGCCGAGATCATCGAGCGCCCGCTCAAGGAGCTTTCGGATATCGATAAATACGACGTACAGCGCGTGATCGCCGGTATGCGCAAGGACCACTACTATCAGCGCACGCTGGTGCAGCTGAAGAAGATGCGCGAGCTGGTGGGCGACGAAACGATGATCGGCGGCGGTTTCTTTGGCCCCTTCACCATGGCGGCCCAGATGCTCGGCGTGGAAGACTTTATGGTGGAGCTGATGGACAGCGAGCCGGAAGACATCGAAAAAGTCGTCGATTTCGCCGGTGAGATCGTGACCGCTTACCTGGAGGACCTGATCGACGGCGGCCTGAATCTGATCACGATCCCCGAGCCCGTCGCTTCCGGCGACCTGATCCGCCCGGCTGTGTTCGAGCAGTTCGTGCTGCCGGCGGACGTAAAGGTTAAAGAGCGCCTGGAAGCCAGGTGCCCCAGCTGCCTGATCCACATCTGCGGCAAGACCGACAAGCTCGTATCCACCGTGGCGGAAGCGCGCATGGGCGTGTTCTCCGTGGACTCCATCGACATGGTGAAGGCGCAGCAGGACTCTCAGAAGCGCTGTGCCCTGTTCGGAAACCTGAGCCCCGCGCAGATCCTGGCGGCCCGGAGCGCCGAGGAGGTGTACCTCATCAGCAAAGAGCTGTGCCAGCAGATGAAGCCCTTCGGCGGTTTCATCCTCGCTCCCGGCTGCGACCTCGCCCCGAACATCCCGCTGGAAAACCTGCAGGCCATGGCTAAAGCGGCGCGTCAGATCTGAGCGCCTCCGCAACAGGCCCCGTACATACTGTATGCGCCCGGTCCGGCAGATAAAACCGGACCGGGCGTTTTTTTCGTTTTTACAGACGGTTTCATGTTGCACACAAAGCGCAATTGTGCTACACTTCTCCCGGGCCGGACCTGCTGAAGAATGCAACATATGGGACAGGCGGAAAGAGGCGCATATGAAACGGAAAGAGATGCACATCCTGGCGTGGCTGCTGGCGCTGGCGCTTTTTCTCGGCGCGGCTGCAGGAGAAAACGCAGACCTGCTCGGGCGGGCGAAAGAATACTTTGAAGCCGGAGACACGCAGCGGGCGATGGCCTGCCTGGACCTGGTGGGGCGCGCTTTTCCCGAAGACCCGCGGACAGACCTGCTGGCCTGCGAGATCTGCCTGTTTTTGCAGGACGGGGAAGGCGCCCGGAAGTACGCGGACAGCGCTCTTGAAAAGGTCCCGCTTTCGCCCGACGGGTGGCTTCTGCGGGTGCAAATCGACATACTTCTGGAGGACCTTAACGCTCTTGAAAAGGATCTGCTGTACGCGGAGATCCTGGGCGCCGGCCTGTCCGGCAAGGTCAAGGCGGATGTCGGTCTGATATACCATAAAGCGCAGCAGAACGAAAAAGCCGCGGAATGGTTCGCCCAGGCCGGCACGGACGCGCTGGACGAAGCGCACGCCGCGGCATACGCGCAGGCGCTGAACGCGCTTGGGCGGCGCGAAGAAGCCGACGCCCTGGGCCTCAATAAAGCGACATGGCGGGACTACGCGCTGGCGGCCGCCTTTGACGAGGACAGGCTGACGGCCGAAAGAGCCTCATTCGACCCGTCTGCCTTCCGGATCGCCTCCGCGGACGAGATCGAACTGCCGGACTACCTGTACGAGACCGGCGAAGCGGATGAACTGGATGAGCTGCTTCAGGACATGGACAGTGAACTCAAAGAGGGCAATCTCGCGCTTTTCAGCATTTCCCCCTCCGGCGACACGGCGATCGTGCTGCTGGGTGACGGCGTATATGCGATGCACAAAAACGTGATCCGCCCCATCTTTCCCCACATGGAGCGCGGCCTGGGCTTTGACGAGCTTAAGCAGCCCTTCATCGGCATGGAGAGGCTAAAAAAAACCATCTCCTTCGCAGACGCCGCGGTCTGGTCTCACGACGGAAGGTACGCCGTGCTCACGTACTACGACCTTTGGGCGGAACGCGGCTATTCGGCGGAACTCGTACTGCTGGATATCTGGCGCGGGGACGAGATCTTTCTGGAGTCCTTTGCCCGGTCCGCGTACAAGGAAGACGGCGGCGCGGTTGGGAACGCCTGCTTTTCGCAGGACGACAGCGAGCTGTACTATACCCTCTTTGCCCGCCGGCCCGACAGTGAGAAGCCCATCTGGCTGTGCCGGTACGATATGGAAACGCAGCAGATCTCCCGCCTGCAGGGCTCCATGTATAACGAAGAGATGTCCGACACCTATTACCCAGGCCTGTACATGCTTTCGGACAGTTCCTTCATAGCCCTGAGCCAGCCTGCAGATTCAAGCCTGCCCAGGGGCGTGGTGCGCATCATGTCTGACGGCCAGAGGCAAATGTACCTGACGCCGGACGAACAGCTGCGCTTTTACTCCCGGCTGCTTTTGTTCAGCGAAAACAGCCGTAACGCCCTGAGCCTGATCAATCTGCCGGACGGGATCAGCGGCAAGAGTTCCTTCACATCGGGTCTTGCCGCATTCGCCGCCTTCCAGCCCGAAACGGATGCGCCTGAGGACGGGCTTGCGCTCCAAATGGTGCACAGCCGGATGGAAAACGGAAAGCTGAAGCTGTACCTGAATCCCATGGATATCAATGCTCTGCGTGAGATGACGGCTGTGGAAATATACAAATGGAGCGAGACGGCAGTGCGCATCGTATCCATGTGCCTGTCTCCGGACGGGCATTATGCCTTAGCCGTCGCCCACAGCAGGCAGATCGAACAGCCGCTGCTGGAGGCAGGGCTTTTAGACTCGCTTTCAAACAGCCTGAGACTGTTTCTGATCGACCTTAAGACCGGCGATGTGCGCCTGGTGGCAGAGGACCCGGAACAGCCGCTCGGACTGACGTTTGCCAGCAATTCACTGGTTCTGGAATGGAACACGGATACCGTACTGCTCAGGCAGAGAAACGGCGTCAAAGCCTTCCGTATCCGGTAATCATGCCGAAAAAGCACCCGCGGAGGACATCATGGCACAAGCGAATTTTCTGCCCAATGACGAGATCACCTACATCCCCAACGCCCACGCCGCGAAAAATCCGTTTCTAACGCGCGAGGCGGAGACAGGCGCGCTGCCCGGCTTTGAGGAGAGCCGGCACCTGCTGCCAAGACCCTTCTGGCAGGGCCACGGTGACGCGGTCGCCTGCCACGAAAAGGTATGGCAGATCGCCTTTTCCAACCTGCGCATGCCGGTAAAGGAAAGCGGCTTCGTGTCCGCTTTTATCGATACGGCCTTCAACGGGATGCTGTTCATGTGGGACTCCGCGTTCATCCTCATGTTCGGCAGGTACGGCAGCCGCGCCTTCAACTTTCAGAAGACGCTGGACAACATGTACGCGCGCCAGCACAAGGACGGGTATATCTGCCGCCAGCTCCGGGAGGATATTGCCGGCGAACGCTTTACCCGCTTCGACCCCTGCTCTACCGGGCCGGAGGTCATGGCCTGGTGCGAATGGGAATACTACAAAACCACCGCCGACAGACAGCGCCTGCGGGACGTGTACTATCCCCTCCTGGCCTATCACGAATGGATGGCGGAACACCGCACCTGGCGGGACGGCTCCTACTGGTCGTCCGGCTGGGGCTGCGGCATGGACAACCAGCCCCGCATGCAGCCGGGCCGGAACGTATCCCACTCCAACGGCCACATGGTATGGGTGGACGCCACGCTGCAGGCCGTTCTGGACGCCCGCTGCCTGGTAAATATGGCCCGGGAGCTTGAACATGACGAAGACGCTCCCGCGCTGGAGGAAGAGATCAGCCTGCTGACGAAGCTCGCGAACGACCGTCTCTGGTCAGAGGAAGACGCCTTCTATTTTGACGAATGGCGCAACGGGCAGAAAAGCGGCGTCAAGTCCGTGGCGGCCTACTGGGCGCTGCTGGCGGGCGTCGTTCCCAAAGAGCGGATGGAGCGGTTCGTTTCGCATCTGGAAAACGAGCGGGAATTCAAGCGGCCCAACCGCGTGCCCACGCTGTCGGCGGACAGTCCCGATTACGATCCCCGCGGCGGCTACTGGCGCGGCGCCGTATGGGCGCCCACCAACTATATGATCCTGCGCGGCCTTGAGCAAAACGGTTACGGCGCCCTGGCGCACGAGATCGCCCTGGCCTGCGTGGATCACGCCACCCGGGTATTCGGTGATACCGGCACCGTCTGGGAGAATTACGCGCCGGAATTCCCAGCGCCCGGCGAAGTGGGCGGACATCTGGCCGCCCGGGACTTTGTGGGCTGGAGCGGCCTGTTCCTTACGTCCATCCTGTACGAATACGTCATGGGCATCAAAAGCGACCCCGTGCACGGCAGACTTCGCTGGGACGTGCGCCTGACCGAAGCCCACGGGATCGACAATTACCCCTTCGGGAATGCGCCCGTCGATCTGCGCTGCGAAGGACGCGCCTCCGCAAAAGACGAGCCCAACGTCACGATACACTCCCTCTGCCCCATCGAAGCGGAGATCGTGTGGGACGGCGGCAGGAAGATCGTTTCAGTCCAACAGGCTGCGCCATGAATTGTCTGCGGCATGAATTGTGCCAAGGCACATGAATTGCGCTTAAGCGCATTTGGCGCGAAGCAATTCACAGCGGAGCCAAATCATGCGCGCAGCGCAAATCATCTGTTCTAAAAGAACACGGAGAATGGATATATGAAAAGCATACGCATCGCGGACACCACGCGGGAAGAACGCGAGCAGATCGTTAAAGAAGCCATTGGCAATATCGACGGGCTGTGCGACGGATGCAGCCCCGGACTGATCTCGATGTACGACGATTACATCGAGGGCCGGAAGGAGCTTAAAGACATCAATATGGAATTCAGGACGGGCTATACCCGCGAAAACGCGGAGCCTGACAGGCCCGGATGCGGCATATGAAGGTGTACTACCACCTGCCTGGCCTGTTCGAGTTCGTGGATCTGTACCGCGCTTTTCTGCCGCTGTTCCGTTCCCGCCGGGAATTCTTTTACGACTGGTGCGAGATCGGCTCGATATACGGCGCTCCCGCCGACTGCCTCTGGGGCGGAGGCCGCGCAGGGTTTGGCGAAGCGCGGGCGCAGGACGCCAAGGACCTGGCGGAGGAATACGGCGTTTCCGCGCGCCTCACCTTCAGCAACTCCCTGCTTCGGGAAGAGCACCTTTCTGACCGGAAGTGCAACGCCCTGTGCGCCCTGTTTGAAAAGGGCGGCACGGTACAAAACGGGGTGATCGTAAGCTCCGATCTGCTTATTCGTCATCTTCAGAAGAATTACCCCGGGCTGTATCTCGTTTCTTCCACCACAAAGGTGCTTACGGAATTCAGCCGCTTCGAAGACGAGCTGAGCCGCCCTGAATTCCGCTTCGTGGTGCCGGATTTCCGGCTGAACAAGGCCTTTGACAGGCTGAACGCGCTGCCCGAAGAAAAGAAGCGCAAGGTGGAGTTTTTGTGCAACGAGTGCTGCTGGTTTTTCTGCCCCGAGCGGAAACAGTGCTACGAGAACGTCAGCCGGAAGAACCTTGGCGAGGACTGCCCGGACCACGTGTGCGCTTCGCCAAAGGCACACAGGGGCTACCGCTTTTCCGACGCCATGAAGAACCCCGGATTCATCGGAACCCAAGACATTCTAAACGTGTATATGCCAAACGGCTTTCGTCACTTCAAGATCGAGGGGCGGAGCCTGGGCAGCGCGGTGGTGCTGGAATTCCTGCTGTACTACATGACGAAGCCGGAGTTTCAATTGAACGTACGGGAAGAGATCTATCTGGACAGCAGCCTGGACCTGTTCTGAAGTGCCGTTCGCTCCATCCTGTCTTGCACAGTCTCTGGCAGCGTGCTACAATGGAACAGCGTGATCCAGTAAAAACACGAAAACAACGGGGGTAAAGCGGCCATGGTCGAATTCAGGCACAGGCTTCCGGCGATGAAGGTCGACGGCGTACATTACAACGGCACGTACAACAACCGGGAACTGGGTCTCCCTTCCATACTCACCACCAGCGACCCGGAGCTGGGATTGTTTTTGCATAACCTTCGCTGCAACATCTTTCAGGAACGGACGCTCATATTCATAGACGGAAAGATCCTTTCGACCGGCAAAAACTGGATACGCGATCACGTTCACATCATGAAGGCCATGAAGCATTGGGAATACGACCCTGGCTCCTTTTTGGATTTCATCATCGGCACGCAGCGCGCCGACGGCCAGTATTTCGAACTGATCAAGCAGATGGATGACGTGCACTGGAGTTTTGTGAACGAAGACTGCCGCGTTTTCTATCCGGAAGACAACCTGTCACTGGTGCGGCTGGAACTGGAAGCGGACATCGAGTACCTCGTTGTCGAAGGCGCGGTCTATCTGTACAGGACGACCGGGGACGACGGGTGGCTCAGAGAGGTTCTTCCGAAGCTCGAAAAGGGCATCGATTACATCACGTCTGACCCGAAGCGCTGGGACAGCGAGCGCGGGCTGGTAAAGCGTCCGTTCACCGTCGACACCTGGGATTTCACCTGTCTGAAGGATGCGGGCACGAACCGCAGGATCGAAGAAAACACGCCCATGTCCATCATGCACGGCGACAATTCCGGCGTATATCAGGCGATGCGTCAGCTGGCCTGGTTCAACCGCAGGCTCGGACGCGAAGAAAAAGCCAAAAACTGGGAGGCACGTGCGGAAGCGCTCAAAGAGAACATTTTCAGACATCTCTGGAACGGAAAGTTTTTCATCCATCAGCTGCACATAAACCACAGCGGGATAGACGGCCTGGAAGCGCAGCGGCTTTCCCTGTCGAACACATATGACATCAACAGAGGGCTGACGGATATCGAACAGTCGCGCTCGATCATATCGGAATACATCGCAAGGCGTGAAACGACCGGTTGCTTTGCGGAGTGGTTCACCGTTGACCCGCCTTACGAACAGTTCTACATCTATCCGAAAGGCCGGTACATCAACGGCGCGCTCTCGCCGTTCACCGCCGGAGAACTGGCAAAAGCCGCCTTCAACAACGGGTATGAGGAATACGGCTGGAGCATCATAAAGCGGTTCATGGAGCTCGTCAAACGTGACGGAACGGTCTATTTCCTGTACAACACCGATTCCACGCCCCAGCCGGAGGGCGGGCCCAGCGCCTGGGGCGCCGCCGCCCTGATCAGCGCAGTGGACGAAGGTCTGGCCGGGGTCAGCGATATCGGTGTAAACTATGACGAGATCTTTTTCGCGCCCAAATTCCCGGTCACGCACTATACGGAGCTTCGCTACCTGACCGGATACGAAGTGAATAAGACGCTGGTGGACGTTCGCTATATCCTGACGGACGAAGGCATGCGATACGACGTCATTTCGCCGGCAAAACGGATACACGCGCACATGCTCCTGCCAAAAGGGCGCAGATTCACCAGGCTTTGGATCAACGGCAGGGAGACCCCATTTAAGACGGAGCGGATCGGTTCGTCCGACTACCTGAACGTCAGCACGGCAGCAGGCGGAAGCGTAAGCTTCGTGGCGGAATAGAGCGCGGTGGTCTTTTACGCCGACTCCGCTTGTCCGAAACCGGAGTTTATAATCGTCTACGGGGAGGAACACAGATGGATCTTAAATCGCTGCACCTTGCGGTCTCTGAAAGCATATCCCGTCTTGACTTCGGCAGCATCTGGCCGGGTTTCGAGCCGCTGAGATTCGCCCTGTACGACGAAGATAAGTGCTTTTTCGGCGGAAAGTACATCGAAAAGACCGACGCCTTCTGCGCCAACACATCCATCGTGTACGAAGGCGAGCAGATCGCCATCTGGAAAATGACGGAAGATATCCCCCTGCCCGTTCTGACCTCCAAGATGGTCCACGAGATGTTCCACGGCTATCAGGGCCTGAAGGGCTGGTCTTGCTGGCCCAACGAGCTCGAAGCCCTGTTCAGGTACGAATACGACGCAGAAAACCTTTCCCTCAAGATGCGGGAAAACCGGCTGCTTCTGTCCCTTATGGACAGTTTTGACAGTGACGCCTTCCGGGAGCTTTTGTCCCTTCGCCGGCTGCGCAGCGAAAGATTTCCCTACGCGTTCGGCTACGAGCTCAAAACGGAAGAGATCGAAGGCACCGCCAATTACGTGGAATGGCAGGTGCTTAAGCAGCTGGACACCGGGAAGGCCAAAGAGCTCGCGGACCGCATGCGGGCGGTGATGACAAAACCGGAACAGCTGTTTCCGATCCGGATATCCTGCTATTATACCGGCGCGCTCATGGCAAATGCGCTTATCCGCGCCGGCCTCTACGATTTCGGCACTGCCGGGCGTCCCGTCCTTGAGCCGCTTCTCAGAGACGCTGTTCCCGCAAGCGGGATCTACCCGGATAAAGAATCACGTTTGCAGGAAGTGTCGGAAGCCGTGAGTGCTTTCCGCGCAAAGACGGAAGAGATCATACAGGGCGCGCTTGAAAAGAACGAGATCGTTCTGACCGGACCGCTGGAGCTGGTATATGTGAATATCTACGACGCGCGGTGCCTGAACGGATATCTCACTTCGACTTTTTTCCTCATGTACCGGGACGGCGAAGGACAGAAACTGCTGCAGGGCAACTTTGTGATCCGGATGCGGGACGGAAAAACGATAGACGCCGTCTACCGGTGGTAAATGCGCTCCGTTCCGGGCACAGTTCGGGCGGACAAAAGCCAGCATAAAGGAGCAACCGAACATGGCCGAACATTTCAATCATTATCCGCTGAAGCATTTTGCCGGTATCGTGGCGGACTGCATGGGCATCCCGCTAACGGACAGTTTCGCCCCTGGCATCAGGTGGATCAGCGACATTCTGAAGACCAGGCTGTGCGGAACAGCGGATCGGGCCGTGCTGTACCACGCGGACGCGGTGGGACAGTACATCTGGCAGCAGTACACCGACCTGTTCGCGCCGGTGTACGCCCATACCGCCATGGCGATACCGTTTCTGAGTACAGTCGAGTCGGTAACGCCCGTGGCGCACGCGTCCATGTATACGGGACTCGACCCTGCGGGACACGGCATACAGACCTACGTGCGGCCGCAGCTGACCTGTGCCACACTGTACGACATACTTCTCGGCATGGGGAAAAAGCCCGCGATCGTTGCGCAGACGGATTCCACCTTTCTGCATATCTTTTCGGGGCGCAGCATGCCGTATTACGAATGCGCAAACGCCGTGGAGATCCAGGAAAAGGCGCTTGAACTGATCGCGTCCGACGAGTTCGATCTGATCAGTATCCACACTTTCGAATACGACAACGCCGCCCACGCCTACGGTCCGGAATCCAGGGAGGCCCTCAACGCCGTCGCCATGGAGGCAGAAGGGTTTCACCGGCTGGCGGAGGCCATGGAAGCATATGCGGGCTTGCACCGCACGCTTTTGAGTTACTCCCCGGACCACGGCCAGCACCCGATCCCCGGCGGGCGCGGAGCCCACGGCAGCAAGACGAACGAGGACATGAACATCCTGCACTTTTTCGGCACCGCCGGGCGCGCAGGATGAAGGGCGGAGCCGCTTCAAAAGCGAATATGCCCCGCAGATGGTTAAAGGATCATGGCGGAATTCTCATCGTATTCTAATGCACCCGGCCTTTAATTCTCATCTTGCCGTGTTATGATATGCGTGTTCCAAGGGAGCAAAACATGAACGGCAAAACGCCGGGGAGGAAATGACATGGAAAAGTTTGAAATGATCGAAAAACTCAGTGCCAGGGCCAATGTAAGCTTTGCCGACGCCAGGGACGCTCTGGAAGCCAGCGACTGGGACATGCTGGACGCGCTGATCCTTCTGGAAAAGCAGGGCAAGACCGGCAGCGAGCAGATCGCCCGGGAGTACACGACCCAGAAGAAGGAATCCTTCTGGCAGGCCGGCCAGGACAAGGCCGATGCCGCAGGCAAGGCCGCCAAAGTCTGGGAGCGCATCAAGGCCGTGCTGCACAAAGGCAATATCAATCAGTTCGTCATCACCCGCAAGGGCGAAGAGCTGATCGCGATGCCGATCACCGTGATGGTGCTTCTGATGATATGCTTCTGGCCCTTCTCGATGATCGTGATGTTCGCGGGCCTGTTCCTGAAAGCGCGCTACTCCTTCAGGGGCCCGGACATCAGCGAGCGGGTGAACCACGTGATGGGTTCCGCCCAGGACAAGGCGGCCAGCGCGGTGGAGAGCCGTCTGGGCAAGACGGAAGCGGAAGAAGAGGACGACCAATAATACGCCTGCGCGGGGCAGCTCTGTCCGGCCGCCCCCGCGCGCAGTGAGGGAAACTATGGCAAAGATCCTGCTGGTGGAAGACGAGGAAAAGCTGGCGCGCTTCGTGGAGCTTGAGCTCACCCACGAGGGCTATCAGGTGGATAAGGCCTTCGACGGGCGCACAGGCCTCGACATGGCGGAAAGCGGAAAGCACGATCTGATCCTTCTGGACATCATGCTGCCGGGCCTGAACGGCCTGGAAGTGCTCAGAAGGCTCAGGCGCAGCTCTCATACGCCGGTCATCATGCTGACCGCCCGGGACGCTGTAATGGACAAGGTGACAGGCCTGGACACCGGCGCGGACGACTACGTGACCAAGCCGTTTTCCATCGAGGAGCTTCTGGCGCGCATACGGGCCGCCCTTAGGAAAAATGCCGGGGACGGCGGCGCCGACAGCCAGCTGTTTTGCGGCGACCTTACGATGGACGCTGCGCGCCGCCGCGTGGAGCGTGCGGGACGCGAGATCGAACTCACCGGGCGCGAGTTTGCGCTGCTCAAATACTTTTTGGAAAACAAGACCTACGTGCTCACCCGCGAACAGCTGCTGGAAAAGGTCTGGGGCTACGAGTATCTGGGTGAAACCAACGTGGTGGACGTGTACGTGCGGTATCTGAGGAACAAGATCGACGAAGATCACGATAAGAAGCTGCTGCACACGGTGCGCGGCGTAGGCTACGTACTGAAGGAAGAAACATGAAAAAAGACAAGCGCGACCGCTCCATTTCGAACCGCATCGTGCGCTCATGGACGCTGAGAACGGCGTTCGTGCTGTTCGACGCCGACATCGCCCTCATCGTGCTGATGCGCTTAGGGCGCATGGAGCGGCTCTCATGGGTCTCATGGGCGATACTGGCGGGCGTGGAGCTGCTCAGCCTGCTGTTTGCGCGCCGCGCCGCCCGGAAAAAGGTCCGGCGCTACATCGAGCCCATGGAGCGCATGGCCCTCACTGCGCACGAGATCAGCAGCGCGGGCTTCGACCAGCAGAAGCTTAAGCAGCTCGAAAACGCCATCGGCACCCTGAAACCCACAAATCCGGGCGTAAAGCTGAAGACAGGCGATCAGGAGCTGCGGGGCCTGGAGGAAGCCATCAACGACCTGCTCTCCCGGATGAACGAGTCCATTCAGGAGCGGGGCCGGTTCGTATCGGACGCCTCCCACGAACTGCGAACGCCCATCTCCGTCATACAGGGCTACGCCGACATGCTTCAGCGCTGGGGAAAATCGGACGAAAAAGTGCTTGACGAAGGCATCGCCGCCATACAGAGCGAATCGGCGCACATGAAAAAGCTGATCGAGCAGCTTCTGTTTTTGGCCAGGGGCGACGCCGGCAGAAACCAGATGAACATCGGAGACGTGGACCTTTCTGCCCTGCTCAACGAGGTCTGCGACGAATCGCGCATGATCTGCCCGGACCGCGACTGGAAGCTGGACGCGGACCAGCCCGTGCCGGCGCGGGGCGACGCGGATATGCTCAAGCAGACCATGCGCATTTTGGTGGACAACGCCGTGAAGTACACGCAGCCCGGCGCCCGCATCACCCTGCGCGCCCGTTTCAAGGAGGGTCTGCCCTGCTTTGAAGTGCAGGACAACGGCATCGGCATTCCGGAGGCGGATCTCCCCCATGTGTTCGACCGCTTCTTCCGCGCGGACCCGGCCCGCACCCGCTCCACCGGCGGCACGGGCCTCGGCCTTTCCATCGCCCAATGGATCGTGGAAAAGCACAACGGCTATTTCGACGTGTTTTCCCGCGAGGATATCGGCACCCGCATCGGCGTGATACTGCCGGGCTGAGGAATGCACGGTCTACAACAATGCACACCTCTGCTGAAACATAGAAGCGTTTTTGAAAACCATCCGAATACCATTTAAGCTGCGGCTATCGCTTGCCGCAGCTTTTGCTTTTGCGCTGCTTTTTCCCGGTTCGCTTTTCACGGTCGTGTACGTTCACGCAGCCGGGATCTGTTGCCGTATCAGGCGACGTTTATTGGCAGCCCTGTGCGGTCTTTCAGCCACCGGGCGTGCGGTTCCAGCTGCGCGGGGCTTAAAAAGTCAGTTTTGTCATAGCCGGCTTCGCGGCCTAAGCGAAGGCATTTTTCTATGCCCAGCGGGTGGTACGGTTCCAGGTCGATCTGCCGGATGCCGGGATTCAAATGCGCCGTACGGGCGATGTCTTCCATGTGCCCGCGCGTATCGTTTACGCCGGGGATGATCGGGCAGCGCAGCACGATATCCGCACCGGCCCTGCTCAGAAGCGAAAGGTTCTGCATGATCAGGCGGTTGTCCGCGCCGGTCCAGCGCTTGTGCGCTTCGCCGTCTGCGAGCTTGAAATCGTACAGGAACAGATCCGTATACGGCACGATGCCTGCAAGGTCCTTTGCGGCACAGTAGCCGCAGGTCTCGACGCATACGTGTATTCCGGCCTCATGGGCTTTTTGCGCAAGCTCCAGCGCGAATCCCGGCTGCGCCATCGGTTCACCGCCGGTAAGCGTCAGCCCTCCCCCGCTTGACGAATAGAAATCTTTGTCCCGCAGTACGCTTAAGAGCACCTCGTCCGCTTCCATCCGACGTCCGCACAGTTCCAAAGCCCCCGCCGGGCAGACGGACGCGCAGGCGCCGCAGGCCTCACACAGCGTACGGTCATACGTGTGCACCGGGCCGCTCACCGCATGCAGACCCTTTGGGCAGGCCTGTACGCATGCGCCGCACTTGAGGCAGCTGTCCGGCTTATAGAATATCTCTGCCCGGCTCAGCTGCGATTCCGGATTGTGGCACCACGCGCAGTGCAGCGGACAGCCCTTGAAGAACACCGCCGTGCGTATGCCGGGACCGTCGTGCAGGCAGAAGCGCTGGATGTTGAATACCGTTCCCTTCATGCTTCAGACCTCATGGCTCGTGCGCTGCAGCACTTCGCTCTGCATCTGCGGCGAAAGTTTGACAAAATAATCGCTGTATCCGCCGATGCGCACCACCAGGTCCCGGTAGGATTCCGGCTCGGCCTGCGCCTTCAAAAGCGTATCACGGTCAACCACGTTGATCTGTATCTCGAAGCCGCCCCGGCGCAGGTAGGTCTCGATCAGGGCGGCTGCCTTCTCGCAGGAATCCGAAGTGAACGTCTTTTTGGTGAACTTCATGTTTACGGCCACCCCGCCGATCATCTCCTTATGGGACCACTTGGTGCTGGAGAGGATCGACGCCGTGGGGCCGTTCTTCTCTCTGCCCTGGCAAGGCCCCGAGCCGTCGCCCAGCGGGAAGCCGGCGTGCCTGCCGTCCGGCGAGGCAGCCGTCTGCCGACCGAAGCGCTCGTGCATCACCCAGCAGAACACGCTGGGGATCAGGCGGGCGCCGCCGAACATCGGTTTATAGCGGCGGCACTCCTGAACGATATGGTCTACCAGCATGGTGAACAGGCTGTCTACGCGGTCCACATCGTTACCGTACTTGTCAACGCCCGAAAGCATCTTAAGCCGCATGGCTTCGAAGCCCTCGAAATCGGCATCCAGCATCCTGCGCAGCTCCGCAAAGCAGAGCTCACGCTTTTCGAAGATGAGGCGGCGGATGACTTCCAGCGAGTCCACCAGATTCGCCATGCCCACGAAGCTGGGCATGATCCAGTTGTATCTGGCGCCGCCCCGCTCGATGTCCGTACCGCGGGAAAGGCAGTCGTTCACCAGGCAGGACAGAAGCGGGTTCATGCTGCGCTCCGCCCTTTGCCTGCGGTAAGCGTTCTGTACCTCGAAATTCCTTTGTATGGATTCGTCCAGTCGCTCAAGCAGCGCACTCACAAGCTCGTCAAAGGAGGACCACTCCCTGTCCAGCAGATCGAGCAAAAGCTTAAGCATATTGGTGTAGGGGCTTGCCACCCACACGTTGCTGGATGCGATGGGCGTGATCTCCACACAGGTGCTGTGGATATAATCGTGCGCCTCTTCCCCGGGCACGCCGTACTCCTTTAGGCCTGCGCTGATCACGTCGTCGTTGAAAATGGCTGGATGGGAGCGCCCGTGGGAAAGGATGCTGCACGCCTCCAGCAGCAGGGAACGGGGCATGCCGTCCGTCCAGCACAGGCCCACAGACGGATACACGAGGCGTATGTCGTCGATCGCCTGCATGCCCATCCGGGTCAGCTCATTGAAAACGATATTCCCGTCCTTGTCGCGTCCGCCCAGCATGTAGCCGCTGGACAGGCCGTGGGGAACGCGGTTGTTGATCTGGATGGCCAGGCAGTCCATGAGCGTCTGGGCTTCGCTGTCGGTGAGGCAGCCTTTGTCCCGGTCAGCGCGGTAATAGGGATAGAGATAGCGGTCGGGCCGTCCCAGCTGGAATTGCTGCATGGAAAAGTAGCGGTACGGGTTCATGGAAAGGCAGAACGTCATGAAATGCACCGACTGGACCGCCTCGTAAAAGCTGCGCGCCGGCAGCCTCGGGACCCGCCGGCAGGTTTCCGCGACCAAAGTCAGCTCACTTCTGCGCACAGGGTCTTCACATTCTTCCGCCAGGCGGGCAGCATGATCGGCATAACGGTCTGAAAAGGACGCTGCCGCCTTCAGGCACGCCGCACACAGTTTGTAATACCTGCGCCTGCCCTCATCCTTCTGAGCGGAAAGCAGCCCTTCGACGCGCAGCACGATCCCCTGTACGCCCTCACGCAAAAGCAGTTCGTAATCTACGGCCATGTGGGAATCCTGCCCGAAGCGGACGTCGAGCGGATCGGCGTAAGATGCGCGCATTTCCTGCCAGCGTTCAGCGTCCCCGGCAGGCAGAGGGTTGGACGCTTTGCCCACGATCAGCTCGCCTTCATCGATGACCGGCTCCATACCTTCAAACGCGTGAACGTAGGCGTCAGCGTAGCGCTCTTCCAAGGTCGGGAGATCCCCGTTCCGCGCCCAGCGCTCAAAGAACGCCCGGTAGAATCCGTCATAGCAGATCACGGGCTCGATGGCCGCCAGCCTCAGCGCCTCGATGCGCTGTTTGTCATAATCGAACATGCTTTCCCCCTCCGCCGCCTCCGTACCAGCCAGGCGTTATGCCTGCATCATTACAAAATGGATTATACACCAAAGCGGGCCTTGCCGCAATCCCGGAGGCAAAGCCTCTGCGTTCCCCGCAGAAAATACTTTCGGCAAAAGACCGAAGACGGAGGGGACCGGTTTTGTCCGGTCCCCTCCGCGGCGGCATGTCAGGCGGATCGGCAGATGCGTCTGCCAAACGTCATTCTTTTTATTGGCACAGCGCCATGGCCGCCTGCTTTTTGAGCTCCGCAGACAGTTCCTTTACTGCCGCCGCGCTGTCCGGATACAGGAGGGCGTACAGTTCCGTCCGCACCCGGATGAAGGCGTTGACAGAGGCCTGCTCCTTCAGGATCAGGTGTTTCAGCATCGGCGAAGCTTCTTTTGCCATGTCCGAATACAGGCCGTCCAGCGCGCTGAGCCAGATGGCATCCGCCCTGGTCCATGCCAGGGTGAGGAGTTCTTCGTCTTCGCCGGCGGCCGCCAGCACGCGTCCTGCCGCCTTTACCAGCGGAAGGTGCCTGTCGCAGACGTTCAGCGCTTTGGTGTACATCACGCTGCCGTTTGAGGCAAAGTCCACGCCGCATATGGACGCGCTGACGCGGGCCTGTTCGTGCGCAGCCTTGCCGCTTAAATCCCTGCGCTCCTCAGGAGCGTGCCCGAAGGTAGAGCACAGTTCGCAGGTCCTGTCGCGCAGAAGCTCGGCGAGCGTTTTATCTATGTCCGCTGTGCCGGGTTCTTCCGCCTCAAGGCGCGCCTTCAGCGCCTCCAGATATGCTTTAAACACCAGCCTGTCGTTCTCCAGCGCGGTCTTGAGGTCTCCGTCCGCCGCTTTGATCAGCCGCTCGTATTCGGCGTCCAGGGACCGCTGCCACAGTTCCTGGGCCCTGGCCCAGGCGCGCGCTTCGGCCTGGCCGTCTTCGGCGTCCTTCAGCAACTTCTGAACGGTGGCCTCGATCATGGAATGCTCCAGGCAGAAGTCGTTCGTGTAGGAGGCCGCGCCTTCACCCTCGGCGGCGAGCACGTATTCGCAGCAGGTCCTGCCGCCGCGCTGCGGCGGGTCAGTTTTGTCGGTGGTCTGCACGATGAGCTCGTTGGAGTATACGGTGATGACGTTTCCGTCCTCGTCCTCCATGGTGAACCAGCCGATGTTGTAGATATAACCTATGGTCACGTCCGCCTCCGTAACCAGATACGCCACGTGCTCCACGATGGGTGCAGAGTCAAGCTTCTCATGGTAATTCAGCCAGAAGCCGGGCACGTCCACCAGGAGGATGTCGTAGGATTCCACATCCTTGTACACCCGGCTGCCGGGATTGTACAGCACGATGTCGTATTCCACCTGCTCGCCCTCGGTGTAGGCCCAGCCGTTTTTCGGCGTGCTGGTCTCGTACTTATAAGCAGCAAGCGGCGGCACAGGTTCGGGGCCGGGGCCGGTTTGTACCGTGATCTCGGCATAGGGATAGCAGTCTATGCGTCCGTACGGGTCCACTTCTGTCCAGGCCCAGAACTCCACTTCGTTGCGTATATAGCCGCTGTCCACATCGTCCTTGGTGACCCAGTACGGATAGAAGAACGTGGCGGAGGAATACGGCGGCACGACCTGATCAGACAGCGGCACGGTCGTGGACGCGCTTCCCTTGTCGTTGAATACTTCATCGATATAGTCCGTCAGGTACAGCGGCACATCCCCTTTGTTGGTGAAGGTGATGAGGAAGCCGACGTTTTCGCCTTCCACATACCATTTGCCGTTGGCGGGCGCGTTGACCGCCGTCTTGGTGACGCTCATATCGATATACGGTTCTTCGGGATCCGGCGGCACATCCTTTCCGATAGGCGTGATGACCGTGTTGGAGAACACCGTATGATCCTCATCCTCGGGATCGGGATAATATTCCGCCAGGCCCTGGTTGATGATGTCGGTCAGGTTGTCCACGTCGTCCTTGGTGACGGTGTAGGTGAAGAAGCATTCCACGCTCTCGTGCGGGTCCAGGACAGACGACTTGTATATGGGAGCGATCTCTCCCCCGACTTCATGAAGCGGATCGTAGATGCCCACATAGTAGATGGGCTCGTCCGAATCGTTGGTGAGAACGAAGCGGTACTCGATATCCTCGCCTTCCCGATAGTACATGCCGTTGATGGGAAAAGAGTTTTCCATCTTGGAAAGCTTGACCGACGGTTCAGGGCCGGGCTGTCCCACCGGCACCAGGATGGTGTTTGAGTATATATCCACCTTTTTACCCAGCACAGGATCGTAGTATCTGGCTTCCGCTTCGTTGAGCGCCCAGCCGTCGTCCGCGTCTTCCTGCGTGGCGTGATAGTGTACGAAGTAGCCGCGGCTCTCACCCGGCCCAAGATCAAAGCCCTTCTCCAGCACGATGTCTTCGGCGTCCGGGAAGATGGGATCGTCCACCTGGACGTTTTCAACGGTGTAGCCGCCGTCGTTGGTGATGGTCACCAGGAACAGGATCTCTTCGCCCACTTCATAATACGATCCGTTGTCGGGGCCGCCCACCTCGGCTTTGGTGAGCGTCACCTTGCCGGGGTTCGGCACGGGCGGCTCCCCGCCCGTAAGGACGGTGACCTCGTTTGTCCAGGCTGCGGAGCGGTCCACTGTGCCCACCAGCGTAACGTCCCTCTGCGACCAGCTCACTTTGGCGACGTTTACGATATATCCCGCCAGCACGTCGAGCTGCGTGACGGTATGGCTATACTGCACTTCAAACGTCTGGCCGGGTTTGATCGGCAGCGCGGATACTTCGTAATCCTGGGTCTCGTCAAGCAGCTCGTCATACAACTTGATATCGTAGATCGGGCTTCCTGTGTTGTTGGTGATGAAGACCGTGTAGGTCACGTCTTCACCTTCCACATAGTACAAACCGTTCGCAGGCACAGAGGTTTCCTGCTTGATCACGGTGACCTCATCCGCTGGCTTTCCTACAGGCACTCGGACGGTATCGGTGATCTCCCAGATATCGCCATCCTCATCATCGTCAGACTGCCACCTGCCGTAGGCCGTGTTTTCGTAGTAACCGCGTTCGATATCCGAGGCTTCTATGGTATGGGTCACCTCGTAGTGAACCGTCTGATGCGGCGCGAGATCGCCGAAGTACAGGGGCAGTATGCCTTCCTCGTCCCTGTCGTCCACGGTCACGTTGTACAGCGGATAGGGCTGGCAGTTCCAGGCGTCGATCTGGCAGATGACGGTCTCACCTTCCGTGTAGAATGAGCCGTTCAGGGGCGCGCTGATCTCTTCCTTGGTGATGTACAGCTCCATGTCGCCCTGCTCGTACCAGGTCTCCACGGTTACGGTGTCGTCGATCAGGTTCTTTTCTTCGACCCCGATGTCCTCTTCCCGGGAATACCATTCGCCAATGGCGGTGTTCTCGTACAGACCGTTCACGCAGTCTTCCGCGGTCACCGTATAGGTGAGCTCATAGTGTTTGCTCTCGTGCGGGCCGAACACGGCGAAGGAATCCAGCTCGACGGTGCTGCCATAACTGTCCCTGTCGGTGATCACCACGTCGTACAGCGGATAATCCTGCGCGTTGCTGACGTCTATGCAGAAAGTAACGACCTCGCCCTCGGTATAGCTGGGATAGGCTTCGTATTCGTCCACGCCCTTGATGGTCTTTTCGACGATCAGCTCCATGTCGCCGATGTCTTCTTCACCCAGGGGCAGCATGCACACGTCGATGTTGCTGTAGATGTAGGGCAAGTCTCCCAGATCCGCTTTGGACGGCCCGCCGAAGCATTGGAATTCGATGCGCATTTCGCCGGCACTCAGATCGATTTCGTTCTGTTCCACCATGTAATCCAGCACAAAGCTTTGCGTCTCGCCCGCTTCGAGGTCCTGGATATCCCAATAGTCATACGAGTTTCCGCTGGGCAGCCTGATCCAGGTGTCCTCCACAGTGATCTTTTCGTCCGAATTATTGGTTATGCTGACGTTGAACAGGGCTTCATCGTCGGCGAGATAGTACGGCTGCGGAACGATGAGCGTGGCGTCCAGAAACAGCTTGTCCGCCAGGGCCGCGTCGCCTATGTGGGCATCCACATATACATAGCCGTTGCTCTTGACCCTGTCCTTTTCCTGAGACGCGTCAGATGCGGACCGATAAGCGAACAGTTCGAATCTGCGCACGAAGGTTGGGGAATAATCCTCGATATCGCTCTTTTTGACCTGATACACATCGTCGTAGAAATACCTCGTCTCTCCCGCGGGAACGGTTGCGCCGCGCGGGCCGTCGGTCGCGCCGTAGGTGCCGTCAGGGTTCAGGTAGTACACGCACTGGATGTACAGCGGTATGTCACTGATATTCGTTATCTCGTAGACGTACGGTATGCTTTCTCCTTCCAAATAGGTAGGCTGCTTGTTTGCGATGGTGACGTTCAGTATGATCCTGACCTCATCGGGATCTTCCCCGACATAGAAGGGACGCTGGTGAGTCAACCCGCAGCGGCTGCACTTGCGTTCCTCTATGCCGGGATCGCCGGGCGCGGCAGGCTTGAACACATACCATTCGCCCCAGTCGTGTCCGAGAGGCGGTAGCTCCCTTCGCCACTCATAGCCGCAGACCCTGCCGTAGTTCACGCGGGTGCAGTGGTTCATCTCCTGGCCCGGCTCGGTGCAGGTGGGCTGCTTGGTGACCTCCCATTTTTCGGGTGGGAAGTGGTGGCCCAGCGGCGGGAGCGTCCGCTCACGGTCCGCCTGGCAGACGGAACAGTATTCGTACACAACGCCGGAATCGGTGCAGGTTGGTTCCAGTCGGTCGGTTGCCACCCACTTATGGGTGTGCTCGCCGTAGCTTGCGGTGGCCTGCGCCGCTGGCCGCAGGCCTGGCAGAATGCCCAGAAGCATCAGCAGCGCAAGGGCTGCAGCGAAGAAGCGTTTTCGCGTCATGATGATTACCTCCTTTGTCGGTCGGTGCAACAAAAAGAAAAGCGCAGCAAAACGCGCTGCGCTGTCAGCCATGCCTGACAGGGCTGTAAACAGAGCTTCGCTTACCTTCGGATGATCGCGGAATCTCAGCAAACATGCTTTGGCCCTCCCTGCTTTGAAAGCGTCCGGGTACGTCAGACAACGGCTATTAATTCTGTGTAAAATTGTATCAGTTTCATTCGCTTCTGTCAAGCACGAAAAGCAGGTTGAGAGCACCAAAACGCCTCGGAACGCATATAATTGCCGCCGTCTATTGTATTGTGTCAAATTTCAGGTTATAATACCGTTATAACTAACAGACAGAGAGAACCTTCCCGGCACATTATTCGCAGGAGTGACGCCAGGCATGAATATATTCGTATGCATCAAACAGGTGCCCGCCACCAGCAAGGTGGAGGTGGACGAGCGCACGGGCGTGCTGAAGCGCTCGGGCGTTTCGGGCAAGCTCAACCCCTACGACCTGTACGCACTGGAGACGGCGCTCAGGCTGAAGGAAGCCGGCGGGGCTAAGGTGACGGTTGGCACGATGGGCCCAAAACAGGCGGAGGCCGTGGTGCGCGAGGCCTACATGATGGGCGCGGACGAAGGCTACGTGTTCTCGGACCGCCGGCTGGGCGGCGCGGACGTGCTGGCCACCAGCTATACCCTGAGCCAGGCGATACGCAGCACAGGCGATTACGAGCTGATCCTCTGCGGACGGCAGACCACCGACGGCGATACTGCCCAGGTAGGTCCCGCCGTGGCAGAGCATCTGGGCATACCCCACGCAGCCTGGGTGTCCCGCCTGAGCCTGAACAGCGACGGTTTGGACGCCGAGCAGCGGCTTCAGGACACGGTGGAGACCGTGCACATCCCCTTCCCCTGCCTGATCACCGTGGAAAAAGACATTTACATGCCCCGCCTGCCCTCGCTGAAGACCGCGCGTGAAGTAAAGGACAGGCCCGTGCACATCCTGGACCTCGGCGTGTTTCCGGACACGGACGAAAACCATTACGGCCTGAGCGGCAGCGCCACGCAGGTGGAGCGCATATTCCCGCCGGACAGGAGCGTTTCCCGCCAGACCTGGACCGGGGCAGGCTGCGCGGACAGGCTGCTGAAGCAGCTGAAAGACTGGAAATTCGTATAAGGAGGCCGCCATGGCAAAGATAGCCGTTCTTGAACGCAAATGCACTGGCTGCGGCCTCTGCGAAAAAAGCTGTCCCTTCGGCGCGATCGGCCTGTCCGGCGGCAAGGCGCATCTGAACGAAGCCTGCCGGGCCTGCGGCGCATGCGCAAAAGCCTGCCCGAGCGGCGCCGTCATACGACTGGAGACCCGCACGGAATCGGTGGACAAATCCAAGTGGCGGGGCATCCTGGTTTATTCGGAGATAAGCGCCGGACACCTGCATCCCGTATCCACGGAACTCATCGGGAAGGCGCTTGAACTGGCAGCGCCGCTGGGATACGAAGTGAATACGGTCCTCGTTGGCGACGGTGCGCATGCATTCGCCGAAGAGCTCAGGCACTACGGCGTTTCAAAGATATTCGTGTACGACGCACCGGAGCTGGCCGGCTTCCGGGCGGACGCCTACGCCGCCTGCGCGGAGGACGCGATACGGCTTACGAAACCCTCCGTGGTGCTGGTGGGCTCGACGCTGGTGGGCCGTTCCCTGGCACCCCGGCTGGCGACCCGCTTTCATACAGGACTCACGGCGGACTGCACCCAGCTCGAGCTTCGGCCAAACAGCGATCTGGTGCAGATCCGCCCCGCCTTCGGCGGCAACATCATGGCGCAGATCATTACTGCGAATACACGGCCGCAGTTCGCCACCGTGCGCTACAAAGTGATGGACGCGCCCAAACGCAGACAGGAAGCCTCTGGCGAGATCATATGCCGCCCCCTGCCCAAAGGCGTATACGTTTCCCCCATCCGGCTGATCAGTTCCAGGGCACTGCCCGCCCGCAAGAGCATTTCGGACGCGGACGTGCTGGTTGTGGGCGGCAGAGGCCTCAAAAAGCAGGCAGACCTTGAAATGATCAGGACGCTGGCGGAGCTGCTGGGCGGAGACTGGGCGGTATCGCGCCCGCTGGTGGAGAAGGGCTGGGCCGGCAACGACAGGCAGATCGGCCTCTCCGGCAGGACCGTGAGGCCCAGGCTCATCATCACCTGCGGCGTGAGCGGGGCCATACAGTTCGCCTCCTGCATGAATATGAGCGAGCGCATCGTTGCCATCAACACCGACCCGGAGGCCCCGATCTTCTCCGTGGCGCACATCGCGGTGACGGCGGACCTGTACGAGGTCGTGCCGGACCTGATCCAAAAGCTCAAGGAGGGAACGCCGTGAACACTTTTAAACGCGTGGACCGGGAGGATATCGGGTTTTTCCTTAATCTCATGCCGGGCAGGGTGATAACCCAGGACGAATTCATGGCGGATTATACCCACGACGAAATGACCGAATACGGCCACTTCGCGCCGGAAGCCGTGCTGAAGGCCGAGACCGCGGAAGAGATATGCAGCGTTCTGAAGTACTGCAATGATAAGCGCATCCCGGTAACGCCCCGCGGCGCGGGCACGGGCCTGTGCGGCGGATGCGTGGCCATACACGGGGGCGTGGTGCTGTCCACCGAGCGGATGAAAAAGGTGCTCGAGGTGGACGCGCAGAACATGACCGCCTCGCTTGAGCCCGGCGTGCTTCTGATGGAATTTCCAAAGGCGCTGGAGGGCACGGGGCTGTTCTATCCTCCGGACCCCGGCGAAAAGACCGCCACCATGGGCGGCAACGCCATGACCAACGCCGGCGGCATGCGGGCCGTACGCTACGGCGTGACGCGGGATTACATACTGGGCATGGACGTGGCGCTGGCAGACGGAACGCTTCTGCACCTTGGCGGCAAGACCGTGAAGACCTCCTCCGGCTACAGCCTTCTCCATCTGATGATCGGCAGCGAGGGCACGCTTGGCGTGCTTACGGGGCTCACGGTCAAGCTCGTTCCGGAGCCCAAGGTGAACCTGTCGCTTCTGATCCCCTTTGACGAATTGGACGCCTGCATCCAGGCGGTGCCGAAGCTGCTATCCTGCGGCTGCGATCCCACGGCGGTGGAGTTCATGCAGCGCGACGTGATCTCCTGCGTGGAGACATATCTGGGCAAGCAGTTTCCGGACACCGCGTCCGACGCCTACCTGCTGGTGCGTCTGGACGGGCCGAGCATGCAGGCGCTGGAGCCTGCCGTGGACACGGTGACGGAACTTGCGCTGTCGCTGGGAGCGAAGGACGTGCTTTTGGCGGATACCGACGAGCGCAAGGAAAGCATCTGGAACGCGAGGGGCGCTTTTCTGGAAGCCATCAAGGGCAGCACCCCCACCATGGACGAGTGCGACGTGGCGGTGCCCAGAAACGCCATCGCGGATTTCGTCAGGCAGATGACGAGCATCAGCAAAGATGCCGGCCTGCGCATTCTCTCCTTTGGCCACGCGGGCGACGGCAACCTGCACATCTACGTGTGCCGGGACGGTCTGGACGAAGCCGAATGGAAAAAGAAGCTCGACGGCACCATGGAGCGCCTGTACGCGGCGGCGCGCGAACTGGGCGGCCAGGTGAGCGGCGAGCACGGCATCGGCCACGCAAAAAAGCACTTTCTGACGGAAAGCGCCGGTGAGGAACAGCTGAAGCTCATGCGGGGCATCAAGGCCGCGTTCGATCCAAACGGCATACTCAACCCCGGAAAAGTGGTATAGCCGCCAGCACGTTTACAGGATCATATTTAGCATCAGTCCGTCAGCGCGTTCCTGCAGGCCTCCAGGAACGCGCTGATCTTTTCATCGGACACCGAGGAATCTATACCGGCACAGGAGATGCTGAGCCTCGGCCCCGGCACGATGCGCACCATGTCCGCCACTTCCGCGCGGATCTCTTCGGGCGACGCCTCCCCCAGCCGGACGGGGCTGAAGCGGGCGTTCAGGCGCACGGTATCGGGAAGGGCGTTTTTTACCTTTTCAAGGTCTGAAAACGCGCCCACCTCCGCGAAGGTGACATTGGGCACCTTTGCGTATCCTTCCACCACGTGCTCCATGGTCTGTCCGCAGTGGTGGATGCCGAAAGGTGCAAACTCCTGTGCCAGCAGGCAGTCATACTTCAAAAGGAAGCGCTCATAGATGGAAAGCGACGTCATTTCCACCGTACAGTTGCTGGTGAGCGTCACTTCCGGACAGACGCGGCTGATCACGTTGGTCACGCCCCCGCTGATATACGGCGAATAGCGTTTCAGCCTCCGGCAGGCCTCCGCCATCGTCTGATAGGAAACGTTCAGCAGGTTTTCGGCGGGGCTGTCTTCGTCATAATAGTCCAGAAACAGCTCCTGCCCGCGAAGGTCCAGCGCGATGTTCTGCACACCCATCAGGTTCAGGTGGCATTCTACGCGCCCATACTCCTTCATGAGCGCGCGCATCTGCTCCTCCTGCCGTATCCAGGGCTCGGAGGCGTCGAAGTCCGGCACCTTCAGGGCTTGTGCCTGTTCGTCGTCCAGTTCCTCGCACAGCACCTGCGGCGCGTCATCCGGCGCGTACACCACCCGGCAGCCCAGCATTTCGCTGAGCAGAAAGCCGCAGGCGGTGTAGTCGCTGCCCACCAGCGGCCTCGGCGCGGGATCTTTTTCGCCCAGGCCGAAAGCGCCGAAGCACTCAAACATAGTCTTTCGCATTAGCACGTCCGCTTCCATGCGGTAGGCGGCATTTTCCCAGAAGACGCGCGAAAAGTCTATACCGGCGCGCTTGTGCCACCAGTCCGGATGAAAGCAGATATCGTATCGGAGCATATGCGTTCCTCCCCTGTAATCAAATCCCGTCCCGGCTCAGATCTCCTTATCCGCCGCCAGCAGGCCCATGGCAAACAGCGCCATGGCCTTTTTGAGGTTGGGCAGATACAGCGCTTCGTCCTTCTGATGCGCACCGCCGTGACCTTCCGGGAACAGGTCGGTCTCGGGCTTTGGCAGGCCGCCCATGCCGAAGCCCACGGCGTTTGGCAGCTTGCGCGCGTAGGTGCCGCCGCCCATCAGATACGCCTTTTTTTCCAGGCCGCTGAAACGGTTGAAGGTATCGGTAAGCTTCGTTACCACGGGCGAATCGGGCGGGCAGTAGTTGGGTTCGCTGACCGACACGTTTTGAAGCGAGCAGCCGTTTTCACCTGAGATCCTTTCCATCTCTGCGATCATCTGCTTTGCGTCCGACCGGACGTTAAAGCGGATATTCAGATGCAGGCGCGCGCGTCTGTCGGCGTCCAGAAACGCCATGGTGCCCGCACAGGTGGTGACGCCGCCGACTTCGTCCGAACAGGCGATACCCAGCGCTGTGCCCAGGCAGTCTTCGTTCACACGGTCAAAAAACGCCGCCACGCGCCGCGTGCCTCCGTCCAGAAGGCCGCTTTTCAGCGCCGCGCCTGTCAAAAGCCGGATAGCGTTGACGCCGCTTTCGGGATGGGCGCTGTGGGCGGCAAGTCCTGTGGCTGTGAGGCGCACGAGCCTGCCTTCCGCGTTAGTGCTTACATTTTCCCCCAGTTCCTCTTTATGGAGGCAGGCGCCTTCTGTTGGCCGAATCAGCATCTCGGCTCTGTCGGGCACGATGTTGCCGGCCATGCCCGCCCGGAACTCCTCCAGGCAGGCGCAGGGTTCATCCGACACGATTTCCGCCTCGAGGATGCCCTTTTCCGCGTAACATACGGGAAAGCCGCAGTCCGCCACAAGGTTCAGCTTATCTTCAGGCTGCGTGCGCACGTAGTATTGTACGTCGCTCATGCCTTTTTCTTCGTCCGTGCCTAGGCACAGCCGCACGGGGTTGCGCGTCCGGATGCCCAGCTCCTTCAGCATTTTCAGGATATACAGGCAGGCCACCGCGGGCCCCTTGTTGTCATTCGTGCCCCGCCCGATCAGGTAGTCGCCGAGCCTGAGGGGTTCAAACGGTCGGGTGTACGTCCAGCCCTCCCCCGCCGGCACCACGTCCAGGTGGCACCATACGCCGATGCCTCTTTTACTCAGATCCTCCGAGATCTCCAGCACCCTGTCGTCCACGGTGCTGGTCTGAAAACCGAAGCTCTCCGCCAGAAAGCGCATAAACTCAAGCGCCCGCAGGCATTCCCTGCCGTAAGGCGCGTCCTTTTCGTCGTACCTGGAAACGCTGGGCATGCGCACCAGCTTTTCCAACTCCTTCGTCAGTTCCTCAAAATGCACGTCTATCCAGCCGGTGAATCTTTCAAACAGTTCCGTATCCGTCATAACACATCTCCGTCTTTCGTCAGTTTCCAAACGCATTATACCACCCGCAGGCGCAAACCGCAATGCCCGCTTGCATCCTTGCGGGTTGACCCCGCGCCGGGAACAGGGTATAATGGGCACAGGCGCATAGCGCCTTCTCCGCAGGCGCTGCGGAATTTCATTCAAATGCGAGGTGCAGTCATGACAGACTATTACCGGATACGCAGTCCCCTGTCCCAGATCACGGAAGAGCGCGCGGACCGCTTTATCGCCTCCATAGAGCAGGCAGTGGGTGAAAAGATGCATTTGGTCAGCCTGGATGAGTACCTTGATGACGACTTCGCCCTTTTGTATGTGGCGTCCGGCGGCAGCGAAGGCTACTTTCTGGAGATCTTCGACCGGCTGAAGGACCGGCACTGCTTTATCCTGACCAGCGGGGAATCGAATTCCCTGGCTGCGTCCATGGAGATACTGAGCTACTTAAGAAAGCACGGCGGCAGCGGCGTGATCCTGCACGGGGATACGGGCGAAATCGCCCAGCAGATACGCGCCTTTCACAGTGCGCAGACCGCCCTTTCGTCCCTTCGCGGCAAAAAGCTCGGCTGCATCGGGAAGCCTTCCGACTGGCTGATCGCCAGCGACTATTCTCCCGAAACCGTTCTGAAAAAGCTCGGCCTGGGCTTCGCTTCCGTCTCCATGGAGGAGCTGATGGACGAGATCGCCCTTGACCGCTACGAGGAAAACGAGTATACCCGGCTGTTCCTGCAGCAGGATTTCGATCCCGCCGAAACGCGCAAGGCGCTTGCCGTCTACGGCGCTTTCGTGCGGCTGGTAAAAAGGTACGGCCTGTTGGGCGTGTCCGTGCGGTGCTTCGATCTTTTGGACAGCGTCCGTTCCACCGGCTGTCTCGGTCTTTCCATTCTGAACTGCCTGGGCGTTTATGCGGCCTGCGAAGGCGACATGCCCTCGCTGCTCTCCATGGCGATACTCGGCAGCATCACCAACGAACCGATGTTCATGTGCAATCCCAGCCGCTTCGATACCAAGGCCGGATGCGCCGTGTTTGCCCACTGCACCGTGCCCACCTCCATGCTCAAAAGCTTTTGCCTGAACACCCATTTCGAGTCCGGCATCGGCGTGGCCGTGCAGGGCGAATTTGCCCCGGAAGGCTGCACGCTGTTCAAATGCGAGGGGGACCTCAGCCGCCACTTCGTGCAGGAAGGCAGCATCCTGAGAACGGATTTTGATGAAATGCTGTGCCGCACGCAGATCAAAGTGAAGCTGGACGACTTTTCATACTTCCTGAACAGGCCCATCAGCAACCATCACATCATCTGCCGGGGACACCGCGCCGCTGAAGTCGAAGCCTTCTTCCGGCTGCTGGACCGTGCATGAGAAAGGAGAGCGCACCGTGAAAGAGATCGACATTCTCGGCGCGAACCGCTTTGAGACCTTCAGCAAAACGAGGGCCGGCAGCCGCGCAGTGATCGTAAAGGATAATATGATCCTTTTGTGCCATGAGAGCGTGACCGGCTGGTGGGTGATCCCCGGCGGCGGTATGGAAAACGGCGAAACGCCCGAGGACTGCTGCGTGCGGGAAGCCGCGGAGGAAACGGGCATGACCGTGCGCCCCATCCGGCAGTTCCTTACGGTGAACGAATACTACGAAGAATACCGTTATATCAGCCACTATTTCGTTTGCGAGGCAGTCGGCAGCGGCCAAAGGCGCCTGACTGACGCGGAAAAGCGCCGCGGCCTTGAGCCCGAATGGATCAGCCTCAAAGAGGCCGTGGATATCTTCTCGCGCCACGCGTCCTACGCTGCCACCGAGGAAGAAAGGCGCGGCACATACCTCAGGGAATACACCGCGCTCCAGGAATATCTGAAGGATGCTTCGCCCGATCCCGTACAGCCCTAAAGCACATCAGGGAGGAACAGACATGGACTTTATTCCCGTAAGCCTCATCATCGACGACCCCGCGCCGCGGGTATTCGTGTATTACGAGCACGCCGATTCCCGCTTTACCGCCGACGGCAGGCCGCTGGTAAGCGAGGTGCCCAACAGCTTTCTCAAGGACTTCGTTTCCGTCACGGAGCGCTACGGCATCCGGGGCAAATTCTCGGTGGTGCCCATGCCCGGCGGGCGCGGCGACATCGTCAACGGCGTAGACGGCTTTGCGAAAGAGGAGATCGACGAGTGGCTGTCCGTCGTGCGCGAGCGGGTGCAAAAGAGCTTTTCCATCTGCCCTGAAATGCTCACCCACGCCAAAACCGTGGACCTGGAAAACGGCGGATTTCTGGACGTAAACGAAAACACCTGGGCCAGCACGCAGACCGCGCAGACCTTAACCCCTTATATCGCCAAGTCACTTTCTCTGCTGAAGGAAGCCGGCCTTAAGGCTACGGGCGTGACCTCCCCCTGGGATTTCGGCATCGAAGTGGAAGACGAATACGTACGCGCCATATCCGTCGCCTACGGCGAAGTTTACGGCGGAAAGGACTGCTGGTATTTTTTGCGGGACCTCAGGAACAGGCCGAACGCGAAGCCCTGGGTGGCTCTGAACCAGGACGGGCGGCGCGTCGTTTCGGTTCCCGCCACCGCGTCGGATCACTTCTGGCAGTGCATGGACACCACCGATACCTCCTCGGCGTACATTTCCTCCGTGGCGGACGGGGTGATCACTTCGGACGGACGCGGCGGCGAAATGATACGCGTGATGGAGGCCGGCGGCTGGCCGATCCTGATCGCGCACTGGCAGTCGCTGTTCTCAAACGGCCTGGGCACGGGCCTGAAGGCGCTTGAGGAAGTGGCCCGCCGTATCGAGGCCAATCTGTCCGGCCGCGTAAAATGGATGTCCGCCGAAGAGATCATGCGCCTCGTGCTTGAGCAGCCCGAAAGCTTCCCGAAACCTTCTTTTGATTGAAGAAAAGCTGTATCCCTGTTTCGTTTCCGAAAAAACCGGCGTGCCGCGCAGAACGCGCAGCACGCCATTTTTTGAGCACCTGAAGGAGTCCGCCCCGCTGTCTGCAGGAGGCTCTTATCGTTCTATCCCTGTGCGCTGGATCTGTATATGGCAAGCATATCTTCTTCGCGCAGAAGCTTTGCGGAGCCTTTCGCGCCGTCCACGCCCACAGCGCATTTGTGCGCCATGGTGGCCAGGTCATCTTCCGTGGCGTTCACGCCGAGTTCCTTCAGGTTGGTGGGCATATGGATGCGCCTGAAGAAGTCTTCCAGCGCCATGATCCCTTTAAGGGCGGTCTCCTCGTCCGAGCCGGAGGGCTCGACGCCCATCACGTTCACCGCAAAGCGCTTAAAGCGCGGCAGGCAGTTTTTGTATACGTACCTTGCCCAGCTGCCCCATACGGCGGTCAGGCCCGCGCCGTGCGCCACGTCGTACAGCCCGCCCAGCTCATGCTCCAGCTTGTGCGTCATCCAGTCGCCGCCGTCGTTGCCGCAGCCGGTGAGGCCGTTGTGGGACAGGCTGCCCGCCCACATGACCTCGGCGCGCGCATCGTAGTTTTTGGGGTCCTTCACCAGGATCTCCGCGTTCTTCATCACCGTCCTGAGGAGCCCTTCCGCCAGGGAATCGGTGAGTTCCATGTTGCCGCCGTTGGTGAAGTAACGCTCCATGGTGTGCATCATGATGTCGGCGCAGCCGCAGGACGTCTGATAGTCCGGCAGCGTCATGGTCAGTTCCGGGTCCATAACGGCGAACCTGGGGCGGCCGAAATCGCTGCTGTAGCCGCGCTTTACGAGGCCTTCCTCCTTTGTGATCACGGAGGAATCGCTCATCTCGCTTCCCGTGGCAGCGATGGTCAGCACCACGCCCAGCGGAAGGCAGCCGGAAGCCGTTCTCTTGTAATCGTAAAAGTCCCACACGTCGCCCTCGTTGGCCACGCCGTATCCGATAGCCTTGGCCGAATCGATGGCGCTGCCGCCGCCCACAGCCAGAAGGAAATCGACGTTCTCCCGTTTGCACAGTTCGATCCCCTGATAGACGAGGCTGAGCCGCGGATTGGGCACCGCGCCGCCGAGGGTGACGAACGGTATACGGGCTGCTTCAAGCGCGTCCGTGACCCTTTTGAGCAAACCGGAGCGAATCACGCTGCCGCCGCCGTAATGGATCAGGATCTTCGTTCCGCCGAATTCACGGACCAGTTCCGCCACCTTTTCCACGGTGTTTTTGCCGAATACGACCTTCGTGGGGGTGTAATACTTGAAATTGAACATACGCGTCCTCCCTGCCGTGCGGTACCGGCCTGTCTGACGGCAGCCGCTTTTTTCTGCCGCCCGTATGTGTTTACGCTCTGTGCAGCATGGGTTTTAGGTAGTTCTGCCGGATCAACGGCGCGGTTCAATCCGCCCAGAAGCGGATCTTCGCCTGCTTTGCGATCTCTTTCCGCCTCGGCCTGACGGAACAGAAAACCGGCGCACATCCCCGCGTTTTGAACATCATCGCCTTGAATTTTCAAGCCCGAAAGCATTATACCACAGCCGAAAGTTTATACAAGGAATTTCCTGTTATAGTACTGCATTCAAATTGATCCCATTGAATCCCGCGGGCGTTTATGGTATGATGCATTCAAAATACCGGCGCTTTGCACGAAAAACGGAAGAGGTGATACGGTTGCTGCGTATCGGGATCGTGGATCAGTATCTGGACAACTGGCACTGCAGTCATTTTCCCTTCTACATGCGCGAGACGATCGCGAGGCTTGGGTATGACGCGCAGATCACCGGGGCCTTCGCCGTGCAGGAGCGTCCTCCCCAGGGCGGGCAGTGCACCAAGGATTGGTGCAGGGAGAGGGATATCCCCGAAGCCTCTTCCATGGAGGAGCTGATCGCGGACAGCGACGCGATCATGGTGATCGCTGCAGATGACGCCCGCTGTCATGAAGAACTGTGCCGCCTGCCCCTGTGTAGCGGAAAGCCCGTTTTTGTGGACAAGACCTTTGCGCCTGACGCGCAGGCCAGTTTAAGGATGTTCGATCTTGCCCGGCGGCACGGTACGCCGGTGTTTTCAAGCTCGGCGCAGCGCTACTGCCAGAGCATCCTGGACTGGCAGGCGTCGCACCCCGCGCGTCCCCGCTTCGTCTCGACGGTGGGACCGCACAGCCTGGACCGCTACGCCGTGCATCAGCTGGAAGTGATCGTGGCGCTGATGGGCCCGGATATACGCCGCGTAAAGGCCTTCTCCTGCGGCAGCATGGTGACGCAGCTGATCCTCGATTACGGCGGGGGCCGCTGGGCCAGTTTTATGCAGACGCCCCAGCCGTATGCCGAGTTCAACTTCATGGTCTCGCCGGACGGCGAAACCGGCGCGCGCCTGGCAAGCGACGACGGAAACCTCTACCACAACCTCATGAAGGCGATGCTTACGTTTTTTATGACCGGCCTGTCCCCCGTGCCCGAAAAGGAGACCATGGCGATCCTTTCCGTGATCGACCAAGCGCGCATCGCCCGGAACGATCCGGACGTCTGGTATCCGCTTTAACTCTGATCTTCCTCAGAAACCAACTCGGAAACAACCGCCAGCCACCTTGCAGCCGAAGTCGTCCATACTTCCTTGTATGTGGCGTTGTTCATCTGCGGCCAGTAGGGCTCGTCTTCGTTGCCGCGCGTCTGCACGCCTACAGGCAGCGACCCGGTGCATTCGCCCAGCAGCGCGGCATACTGGCTGGCATAGCGCCTGCCCTCTCCGTACATGAGCGACTGGCGGAAGGGGTTCAGCCCGATGTTCCACTGCAGCTGCAAAGAAGCGATATCCAAAAGCGCTTCGTCGTCAAGCAGCCGTCCGAGAATCGCGGCGGCTTTGGCCTTGCTCAGGCTCACGGCGTTGTTGCCCCGGAAAGAGAACCATACAGGGAACTGCCTCAGATACCATCCGTTTCCAAGCGGTACACCCGCCTCGAGCTGGCGCTCATAGTCGCCATAGGCTTCCGGCCCGGTCAGAAGATGCTGGCGCTCAAAGCTGATCCGGTCCTCAGGTTCCTTCATGTGATACAGGCCCGCCGGGATCATGCCGTATGGCGAAGAAAAGGCAAACAGCCGCTTTATGCAGTCCGCGTGCCGCCTGGCTTTTTCCATCCACATGGCTGCGTCCGGATGCTCCGGCATCGAACGGAGCAGGGCGGAAAGCATCTGGGCGTATATGTGATCCCGCGCCTGATGGTTGAAGTGGACGGGCACCTTCTTTTCAGCGTTCCGCCAGAAAAACCCGCCCTGGGGAAAAGCCCTGACAAGCGGCTCTTCTTCCATGCACGCCAGCGTACGGCGGGCATGCTCCGCCGCGCAGTCGCGGTATCCCGCCTTTCCCGTATGTTCATACAGGAGCGCCGCGCTCCAGGCAATCGTGGCCGAGAACGTGCTTTCCGGCGTCATCCAGGAATGTTCCCAGAAAGCGGGCGGGCGCTCGTCAAAGCCGGTCGAAGCAAACTTCTCCATGGCAAGGCGGAAGTCCGCCTCCGCGCAGGCGAGCGTGCGCGCGGAAAGATCCGGATCGTCTTCGCCAAGGCAGCCGGCGGCGCAGGCTTCCACAGCCACGCACAGAAAGTTATCGTAGGCGTTGTTGCTCACGCGGGCGCGCACGTCGTCCGCGTCGCCGATAAAACCCTGGGGCCACATGCTCACGCCGACGCTCGTGGCGCGCCAACCATCGCCGAACCGGCTTTTGAGCACGTAATCAAGCCCCCAGAGCGCCTCTTCCAGAAAGCGTCGGGAAGCGGCTCCGTTTCGGCTCTTCAGGGAAACGTACATTTCGAACAGGGCAAGCGTCACTTCCGCAGACTGGATGAGCTGCTGGGACAGATCCCCCGCGTCGTGCCAGCCGCCGTTGAACACGAAGGATTTGCCCCCGTGGCAGGCCAGGATGTCCCGGTGGCAGCTGAGATGGATGCCGGGCACCGGACAGCCGCAGCGTTCGCAGAACAGGAAATTGAGCGCCTTCCACGCGGAAGGCAGCCAGATACCCCTGCCGACGGGGAACGGCTCCGTCTCCCGGTCCAAAGCGCAAAGCCGGTATTCTCCGGGCTGCGCGAAGGCTGAAAAATCGGCGGTGCAAAGCCCGGGCCATCCGGTTTTGGGCGTTGCCGTTCCCGAATAAACCGTGTTCCCCTCCATGTCCTTCAGCACAAACGCACAGGCCTCGTCCGAACCGATCACGGCCCGCTTGGGCCCGCGGGTCTCGTAACCGGAAAAACAGCAGGCGATCTCACCCGGTTTCAGCGCCCAGCCGTGATCGGGCTCCGGCATTTCGACCAATTGAAGCTCGGGAACGCTGATATCAAAGCACATGCGGTTGCCCAGGCCCGCCTCCGTTTCGCAGCCGTTGAGGGAGGCAATAAAGACAAGCCCCGTGACGCGGTCCCGCGGCAGGGAAGGCATCTCCACGAAGCAGTCGTTCCACCTTCCGTTAATGAGATTGACCGTATGGAATCCTTCCCGCCCGTACGCGTCCGGGATGGGCTGTTCCCCTTCGTTTATGAACTGCAGACCGATATGCGGCCTGCGTATCCCTTCGCAGGCCGGGCGGATGCAGAAATACAGCCGGTTGAATCCGCGCCAGTCTTCCGCCCCTACCGACAGACGGGCGGTGAACTGGCCGAGATTGCCGCAGTCGCCCTCTTCCAGCGAGCCGGAAGGCCGGGCGCCCACAGGCGAAGAAGCCGTTAGCCGCATAAAGCGTCCGTCCAGGCCGGGCATTTCCTCAAGCCTGCAGGGGCCGGCTACCGTCCAGGCCGCGGAAGCGATGCTTTTCCGCCGGACGACCGCTTTTTGAGCGCCATCCGCTTCCAGCGAGTTTTCGGTGCGGAGGGGCAAAGGCCAGTGGATATATCCGCTGTTTTCCAGATCCCGTTTCCATTGATCCATGATGTTTCCTCCGTCAGGGCAGATCAAAGCCGCACATGGCCGCGCCGATCAGGCCTGCGCAGCGCGGGTCGAGGGACGTGAGATAAACGCCTGTGGTAAAGCGCATGGAGTTTTTCGAAAGCCTCTTTATGATCTCGGCGTACATCCAGGGTTCTGCCACGATGCCGCCGCCCAGAACGATCGCTTTCGGGTCGAGGGTCCAGGCAAGGTTTTCGATGAGCGCAGCGGCGGCCCGCTGGGCATCCTGGGCGAGCCGGGCGCACAGCGCGTCACCTTCCCGCGCGAGGCGGAATATGTCCTGGGCCCGGCACGGGGCTTCCTTGGGGATCTCCAGCCTGCTGTTTGGATACTGAGGGCGCAGTTCCCGCGCGCGTCGGTTCAGCCCGCTGCCCGAGGCGATGGCCTCCGCGCAGCCCTTGCGGCCGCAGGGGCACTGTACGCCGCCGGAGATATCCACGGCGATATGGCCTGTCTCCCCCGCGTTGAAGCTTCCGCCCGTGATCACGCGCCCGCCGGACACTATAGCTGACGCGATGCCCGTTCCGATGTTGATGTAGATGAAATCGTCCAGCCCTTTCCCGTGCCCCAGCGCCCGCTCCGCCCGAAGGGCGCAGCGCACGTCGTTGTCGACGCGGCAGGGCAGGCCGCAGGCGTCTTCCAGAAAGCGCGCAAGCTCTACAGTCTCGCAGCGGCCCGGCTCGATCTCGAGCCACAGCCCCCGCGCGCCGTCCACGCGGCCCACGACGCCCGCGCCTATGCAGCCCGCGCCGTTTGCCGGATGGCCGGACAAAAAATCACGGAGGCACGAGCGCATATATGCGGCGATCTCCGTCTGCTGTCCGCCGCCGGCAAGGGGCGAAGGATAGCTGCGGCTTTCGAGGATCTCCCCCGCGTCCGTAACGATGCCGATGAGCAGCTTGGTGCCGCCCAGGTCCAAAGCGATGCACTTGTTCTGCGATGCCATATATACCTCATAATGATAAGCCGGTTCCGCCCGCTGCGGGCAGAACGATGCAGAAAGAATCCGGACAGCTTATTATACCATGCGGCGCGCTTCGAATCAACTTTCCGGGGTCTATTGACAGGGCGGGAGCGCTGTGCTATATTCTGCTTGGCTAAGTAAGACGGACGGAGGAAAGACTCATGCGTATTACCGTGGCGGAAGACCTGAACGCGTTTTACAGCCTGGTGGCCTGGCGCATCGCAGAGGCAGTCATCGCAAAGCCTGACGCCGTGATCGGCCTTGCGACGGGCCGAACCACCACGGGCATACATAAGGCCCTTGCGGACATCTGGGCGGCGCACCCCTTCGATACCAGCCGCGCGACGGTGTTCGGCATGGACGAGATCACCCATGTCAGCCGGGAATTCCCCGGAAGCTGTTACGACATGCTGCTGAAACAGGTGGTGCTCCCGCTGCACATTCCTATGAAGAACTTCCTGATGCCGCCCGTCGAGTCCGACGATTTTGAACGGGAATGCCGCCTGTTCGACAAAAAGATCGAAGCGCGCGGCGGCGTGGACCTGCAGATCCTGGGCATCGGTGAAAACGGACACCTGGGCTTCAACCAACCCGGCACGCCGTTTGGCTCCGTGACCTGGATCTCCCGCATGGACGAAGCCCTCGACGCGCGCATCCGCCGTGAAAGCGGCAGCGCGCCGGACGCGGATCTGGGCGGCTTCACCATCGGCATACGCAATATCATGATGAGCCGGCGCGTGATCCTGGCGGCGAACGGCTCCAATAAGACCGGCATCGTGCATAAAGCGCTGTACGGGCCCGTCACCACAGAAGTACCGGCTTCCGTACTGCAGCTGCACCCCTTTGCCGAAGCGATCCTCGACCCGGACGCGGCGGGAAAACTTCCGGCTGAAGGCTGATGTCCGGAACGGAAAAACCATCGGAGGAACAATGCGGATTCGTGAGGGTGAAAGCTTCGACGTGATCGTGGCAGGCGCGGGCTGCGCCGGTTTCTGCGCGGCGGTCCAGGCGGGCCGCGGCGGGCTGAAAACGGCGCTGTTTGAGCATTTCGCATCGCCCGGCGGCACCCTGACGGTGCTGGGCAGCAATTCCATAGACCAGTTCAACAATCCGTTCCGCCCGGTTGGCGACAGGATGGTCATATCCGGCATCGGCTGGGAATTCGTGCTGAAGCTTGAGAAGATGGGCTTTGCCCGCATCCCGGACATGGACGCGCCCTACCGGGAGCATTCCCAGTACGGGGTGAAGGTCAACCCCGTCGCCGCGGCAAAGCTGATGGACGATCTTTTATTGGAGACGGGCGTAAGCCTGTTCTACCGGCAGGGCATCGTCTCTGTGGACACAAGCGAAGACGGCACGCGCATCGAAAGCGTGATCGTGAGCACCAAGGACGGGCTCGTGCGCCACCGGGCAAAGTTCTTCATCGACTGCACGGGAGACGGAGACCTGTGCGCCTGGGCCGGGGCAGAGTATGAAATAAGCACCGAACTGCAGCCCGGCACGCTGCGCCTGTATACGGACCGTGCAAACGCGGCCCAGGCCGATATGCTTGCCGCCGACAGGCTGTGGCAAAAAGAGCTGATGCGCAATCCGGAAGAAAGCGAGGCGCTCTGCCAGGGCAGTTTCGGCGCGCTGTTCGACGCGGGCGGCGACAACACAAATCACGTCTGCGGCTTAAACACCGCGGACAGCCAGAGCCGTATCTTAGCGGAGATCCGGGCAAGGCAAAGCGCCGTCAGGCTCATGACCGCCCTGAAGGACAGCGGAAGTCCCGCGCGCATAGCCGGCGTCGCCCCCGAATGCGCACCGCGCGAAAGCCGGCGCATCCTGGGAGACGTGTATATGACGGGCGAAGATTATCTCACGAAACGCGTGTATGATGACGCGGTCTGCTATACCTACTGGTTTATCGACATTCACCGTGCAGGTCAGGCCGCCGAGATCGTATATCTCCGCGGCGAAGAAACGCCCACCATATCCTTGGGCGCGCTCAGGCCCAGGTCGCTTGCGAACGTATACACTGCGGGCCGGTGTGTGTCCGCGGACCGCGCCTGCTCTTCTGCCATACGCGTCAAAGCGTCCTGCATGGCCATGGGCCAGGCGTCGGGCGCGGCTGCCGTGGTGGCCGTCCGGCAGGGTGCGGAGAACACGCGCTTCGCGGATACCCGGCGCATTAAAGATTATCTGAAGGCGCAGGGCGCCATCGTGCCGGGCATGGACTGAGCGCCGGGCGCGCAGGCTCGACAGCTCACGGCAACCACACTGAAAACCAGCTTCATCGCTTCAAAAGATCGGAGGAACGGATATGGTATTGCACAAGCAGCAAAACGGCACTTCGCTGACCCTGAAGCCCGAAGGGCGCCTGGACACCCTGACAGCGCCGCTGCTGGAGGAAGAGCTGAACACTTCCATTGCGGGCGTCACCGATCTCACGTTCGATTTTGCCGATCTGGAATACGTATCTTCGGCAGGCATCCGCGTGATCGTGATCGCCTACAAGCTCATGCACGGCCAGGGCAGTCTGAAGGTCGTCAACGCCAACGAGGTCGTCAGGGAAGCGTTCAGCGTGACCGGCGTTGACAACATCATCAGCATCAGCTGACAGCCGGGCCAGCAGTTTTCTGCGCAGCCAAGCCGCGGCGCGCCGCCGCTGAACCGGAAGGAGAAATGTATGACGCCCGCAGAACGGGTCAGGGCCGTTTACCATTGGCAGACGCCTGACTATGTACCGTTTACCATATATGAGACCAAGGTGAAGGGCCGGCCCTACGAACAGGAAATGATGGACCTGGATATCTGCTGTATCCGTCGCATCGAATCCTTCAGGATCGTGCAGGGCGGCGATGTCACCGTTCAAACCGAAGAGAAAGACCTGCCCGGCGGGCGCAGGTCCGTTCACAAGACCGTGCATACGCCCTTTGGCGATCTGACGAAAACGGAAGAATACGACGCCATCACCGCCTGGACCCGAGAATATTCTTTCAAGGACGAAAGCGATTACGCAAAGCTGTTTTACCTTTACGACCATCAAAGCGCGGTGCCGTGCTACGATAAGCTGCTGGCCGACCGGCAGGAAGACGAAAAAAACGGGGCTATTTTGGTGCGCACGCATCTGCCGCACGAGCCGGTCTCGGACCTGCTTGGCTATATCATGGGGCCGGAAAACTATTGCTACGAGTGGATGGACCACCGCGAAGAAGTGACCGAGCTGATCGAGCGCATGCGCCGCGTATACCGGCAGACGTACCTGATCACGGCGAGCGACCCGTTTGAGATCGTGAACCAGGGCGGCAATCCCACGCCGGAGATCATCGGTCGGGACGGATACCGCAGTTTCTACATGCGGGAATACGCAGACGCGTATGAGGTCATCCATCCCGCCGGAAAGCTGCTGGGCACGCATCTGGACGCCTGCAACGGCCCGATCATGGACCTGATCGCCGAAGCCAGGCTGGATTATATCGAGGCTTACGATCCGGTCATGAGTCCGGGCGTTGCCGAAGCGACCCGCATATTCGGAGACAAGCTGCTTTCGCTGCACTTTCCCTCCGCCTGGCAGACGCACGACGAAAAACAGATCGCAAGGGATACGATCGGCCTGATCGAGGCGGCGAAAGATCCGCGCAGGCTCATCATCGGCATCACCGAGGATGCCCCCATGGACCGCTATGTGCCCATCGTACGGGGCATCATGACGGGCATTCGGGAATACGGGCGTCTCCGATAAAACGGCATTCGGAAAATACCATGACAACCGCCTGCTTATGATTTACGGGTTCACTCAAACCGGAACACGTTCCATGAAGCTTTCCGTATCCTCGCCACGAGAATACCGTTTTCACACTGTGTGCCGCTTGCCTGAACGGGCACGATCCTGTCCGGATGTTCCCAGGTGTTCCGGTCATCGGGTGAAGGGGCATACAGTTCGGTGTGCTGTGTGAAGCTCACGCCTTCAAATCCTCTCACGTCTACCGTGAGCAGCTGATCCTCATCCAGGTCCGCGTTGATCACGAACAGCGTCAAGGCGTTTTCGTCCCTGTTCCAGGCGGCGGCAGCCTGCACGGTGTTCACGTTTTCAAAACCGCCGTACTGGTTCATATCGTCTATCGCGTAGCCGTTTACGTCGTATTTTTCGCACTCCACGCGAACGTCCAGCGACTCGCCCCTTGTCCAGCGCATGAGCTGCGCAAACGGATAGTACGCCGCGCCCTTCCACACATGTTCGCGGTCCGTGCGGCACAGGCAGTCCAGGCCGCCCGTAGCGCAGCCGATCCTGATCCTGCCCGCCCTGCGCAGCATCACCAGCAGCGTGCTCGCCGTGCCCAGCGCCGCAAGCATCTCGCTCGCCGCCGGTGGCCGCCTGCGCGCGGACCAGTCGTCCGGATCGTGACGCACATAGCGCCTGTCCGGATCGAAGCGGCAAAACATATCCGCGTTCTGACGCCCGCCCAGGCCCAGATGCGCCTCTCCGCGCGGGCGGAAAAAACTGGCGTATTCGTCCAAAGCGAGCATCATCGTTTTTTTCGTGCGTTTTTTCGTGCGCAGGTAGTCGCACAGCGCGATCTCGGTATCGATATAGCTCTCAAACGCCTGATAACCCGCCAGCAGCGCTTTGGGATCGTCCGGCGGTGCGCTGTGATAGTGATGCAGCGAGATATAGTCCACCGTGTCGTAACACTCCTGCAAAGCCTGCATGTCCCAGTCGGGATAATGGTTCAGAAACGGCGACGACGACACGCAGGCCACGGTTTCGATGCGCGGATCGATCCATTTCATGGCTTTGCTCGTCTCCCTGGCGAGCAGGCCGTAGGCCCGCGGGTCCTTTTCATATGAGCCGATCTGCCAGGGGCCGTCCATTTCGTTGCCCAGGCACCAGGTCTTCACGCCGTACGGCTTTGCGTGTCCGTTCTGCTTTCGCAGATCCGACCAGTATGTGCCTCCCTCGAAATTGGTGTATTCCACGCAGTCCATGGCATCCTGCAGCGAACCCGTGCCGAGGTTGACCGTGTAGATCGGCTCCGCCCCGGTCTTTTCGGCCCACGCGAGATATTCGTCATGTCCGATCTCGTTGGTGATGAACTGAGCCCAGGCCGTGTCGAGGTGCGTTTTCCGCTTAGCACGGGGTCCGATCGAGTCCTTCCATTGCCAGCCCGAAACGAAGTTGCCTCCGGGCAGGCGTACGCAGCGCAGGCCGGCAAGCCGGAGCGCGTCGTAAAAATCGCTGCGCATGCCCTGTTTGTCGGCGGACGGGTGTTTCGGGTTGTACATGCTTCCGTTCACCATGGAGCCGATGGGTTCAAGAAAAGCCCCGAACAGGCGCGGCGAGATCTCGCCGACCGTATATTCGGGATGTACAGCCAGGCGGGCTTTTTTCACGGTCCTTCCTCCTTCGCTTCCGGTGTCTGAGTTTGACTGCCGTATATCAGCAGTATTGTACAAAAATGAAGATCAGGGCTCTGCCGTGCCTCTCCAGGGCCGGTATCACGAACGCCGATCCGGCATCGAAACCAGTTCTTCCCGGCGCGCGTTCCATTCCGCGGCGTCCGCTTCTTCGTTTTCCAGGAAGGCATAGCCGGTGACGCTGTTTTCGGAAAAGAGCAGGTATTCCCCTCCGGTCTCAAAACGGATATTGTCACGGACCGTAAGGCCGTCGATGGCGGTATAGCCATCGATCACCAGCCAGGACCACAGCGTGTACCCTACCGCGTTGCCGGAAATGACGATATCGCGTCCGGCCCACGGGCCCATCTCCTGGCTGACGATCAGGCCGAAGCCGTTCATGGCCGAGGGATCACCCTCGAAAAGGTTGTCCGTCACGCGGAAGTTCACGACCTGCATATCAGAACCGTGGCCGTCCATGCGCAGCATGCTGCCTGCGTCTCCGCCCAGGCAAACACAGATATTGTTTCGGAACGTGAAATCATATACGCCTTCGCGGACGTTGAAATACAGCGCCTGGTTGTACCCGCTGATACGGTTGCGCTCTATGAGCGTGCGCTCCGTGCGGTGCTCCAGAATGATGGCGGTCTCCTCGTATCCGGCGCCGGCGAAGGCCTGTTTTGGGGTGGGGTCCGGCGCGAAGCGGTTGCCGTGCAGCCAGGTAGCGTATTCGTATTCCGTGCCGCCGAAGGTCCCGCACAGGCTGTCGTTCAGGTCCACCGCGCCGATAAAGTCGTTATCGTATATCTCCATGCCGGAGTGGTAAGCCGACTCCAGGGCGAAAGCCCAGCCCGCCTCATCCGTGGAAAACGTGGGCGAGCCGAGGCGGGAGATCACGTTATCATGTATCCTGCAGCCCAGCATCCATCCGGTGTAGTACCAGAATTTGACCGGAACGCCGCGCTTGCCGTCCGCACCGGTGCGGCAGTCTTCGATGATGGTGTTGCCGTATATCTCAAAGTCCTTCAGGCCGCCGCAGAAAAGCGCCCCGCGTCCGTAGACCGTTCCCCACGCGTCCGGGCCGTAGAAGCTGTTGTCCTTCATATAGTTACCGAAAAACCGGCCGCCCGTAACGTATTCCGCCGGCGGGGTCCCGTCGCCCGTATCGGTCGCGCGCCAGCCCACGCCCACGTGGACAAAGTTTTCGATCACGCAGTCGTGCACGGCCACGTTGCAGCGGTTCTGGATCTCTATGGCCTGCGTCGCGATGCCCGCGCCGTCAAAGCGGAGGAACGATACATGCTGGCTGCCGTCCGTCTTGGCGCCCGATCCGTCCAGGGGCGACACGAGGCGCAGCAGGGCGTTCTGTCCCCCCATCTCCTCTGTGAGCGCTTCAGACGTCAGGACGGTGCGTTCGCCCTCGCCTTCCAGGCTCACGCCTGGCGGCAGCTCGATGGGCGAAGCGACGTCGTAGGTCCCCGCGCCGAGGTGTATCGTATCTCCGGCAGCTGCCGCCAAAATGGCACGGCCGGGTGTTTTCCACGGTGAAGACAGCGTTCCGTCGCCGGTCTCGTCGCTGCCGGAAACGGAAACGTACAAAGTCCTCTGCGCGTTCTCGCCGTAATCCGGAGTTCCAGCTTCGCCGGCAGCAGCGCCGGAAAGCAAACAAAGCACGACCAGCGCCATGAGCGCAAGGACAGCCGTCTTCCCTTTCCTCACCGTGTACACCTCCTTGTGCGCATCGAGCCGGTTACGGCGCAGTTCCGGGCAGCCGCCGTCCGCCGCTCTTCGTTCAATCTCATCATACGCTCGGCGGCGCCTGCTGTCAAGTGCACCGAAGCGATGCACATACCCGTTGACAACCGTTTTTCCAAGAGATACAATAAATGCTGGTTGGATATGTGTTTTCAGTTTTTCCGTTCCCCAAAAAGCCGCCTGCTCCAAGCGGCGCGCTTTCCCTTAGACCCGTAACGGAGGTGCATCATGAGATCCAAGGCCTTTCTGAGTGTATGCTCCCTGCTGATCCTGTGCCTGTTGGCAAGCGCGTTCGGACCGCTTTTTGCCGAAGCGGAAGCAAGCGCTTCCTGCGCTGTGACCGTATACTTTCCCAACTGGGACGTATATTCGGACGCGTACGGGCAGGTGAAAGACCTGCCCTGGGACAGGCTGGACTGCATAAACCACGCGTTCTGGAAGATCGTTCCGAAGGACGGCGGGTTTGCGATAGAATCTACCGATCCATGGGCGGATACGGACGAGTATAACCCCAAAGCCCACTTTCCGCAGTACGCCGAGTACGCCGAAAAGTATCCGGACACCAAGGTGCTCCTGTCCATCGGCGGATGGACGGAATGCGGGTATTTTTCGGAGATGTCGCTGACCGAGGAAAGCCGATCGTCCTTCATCCAAAGCTGCCTGGATACGCTGGACAGATACAGCTTCCTTTCGGGCATCGACATCGACTGGGAATATCCCGACGTCGCGCGCTCCGGCGGTCCCGGAGACGAAGGCAACCCGGTGCTTGGCGACGACAAGGCCAATTACACGCTGCTGCTCAAAGAACTCCGCGAAGCGATGGACGGGCATTACGGCGAAGGCGCAAAGCTGCTCACCGTATGCGCGAGCGCGTCAAAGTCCACACTGGTCATGCAGGATTACGCCTCCCTGCATCCCTATGTGGACCGCGTGAACCTGATGACCTACGATCTGGCGGGCTCCTGGAACGCATACACGGACCATCAGAGCCCGCTGTACGGCGCTTCTTCCGCGGAAGCGGCGGTTGATTTTCTGCTCTCGCAGGGCGTGACGCCGGAAAAGATCGCCATCGGCTCTCCCCTGTACAGCCACGGCTGGAAGATGTACCGGGCAAACAGCAATCCGGTGAAGGCCGCCGCGAAGGCGCTGTCGAACGGCGATCTGCTGTGGCGGGAGCTGCAAAAGCTCGAAGCATCCGCCGTCAAAGACGGTGAGCCGGGCTGGCACGCGGGCTACGACGAAAAAGCCGAAGCGGCTTATCTCTGGAACGACGATCCGGATTCTTCCGCTTATCTTACCTTCTACACCTACGACAGCGCGCGCTCGCTGGAGGCAAAGCTGAACTACATCGCCGAGCACGGTCTGGGCGGGCTGATCGTGTGGCAGGTGCACGGCGACAGCGCCACAGACGGCTGGCCCATGATATCCCTGATGCACAGGGTGCTTCACCGCTGAAAATGAACGGATTTGGCGGCATCGGCGGAAGGTACCGTTAGGCCGTTTCTGAAAGGAGCCGGATATGGAAGCTTTGGAACTGAGGTTCACGGTGTCGGAAGGCAGAACAGTTCTGACTGGCGGCGGCAGGACCGCGTGCGCCGTTCAGTTTGACGGGAATCTGCGTGCCGAGTTCTTCTACGATTTTTCCCCGGAGCCGCTGGTGCTTTCGGCAGACGCGAAAGCGGGCGATCATGCATCGATCCGTGTATCTCCGCTTTGGATCGCGCTGTACGTGAACGGAGCGCTCGCCGATGAGGAATGGCCCTGCGGAAACGGTTATCTCTCCCCCGCCTGCGCACAGAGCGGCGATCTTCCGGTGGAGATCGCGCCGTCCGGGCCGGATGCAGACTGCCGGCAGCCGGAGGCCTTGCGCTCAAACATCCCCACCGGACTGATCCGCAAGCCCGGCGTGAACATCGGGGACTGTATGCCCTATTCCGACGCAGAAGGCGGAGACGGAAGGTACCACCTGTTCTATCTGTACGACCGGCATCACCACAAAAGCAAGTGGCGCCTGGGTGCCCACCAGTGGGCGCACGTATCGACAAAGGACCTGAAGACCTGGGACGAACATCCCATGGCCGTAAAGCTGACCCAGGGCTGGGAAGGCTCCATATGCACAGGCTCCGTGATACGCGCGGGCGGCAGGTGGTACGCCTGGTACGCGGTGCGCATGGCAGACCGTTCTCCCGCCCGCCTGACGTACGCGGTATCGGACGATCTTGAGCACCTTGAAAAATGCGGCGCGTATTTTCATGTGCCGGAAGGATACGAGCCCACCGGCGCGCGCGACCCTTTTCTGTTCTTCTGGGAAAACGAATGCCACATGCTGGTGACCACGAGGACCCTGGACGGCGACAGCGGGTGCCTCGCCCATCTGGTGAATGACGCCATGGAGATCTCCGGCTGGCGAAATGCGGGCCCAATCATGCGCTGGCACGATCACTGCGCGCCCGATTCCCCGGAGAGAAGGCATACCCCAGAGTGCGCCGACTGGTTCCGCATGGGCGGGTATTACTATCTGGTGTTCGGCATCGGCTCCGTATCGCGCTATCTGTATTCCAAAAAACCGTTCGGCCCGTGGACGTATCCCGAAGGCGCTTTGATCCCCTGCGGCTGCGTGCCCAAGTCCGCCGTGCTGCCCGGTACCGGGCGCCGCATATTTATGGGCTTCCGGGGAGAAGGCGGCTACGCAGGCAGCCTGTGCGCGGCGGAGGCGCTTCAGAACGAAGACGGCACTCTGCGCTTTGAGCCGGTCTTGCTGGAATAAGTACGCTTTTTTCGCGCCCGCCGACTGGCGGGCCGCTGTACAGGAGGAAAGCCATGAAGTCCTTTAACCGAGTTCATCTTCGTCCCGGAAGAGAGTTCTCTCCGGCGTCCCGTCTATGGGTCGGATGCCCGTCCGTCCAGGTGACGGGAAAGCGCATATGGGCCTGCGCCTTCACCGGCGGCAAATATGAGCCCTCCCGCAAAAACCACAGCGTGCTCATGTACAGCGACGACGGCGGGGAGAACTGGACCGACCCGTACATGGCGGTGACGTGCGACGAAGAAAGCGACTGCCGCGGGCTGGACGGAAACCTCTGGCTCGACCCAAAAGGCAGGCTCTGGTTCACCTGGGAACAGGCGCGTTTTGAGCACGGGCTGCCCGAATCCGGCTTTGACCATGTGGATTACGAGCAGCTCATGAGGTTCTTTGACCCGGACACCACATGCTGGGCCATGATCTGCGAGCATCCCGAAGCGGACGAACCGGTCTGGTCGGAACCCAGGTATCTGTTCCGCGGTCTTCTGCGCAACAAGCCCATCGCCCTGAGCAACGGAGCCTGGATGGTCTGCGATTATCAGGCCGCGGCGAGAAATCCATTCTATGAATACCACCTGACTTTTGACGAAGGGAAAACGTTTGAAGTCCGCCGCGGGCCGGACCGCATGCCGGGCGACAGGTGCCCCTTCGAGGAGCCGATGTGTGTGGAGACCGAAAACGGGCACCTGCTTTTCATGGTGCGGACAGACACGGGCTTTATCGCCATGTCTGAGTCCTTTGACTGCGGCGAAACCTGGAGCGAGACCAGGAACACCGACATGAAGAATCCCTCCGCCCGCTTCTTTGTGTTGAGACTTTCCAGCGGAAAGCTCCTGCTCGTCAACACGCCCAGAAGCCGCGGCCGCACGGGCATGCGCGCTTTTTTGTCCGATGACGGAAAGCGCTGGACGCACGCCCTCACGCTGGATACCCGGCGAAACGTATCCTACCCCGACGGCTGCCAGGACGCGGAAGGCTACATCTGGACGGTCTACGACTGCCAGAGGGACAACCGTCTGGAGCCGGTACCGTGGGACAAAAGCCGCTCTTTCGCCGCCAAGGAACTGGTGATCACACGCTTCCGCGAGGAAGACCTGCTCGCAGGCGACTTCGTCACAGAGGGTTCCGTGATGCCGCACTGGTTCTGCAAGGCGCATTACGACATGCGGAAGGACTGAACATGCACTATCCCAACATCATGCCCGCGGTGTTTATCGACCGGCCCAACCGCTTCTGCGCGCGCGTTTTACTTGCCGGCGAAACCGAAAACGTTCACGTGAAAAACACGGGGCGCTGCCGGGAGCTGCTCCTGCCCGGGGCGGAGGTGTACCTGACCGAACCGGAAACCCCAGGCCGGAAGACCAGGTTCGACCTGGTGGCCGTACGCAAAGCTGACGGCAGGACCGTGAACATCGACAGCCAGGCGCCTAACCGGGCGGCGCGCGAGTGGCTTGACACCCAGGGATTTACGCGGATCGTGCCGGAATACCGCTATGGCGGATCGCGTATCGATTTTTACATGGAACGCGAAGAAAAGCGATATCTTATGGAAGTGAAAGGCTGCACGCTGGAGATCGGCGGCGTCGGGTACTTTCCGGACGCCCCCACCCAGCGGGGCGTAAAGCATCTGAAGGAGCTCGCGAAGGCCCGCGGAGAGGGCTTTCACGCCGCGATCGCCTTCGTGATCCAGATGGATGGAGTGCGCGAGGTCCGGCCGAACCTTTCGACGCATCCCGGATTCGGCGCCGCCCTGGAGGAAGCGCGGTCCGCCGGCGTCAGAGTGCTGTTTCTGCCCTGCCATGTGGAGCCGGACAGCCTGTTTGTAACGGACGCAGTCTGGGAAAGGCCGCTGCGATGAGAAACACGAGTGCCGAAACAGACCGGGCCTGGGACAGGGCGCTGAACATACGTACCTCCGGACAGGAGTACGTAAAGAGCGCAAAGTACATGCCCTATGAGCCCACGCCCTACCAGGTGCTTGAGCATCTGGCATACAGCGGGCTGATCTCATCAAGCGACCATGTGCTGGATTACGGCTGCGGAAAGGGACGGGCGGCGTTCTTTCTGGCCGCGCGCACCGGCTGCCGGGTGACCGGCATAGACCGCTCGGAAAAGCTGATCTCCATCGCCAATGAGAACCTGGAGGCTTTCGCCCGGCCGGATCTCGTCCGTTTTCTGCTTGCCGATGCGGAAAAGTACAGTCCCGAAACGGAAAACGTGTTTTATTTCTTCAATCCTTTTTCCGAAGCCGTGCTGGACGTGGTGCTCAGGCGCCTCATGCCCAGGTTCATGGCGTGCCCGCACGCGCGGATGCTGTTTTACTACCCCGGCGAGCCCTTTCTTGCGCGCCTGGCTCGCGAGCCCGGCCTGCGGCTTGCCTGGGAGATCGACTGCCGGGACCTTTTCGGCGGCAGCGATCCGAGGGAAAAGATCGCGGTATACGATCACCCGTAACGGTCAGGCACCAATGCTTTGAAGCAATTCCACGCTGCAATTGACAATCTGTGATAATACATATATAATATGACTGTTAACAAATTGAAATGCGTTTAACAGCGTTCTTCTGGAGGGATGTTATGGCGGCTCCGATTCTCGAAATGAAGCACATCACCAAGATATTCCCCGGCGTGAAAGCGCTTGACGGCGTTAGCTTCGATCTGCGTGCCGGCGAGATACATGCGATCGTAGGCGAAAACGGCGCGGGCAAATCCACCTTCATCAAAGTACTCACCGGCGTGCATCAGCCCGACGGCGGCGAGATCATTCTGGACGGCAAGCCACTGGTGATGGCAAATCCGAACATCGCCATCCAGCACGGCATCGCCGCCATCTACCAGCACGCGGCTTCGTATCCCGATATGTCGGTGGCGGAGAACATCTTTATCGGTCACGAGTTCAGGACCGGGCCGTTCATTTCCTGGGTCAAAGCACGGAAAGAGGCACAGAAGCTGCTGGACAGCATCGGTGCCAACTTCTCCCCCAACGCTTCCGTGGGCGCGCTGAGCGTGGCGCAGCAGCAGATGGTGGAGATCGCCAAGGCGCTTAGCCAGAACGCGCGCATTCTCATCATGGACGAGCCCACTGCTGCGCTGAGCAAGAAAGAGAGCGAAGAGCTTTACAGCATCGCCCGCAGCCTCAGGGACAAGGGCGTGGCCATCATTCTGATCTCCCACCGGTTCGAAGACATCTTCGGGCTCGCAGACCGCTGCACCGTATTCCGCGACGCCCACTACATCGGCACCTGGGACATAGACGAAGTGGACGAAAGCCTTCTGGTGCATCATATGGTGGGACACGTGATCGAGCATTATTATCCCGAGCGCACGCCCCATCCCGGCGATGAAGTGCTCCGCGTGGAGAAGCTCAGCCGCACGGGGTATTTCCGGGACGTGTCCTTCTCGCTGCGCGCCGGCGAAATCGTGGGCCTTACGGGCCTGGTGGGCGCGGGCCGCACCGAAGTGGTCGAAGCGCTGTGCGGCGTGACGGGCTTTGACAGCGGCAAGGTGATCGTGGAAGGCCGGGAGCAGAAGTACAAAGACCCCAAGGATTCCATGGCCGGCGGCATCGGCCTTCTGCCCGAAGACCGGCAGAAGCAGGGACTGCTTCTGCCCTGGTCGATCAGCAAAAACATCACGCTGCCGATCATCGATAAATGCACACGCGCCAGGCTGTTCATGTCCGGCAAGGCGGAAAAGACAATCTCGAACAAGGAAAAAGAGCAGCTCGCCATCAAGGCGCCCGACGTGGAGACCGCGGCGGGCACGCTGTCCGGCGGCAACCAGCAGAAGGTAGTCATCGCCAAGCAGCTGGCGGCCTCCAGCCGGATCATCATACTGGACGAACCCACCAAGGGCGTGGACATCGGCAGCAAGGCCGCCATCTACGAGCTCATGGCAGAGCTCGCCGCGCAGGGCGTAGCCATACTGATGATCTCCAGCGAGATGCCCGAGGTCATGAACATGTCTGACAGGATCTACGTCATGAGCGAAGGGCACGTGACGAAGGAGTTCACCGACGTAAAGAACCTTACGCAGCAGCAGATACTGGAAGCGGCGATGCCCCAGGAAAGGACGGCCTGAGCATGAAACGGGACATATCTGAAAAGACGAGGCAGAAAGACAGCTTCTCCCTTCTGTCTTACGTGATCGAACACCGCGAGATACCGCTTCTGGGCGTACTGGCCGTGCTTCTGGCGGGCGTATCCATCGCAGTGCCCGGCTACTTTACCGGGAACTACATGAACATCCTCAAGAACTGCTCGATGAACCTGGTGCTGGCCAGCGGCATGCTGTGCGTGCTGCTGATCGGCTCCATAGACATCTCCGTGGCGGCAGTGCTGGAGCTGGCGGCGGCCATCGCGGGCGTTCTGATGCGGGACGGCAAGATCCACACCATGATCGGGATGTTCGCGGTGGGCATCGGCGTAGGCGCGCTGATCGGCTTTATAAACGGCAGCATCATGTCATTCGGCCGGGTGCTGCCCATCATCGTTACACTGGGCATGACGTATCTTGCCCGCGCGCTGATCCCCATGGATTTCATACTGGGCATGAACAAGATCGCGCGCATCGACCTGACCGAGTACTTCAAGGAATTCATCCTTCATGAATACCTCGGCATACCCGTGATCGTGTACATTGCCGGCGCTGTGGCAATTCTGATGGGCCTGTTTCTCAGGTATACCCGGGTGGGGCGCTCCATATACGCCACCGGTTCCAACGAAGAAGCCGCCAGGATGCGCGGCGTGAAAGTGAAATGGATCAAGGTTCTGGCACACGTGATCTGCGGTGCCCTGGCGGGCATGGCGGGCATTATGCGCCTGGGATACTATAACGCCATCGAAAAAGGCGCCGCCAACGGGCAGGAAATGTACGTGATTGCCGCCTGCGTGCTGGGAGGCGTGTCCGTGATGGGCGGCTACGGCAAGATCACGGGCGTGGTGATCGGCGCACTGATGATCGCAACGATAGACAGCGCCATCCCTCAGCTTTTCATGAACGCCACGATGATGAAGGAGTTCTTCAAGGGCATTCTCATCCTGGCCGCGATACTGCTGAACGTACTGATGCAACGCGCCGCGAACAAACGCAATCTCAAGGGGAGGGACATTTAAATGAAGGCCAAAAAAGCGTTATCCCGTTTCCTCCGCTGGGAGACCATGCTCATCGTCCTTCTGGTGGTTTTGTGGCTGGTATTCGACGCGAAGGACGCGTCGCTGCAGGCTGCCCGGATCGCAAAAGGCCGCAGGGCTACGGACATATTCAACTTCACCAATATGCTCAACGGCATGGGCCCGTACCTGCTGTACAGTTTCATGGCTTTGGGCATGTCGCTGATACTGGGCATGGGCGATATCGATATATCCGTCGGCGCTATCGCGGCGCTGTCCGCCTCCGTCATGGGCACCGTCTACGGGCCTTTCAAAAAGGCCATGTCCCCCGGCCTTGCGCTTGCACTGGCGTTACTGTGCTGCGTGATGACCGGTGCGGCGTGCGGTTTTCTGAACGGCTTTCTGGTGACCCGGTTCCGGGAACTGTTCCCCATGATCATCACACTGGGCACGCAGCTGTTCTACCGCGGCTTCTGCTATCTGCTTCTGGGCGGCGATACGCTGCAGTACAAGGATGACGCCGCGTGGGCCGGACTCAAGAAGCTCTACAGCGGCAGCGTCAGCATCGGCGGCCTGTCAGTGCCCACGATGCTGATATGGTTCCTGCTTTTGGCGCTTATGTTCTTTGTGTTCCTTCACCTGACCACCGGCGGGCGCAGGCTCTTCGCCATCGGAACAAACCGCGTGACCGCGCGTTATTCCGGCATACGGGTGGACAGCTTTGAGCTGTGCATGTTCGTGATCTGCGGCGTTACCGCCGCCCTGTCCTCCATGTTCTATGTGGGCAGCGTGTCCGCCACCGTGCGCGCGGACGCCATGACGGGCTACGAGATGTACGCCATCGCCGTAGCAGTTCTGGGCGGCTTCTCTACCGGCGGCGGCAAGGGCAACATCGTAGGCGTCGTATTGTCGGTGATCATCTTCGGTGTGATGAAAAAGGGCCTGGGCACAGTGTTCGGCCTGCCGGACAGCACCGTGAACCTGGCCGTGGGCCTGGTGCTAATCGCAAGCTCTGTTCTGCCCAACCTTCTGGAAGACCTTTCCAACTGGCGCCGCGTGAGGCGTCAGCACGCGGAAGCAAAGCTGAGTTAAAGAATTTCTCCGGTCTGACCGGTGAAATATAAAATCAAGGAGGAAACCCACATGAAGAAAGTCCTCGCAATCGTACTCGCGCTGGTGCTGGCTCTGTCCCTGATGAGCATCGCCACCGCGGAAAAGGCCGGAGACGGCCTGACCATCGGCATCGTTTACAAGCAGAGCGGCAACGCCTACTTCCAGGCGGGTGTAAGCGGCTTTGCCAAGGCTGCTGAGGAGCTCGGCTTCGAGTTCATGCACGACGGCCCCGAAGACAGCTCCAACGACGGCCAGGAGCGCATCATCCGCAACTACATCGACATGGGCGTGGATGTGCTGTGCATTTCCGCCAATGACGCGGCGGGCCTCGTGGACGTTTGCAACGAAGCGCGCGCCAAGGGCATCGTAGTGCTGTCCTGGGACGCCAAGGTAGACGCGGAAGGCCGCGATCTGGACATCGAGCCCGCCAGCGCCAAGGCCATCGGCGTGCAGCAGCTGGAGAGCATCGCGGAGACCATGGGCTACGAAGGCCAGCTGGCCATCGTGTCCGCCGGCGCCACCGCTCCCAACCAGAACCTGTGGATCTCCTTCATCGAGGAGGAGCTCAAGGCCAACGAAAAGTATGCGAAGGTCGAATATCTGGGCGTGGTATACGGCGATGACGACTATACCAAGAGCTATGACGTGACCAAGAGCCTGATCGACAAGTATCCGGACATCAAGGGCCTGATCGTGCCCACCACCAACGGCGGCCCCGCGGTAGCCAAGTGCATCATGGATGAAGGCAAAGTCGGCCAGATCAAGATGACCGGTCTTACTCTCGCCAGCGATATGGCCGAGTACATCAAGGGCGGCGTCGCGGACGCGACCTTCCTCTGGAACCCCATCGAGCTGGGCTATGTGACTGCTTACGTCGGCGTAGCCATGGCCAACGGCGAGTTCGAAGCCGCTGAGGGCGCCACCATCGAAGTGCCCGGCTTTGAAGGCCTCGAAGTGATCCCCTCCGACGACGGCGGACTGATCCTGTACCTGAACAAGCTCAATCCCTTCACTCCCGAGACCGTGGATGCCTGGATCGACATCCTGTAATTTCCCAGCACCCGTCACGATCGGACCTTGCGCCGCTGAGTGACACTGAGGCTGCCGCAGAAACAAGCTGCGGCAGCTTTTTTGTTATCAATTCTTCACAAATCGTTTTAGCTTCATTTTAGGTTTGGGTATATAATAGCTGATATGCGAAGACCATGGGAACGCTGTTCCCAATACCGGCCTTTGGGTATCTTTGTCAGGAGGCTGTCCCTATGGAGTACCGGCACGAGATCAAGCATTTCATAAGCGCCGCGGACGCCGCGGCGATCAAAAACAACATGAGAGCCGTGGCGTCGATAGACCCGCACGCGAAGCAGGACGGATGCTACCGCATCCGCAGCCTGTATTTCGACGATCTGAACGACACGGCCCTTTGGGAAAAGCTGGACGGCGTGAATGAAAGGCGGAAGTTCCGCATACGCTATTACAATGACGACCTCAGCTACATCATGCTGGAATGCAAGATGAAGCGCGACGGTGTCGGCTGCAAGCTGCAGCAGCGCCTTACGCAGGAGGAGCTGCGCTGCATCCTGGACGGCGACACGCGGTGGATGGTGTCCAGCGGCAAGCCGCTGCTGATCGCGCTGTATACGGAAATGAAGGCACGCGGGCTCAGGCCCAGATGCGTGGTGGAATACATGCGCGTGCCCTTCGTGTACGGCCCGGGCAACGTACGGGTGACGATAGACTGGAACATCCGCACCGGCCCGCCCGGACAGTTCATGGACCCGAACGGGCTGACCCTGCCGGTGGACGGCGATCCGATGCTGCTTGAAATCAAGTGGGACGAATACCTGCCTTCCGTCATACGCAGGGCCGCCGCGCTGAAGGGCCGCGGTCCCACCGCTTTTTCCAAATACGCCGCCTGCCGGATTTACGGCTGAACACAGCAATTGATAATCATGATATAAATGAACGGAGGATACCATCATGACTTTCAGCGACATCTTCAAATCATCGTTCCTGGAGAACGTTACCGCCGTCTCCCTCACTGACATGGCGCTGGCACTGGCGCTGAGCTTCTGCCTGGGCCTGTTTATCTACTTCGTATATAAAAAGACCTACTCCGGCGTGATGTTCAGCCGGACCTTCGGCGGGTCCCTGGTGGCCATGGCCATGATTACCACTATGGTGATACTGGCTGTCACGTCCAACGTCGTTCTGTCCCTGGGCATGGTGGGCGCCCTGTCCATCGTTCGCTTCCGCACAGCCATCAAGGAGCCCATGGATATCGCTTTCCTGTTCTGGGCGATCGCAGGCGGCATCGTACTGGCTGCAGGCATGATCCCGCTGGCCATCGTGGGCAGCCTGATCATCGGCCTGATCATGATCGTGTTCTGCAACCGCAAAACGATCGAAAAGCCCTTCATCGCCGTGATCACGTGCCGGGACGGCGCGGCGGAAAAGCGGGTGGCGCAGTATCTGGACCAGCAGGTGAAAAAGGCCGTGGTCAAGAGCAAGAGCGCCCAGAAAGGCAATATCGAGCTGAGCTATGAGGTGTCCCTCAAGAGCGACGACACGGGCTTTATCACAGAGCTGTCTGATATGGACGGCGTGCTCAGCGCGGTGCTGGTGAGCTACAACGGCGATTATATGGGGTGAGCGAAATGCTCAAAAGCAAGACGACAGACCGGATCTGCTGTGCAGCGCTGGCAGCGATGCTGCTTCTGACCGCGCTGGTCTGGGCAGGCAAAGCGTCGGAAGGCAGGAAGAGCACGATCCAGGTAGGCTACGAAGGACTGTTCGATCAGAGCGACATTCATACCATCGACATCGAGATCGCCGACTGGGACAGCTTTCTCGACAGTGCGACGCAGGAACTATACGCCGAGTGCAGCGTGACGATCGACGGTGAAAAGATCAGCAACGTGGGCATCCGCGGCAAGGGGAACACGTCCCTGTCCTCGGTAAGCACCATGGGCAGTGAGAAGTATTCCTTCAAGATCGAGTTCGACCAGTACGTCAAGGACCGCTCTTATCACGGGCTGGACAAGCTGAGCCTCAACAACCTGATCTACGACGCCACGATGATGAAGGATTATCTTGCGTACACGCTGATGAACCGCGAAGGCGTACCCGCGCCTCTGTGCAGTTTCGTTCAGATCACGGTGAACGGCGAGCCATGGGGGCTGTACCTCGCTGTTGAGGGCGTGGAAGACAGTTTCCTGGAGCGCAACAACATGACGACCGGCGATCTGTACAAGCCGGACAGCCTGTCCTTCGGCGGCGGCCGCGGCAACGGACGCGGGTTCGACTTTGAGCAGTTCAGGGTCAAAGACGGCGAGGACTCAGACGGCACACAAAGCGACAGTTCGTCCAAAGCGCCTTCCGGCAGCAGTTTTGGGGCTTTCGGCGATTTCAGCTTTGGAGGCCAGACGATGCCTTCCGGCTTTTCCGGCCAGATGCCTTCCGGCATGACCCCGCCGGACGGGGCCCCTGCACCGAATGGAGCGGACTTCTCCGGAAGCTTCCAGATGCCGGGAAGCGCAGGGACATCGGACGGATCGCTGGGTGAAGGCAGCTCAGGCGGTTTCTCCATGCCAGGAGGCATGGATTTCCCCGGCGGCATGGGCGGCTTCGGCGGGTTCTCCATGCCGGACGGTTCGGGTTCCGCAGGCGGATTCCAGATGCCCGGCGGGACCAGCGGGGAAGGCTTCTCCCGGCCCGGCGGCTCCGGTGAAGACGACACGGGCTTCCCGGCGGGCGGCATGGGCAACTTCAGCTTTGGCGGCGGCATGTTCAATTTCGGAACAGGCAGCAGCGATGTGCGGCTGCAATATACCGACGACGATCCCTCAAGCTATGCGAACATCTTCGACAGCGCAAAAACCACCGTCACCAAAAAGGATCAAAAACGCCTGATCGAAGCGCTGAAAACGCTCAGCAGCGAAAACGCCAGGGATGCCGTATTCACCGATGAGGTGATAAGCTATCTGGCCGTGCACGATTTTCTGCAGAACGACGACAGCTACACCGGCATGATGGTGCACAACTACTACCTCTACGAGGAAAACGGCAGGCTGGCCATCCTCCCCTGGGATTACAACCTGGCCTTCAGCGGAATGGGCGGCGGCGGAGACGCTGCTGCCACCGTGAACAGCCCCATCGATTCCCCCGTCAGCAGCGGCAGCCTGAGCGACAGGCCGCTGGTAAGCTGGATCTTTGAAGACGAGGAAGCTCTGAAGCAGTACCACGAGGTGTACAGCCAGTTCATTGCCGACACCATCGAAAACGGCTGGCTGGAAGAAGAGATACAGCGCGTGGCGGCACTGATCCGGCCCTATGTGGAAGCGGACAAAAACAGTTTCTTTTCCATGGAGGAATTCGATGCTGCCGTTGAAGCGCTTCAGACCTACTGCGCAAAGCGCGGCGAAAGCGTCCGCGGACAGCTGGACGGCACGATTCCTTCCACTTCCGAGGGACAGCGGAAAAACAGCAGCGTGCTGGTGGATGCCGGGGATCTGGACATCTCCGCCATGGGCTCGATGAACACGGGCGGCGGGGGACGCCAGGGCGGCTTCTCCATGCCGGACACAAGCAGCTTTTCCATGCCGGGTGCAGGCGGATCGGATTCTTTTCCCGGCAGCTCATCCGGGTCCCCGTCAGGCTTTTCGAAGCCGGATTCGATACCTTCGGGCAAACAGGGTGACAAAAGCGGCAATCCTGATGGCCGGGCTGAGGAAAGGGAGCAGAACGGACAGGACCGCCAGCCTGGTGAGCGCGAGCAGATACCAAGCGGGTTCACCCCGCCGGACAGCGGGATGCAGAACGGCCAGAGCAGCGGAAAATGGCTGACCGTCGGATTGTACGCGCTGATCCTGCTTGCGGCAGTTTTCGCCGTATCGCGGATCAAAGGCCATAACGCATAAACACATAAGCGAGGCGGTTCCGGAAAGGAACCGCCTCGCGGGTATTAAGTGAACGTTCAGATGCGCTTTTTCCTGCGGCCCAGGATCTCGGAGAACACCACGCCCTCCAGAAGCCTTTGGGCCATATCATCCCGGCCCGTCTCCGCCTCCGGAACGGAGGTGGGTTCAGAAACGGTCTCCATTTCGTCATGACATGGATCTTCGCCCTCGTGAAACTCCTGCTGGCTGTCGAAACCTTCCAGATCGGTCTCAAAGGGCTGCTCAAGAGAGCCGTCCCCCATGAACTCGCTGCGCGGAAAAGAAGCGGCGGGCCTGCTTTCCTGCCTGAGGCCGTTGCCTGAAGCAGGCGCGGCACTGCCCGTGTTAACGCGGCGGCGGGGAGGCGTATTGGGCTGTGCCTTTTTCGCCTGCTGGCTCGCCTTTTTAAGCGACGATACCGCCCAGGAGATCAGAACGATGAAAAGTAACGGAAAGATTCCCGGCAACATAGGCGTCACCCCGGATTATTTGCCGACGGGAGGACGCTTGGCGGGTTCCGCGTTGGGTGCTGCGGCCTTGGCGATGCCGGTGCGCATCTCGGTGTCAGCGATGGTATTCTGCATGTTGTAGTAGTCCATCACGCCCAGCTTGCCGCTGCGCAGTGCGTCCGCCATGGCCTGGGGCACCTGCGCCTCGGCTTCCACGACCTTCGCGCGCATCTCCTG
>JAFZPV010000049.1 GCA_017552535.1 Clostridia bacterium
CGGGCATTTCCGGGCGAAAGGCGCGCTGCTTCAAATCTTTGATTTGAACCAGTGCGTCCCGCACTCTGTGCGGGATTGACTGGCCCAAGGCAAGTCAGCCTCAAACTGCAGTGTAGCGATTTTTGCTCTCGGCGGGCAAGCTCACCTTCGCAAAAATCGCTCCTCGGGCCGGCAAAGCCGGCCCTGCGGATTGAGGTTGGAGGGGCACAGCCCCTCCAAGCCACCCGGAAAACCGAGAACGGGTTTTTCAAAAAACAACAATCCGCATCTTGCAATCAGGCCCCGCCCTGAGTATAATAAACACGCTTTGTACCCGTAGCTCAGCTGGATAGAGTGTTGGACTCCGACTCCAAAGGCCGCTGGTTCGAATCCAGTCGGGTACGCCAGACGGGCTGCCGTGCATCGTAAATGCGGCAGCCCGTTTTTTGAAGTCCTTGATCGGCGCGTATCATCATTCCGGGAAGACGGCCCGGGGACCGCGGAAAGGAGAAGGCCGGCTTGAAAAAGTTCAAAAACCTGGTGATCGGCGGGATCGAAAACAAGATCTTCAATCTGATCCTGATCACGGTGATCCTGCTCACCGCCGCTTTCATGGCGGTGAGCGCGTACCACAACCGCATGCTGTCGGACCTGGCCGCCGAGAGCAGCAGCCGCCAGCAAAGCGCCATTTCCGGCATCACCTCCCAGGTGATGGAAACGGTGGTGGACAGGTCCATGGGCCGCTCCACGCAGCTGGAAGCGCAGATCGCCGACGAGCTGTTCAACGACCTGAAGACCCGGGTGGAGATGCTGGGGGACTACGCGCAGAAGCTGTTTTCCGAGCCCGAAAAAGCGCCTGAAGCAGACTGCGCTCCGCCGGACGCTTCGCTTGACGGACAGGCGGTCACACAGCTGTTCATTGCGGATGGCACGGACGAGAACGACGCGGCCCTCGCCCGGCGCATCGGCATCGCCGCCAATATGTCCGAAATGATGGTTTCGCTTTTCGGGGTGTCGGAGGAGACCAATTCCTGCTTTATCGGCCTGCCGGAGGGCGTGTTCCTGATCGCGGACGACCGTTCTGCGTCCAAATTCGGCCAGGACGGCTTTCTGATGAGCTACGATCCCCGCACGCGCCCGTGGTATATCCAGGCGGCAGAAAAGGGACAGCTGATCTTCACCGACGTGGAAACCGACGCCTTTACCGGCGACATCGGTATCGTGTGCGCCATGCCCGTATATGTGAACGGCAGGCTGGAGGCCGTGGTGGGGTCCGACCTGTTCCTTTCTTCCATGCAGGCCGAAGTACAGGCTTCAGAGGAAGACGGCGGCTACGTTTTTGTGGTCAATCAGAACGGCCACGTGGTGTTTTCGCCCAAAACGGAAGGCCTTTTCAGTGTAAAGCACTCTGACCGGGCGGACGATCTGCGCCATCTGGAAAACCGGGAGCTTTCCGCGCTGGTCACGGATGCCCTGAACGGACAAACGGACGTGCGCCTCATCAGCCTGGAGGACGGCGACTGGTATATGACCGGCGCGCCCCTCAAAACAGTGGGCTGGGCGCTGGTCTCCGCCTTCAGCCGGGATGCGACCGACCGGCCTGCCCAAATGCTGACGGAAAGCTGCGAGTCCATCCAGCAGGAGACTGCCTCCGTTTACGAAGGCAAGATCCGGAAGTCCAGGCTCACCTTCACCGTACTGGTGCTGAGCCTTGCGCTGCTTACAGCCGCAGCGGCCGTCGTGCTGGGCAAAAAGATCGTAAAGCCTTTGAACAGCATCACCCGCAGGATCGCGGAGCTTAAGGAAGGCAATCTGGAGTTCAAAATGGAGCCGGGCGACCGCACGGGAGACGAGATCGAAGTGCTGGCAGAATCCTTCGCCTCACTTTCACACAAGACAGTGGAATACATCGACCAGGTGCGCTCCGTCACCGCGGAAAAGGAGCGCGTGGCCACAGAGCTGCACATGGCCAACCAGATCCAGGAGTCCATGCTTCCCGGCATCTTTCCGCCCTTCCCGGACCGGAAGGAATTCGACATCTACGCCACCATGCAGCCCGCCAAGGAAGTGGGCGGCGACTTTTACGATTTCTTCCTGATCGACGACGACCACCTGTGCCTGGTGATGGCGGACGTGAGCGGCAAGGGCATCCCGGCGGCGCTGTTCATGATGGCCTCCAAGATCATCATCCAGAGCTGCGCGATGCTGGGCAAATCCGCCGCGGAGATCCTGAAAAAGACCAACGAGGCCATCTGCTCCAACAACAAGATGGAGATGTTCGTCACCGTGTGGCTGGGGATCCTGGAGATCAGCACGGGAAAACTCACCGCAGCCAACGCCGGCCACGAATATCCGTACCTGAAGAAAGGCGTGCACTTCGAGCTGTACAGGGATAAGCACGGCTTCGTGATCGGCGCGCTGGACAGCGCTGCGTACAGGGAATACACCATTGAGCTTCAGCCCGGTGACGCTGTCTTCGTATACACCGACGGCGTGCCGGAGGCAAACGACGCTGCCGGTCAGCTCTTCGGCGCCGACCGCCTCCTTCAGGCCCTCAACCGCGACCCGGACGCCTCCTGCCGGGACCTGTTGGGCAGCGTAAAAGCGGCAGTGGACGAGTTCGTTCAGGATGCGCCGCAGTTCGACGACACCACCATGCTGGCGCTGAGATACCTCGGCAATATAAAATAAACCATATATCCTTCAAGCCTCCGCGCCTTTCCCGGCGCGGAGGCTGTTTTTTGTCTTTCCCGTGCTTTCTCCATTTTGTATCCCATAGCTGACAGGCTTTCCGTCCGGCAGGGATATAATATACATGAAAAACGACCCGCATCCCGCAGTCCCTTTCGCGGAAAAAACACGCGCTGTTATAGAGAGAAAGGAGGCTTTCATATGCTCTATAACAGAAAAGCGTTCGGCATCGTGATCGGCAGGCTGCGGATCAGGGCGGGCTGCACGCAGGAACATGCGTCAGCCATGGCAGGTATTTCCCGCTCGCACTGGGCGGCGCTGGAAAAAGGCAGCAAGACCGTGCGCCTGGATACGCTCTGGGCGATCGCTTACGCACTGGGCGTCCGTCCGTCCGAGCTGCTGAGGCTCACGGAAGAGGAAGCGGATCACCAGGAAGAGGACGGCGGGCTTTGACCGGAAAAGACGAGGCGGGAGAGCCATAGGCATCTCCCGCCGCTGTCAGGGCAAGCCAGCAATCTTTTGTTTATCATAATCATATCAGGAGGAATACGATCATGAAAACCAAAAATCGACTTTTGTCCTTCATCTGTATCGTGGCGTTATTCATGTTCTCCTTCGGCTGTGTGTCTGCCGAAAAGCTTGACGACGTTCAGGTGTGTGTCGGCAGCGCGAAGGAAGCGGAATACTACAGCAGAGGCAGTTATATTGCCACCGCAAAATCGGCGAATCCATCCATCGTCAAGGCGCAGCCGGTAAGCACATCCATGACGATCTCTGGTTACATCTACTACGGCACGACGATCTCGTTTGCCGGTCTGGCACCCGGAACCACCACCGTGACCATGTATTCAGACGGTGGAGCATGGATGGGCTCCGTCACGGTGAAGGTGACCCAGCATACATGGGATAAGACCTTTGATCTGGTCTTCACCGCGTCAGACAATGAACAGATACCCTATGTCTGCGCCGAAGCCACAGTGATCAAGACCTGCAAAACCTGCTATACCAGAGAAACTGAAAAGCTGATCGAATCTCCGGCGGCTTTGCCGGAAGTATACAGAGACTTGAAGCAGAAATCCGAGGGCAGCGACGTTGCCAATCTGCAGGCGCGTCTCACAGAGCTTGGCTACTTCGACGGGACGGTGAGCGGGACCCTCGATACGAAAACGTGGAGCGCCGTCAACGCCTTCCGTAAAGCGGCAGGACAGAACACCTCAGCTTCTGTATCTCCGGATCAGCAGGAGATCCTGTTTTCATCCGCTGCACCTAAAAAGGATCAGGCCGTCAAAACAAACGTTTCCAAATCGTATATCACTTTGTCTACGGACATGAGGGGCGAAGCTGAAGAGATCAGGACCTTGCAGAACCGGCTCTGTGAGCTCGGCTACATGAGCACCCAAAGCGGCAGATATGACAGCGATACTGTAAGGGCGATACTGATCCTCAAAATGAAGCTTGGTTTCCGCATCGTGGACAGCGCCGCCGGCATACCCCTGCAGGCACTGCTGGAACGCGGACGCGACGAAGACCTGGCTATCGACGGGGAAGCCTACGGCAAGTATTCCGCCCTGATCGAAGAAGTAACGTCTCAGCTGCAGCCCATGTACAAAGTGCAGATGACCGCCGGAAGCAATATCCGCAATAAACCTTCCTACGATTCCAATAAGCTCCAATGGGTAAACGAAGGCGACTTCTTCGACTATCTGGGCGAAGAAAACGGCTGGTACATGATCGCCATGCCGGACGGAACCACCGGATACGTACCCGCCGACCGCTCCAAGGTAGTGGAAGAATAGACGGACAGCATAAAAAATCTCCGGCAAACAGGCGTTTGCCGGAGACTTTTTTACGCACTTAGTACGCCAATATGATCCCATGCCTCTCGGCGTAAAAGCTGTCCAGGCCGCGGGTGGGGAGGATGTCGATCCTGATGTGGGCGAAGGCGGCCTGCAGCTTTTCCTTGAGCTCCCGGGCGGCTTCCTCGTTCAGGCAGTGGCAGATTACCAGCGAGCCGTTGGCCAGGCCGTTTTGGCGTATCTCGTCCATCATCAGCTTGATCATGCCCTTGATGCCCCGGGCCTTGCCGCGCATGACGATCTCGCCCCTGTCGTCGCCCGCGCCCACGCCCCAGATGCCCAGGTGCCCGGCGATGGCGCCGATCAGGCGGCTCACGCGTCCGGCCTTGATGAGGTTGTGGTAGGAGGACAGGGCGAAGGCGATGTGCGTGCTCTTTGCCCGGCGCCTGAGTTCTTCCTCGATCGCACGGATGTCCTTGCCCTGGGCGATCAGCTCGCAGGCCGCGCGGATGAGCAGCACGGTCTCCGGGCCGGTAGCCTTGGTGTCGATCACGGCGATCTGCTTGTCGGGCTGACTTTCCAGGATCATGTCCCGGGCAATGCAGGCGCTGTTGTAGCTGCCGGAAAGGGCGCTGGATATGGTGAAGGCCAGCACCGGGCCGGGAGCGCTGAAAAAGTCCAGCCACGCCTGGGGCGCGGGGCAGGCCGTCTGAGCGGCCTCCTTGTTGCGTTCGTTTTCGTCCAGCAGGCGCTCGGTGTTCATGCTTTCGTCGTCCATATACTCGTTTTCACCGATGCGGATGCAGAAGGGAATGGTGGAAAAGTCGATGTTTTCTGCCTCTACGGGCAGTTCGTGCAGATCGCAGCTGGAATCTGCCACGATGTGCCATTTGGTATTCATGGTGTTTTCCTCCTTTACACGTTTGCAGCCAGCGCCGCGTAGCCGCCCTGGGCGGCGTTCACCACCGCCTGGCTGATCAGCCGGTAGCCGTCGGCGTTGGGATGGATGCCGTCCTCGCACATGAGGCGGGCAAAGTTCCGCTGGGAGAGGAAAACGCTGCGCAGATCGAAGACCGGGCAGTCCGTATGCCGGGCGGCTTTGAGAGCCTCCAGCGCGTAGCGCTCCTGCCAGCGGTAAATGTATTCGTAGGAACCCAGATACGCCTCGATGGCTTTGGCGTCAAGGCCCCGGGAAATCCATTTCATGTACCTGTCCGCCACCACGGGCAGCGGCGTGACCACGATGGGACGCATAGCGCAGTCCGCTGCGCGGCTTAAAAGCAGGCGCAGTTTTTCGCCGAACTGGTTCAGCGGCACCTTGGCCTCGTGATTCACATTTGGCTGCTCGGCTACCTCTTCCCAGTTGAGGGCGGAATCGTTGCCGCCCACCTCCACCGCCAGAAGCGTGCCCGGCTGCTTGTCCATTTTTTCAAACAGCTCCATGGCGTTGTCCACCGTGCCGCCGACCCGCGCCAGGTTCTTGAGACTGTAGCCTTTTCCCATCAGGGCGCTGGCGAAGGTATCCCGGCAAAGGGTATAGCGGGAAGCGTTTTCATCGTACATAAGACCGCGGGCGATGGAATCGCCCAGTATCGTGATCAGACCCGGCATCGTTCTCTCCTTCCTGTCGGTATGCGCAAGGGGCATATCTTCAAACCGTTTTATTTCAGGATGCTTCCCCGTCAGGGATGCCTTGAGCGGGACAGCTGCCAAGGGACAGTGCAGCAGGCTGACGCTATAAAACATACCCGCCCCCTGCGGGGAAGCCTTGCCCTTATGATAGCGCCCGGCGGCCCCGATGTCACGCTACTTTGGGCGCGTTTCTCTCTACCTCAGTTTTAACACGCCTGTAGAGCCGAAGGCTTGATTTTGCCTGCAATTTAGGGTAGAATAGACTTGTTCTATCGGTGATAGAGCCGCCAAAAACCGCATTCTACTGAGCGTAGAGACCGAAAATACGGAGTTTTTCCATGGACCGCAGCGAAAACGAAGCCTGGCGCGCCGATCTGGCGGCTAATCTTACCCAGTACCGGAAGAAGTCGGGCCTGACCCAGACTGAGCTGGGAGAAAAACTGAATTACTCAGACAAGTCCGTTTCCAAGTGGGAGCGGGGCGAAGGCGTGCCGGACGTATCCGTGCTGGTGCGCTTAAGCGACATGTATTCCGTGAGCCTGGACGAGATGCTGGGCCGCACCAAAAAAGAAGAAGACACGCCCAAACGCCGCCACCCGATCCTGCACCGCGCGGCGCTTCTGCTCACGATCTGCGCGCTGGTAATGATCAGCGCCCTGGCGGTATACATGCTTTTGTCCCTTGTAGCCCCCTCCCAGGAAAACACCTGGATGAGCTTTGTGATCGCCCTGCCTGTGATGTTCTCGGCCATGGGCATCGCGTTTCTGGCCTGGAAGGAATATCCCTGGGCTTTCGGCAGCTTTTCCGTTGCGCTGTGGACGGGCTGCGTGATGTTCCAGCTTCTGTTTCCCATCTGGAACGTGACCTTTATTTACGCCACGGGCGGCATACTGCAGCTGGCGGCGCTGGTCACCTGCGGCTTCATCCTTCTGCACAAATCCAGATAGCCCGATGGAAAAGCATCAGGACGGCACAACTTCAACCTTAGGCGGGCAACAGTCCGCCTTTTATAAAATCCGGAGGCTGACATGAAATTTCTCCACCTTTCGGACCTGCACCTGGGCAGGCAGCTGGCGGACGTATCCCTCCTGCCCGACCAGGAAGCGATACTGGACCAGATCGTTTCGGTCGCAGAAAACGAAAAGGCCGACGCCGTGCTGATCTCGGGCGACGTATACCAGCGCTCCTCCCCCCAGGCAGAGGCCATGGCGCTGTTCGACGCCTTCGTGTCCCGCCTCGCCCAGGACGGCAGGCGGGTGTTCGTCATCAGCGGAAACCACGACAGCGCCCTGCGCATATCTTATTTTTCACGGCTGCTGCGCCCGTCGGGCGTGTACGTGTCAGAAGCTTTCGAAGGGGAGATGCAAAAGGTCACGCTGAAGGACGAGTTCGGCGCCGTCAACGTATGGATGCTGCCGTTCCTGCGCCCCGTACAGGTGAAGCGCAAGCTCCCCCAGGCGCGGATCGCCGGCTTTGAAGACGCCGTGAAGGCGGTGCTTAACGCGGCGGACGTGGATATGAAGCAGCGGAACATCCTGATGTGCCACCAGTTCATCACCGGCTGTGAGACCTCCGATTCAGAGGAAAGGGCGCTGGGCGGCATAGACGACGTGAGCGCTTCCCTGTTTGACGGCTTCGATTACGTGGCCCTGGGGCACATCCACAAGCCCCAGAGCATACGCGTTAAAACCCTTAGGTACGCGGGTTCCCCGCTCAAATATTCGTTTTCCGAGGCGGGGCACAAAAAGAGCGTCACGGTGGTGGACATGGGCCCCAAGGGCGAAGTTGATCTGAAGGAAGCCCCCCTGTATCCCATACGGGACCTGCGGCTTCTGGAAGGCAAACTGGACGAGCTCATGCAGCGGGACTACACCGAGGATTACGTGTGGATCACGCTGAAAGACGAGTTGGTGCCGCCGGACGCCAGGGTGACGCTGTCGGTGAACTATCCCAACATGCTGCGCTTTTCCGTGGTCAATTCCCGCACGAAGTACGACCTGGACGTTCAGGCCGCCGAAAGTGTGGAACACAGGAGCATCCCGGAGCTGTTCAGCGACTTTTACAGCCTACAGAACAACGGCCAGGCGCCCGGCGAAGCCCATATGAAACTGCTGGACAAAGTGCTGCGCGAAATGGAGGAGAACCATGAAGCCGGTTAAGCTGGTGATGTCGGCCTTCGGCCCCTACGCGGAAAAGACCGAGGTGGACTTTTCCGCCTTCGGTGACAACGGGATTTTTCTGATCGCGGGCGATACCGGCGCGGGCAAGACCACGATCTTCGACGCCATCAGCTTCGCGCTGTACGGCGAGGCTTCCGGCGGCAGGGAAAAGCGCAAAAGCAAGACCTTCCGCTCGGACTACGCCTCTCCCCGGGCCGAGACCTATGTGGAACTCACCTTCACCCACCGGGGCGAGACCTGGACGGTGACGCGCAACCCCGAATATATGCGCCCAAAGCTGATCGGCACGGGCTTTACCGTTCACAGCGCGGACGCAAAACTGGTAAGAGGCAGCGACGGCGAGGTGATCCAGGGGCTTACCGAAGTCTCTGCCCGCATATACGCTCTGCTGGGCCTCACCCAGGATCAGTTCGCCCGTACCGTGATGATCGCCCAGGGCGATTTTCTGAAGATCCTGAATGCCTCTTCGGACGAGCGAAAGGCCCTGTTCCAGAAGCTGTTCGGCACCGCGGTGTACGCGAACCTGCAGAAAAAGCTGCAGGAGATGAACAGCGACTGCACCCGTGAAAAGGAACTGCTGGACCAGCGCATCCTGGCGGCGGCCGGCCGCCTGCAGACCGAAGAAGATTTCGACCAGTCGGAAAGCCTGAACCTGTACCGCCAGGACCCCAAATACGCCCAGCCGCTTAGCGAACTTGCGGAAAAGCTCGTTTTGCTTGAAAAGACAAACCGGAGCGAAGCCGAAAAACAGAAAAACGCCCTGTTCGGGCGCATAAACGCCCTGACCGCCGCCATAGAGCAGGGCAAGGCGCTGAACGCCCGCTTTGACGAGCTTGCATACAGCCAGAACGCCTTAAACGAACTCATGAGCCGGCAAATCGCCATGGACGAGCTTGCGCAGAGCATCGCCCGCGCGAAGGCGGCCATGATGCTCACAGCAGACGAAGCCCAGGCATATAGCGCCAAAAAGGAAAGGGCCGACAGCGAGAAAAGCCTCAAAGCCGCCCGCCGGACCCTTCAGGACTGCCTGGAAGCGCTGCCCAAAGCGGAAGAAAAGGCGAAGCAGGACCGCAAAAGGCTGCCCGAGGCGGACGAACTATTGAACAGCGCCGCGCGCCTCGAGGGCTGCCTGCCGGTCCTGAAGGAGCTGGAGGAAAGCCTGAAGGAGCTGTCTGTCCGCAAAGAGGGCATACAGCAGCTTCTCGTTTCTTCGCGCCGGGCGGACGAAGCCTATACCCTTGCGAAAGAAGGCTATTACCGCAGCCAGGCGGGCATTCTGGCCGCTTCCCTCGTGCCCGGCGAGCCCTGCCCCGTATGCGGTTCCCGGGAGCATCCGCTGCCCGCCAGGGCGGAAGACGGCCTGGTAAAGCGCGAGGACATGGAGCGCGCGGAAAAAAAGCGCCGAGATGCCGAAGAAGAACTTGGCCGCGCGTCAAATGCGCTGTCCGCACTCGAGGCCACCGTAGCCTCTGCCCAAACGCGCCTGAAGGACATGGGCGCGGGCGAAGAAGAGACCCTGCGCAGCCTGTCAGACCGGCTGTCGGACATGAAAAAGCGGGCCCTTGACCTGCGGGATCAGGCGCAGAAAAGCGAACAGGCGCTCACGGACGCGCGCCTCCGCGCCCGTACCGTGCAGGAAGCGGTAAAGCAGGGGGAAGAGCATTTAGCCGGCATCCGGACGAGGGCTGACCGAGCGCAGGCGGATTTTGAAAACAGGCTCGCCTCTCTCGGTTTTGCATCCGAAGACGAATTCCGCCTAAGCCGCATGCCGGAAAAAGAGCTCAAAAAGGCGGAAGCGGAAAAAGCGGAGTTCGACCGCCGGAAGCAGTTCCTCTCCGACCGGACGGAGGAGCTGAAAAAAGCGCTTTCGGGCCTTAAAAGAGCCGAGATCTCGGGCATGGAGAGCGAAAGATCCAGCCTTACCGAAAAGATGCGCTTTTTCGAACAGCGGGAAAAGCAGCTGGCCGGCCGACTGACGCTGAACGAAAGTGCTCTGAAGGAGATCGGCCAGGCCCGGAAACTGCTGGAAAAGCGCGCAGAAAACTGGGCTGTGGTCCGGGAGATGTACGACTGCTGCTCCGGCAAGACCGGCGGCACGATGCGGGGAAAGCTCACCTTTGAGACCTATGTGCAGCAGTATTATTTCAAGCTCGTGGTCTCCGCGGCCAACAAGCGCTTGAGCGTGCTCACAGACGGCATGTTCACCCTGCGCTGCGGCGTGGAGGCCCGAAACCGCGTGCAGCAGTCCGGGCTGGACCTGGACGTGCTGGACCGCTCCACCGGCCAGTGGCGGGAGGTTTCCACGCTGTCGGGCGGAGAATCCTTCCTGGCCAGCCTCGCTCTGGCGCTGGGGCTTTCGGACGTGGTGCAGGCCCAGAGCGGCCAGGTGCGCATTGAGGCCATGTTCATAGACGAGGGCTTCGGCACCCTGGACGAAAACGCCCTGCTCAACTCCCTGTCCGTGCTTCGCCAGCTTGCCGATGGCAGCCGCCTGATCGGCATCATCTCCCATGTGAAGGAGCTGGAAGAGCGCATCGACTGCCGGCTGGAGGTCACCAAGACCGTCGCCGGCTCCCGCTGCCGGCTGATCACGCCGTTTGCGGGCGAAGCATAGCCTCATGGAGGAGCATCGGATCGACGAACCGGAATCCGTACAGGAGTCACCATGATCAAGCTGATTATACCAAATGAAGAATATCTTCCGTCATACCAGGAAGCATATGACGAATATGTCGAAAACGGCGTCACAACATATTTCTTTACCGACGCCTCTTCCTGCGATATTTTTGCCAAATTCGATCGCTACAGGAACGAGCACGACTTGCCCCCGGATCGGGTAGGTGAAGACAAATACTGGCTTGTGGACGATGAAAAGACGTATTTTATCGGAGAGATCTCCATTCGCCATCGGCTGAACGATGCGCTGGCTCGACGCGGCGGCCACATCGGATACGGTATTCGTTATTCGGAATGGAACCGCGGTTATGGAACGAAAATGCTGGCACTGGCACTGGAGAAGGCAAAAGAGATGCACATTTCTCCCGTGCTCATCACCTGCAATGACGATAACCTTGCATCCGCAAGAGTGATGGAAAAAAACGGTTTTGCCTTAGGGGACACCATCACGGTTTCAAAAGACGGAAAGAATCTGCTTACCAGGCGGTACTGGAAAACGATCCTGTAAGCAGATCCGGTTTGTCGGGGTATCCCACAGCACGGAATATCCGTAAATATTGAAGTCATAAAGATCGGCAAGCCGAGGTTTGGAGATATCAAAATGATCAGAAAAGCAGAGATCCGGGATCTGTCGCGCATAGCGGAGATCCAGGTATTCAACTACCGCCTGTATTTCTATCCCATATTTCAAAGTGACGAGTATTATTTCTCCGAATTGCAGGTCCCTGCGCTCATGCGCAGTTACGCTTCTGAGCTTGACAGCTTATACGTATATGATGACGGTGTCGTAAAAGGGTTCATAAAGATCGAAAACACATATATCGCAAGGCTGTTTGTGGAACCCGTTCTTCAGAATTGCTCCATCGGCACCCGTTTGCTGGAATACGCGGTCCACGAACACCATGCGGATCATCTTTGGGCATTGGAAAAAAACACGAAGGCCATACGCTTCTATGAAAGGAACGGTTTTTTCGCAACCGGGGAAAGGAAGCCGGAGGAAGAAACTGCGGAATACCTTTTGCTCCTAAGAAGAAAATGACCATGCAGACCGGCGGTGTAAAGACCATTTTACAGCAGCCGGGGGCATTGTAAAAGCCATTTGATAGACAGCCGGGGGCATTTTCGGATAAACTCAGGCCATGCAAAGGAGATCGAAAAATGGAGATTTCGGAAAAACTGAAGCAAGCAAGGCAGGAAAGCGGCATGACTCAGGATCAGGTCGCAGAGAAGATCATGGTGTCCCGTGTGACCGTTTCCCATTGGGAAAACGGAAAGTCGCTGCCCGATATCGTCAGTTTGATCAGTCTCAGCGATCTCTACGGCATCAGTTTGGATGAGTTGGTGAAAGGAGATTCGAAAATGACGGAAAAGGTAAAAAAGGACGCAAAAGATGCAAACAACAACAAGAAACTGATTGGTATAACCGCTATACTGGTCACTGCTTTTTTGCTGGTGTATGGCATCAGTACAATCGTAGGCGGAGGCTTCAAAGACTTTTGCCAAGGTGCCATCTGGTGGGTGCTGATAGCTATCGGCGTAGCTGCATCAATGACATATTTCAGTCAAACAGAGTCTGACGGGGACAAAAAGGAATAATCTCATAGGCAGCCTCCGGGATGCCGGAAATCCGAAAAACCTGGAAGAAATATTACGGGCTTACTCGCTGGAGCGCAGCATATATCGCGGAGGGTCACATGATCATCAGAAGAGCAGAAGCCAAGGACGTCCGTCAGATCGCGGAGATCATCGTAGAAGACTGGAAGATCGCGTATAAAGGCATCATAGACAGCGGTTTTCTGGATTCCTTAAGTGTCCGGCAGCGGTATGACCGGGAAATGCAGAGATACGAAGAATACACGGTTGCCGTTGAACAGGAAGAGGTCCTGGGCTGCGCATGGAACCAGATGATCGAAGATCAGGCGGCAGACTGCGAGATCGTCGCCTTATATGTCCGGTATTCCAGGCGGAAAAACGGGATCGGCAGGGCCCTGATGCTTAATTCCATGGAGCATTTCAAAAAAGCCGGAAAGAAAACGATGATCGTATGGTGCCTTCTGGAGAATCATGAATCCCGGAAGTTCTATGAAAAAATGGGCGGCATACCCTATAAAGAAGGTACCCACCGATGGGGCGAAAAGGAATACGGCATGATATCCTATCTCTACGATCTGGATAGATAGCCATGCGGGATACCCGATACTCTGAGGATTGACGAAAAAAACACTGCCGCCGGACGGGAGTATATAATGGAAAAGGAAACTGGTGCCCGGCGCGCTTGGGCATATCCACGGGATCGTCGATTACGCATTCTATGAAACGCTCCGGGAAGAGTCATGACCGTGCGGAGTAAAAGGAAGCGAACCGCGCGGAAAAAAGACAGGAGAGGGCTCTGGGCCCTCTCCGTTTGTACGCCTTTCGTTTGAGATTCAAACAGTGATCCTTTTTCTGGTCAGTTAAGCATCATTCTTCAGCCAGAAGCCGGTTCACTTTGCGGCGAAGCCGGAAGTAGCAGTCCCCATCCTTTGGGCAGACGTCGAATTCGACCGGCCCCATGCACTCCTCCACGAGCTTTACCGTTTCGTCCCTTCCGATCTTTTCCGCCAGCGCCTCCAGCGCGCGCATGTCCTGCACGGCCTGTTTGAACACCTTGGCGCGCATGCTGGGCCAGGCCCTGCCGTCCGGAGCCGGGTACACGATAAAGCAGTCTCCTGCCGGAGTGAAGCCGTCGCCGTCCGTGGTCGTCCAGGGGTTTACGGGATAATCCGAATACTGGCTGTTGTAGAAGTTGAAGCCCCACTGCAAAAAGCCTTCGATACCGTATTTGAACATCTGCAGGCCGATGGCGCGAGTGCGCGGCGAGGGCATGGCGATGAAGGCGTTGGATACGTCCTTGAACTGGCCCACGCAGTAATACGTCCACAGGCCCGGCACGCGGGCCTCCAGGAAGGGCCCGATATGGTTGGATGCGGGCACGGGCTTTGTCACGATGCCTTTTTCGTAAAACTCGATATTGCTCAGGGCGTCGATCACTGTAAGGCCCTTCAGCTCTTCTTCTATGCCGGCGCGGGCCCTGGCGTAGCTTTCGATATGGTCCCTGTTGGGCTCGTCCGAAATGTGGAACAGGCACTTGTCCAGCACGCCCAGGTATTCCAATTCCTTACGCAGCGCGGGAATGTATTTGCGCAGAAAAGCAGTGTACTCCTCGCCCGCGGCGTCGGTCTCCCAGCCGAAGATGCGCTTTTCCTGCCCGTCCACCCTGGCCACGATCTTCGGCGCGTGCTCCGCGCCCCACTGGGTAAAGAAGTGCGCGATCTCAAAGTATTCGATGCCGCACTTCTGCGCC
>JAFZPV010000005.1 GCA_017552535.1 Clostridia bacterium
GACAACGTCTACTGCGCTGTGTATCAGGAAGAGCTGTGCGGCTACATGGCCGGCTACGCTGCCGTAAAGCTGGGCTACACCAAGCTGGGCTTCCTGGGCGGCATGGCGGTTCCCGCCGTGGACCGCTACGGCTACGGCTTCGTGCAGGGCGCTGACGTCGCTGCGGTAGAAGCGGGCATCGCCGATCAGGTGACCATCGATTACGTATACGGCAACCAGTTCTACGGCGACGCCGACATCACCGCCTACATGGACAACTGGTATCAGACCCTGGGCGTGCAGGTCGTGTTCGCCTGCGGCGGCGGCATCTTCACCTCCGCCAGCGAAGCAGCCACCAAGGTGGAAGGCGCCAAGGTCATCGGCGTTGACGTCGACCAGGCTGCCACCATCGACGGTCTGTACGGCGAAGGCCTGACCGTGACCAGCGCCATGAAGGGCCTGGCCGCCACCGTTGACACCCTGCTGACCGGCATCAAGGCCGGCGAGTGGGCCAACTACGCCGGTAAGATCGACAACCTGGGCCTGGTAGGCGAGGACCCCGCTGCCAACTATGTGCAGATCGCTCCCTCCACCCAGTTCTCCGACAGCTTCACCGAAGCAGACTACGCCGCGCTGGTGGCCAAGATGTACGCCGGCGAAGTGGCCGTGAGCAACGCCATCGACGCCGCTCCCGAAACCGCTGTGGCCGTGACCTACTACGGCAACATCAAGTAATCCGGCTTTCCGGGGATGCTCGTCATCCCCGGATTTTTGACAAAAGCCCCCAGTTCGCCCTGCGTGCCGGGGGTTTTTGTCAGAAATACGCCGCTTGTCCGGCCTTGGCCGGATCGGCCTCAAAGGGGAGGTATACCAGTTGGAGAAAGGACAGAAGGCGCCTGTTCAGAGCGAGTACGCCGTCGAGATGCTGCACATCACAAAGCGTTTTCCGGGCATCGTGGCAAACGACGACATCACTCTGCAGCTGCGCAAGGGCGAGATACACGCGCTTCTGGGTGAAAACGGCGCGGGCAAATCCACGCTGATGAGCGTGCTGTTCGGCCTGTACCAGCCGGAGGAAGGCATCATCAAAAAGGACGGCGCCGAGGTAAAGATCAGTGACCCCAACGACGCCAATGCCCTGGGCATCGGCATGGTGCACCAGCACTTCAAGCTGGTGGAGTGCTTTACGGTGCTGGACAACATCATCCTGGGCGTGGAGCCGGTGGGCAAGATGGGCGTTCTGCACAAGGCGGAAGCCCGCCGGCGCGTGTTGGAGCTGAGCAAAAAATACGGCCTGCAGATCGATCCGGACGCAAAGATCTCCGATATCACCGTGGGCATGCAGCAGCGCACCGAGATTTTGAAGATGCTGTACCGCAACAACGAGATCCTGATCTTTGACGAGCCCACCGCCGTGCTCACCCCCCAGGAGATCGACGAGCTGATGCAGATCATGCGCTCCCTGGCCGCGGAGGGCAAGAGCATCCTGTTCATCTCCCACAAGCTCGCCGAGATCATGGCGGTATCCGACCGCTGCTCCGTGCTGCGCAAAGGCAAGTACATCGGCACCGTGAACACGAAGGACACCACCGTGGAAGAGCTTTCCGCCATGATGGTGGGCCGGAACGTGAATTTCCACGTGGAGAAAAAGCCCGCCGAGCCCGGCAAAGTGATCCTGAAGGTGGAAAACATGACCGTGGCATCCAAAATGCACAAGAACAACGCGGTCAGAAACGTTTCCTTCGACGTGCGTGCGGGCGAGATCGTGTGCATCGCGGGCATCGACGGCAACGGCCAGACCGAGCTGGTATACGGCATTACGGGCCTGGAACCGCTGGTAGCGGGCAAAATCGAGCTGCTGGGGCAGGACATCACCCGCCAGCCCATCCGCAAACGCTCCATCATGGGCATGAGCCACATCCCGGAAGACCGGCACAAGCACGGCCTGGTGCTGGATTATACCCTGGAGGACGACCTCATCCTGCAGAGCTATTTCGAGTCCGATTTCACCAAAGCGGGCTTTCTGCGCCGCAAGAACATCCGCGCCTACGCCAACAAACTGATCGACGAATACGACATCCGCTCCGGACAGGGCCCCGTGACCATGGCCCGCAGCATGTCCGGCGGCAACCAGCAGAAGGCCATCGTGGCACGCGAGATCGACAAGGAGCCTTCGCTGCTGGTGGCGGTGCAGCCGACCCGCGGCCTGGACGTGGGCGCCATAGAGAACATCCACAAGCAGATCGTGGCCCAGCGCGACGCCGGCAAGGCGGTGCTGCTGGTATCGCTGGAGATGGACGAGGTGCTGGACGTATCCGACCGTATCCTGGTGATGTACGAAGGCGAGATCGTTGGCCAGCTGGACCCCAAAACGACAACGCCCGAGGAGATGGGCCTGTATATGGCCGGCGCAAAACGGGAGGAGATGTAAGGCATGCTAAAAAAGAGATCCCTGCTGGGAAAGCCGGCGGTGCAGACGCTTCTGTCTTCGCTCCTGTGCATCGTGCTGGGCGTGCTGGTGGGTTATATCGCGCTTCTGATCATCAATCCCGCCGGCGCGGGCGAGGCCGTTACGGACATACTCAAAAACTTCTGGAACTATAAAAAGCACGCCACGCAGATGAAGAACCTGGGCAACACCCTGGTGAAGACCGCGCCTCTGCTCATGTGCTCGTTAAGCGTGCTGTTCGCCTACAAGGTGGGCCTGTTCAACATCGGCGCGGCGGGCCAGTACGTGGCCGGCGCGGGCGCGTGCATATACTGCGCGGTGGGCCTGGGCTGGCACTGGCTGCCCTGCATGCTGGCGGCGGTGATCGCGGGCGCGCTGATCGGCTCCATATCGGGCGTGCTCAAGGCGCACCGCAACGTGAACGAGGTCATCTCCTGCATCATGCTCAACTGGATCTCGCTGTACCTGGTGAACACGCTTCTGAGCAAGGTCAAAAACCCCACCAGCCCCTACACCTACGAGATCAGCAAGCAGCTGGTGGTGGAGGAGGGCGTGGCCAAGACCGTGGCCCACACCGAGGCGCTTTTGCCGCAGATCGGCATCAACAGCCTGTTCAACAACAACAAATACGTGGGCATCGCCGTTCCCATGGCGATCCTGTTCGCGGTGATGATCTGGGTACTGCTCACCAAGACCCGGCTGGGCTACGAGCTCAGGGCCACGGGCCTGAACAAATATGCCGCTAAATACTGCGGCATGCAGGACCGATTCAACATCGTTCTCACCATGGCGATCTCCGGCGCCCTGGCCGGCATCGGCGCGGCCATGTTCTACCTGACGGGCTTTGAGGAATGGTCCGTCACCCAGTCCAGCGTGCCGGCCATGGGCTTCAACGGCATCGCCGCCGCGTTCCTGGGCGGCCTGCATCCCGTGGGCGCCATCTTCTCCTCCTTCTTCATACAGCACATCACAGACGGCGGCGCGCAGCTCAACAAGCAGGTGTATCCCGCGGAGATTTCCAACCTTATTTCCTCGCTGATCATCTACTTCTGTGGCTTCGTCCTGTTCTTCAAGCTCGTGCTCAACAAATGGCTGGACCGGCGATTTGAAAAACGCATGGCCGCCTCTCAGAAGGGGGTAAGCAAGTCATGATCCTGCTTTTGCAATATACGCTCGTTTTCGCGTCCGTGCTGATGCTGGTGGCGCTGGGCGGCTGCTTTTCGGAGCACAGCGGCGTCATCAACATCGGCCTGGAAGGCATCATGGTGTTCGGCGCCCTGGGCGGCGCCCTGGTGATGAGCAAGCTTCCGGCTGCGACGCCCGCGGTCTGGGTGGTGGTATCGGCGATCCTCGCCGCCATGCTCATGGGCCTGTTGTATTCCCTGCTTCTGGCGGTGGCGGCCATCAACTTCAAAGCCGACCAGACGCTGGTGGGCACGGCCATGAACCTGCTGGGCACCGCCGCGGCCACCGTTATCGTAAAGGCCATCAACACCTCCGCAAACCCCAACAACCCCTCGGCCACGCTGCAGTACATTTCGGCCAAAAAAGCGTTTCTGCTGGTGGACGGCTATGAATTCAACTGGTTCATGCCCCTGGCGGTCATCCTGCTGGTGCTTTCCTTCTTCATCCTGTACCGCACGCGCTTCGGCCTGCGCCTCATGTCCTGCGGCGAGCATCCCCAGGCGTCGGCGTCGGTGGGCATCAACGTGTTCAAAATGCGCTACGCGGGCGTGATGATCTCCGGCCTTCTGGGCGGACTGGGCGGCCTTGTGTACATCACGGCGGGCGTGAGCGAATGGAAGTTTGAAAACGGCGTGGCCGGCTTCGGCTTCCTGGCGCTGGCAGTTATGATCTTCGGCGGCTGGAAGCCCATGCGCATCGCCCTGGCGGCGCTTCTGTTCGGCTTCTTCCGGGCGCTGAGCAACGTGTATACGGGCTTTGACCTGTTGAGCAGGCTGAACCTTCCCAGCACCGTGTACAACATGCTGCCCTACATCATTTCCCTGATCGTGCTGGTGTTCTTCTCCAAGAATTCCGCCGCGCCCAAAGCGGAGGGCGTGCCCTACGACCAGGGCAGCCGCTGATATACCATAGTAAACTTCAAGGGGCCGCCCGGCGGCCCCTTTTACATGCTCAGTTCTTGCGCATATGCAAAAATTGCGCGGTTCACCGCAACAAAAGCGTTGCAATTGCGCACCCGGCATGATAAAATAATCATTGGATTCGTATATCAAAAAAGCATAATCATACAGCCTGGAGGTAACGGTATGGACAGGAGCGAAGCCCGCGCGATGGCGCATGAGCTTGTGGCAAAAATGACGATAGAAGAAAGGGCGTCCCAGCTGCGCTACGACGCGCCGGCGATCGAACGCCTCGGCATACCTGCCTACAACTGGTGGAACGAGGCGCTGCACGGCGTGGCCCGCGCTGGCACGGCCACCGTATTCCCCCAGGCGATCGCGCTGGCCGCCATCTTCGACGAAGACGTCATGGGCGACGTGGCGGACATCATCTCCACCGAGGCCCGCGCCAAGTACAACGCCCAGTCCGCCCACGGCGACAGGGACATCTATAAAGGCCTCACCTTCTGGTCTCCCAACGTGAACATTTTCCGCGATCCCCGCTGGGGCCGCGGGCACGAGACCTACGGCGAGGACCCCGTGCTCACCGCGCGGCTGGCCGTGCGCTTTATCCGCGGCATCCAGGGGGACGGCCCCTACCTGCGCGCCGCCGCCTGCGCCA